>CP101406.1:3661813-4272115 GCA_024758765.1 Mycobacterium sp. SVM_VP21
ACTGCGATCAATCCGGCTGCCGGCCAACTGATCCGGTCGAACGCCGTCGCGATGTAGGCCACGGCGGCGACCACGTTGACGATCAGTACCAGCAGGTTCTTCGCGGCGTTCATCCGCTGCATCGACTCGGGCAGCAGCACCCCCATCACGCCGACCAGCAGAATTCCTTGCGCCGCAGCGAAATAGCCGCCGTACACGCCGACGACGAAGGTGCCGATCGCCAAAGCTGTTAGCCGGCCACCGCTGAGCTGGTCGGTCGAACGGCCCTCGGCCGCCGCTCGGCGCTGCGCCACTGCCTGGATCTTCGGCCCGATCACCACCAGCGCCAGGGCGCCGACCAACAATGCCGGCACGATTCGGTTGAACACGCTCTCGGGCAGGTGCAGCAGCAGATACGCGCCGAGCACCGCGCCCAGCAGTGATCCCGGTATCTGCCAGCGCAGCCGGTCCCACTGACCTCGCAGTTCGCGACGGTAGGCCCAGGTGCTGGAGATACCGCCGGCCACCAGGCCGATCGCGTTGGAGATCGTCGCGGTCAGCGGCGCAAAACCCAGCGTCACCAGGGTCGGGAAGGTGATCAGTGTGCCCGAGCCGACCAGGGCGTTGATCGCCCCGGCGCCCACCCCCGCCAGCAGGATCAATACCATCTGCGATACCGCCATTTGCAGCACCCTACGCTGATCGTGCGCAGGGCTAAGGCAGCCCAGCGGAGAGGTGAGGCAATGATCCGCATAACGGGAAAGTGGGCTGTTGGTGCTGTCTGCGGGCTGCTGTTCGCACTCGGGGCGCCGCCGGCGGCCCAGGCCGCCCCGGAGGTGCCCTCAGGCCCGTACGCCTTCACCGCCCAGCATGGCCCGTCGCAGCGGGCAGCGACGTGGACCTTCACCCCGTGCGGCGCGACGTGCACCAGCGTCGACGCGGAACGCTGGCTGCAGAACGCGGAGTTTCATCTCAACGGTGGCCGCTGGGAGTACAGCGGGCGAGGCAGCATGGACTGCCCGGTGGACCACACCCCGCTGCCGGTGTCGAAGACGGTCAGCTTCGATGCGGTGACGCTGGCCGGGCAATGGACCACCGCCACCCTGGAACCGTGTGGTCGAGGGCCAGCGGGCGGCGTGGTCGGGCAGTGGGATTTTCAGCTGACCAAGGGGGGTTAATCCCAGACCTCAGCGAGAATGCTTGGGGCCGCGCTTCTCTCGCACTCGCACATTGATCCGGATCGGACTGCCCTCGAATCCGAACGTCTCGCGCAGCCGCCGCTCCAGGAACCGGCGGTAGCCGGCCTCTAAGAATCCCGACGTGAACAACACGAACGTCGGCGGCCGCGACGTGGCCTGGGTGGCGAACAGGATGCGCGGTGCGCGGCCGCCGCGTGCCGGCGGCGGGGTCGCGGCGACCACCTCTTTGAGCCAGTTGTTGAGCTGGCCGGTCGATATCCGGGTGTCCCAGGAGGCCAGCGAGGTCTCCAGCGCGGGCACCAACTTCTGCACGGCGCGACCGGTTTTTGCCGAGATGTTCACCCGCGGCGCCCACGCCAGCCGGGCCATGTCCCGGTCGATCTCTTTGTCCAGCAGGTAACGCCGGTCCTCATCGACCAGGTCCCACTTGTTGTAGGCCAGCACCACCGCCCGGCCCGCCTCGACCACCATCGAGATCACCCGCTGATCCTGCTCGGTCAGCGGCAACGACGAATCGACCAGCACAATCACCACTTCGGCGGCGTCGATAGCGCCGTGGGTGCGCACCGAGGCGTAGAACTCGTGCCCGCTGGCCTGCCCCACCTTGCGGCGCAGCCCGGCAGTGTCGACGAAACGCCAGATCTTGCCGTCCATCTCGATCAACGAGTCGACCGGGTCGACGGTCGTGCCGGCCACATCGTGCACCACCGAACGCTCATCGCCGGCAAGCCGGTTCAGCAACGAGCTCTTACCCACGTTGGGCTTGCCGACTAAGGCCACCCGTCGTGGACCAACACCGCCCGCCTGCGCTTCCGATACCTCGGGCAGCTTGGCGATCACCTCATCGAGCAGATCGGCCACCCCGCGGCCGTGCAGCGCGCTGACCGTGAACGGCTCGCCCAGGCCCAGCGACCACAGTGCCGCCGCGTCGGATTCGGCCCGCTCGCTGTCAACCTTGTTGGCCGCCAAGAACACCGGCTTGCCGGAGCGGCGCAGAATCCGCGCGGCGGCCTCGTCGCCGGCGGTGGCGCCCACCACCGCGTCGACCACCAGGATCACCGCGTCGGCGGTACGCATCGCCACCGCGGCCTGCTCGGCCACCAGCTGCTGCAGGCCCTTGGCGTCGGGTTCCCAGCCGCCGGTGTCCTGCACCACGAAGCGCCGGCCGGTCCACAGCGCGTCATAGGACACCCGGTCACGAGTCACCCCGGGCAGGTCCTGCACCACCGCTTCGCGCCGGCCCAGAATCCGGTTGACCAACGTCGACTTGCCGACGTTGGGCCGGCCCACCACGGCCACCACCGGCGGCGGGCCGGAGTCCTCGACAAGATCGTCGAAACCACCGTCTTCGCCGATCTCCCAGTCGCTTTCGTCGACCCAGGTTCCGTCACTCATCGGATCGCCCCGCAATGCTGCTCAACCAGGTCTCGCAGATGGTCGATCACCTGCGCCTGGGTCATGTCTCCGGTATCCACCATCACCGCGTCGTCGGCGGGCCGCAGCGGCGACACCGCCCTGGTGGAATCCAGCTCGTCGCGGCGAAGCACGTCAGCCAGCACGCCGGCGTAGTCGTCGCGCAGTCCTGCCGCAACATTCTGGTCGTTACGCCGCTGGGCGCGAGTCTCGGCCGAAGCGGTCAGGAAGATCTTCACGTCGGCATCGGGCAACACCACAGTGCCGATGTCGCGACCCTCCACCACCACACCGCCGCCCTGGGCGGCCAGCTGTCGCTGCACGGCCACCATTCGGGTGCGCACCGCGGGAACCGCAGCCACCGCCGACACCGCACGGGTCACCTCGTCGCCGCGGATCTCGCGCGAAACATCTTCGTCGCCAAGAAAGGCGCGATCTCCCTCGGGCTGCGAGTCCACCGAGACCTCGACCCCCTGTGCGACCGCGCCGATGCCGTCGATGTCATCAAGCGCGACGCCGGAACGCAGCACCGCCAGCGTGACGACCCGGTACATCGCGCCGGTATCCAGATAACGTGAGCCCAGCGCCGCAGCCAATCCCCGGGCGACGGTGGACTTTCCGGTTCCGGCCGGCCCGTCGATGGCGACGACGGCCGCGCCGCCCGCGCTCACAGGCCTACCGCCGCATAGAGTTCGCCGACTTCTTTGCGGGTCAACGCCCGGATGCTGCCGGGGCGCTGCTCCCCCAGCGCAACCGAGCCGATGTCGGTGCGCACCAACTCCTGGACCGGAAATCCGACCGCCGCCAGCATCCGCCGTACGATCCGCTTGCGGCCCTCGTGCAGCGTGACCCGCACCAGCGACTTGCCGGGCACGGTGTCGACCACCGCGAAGTCGTCGACTTTCGCCGGGCCGTCGTCAAGTTCGACACCCTCGCGCAGCTTCTTACCCAGCCCGCGCGGGATAGTGCCCACCACGGTGGCGATATAGGTCTTGGGTACCTGATACGACGGGTGCATCAGCCGGTGCGCGAGTTCGCCGTCGTTGGTCAGCAGCATCAGGCCCTCGGTGTCGGCATCGAGGCGCCCGACGTGAAACAGCTTGGCGTCACCGCGAACTCGGTGTTCGACATAGTCGCCGATGCACGGCCGTCCGCGGTCGTCCGACATGGTCGAATGCACTCCGCGCGGCTTGTTCAGCGCCAGGTAGACCCGGGTGTCATCGACGGTCACCCGGGCTCCGTCGACTCGGATCACCGAGGCGGCGGTGTCCACGCGGGTGCCCAGTTCGGTCACCACCCGACCGTCCACTTCGACCCGGCCGTCGCGAATCATCCGCTCGGCGACCCGCCGCGAGGCGACCCCGGCCTGCGACAGCACCTTCTGCAGGCGCACGCCGTCTTGCTCTTCGTCCGGCCACGCCATCAGAGGTGATCCACATCAAAGGCCAGCGGCTGATCGGCCGCCGGCGCACCGCCGAGTTTCATGAAACGCGGTTCGCTGTCCAGGGTTTCGCTCATTTCATCAATCACGTCGACATCGGGCAGCAGCGGGGCGATGTCGGGCAGGTCGGTCAACGACGACAGACCCAACCGCTCCAGGAACAGCTCGGTGGTCGCGAACGTCACCGCACCGGTGTCGGGATCGGTGCCTGCCTCGGTGATCAGGCCGCGCGCCACCAGCGTTCGGATCACGGCGTCGACATTGACGCCGCGCACCGCGCTGACGCGGGCCCGGGTGACGGGCTGACGGTAGGCGACCACCGCCAAGGTCTCCAGCGCGGCACGGGTCAGTTTGGACCGGGCGCCGTCGAGCAACAGCCGCTCCACGTACGGCGCGAAACGCGCGCGGGTGTACAGCCGCCAGCCACCACCGGCCTCCCGCAGGTCGATGCCGCTGTCGCGCTGCGTGAACTCCTCGGCCATCGTCCGCAGTTTGGCCGTGATCCGGTAGACCGGTTGATCGGTGGCGGCCGCCAATGCCTCCACGGCCACCGGGGTGTCCACCACCAGCAGCAGGGCCTCGAGCACCGATCCGAGTTCGGCGTCCTCGAGTTCGGGTGCCAGCGCGACGTCGATCCCCAGGTTGGAGCCCAACGGGCCGGCGGATTCCGCCGCGCCCGCGTGGTCGTCTACAGCGTCGGCAGCCTCGGGAGCCTCGGAATCCTCCGCCCCGTCGGAGTCGGGCATGTGGTCAGTCATCAATTCGTCTCGCACTACTCGGCCGATTCTGCTTTCACCAGGTCTTCATTGGTGGGACGTTCCCCCGTCCACGACACCTGGAGCACACCAAGTGGTTCTGACTGCTCAAATGCTACCGCCCGGGCCCGATACAGTTCGAGCAGCGCCAGGAAGCGGCCGACGATCTCGATCGGCATCGAGCAGTCGGCGACCAGTTCGGAGAACGACGCCCACTGCCCCGTGCCGCGGGCCTCCAAGAGCCGCAACACCACACCGGCCTGCTCGGGCACCGACACCATCACCTGATGGAGGTGTTCGAGGCCCACCACCGGGACCGGACGCGGGGTGAACGCGGCCGCCGCAATCTGGGCGAACGAGTCGGCGTCGACACCGATCATCACTTCGGGAAGCAGGTTGGCGAAGTTGTCTTCCAACGACACCGCACGCGGGTAGCTGCACAGCGCGGCGGCTTCCAGCTCGGCGAACATCTGCGCGACGTGCTTGAACGCCCGGTATTGCAGCAGCCGCGCAAACAGCAGGTCGCGAACTTCGAGCAGCGCCAGGTCTTCTTCGTCGTCGACCTGACCGGCCGGCAGCAGCCGGGCCGCCTTGAGGTCGAGCAGCGTCGCAGCGATCACCAGAAAGGCGGTGGTCTCTTCGAGCTCCAGCTGCGCACCGACGTCGCGGGTGTAGGCGATGAAGTCATCGGTGACCTGGTGCAGCGCCACCTCGGTGACGTCGAGCCGGTGCGCGAAGATCAGCTGCAGCAGCAGGTCGAACGGACCCTCGAAGTTGGTCAGCCGGACTTGGAAGCCCGGCGGTTCAGCGAGGCTCGACGGAGGAGAGCCGACGCTGGGACCGCCGCATGAATCCTGCGAATCGGCGGGGGCGTCGGCCGTCTCAGTGTCGGCGTTCACGCGCCGAATCGGTCAATGACTTCGCGGGCCAACGCACGATAGGCCTGCGCGCCGCCGGAC
Source organism: Mycobacterium sp. SVM_VP21 (assembly GCA_024758765.1). Lineage (NCBI taxonomy): Bacteria > Bacillati > Actinomycetota > Actinomycetes > Mycobacteriales > Mycobacteriaceae > Mycobacterium > Mycobacterium cavoris. The sequence goes on from CP101406.1 coordinate 3,667,560, forward strand.
TTCGGGGCCCAAGTGGTAATGGGCTCGCCGGCCACGGTGGTCTCCGGGAAGCGCACGGTACGGGTGATGACGGTGTCGAACACCAGGTCGCCGAAACGCTCCACCACCCGCGACATCACCTCGCGGGAGTTGACCGTGCGCGGGTCGTAACGGGTCAGCAGAATGCCGCTGATCTCCAGCTTCGGGTTGAGCCGGTCGCGGACCTTGTCGACGGTGTCGGTCAGCAGCGCCAGGCCACGCAGCGAGAAGTACTCGCATTCGGTGGGGATCACCACGCCGTCGGCGCAGGCCAGACCGTTGACGGTGAGCAGCCCCAGCGACGGTTGGCAGTCGATCAGCAGGTAGTCGTAGCGGTCCAGCACCGGGGTCAGCGCCCGCGCCAGGGAATGCTCCCGACCCACCTCGTTGACCAGCTGGATCTCGGCCGCGGACAGGTCGATGTTGGAGGGCACCAGGTCCAGGTTCTCCACCGAGGTGTGCACCACCACGTCGTCGATGCCGACCCGTGGTTCGACCAGCAGGTTGTGCACGGTGTGCGCCAGGTCGTAGTGCGGCACCCCGAGGCCCGCCGACAGCGCACCCTGCGGATCGAGGTCGACCAGCAACACCCGGCGGCCGTACTCGGCCAACGCGGCACCGAGGTTGATGGTGGAGGTGGTCTTGCCGACGCCGCCCTTCTGGTTGCACATCGCAATGACCTTGGCCGGCCCGTGCGTCGAACGGGGCTGCGGCTCGGGGATATTCCGCGGCGGACGCCCGGTCAAGCCGACGTCGGGAGTGTCGTCGTCGCTCATGGCCGAACCGGCGCTGTGGTGGCGGACATCCGCAGAAGTCTAATAGGTGACCGGCTCTTGTATTAGCCACATGACCAGTGATTGCGGCACCGCCGGCCATAGGATCGCATCCATGAGCCTCAAACGACGTCTCCCCTTCCTGCGGTGGTCGTTCCTGCGGATTGCCACCGGTGCGCGCAACATCGTCACGACAGGCCAGATCGGCGACGGCCGCGAGGCCGCAGCGGTCGACTTCGTGCTGGCCAACGCCCGGGCCGGCGACATCGACGACGTGCTCGCCCGCATCGACGAGTTCGCCTACGAGAAGTCTTTGCTGATCAATATCGGCGACGAGAAGGGCCTGCTGCTGGACGCCGCGGTACAGCGGGTCAATCCGGCGCTGGCGCTGGAGCTGGGCACCTACTGCGGCTATAGCGCGCTGCGCATCGCGCGCGCCGCACCGTCGGCACGGATCTACTCGATCGAGCTGGCCGAGGCCAACGCCGCCAACGCCCGGCGGATCTGGGCGCACGCCGGGGTGGCCGACCGGGTGACCTGTGTGGTGGGCACCGTCGGTGACGGCGGGCGCACGCTGGACACCTTGACCGCTAAGCACGGCTTCGCCGCCGGCGGGCTGGACTTCCTGTTCATCGACCACGACAAGGACGCCTACCTGCCCGACTTGCAGGCCATCCTCGACCGGGGCTGGCTGCATCCGGGGGCGGTGGTGGTGGCAGACAACGTGAAGGTCCCGGGAGCGCCGCGGTACCGCGAGTACATGCAGGCCCAGCAGGGTTCGCGGTGGGACACCACCGAGCACCGCACCCACGTGGAGTATCAGAGCCTGCTGCACGATCTGGTGCTGGAGTCGACTTATCTCGGCGGTTAGCTGGCTGTAGGTCGAGTCAAGAGGGTGTGCGTCCGTAGTGGGTCGTCGACCCTGGGTGGGGGCGTTGCGTTGTCGCGGTCGGTTGGTGCTGCTGGATGAGGGACGGGTGCCTGGCGCCCACGCTGATGTATGCAACCTCTGGTACTTTGACGGGTCTCTCGAAGAATCACGCGATGACCTTCAATCATTCGGCAACGACACGCCGGTCCCGCTGATCAGGTCCGACTCGTACACCACTCTGCTGGACGCAACCTACGGCATTTGCGCAACGCCGACAGCCGCTATCGCTACGACGCCTTCGCGGCCTTCACCAAGTTAGGCGGCGGATCACCGCTGGAGCCGGCCGGGCGACAGCACCTTATTCGACGGGTGAGTCCAGAGGGAGCGAGTGCAACGGCTGGCTAAGAAGAAACTGTCGATCTCGCACGGCAACACGGATCCCTGGCGAGAACCACGCAGTCGCGGGAAACCCACGCCCGTTACGGCAACCCTCGTACAGCAGTGGCCACCGGTAATAACCAATCGTGTTGGGCGTCCGCGGTGTCGGCGCTGTCGAGCGGCTCGTGTCCGGCGTCGTGTCGACGACCAAACCAGACCCGCATCTCCTTGAGTATGTCGAGGACGACTGGCAAGAACTTGTGCGGTGATATCGAGCGCATCCCTGGCGCGACCGCAACATTGCAGTACCCTCATCGCCAGGTGGGCTGGCGCAGAAAATTTTTCAGAACGTTTCCGGTGGCGGCGATCGCTGCCAGAGAGGCTAACGCTCCACACAATGGCCGACGACCCGATCTCGACGATCTATCTGGCGGACCGCGCTGATGGCTCCGCCATCTACCAAGCCAACATGAATCTCCTCTACGTGATCACCACGTACGGAGCTCTCGTGTTCGCTGCGCTCGGCTCAAACTTTATCAAAAACGCGTGGGCACTGGCATTCATCGGAATCCCGCTCTGGGGTTTATTGTGTTACCAGGTGCAGCTTTTGGTGCTGGCATCCGTGAGGGTGAATTCCATCCGCATTCTGGAGCAGAAACTACTACACGGCGAAGAAAGACTTTCCGATCCGCAAAAGAACCAGCTCGGCTCAGACGCCGGCGATCGAGTTTCGCGCGTTTCCAGACAACCCCGGTGCCTCGCCGCCGCGAACCTAGCGGCCTTCTTTGCCATCGGCCTAGCGTCGATCGCTGTAGCCCTAGCTTCGCTAGCGACTGTTCCAAAGTGCAGCCCTGCATTCATTTTCGGTGCTACGACGCACTTCTTGCTGGCCATCATATTTCTCGGCGGCCTAATTTCGCTCCTGCGAATCAAAACTCTGATAGGTGCCCTCGGCAGGGAGGGTCCGTACCCCTGTAGGTCCGCCGGCGCATGATGACCTGGTCGGCCGGGACTTCACCGCCGGGGCGACGTCGTTATCTGCCGACATGCCAACAACTTATCGACGCCCACCGCGAACAAGGCTACGAGCAATGCCGGGGTAATACTAGTGTAGGGTTGCCGGCTCCGTGTCATACGACGATGCGCTGAACTGCGGCGATGCTGGTTGTCTCACCTCGTGTCGTCATCTCCTCGGCCAGCCCGAGAATGCGCTGATGAGGTACCGGTTCCGCAGGTAGTCGGCGATCACACTGAGCATGTGTTGACGGTGCGGCCAGTTGGGGTTCGGTCTGCGCCTCCTGCTAGCGTCGCCGTTCGTTGGCTCTGCCTGCCATGAAGTTCATTTCAAGGAGACCCCGTTGCGACTGGACCGGACCCCCGCTTTCTCCCGCGTAAAGCTGCTGCACGTCAACCTCCTCCCGACCAGTGAGAACACGGACATCAAAGAATCAGAGCTATTGGGTACAACTGTTACGGCATGGACGGGCCTCGAACCGAGCGACGACGTCTTCGCTGAGTGCGACATGCGTGGCGTACTTACCTCGGGGTCTGAGCTTTGTTGGATTGCAGGCGATTCCGAAGTCGAGATGATGCAACCCCCTCGGTATGCCGGTTTGCCGGAGGAACTGGTGGCGGAAGCGAAACCCATCGCGTCTCCTGCGGGTTCGAAAGCTTATTCGGGCACAGCAGAGGGATGGCCACCGTTGATCTGGAAGTCTCGGACGGTTTATTCCGCGATCAAATACGATGACTACGACACCGCCGTTGAAGTTCTTCTATGCGCTTTGTCGGTGGCGCCGGATGACGGCGATCTTCGCCCGATGCTGCTGGCGAGTTTGAAGGCACAATACGCACGGGTGCTGCGCCATCCCGACTCCTATCCTCAGCCCTGGCGGACGCAAAAGAGTCCGAGCAGCGCCATGTTGGACAGGCTTCGACTCTGACGCCCACGAGACTCCTACTCGATCGTCTGGTGCCTGCAGTGCGCCCCGGCCGGGTCGTCCTCCGCGCCGATAATGACCAAATATGCCACTCCGTCGGCCCTCTCGGGCGCATCGCGCCGGCAGCCCTCGACGACCCGCCGAAACTTAGACCTGAGCAACGGCGTCATTCCGACCGGTATTCACCTGTCGTCGGGGCCGTTGGGTTTGCCATCATGTCTGCTCCACGGGTCACCCACGTCGTGCACTAAGCGGTCTCGGTCGGCAGCCCATGCCCGATCTTCGGGCCCCTGGAACAGTTCGGTGATATCGGGCCATAATGGCCCACTTTCTGAGATGTTCGTTTCATTGTGGGTCATGTGTCTACGTTCCTCGCTGACGGCGCTTGGCACCTCTATCCACCTACAGTCTGTCGCTAGTGCCGACTGATCGCACGCGGCACGGAGTTCCCCCGGGCTGCAGGAACGGGGCTCCGCTGCACAATCAGGTGAAGATGTCACCAATCCGTGCAGCAGACCCCGGCGACATCCACGGTCCAAACAGCCGCCAGTCGAAACCTCCTACGGCAGGTTGGAGGTTGCAGTTGGCTACAAGCTATCAACGGTTTTCATGGTCTCCACGCTGACAGTTGTAACCCGCTTAATCAACTCGATGATGTACGTCGGGTCGTCGTGTTCGTCGCACCAGTCGTTGGGGTCGTTGACTATTCCCGACGCCTTGTCGGTCTTCACCTGATACCGGTCGATGATCCATGCCAGCGCCGAACGTGAGCCGAGCATGTAGCGCTCGGCTTCTTCCGGGATGCCGGTGATGGTGACCTTGCCGTTGTAGAGCAGGGTCGTGACGTTGTCGACGTTCTTACCGGTCTCGGGGTCTTTCTTCTTGGCCCACTTCATCTTCGTCACCCGCCACGTCTCACGGCTTGACGGATCACCGCCGGGCTTGAGTTGCACCTCAAGCGGATACGGCTCGACCGACTCGTAGCCGACGTGCAGCTCGGCCAGCCGGCGGCCGGCGTCGGCCAACTGGCCGAACCGCTCCCGGGTCTCTGGGGTCGGGATGTGCGGCAGCATCTTCTTCAGGTCCGCGGCGTACGCCGTCCGGTAGGCCGGATCGTGCAGCAGGCCGTAGACGTAGTAGAAGATGTCGTCCTTGGTCACCTGGTCGCCGATGGCCTCGCGGTAGAGAGCCAGGATGCCGTCGGTGATGTTGTCGACGCGGCGGTAGCCGTACTCGTCGACGTCGCCACTGCTGTTGTGGAGCGCCAGTTCACCGTCCGTGGATTCGACCTTCTTGTAGGTCCATCGAGGGAAGAACTGCGCCGTGTACGTGAAGAACGATAGGTCAGGTAGCAGGTCTGTCGCGAGGGTCGCGAACTGCGTGCCGTCACGCGGTGCAAGCACGAGGAAGCCGATGTTCTTGTGGTGTGGCGTCGGAAACATCTGTGCCAGCTCGCCACGCCGATGGTTGAGCATGGGGCCGAAGTAGACGTGTTCAACGTCGAACGGGCGATAACAACCTCGCCGCACCTCCTCGCCTGAGTACGCACTCACCGTCCCGCGAGCGAGGTGTTGTTTGAGGGTTGCCGACCACTTGATGCGCGTCTCGTCCGCTGCGTGTGGGTTCTGAGCTAGGTATGCGGTGACGGCTTTCTCGTCACGGCGGGTTACACCTTGGGCTTGGCAGTAGCTGTCAAAGGGTTCGAGCTGATCGTTGTAGTTGGTGACCAGGCGTGAGACGTTGGCTTTAAGTTCCTGGCGGGAGTAGTTGTACACCCAAGCATCCCGCGCCGTCTCCAGTCCGCGCGAGAGCGTGGTGAAGATAGTGACGGATCCTGGAGCAGGCTTCTTATCCCCGATCACAGGCCATGAGCCGTAGGCGTCATCGCGCTGATTCACCCAGTCGCCGTGTTCGTTCGGGGTGATGGTCTTCCAATCCACGGCGTCGAATTGGGTCTCATCTACGATCCGCAGCTTGTCCTCGCGGCTGAGGTAGTCACCAATGTCGTGGTAGAAGACGTCGCACGGCCCGCTGCGGTCGGCGCCTTTGACCCCGACGAAGACGGCGACGGTGTTGCGGCTGCCCGCGCCGAAGACCTTGCCGCCCTCCTTACGAGACAACTCACCCGCGGTGCGCTGGTTCCCTCGCAGGTTGTAGACGTAGACCGCCGAGTAGTCGTCGGCCAGGGATAGCCGGATCCCGTCGGCGGTGTTGCCGTCGATCCAGCCGCCGTTGGATACGAACCCGACAACGCCTGCATCCCCGATACGGTCAGTTGCCCAGCGGAAAGCCCGGATGTAGGAGTCGTAGAGGCTGTTCTTGTTGGTCGCGGTCGACCGCTTCGCGTAGGTGTCTTCGATCCGCCCGTCCAGCGTGGGGTATTTCACGTTGGCGTTCAGGTCATTGGCGCTGGTCTGCCCCACGGAGTACGGCGGATTCCCGACGATCACGTTGATGGGTGTCGCCAGCTGGGCTTCGATGCGGGCGTTGTTGTGCGGGAACATCAGCGAGTCCATCGAGTCATCAGCTTCGCTGATCTGGAAGGTGTCGGCCAGCACGATGCCGGGGAACGGCTCGTAGTCGTCAGTGTCGGCGGTTTTGCCCGCCAGGGCGTGGTAGGTGGTCTCGATGTTGACCGCGGCGATGTAGTAGGCCAGCAGCATGATCTCGTTGGCGTGCAGCTCGGTTGAGTATTTGCGCTTTAGGTCCTGCGCGGTGATCAGCTCCGATTGCAGCAGGCGGGTGACGAAGGTGCCGGTGCCGGTGAACCCGTCGAGGATGTGCACGCCCTCATCGGTCAGGCCGCGGCCGAAGTGCTGGCGAGACACGATGTCGGTCGCGCGGAGGATGAAGTCAACTATCTCGGTGGGGGTGTAGACGATGCCCAACGCTTCGGCCTGCTTCTTGAAACCGATGCGGAAGAACTTCTCGTAAAGCTCGGCAATGATCGCCTGCTTGCCTTCGGCGCTGCTCACTTCGGCTGCGCGACGGCGCACCGATTCGTAGAACCCTTCGAGTCGGGCGGTTTCGGCTTCCAGTCCGGTGCCGCCGAGCGTGTCGACCATCTTCTGCATGGTGCGCGACACCGGGTTGTGCGAAGCGAAGTCGTGGCCGGCGAATAGGGCATCGAATACCGGCTTGGTGATCAGATGCTGGGCGAGCATGCTCACCGCGTCGGCTTCGGTGATGGAGTCGTTGAGGTTGTCCCGCAGGCCCTGCAGGAAGTGGCCGAACGCTTCGGTGGCCGCCCCGTCCGCGCCGTCGAGGATCGCGGTGATCCGGGTGACCAGAGCTGAGGCGATGTCGGCGACGTCAGCGGCCCACTGCTCCCAGTAGGTGCGGGTGCCGACCTTGTCGACGATGCGGGCATAGATCGCCTCCTGCCACGCCGATAGCGAGAACAGGGCCATCTGCTGTGCACGATCGGCGTCCAGGTCGTCCTGGTCGCTGATGTGGTCGAGAATGGGGCCGATGTGGCCGCCGAGCAGCTTGTTGGTCCCAACACCGCCCTTCTTGTCGGTGTCATTGTTGAGGGCAATCGAGTTGACCATCGCATCGAAGCGTTCATCGTGCGACCGCAGCGCGTTGAGGACCTGCCAGACCACCTTGAACCGCTGGTTGTCGCCGAGTGCGGTCGACGGTTCGACTCCTTGGGGGACCGCGACGGGCAGGATCACGTAGCCGTAGTCCTTGTTGTCGGCTTTGCGCATCACCCGCCCGACTGACTGCACCACGTCCACGACCGAATTGCGCGGGTGCAGAAACAGCACCGCGTCCAACGCAGGAACATCGACGCCTTCGGACAGGCAGCGGGCGTTGGTGAGGATGCGGCATTCGTCTTCGGCGACAACGCCCTTCAGCCACGTCAGCTCGGCGTTGCGTTGGAGGGCGTTGAAGGTGCCGTCGACGTGGTGCACCGCGCAGGTCAAGCCGCGGTTGGTGGCCTCGACGTGTTGGCCATCGTTTTCGTGCTCATCAAGCAGTTGCTGGTAGCGGGTGACCACGATCGGGAACATCTCGGCGACCTGCTTGGAACTTTTGATGTCCCGGGCGAACGCCACTGCGCGGCGCATCGGCACTTCACCGGGAGCGAAGCCGCTGCCGTCGGGTCCGGTTCCGGCGCGTTTGGCCAATCCGTTCCAGCAGCCGACCAGTTTGGAGGCGTCATCAGGGGTCAGCTCCCCGTCGATCGCCGACAGTTGGCGTTGCAGTCCAGGTGCGATCACCGATTCGTCGATGGTCAGCACCAGCACCTTGTAGTCGGTGAGCAGGCCACGCTCCACGGCGTCGCCGAACGACAGCCGGTGAAACTCCGGGCCGTAAATTTCTTCGCTGTCCATCGTCGCCAGCTCGGCCGAATGCGCGGCGGCCTTGTCTTTCACCGCGTCGGTGAAGATGCGCGGTGTGGCCGTCATGTACAGCCGGCGCTGCGCCTTGAGGTAGTCGGCGTCGTGGATGCGCACGAAGTTCGATTCGTCATCGCCGGCCAAGGTGACGCCGGTGGTGCGGTGGGCCTCGTCGCAGATCACCAGGTCGAACTCATCGACCCCGAGCTTCTGCGCCTCCGCCACCACCGACAGGGACTGGTAGGTGGAGAACACCACCGTCAGACCCTTGGCACGCTTGCGGTGCGCCATCTCATCGGCAAGGCGCTGTGGATCGGTGGTGACCGGGATGGGTACGTCGTGGACGTTGTAGTCCTCGACGGTGCGCGAGACCTTGGTGTCCGAGCAGACCGCGAAGGCCCGCAAGTCCAGCTCGGTTTGAGCAGTCCAAGCTCGCAGCGTCTGGCTCAGCAGGGAGATCGACGGAACCAGGAAGAGGATGCGCGCCGCGCCGCCATTGTCGGTGGCGGTGCGTTCAGCGATCTTGAGTGCGGTGAAGGTCTTGCCGGTGCCGCAGGCCATGATCAACTTGCCGCGCTCGTTGCCGGCGGCGAACCCGCGGAACACCGCGTCGATGGCCTGTTCCTGATGCGGTCGCGGCTGGTGTTTCAGCGCCGGCGATAGGTCAACGTGCAGGTCACCGGCGGGCCAGGCGATGTCCCAGTCGATCGGCGATTCGGCGATCTCGGCCATCCCGATGCGCTGCACCGGTTTGGTCTGATCATCCAAGGCGGCCTCGGCGTTCTTGCCCCACCGGTCGGTGGTGGAGATGATCACCCGGTTGGTGAACGCGGTCTTGCCCGATGCGGTGAAAAATGAGTCGATATCACCCTTGGCCAGGGTGTGGGTGGGCTCGTAGAACTTGCACTGAATCGCCGTGTAATCGCCGGTGTCGCGTTCGCGGGCCACCAGGTCGATCCCGGTGTCGGCTTTGCCTGCGCGGCCGGGCCAGTCGACCCAGCGCCATACCGCGTCGTACTGCTGGGCCAGCATCGGGTCCAACTCGAAGTAGCGCACCATCAGCTGCTCGAACTTCGTGCCACGCTCGGAGTTCGACGGCGCCTTGCGGAACGCCTCGATCACCTCGTGAATGGAACCCATGCCTGCGCCTTCAGCTGTCGATAGTTGCGTCTACAGACCTTAGGCAATCGCCCGAGGCCACCTTGCTCGATCACGTCGGATCGGCGGCAAGACCCTCGGCCTGGGGAACCAGTCGGCATGGCGTGGAGTATCCGCGGTGGGGGTGACAGGGCCAGCGGGTAGCTGTCGTTGCCGAGCGACGGAGCGACTGTGGTTGCCGTACCCTGCGATGCCTACCAGGTCGCCCGCAATGACGACGCGGGCTAGCGTTGGGTTATGCCGGTACCCACGGAGCAGAAGGTGACCGCGCTCAGCCGTGACTTCGGCTCGCGGCGTCTCGCGGAGCTACTTGGGGTGGACGCCGCACAGGTCGCGCGGTGGCAGGACGGCGATGCAATCGATGGGGTCAACGCGGAGCGGGTGGACCTTCTCGAAGTCGTTATGGCCCACCTGTTGCAGCTGCATTCGATCGAGAACGCTCAGCGCTGGCTCGTCGGGCTGAACCCCAACCTTGGTGACCGTCGGCCTGCGGATCTCATCCGACGGCGGCGGACCCGCGAAGTGCTCGATGCGATTGCCAATGAGCGGGCCGGGAGTTTCGCCTGAGGCCCGTGGCGTTTTGCCTGCGTCATCGGCGTCATGTGGCGACCTGTGCGCTATTCCTGGCGCCTCCGCGCGGTCGCAACGGTACTCCGTAGGTTTTCGCCCATCGGGCCATGGTGGTGGTGCTGACGCCGCGTTCGCGGGCGAGATCCGGTAGTGGGCGTTCACGGGTGACGGACTTCCGAATGCACTTGGCGGTAAGCGGTCCGTGAGGCGGCGGGCTCGTCTAGTCAACCTGGCCGGGGGCAGTCCCCGGATACCGCGCTGAGGCCGCGTCGATCGTGATCGTGAGTCGTTGGCCGCAGGCACGAGCAAGTCGTTCGAGCAGCTCGAACGTAGGGGTACGGACGCCGGATTCGATGGCGGTAATCGCTGACTGGGTGACGCCCATCTTGCGGGCCAGTTCGACTTGAGTTAGTCCGGCGGCTTCGCGTGCACGGTAGGCGGTTTCGGCCAACTCGATTACCACGCTGGCGGTCGCGTAGGCCTCATCGAAAACGGCCCGATCCTCGGGGGTGAGATCAGCCAGAACCTGCGCGCGACGGTCGGTATAGCTGCTCATCGATTTACTCCTGTCCTGCTCGCAGCGTAGGACGCGGCATTCGGTGCAGCCAATGGCGCCGAGTCAGGTGGCGATCTTGGCCTTATTCCTGGCCGCTCCTCCCCGTGTCCGTAGGGGTACACCATGGGTTTTCGCCCATCGAGCCATCGTTGTCGTGCTGACGCCGCGTTCGCGGGCGAGGTCGGGTAGCGGGCGTTGATGGGTGACGTATTGGGTGTAGAGCCAGTCGGGGTCAACGGTGTGCTTGGTTGCTCGGCCGGGTTTGCGTGTCTCGATCTGGTAGTCGGCGGCCAGGCGCGCGATGGTCTGTCGGCTGACACCAGCCTGGTCGGCGATCTCGGCAAGGCTCAACCCGCAGAGTGCGTACTGCTCGATGAAGGCCTCGCGTGGGTAGGCCTCTTTGGCGCGGCGGTAGGCGTTGAGGTCGGTGGCGGCCGATGGGGTTGGGTGGCAGGTGAGGAGGTAGCGGGCGGTGTCGAGGTCTGTGCCGGCATCTTCGGCGGCGTGGCCGAGGAACAGCCCCTGCTGGATGCCGCGGTGCAGAGCGTCGAGATCGACGTGGTCGGGATTCTGGCCCGGCAGACGTAGGCCCTCCAGGAAGTCTGTGTCTGGCTCGAAATGTACTGGTTCGTCCCGGACCCCCTGCTCGGCAAGGAATTCCAGTGCGACGTGATCGAGCGCGTAGCTGAGCTCGGCGGTGAGGTAGTAGGGGAAGTCGGCGATTTTGGTCCGTAGAGCGGGGCTGATGTTCTCGCTACCGACCGGCATGCTGGAGATGCGTTCTTGCAAATAGGCTCGGGCCACCTGGGCGCGGGCCGGCCCGCGGCTGGTGGCGCCGGTTTCGCGGCAGATGCGCAGCCAGGTGTCGTCGGGCAGCAACTCGCGGTAGTCAAGACGGCGGCGGCGTGAGTAGTTGATCGGGACCGTTGATTGGGCGAGGTGTTCAACCAGGGACAGCAGGGCCTTGCTGATATCGATCCAGTTGGCGTGTTGGTTGAGGAGCTGCAGAGCGCGCGAGACCCCATGGTCGTCGAGTGGGCTGCTTATGCTGCGGGCCAGCGGCGACAGTTTCGTCTTTGTGTCGATGAGCAATACTGCGGCCGAGAGCGCCGGTCGCAGCTGACGCAGATGACTCCCGGGGACGGTCAACCGTAGGGCGACGTTCTGCCAGAGTGAGGTGGGGAGCTTGTCAACCTCGGTGATGCAACCCAATGTTCGGGTCGGGAAAGCCGGCCAGTTGCTGGTGGTGCGGAATCGGAGTTGTTCGCTGGGTTTGAGGCTCGGGCCTAGTGCTGCAAGTTGGGCAGCGCCAGCGATGCCTCCCGTCCACGCCAGGCGCGTAGTGGACGAGTGGGCGCCGCGTGAGCGGATCGCGGTGATCAGCCACCGCAGTGAGTCGCCTGCGGTTTGTACATCTCGTTGGTCGAGAGCCTGTAGTGCGGTGAGGGCGCCCGCGACGGTTACGCTCGCAGCCGTCGGCGCCTGTACAACGAGTGACTTCCTGGGACTCGCCGCCCGTGCGGTCGGCAGTTGTGGATGGTCCAGCTGGTAGGCGGTGAGCAGATCCTTGCCGATGATCGGTTCGAGTTCCGGTGGGCTGGCATAAGTGAGCGCTTTGACGGCGATTGCCCGTATGTCGGCGAGCACCTTGGCTGGTTGTTGCGGATCGTGGGCATAGACACCGCTGGTGACGACATCTGCGGTGATGATGTCGTTGATTCGGCGTTGGGCACGCAGGACGCGATGCTCGTCGTTGTCGAAGGTGAGGACTTCAGCGGTGCTCAGATCCGCTCCGCACCGTTCGGCCCGGGTTGTGCGATTGTCCGCCGGTGCTGCGCAGTGTCCCGGTCGTGGGATGCCGTCAGCGGCTAACTGCCGGATTCGGGGGCGGACACCGCAGGCAGGGCAGGCGTCGGCGAGCAAACACCTGTGTTCGAGGCAGGTAAAGGTCCATCCAAGTCTCCAGGCCAGCTTCCAGCGGCCACCGGACTCGGCCAGGCAATGCGGGCAGTAGCGCGAGCCGGGCCGCGGCCCCCAAGGGAAGGTGGTGTCCAAGCGGGTAGGAGTCTTTATCACCGCTGCCGCTCGGCCGTCGTAGTGCGACAACGTCATTGCCGACAGGACTGTCGAGTTCACCGCGGTGGCCGCATGCAGGGCGGTCTGCTGATTCGGGGTCAGTCTGATCATCCAGCGGGGCACCGAGTGAAGCGCTGGCTCGGTCAGGTGGACCGCTACGCGGAGATCGCCCCAGCTGGTGTGGGTGCGGTGCCCGAGTGCTTCCAGCCAGGAGTCGAGTGCTTCGCCGGCAATCGGATCGACATTGATGGGGATGCGTCGGATGTCGGTCATGACGCTCGCACGCTGACTCGCGTGGTGAGCTTGCCGGCTTGCAGTGCAGACTGCAGTTCCTGGCGGGCCTTCTCTGAGGCTTCGTCGTTTTTCACCCGGTCGAGTAGGTCTCGGGTAAGCCGTTCGGATCCGGTCCGCACGGCGCGTTGGCAGCCCCGGTTGACCAGCGTGATCAGTGATCCGATATGCCCGGTGGATCGGGCATACAGGTAGTCGGAGAGCTCATCGGCCAGCATGCCCGGGTGACTGTCGGCCAGGACAATCCGGCGCTCCAGGGTCAACAGGAGATCACGCCATCGTTTGCGCTCTGCCTTGGTCTTGATGGTGAATGCGTCCATCCCGAGCTTTGTTGTACGCCTGCCTGTTTGGGCGATGATCGCATCCTGGTAGGACGACCCCTCCGAGAACAGCCCGTGCTTGGTCAGCCCAACGCCGATATAGATGATGGTGACCGGGAATTCGTTGGCGATGTATTTGAAGTGGTTGCTGATTTCCACACCTTGGGTGTTGCGCCAGCGCAGGAAGTGCAGGTCGTCGATCATCAACAGGCGGGTTTGGCAGGCCAGTACGCAGTCCAGGGCTCGGTGGGCCAACTGCGCGGCGGTCCCGCGATGGGTGCCGGGGTGGCCGAAGTAGTCGAGCATGGCTCGGTTGAAATCGACCATGCCGGTGTTGCCGGTCAAGCCCACCCGACAGACGGGGATTCGCCGGTGCCCTCCTGGCGTTGCCGATCCGCGTTCGGTGATTTCGCGGCGGTGGAAGTCGCGGGCGAAGGCTAGGGCTGCGGTGGTCTTCCCCAGTCCGGGGTATCCGTCAATGGCGACAGCGCTTTTGGGTTTGTCGCCGGTTTGATGGTTGCTGTCGACGATGTCCCAGAGTTGTTCGTGCAGCTCGGCGAGTTGCGGTGTCCGCAAGGGTCCGAGGTTGGCGTGCCAGGTGCGTCGTTGGGCGTTGTAGTCGATCAGCGCGGCCTCGCCGAGTGCCTTGATCCCTGCCCGGGTCAGCGGTTCGGGACGGGTCAGCACCGGGGCCTCGGCGAAAGCGAAGAATCCTTCGTTGCGCGCCAGCGTGAGATTGTCCAGGTTCGCCGGGTGTGGCGGCGGCTGCACCGCGGCAGTCATGCGTCCTCCCATGCAGTGGCGTAGAACTCGTCGGGGTCGTCGCTGCTGTCGTCGTCGCCACACTCGTCATGAGGTGGTTCGTCAGCCAAGGGTCGCCCGCTATCGTCCGCGCCTCCCTCAGTGGTCTGGTCCGGCAGTGCCGGTTGGACCGATGACAGGGCCTGCACCAATTGCTGTGTGCTATCGGTTGCGGCACAGAGCAGTTCGTCGTCGCGGGATTGGCGCAGCGCCAGGCGTCGTTCGGTTGGTGTTTTGCCCAGTCCGAGGTTCCACCGTTCCAGCAGGAGCTCCATCGCGAGCTCGTCATTGGGATAGGTGAATTTCTGTCGCGCCAGCCCGCGGCCGAAGGCCAGTGCATCGTCGCCGAAAGGTGCTGTGAGCGCTCCCGCGTGCTCCCACATCAGGGGGTACCACGTTCGTTCACTCGGATCACGGAAGTAGACGCGGGAGATGTCGTCAGGGTGGTAGTGAACCGGCCACCGCCCGCCGGGGTAAGGGCTGCGCTGGTCGCGATAACGATCCAGGGCTGGCCCGTTGTACTTCCTGCCCCGGATCTCGATGCCGGTGTGCTGGATAGTGCGCTTTTCAACGGGGAGAAACTCGAGGGCAAGATCACGGTCTCGCGGAGCTTCGATATACCCGGCGCGGGCAAGACCGTGTTCGAACATAACCGCCGGCGACAGGTCCAGCGCCGGCAGGCCCGGTTCCACCAGTCCGCGGTGGGGCCGCCGATGATACACCACCGCAATCCATTCGCGGATGATCGCTTCGAGTTCGTCGATGTAGAAGTGCGCATCGTCTTCGGGTGCGACTCCGCGGGAGTGGATGTCGGGACCTTTATAGCCGGGCAGGTACTGCAGCAAGCCTTCCCGGACGGTGCGGAAGAAGCGTTCGACCGGACCTTTGTCACGTCCGGTGCGCAGCCGTGCAGGTTGGATGGAGATACCCATACGTTGGCACACGCTGGTCATGTGCTCGGACACATAGATTTTGCCGTGGTCCACCAGAAGCGTCTCGGGAACGATCGCGGGCCCGACTGCTCGCGCGCCTTCACGGTCAATCGCCGCGACGTCGAGCAGCACCGACCGAGGTATACCGTGTTCGGGCCACGTGGCCTCCTTCGGCCAGGCCGTCGGTGCCGGCGCCGGCCGATAGGTCTGGTATAAAACCGTCGCCGCATCGATTGACTTTGTCGAGACCGGTGTCAGACGCAGACCGGTGATGCAGCGTGTATACCAATCCATGGCCACGGTGAGCTCGACCTGGACCCAGCGCAACGTGATCGGGTCCATGGCGAAGACATCGAGTCGGGTGGTGTCCATCAGCAGGTATTCGCCGGGACGGGTGGGCCGCAATTTCCCGAGGACACCCGGGTTACGCGCGGCGATGTCCCGGTTGCGTTTGGTACTCAACCGAAATGTCGGATGTTTTGACTCCAGCGCGGTCAGGGTCCGGTAAGCGGTGGCGCGGCTCGGCAACGGTATGACGTCAGGACCGAAGCGGGCGATGACGCGCGCGTTGGTGTGTTTGATCACCGCCGTTCGTGACGGGCGCGAGAGATCGGTGTGTTCCACCATGATCTCCAGGGCGGTCTCCCACCACCTGACATCCACGCCCGGCACGTTCTGTACGCGCAGGGTCTTGGCGTTAGCCAGGCCTGCCTCGCCGTGTTCGGAGAACGCGGCCACCATGCGCTGAACAGTGCGCGCGTCGACTTCGAGCTCTGCGGCCTTGGCGTGATACCTGGCCGTAAGTGGCAGCTCGGGGTGGTATTCCGGTCGAGGCTCACCTGGCTCGGCCGTCGCCTCATACCCGGAGCGATATCCGGTGAGGACCTCCCGGATGTGGCCCGCACGTTCCCGGATTCGGTTCCGTTCTTCTTTGTTGAGCATCGCCAGGACCGTTGCAGCGACATCACGGGGGTTCGGTGATCCGTCGGTTCGGGTGGCCTCGTCGTGCGGATGATTGTGGCGGTAGGCGAGCAGCTCTCGAAGTGATACGCCGCGGATTTGTTCGGTCCCAACGGTTTTCACCGTGGCGACATTGCCTCCGGTGCCGGTACGGATCTCCACGATCTGGACCAGCTCACCCTCGTAGCAGAGGCGACTATCTGGGCCGATGCGAAGTCGCTCGTTCATGACCGTGCCCCCGTGCGC
The DNA here is from genome assembly GCA_024758765.1 of Mycobacterium sp. SVM_VP21. NCBI lineage: Bacteria > Bacillati > Actinomycetota > Actinomycetes > Mycobacteriales > Mycobacteriaceae > Mycobacterium > Mycobacterium cavoris. The sequence continues at coordinate 3,683,796 of CP101406.1, forward strand.
AGGACGGAGGTTGCCTGCAGCGGGACGTCGAGATCGGTGACCCACGTTCCGTTCCACAGTAGGTGGCAGATCGCCGCGCGCACCAACGGACGCGACAAGTCGGGGAGGGCGGCGGTCGCTTGCCCGACGGTCAGACAGTCGAGATCCGCCTTCCTGACCAGTTCCAGGACTTGCTTGTTGATTCGGCGTTCGTCGCGATAGCCGGCCAGAAAACGCAGGTTGGCCAGTTCAACTGGGGGCGGCTCGCTCCACACTTCGTAATCCCATCCGTGGTCCTCGATGAGTTGGCGTGCCCACGACAAGGTGTAGGCGACCGTGGGGGCACTCACGCGGTGTCGCAGCTTGACCTCGACGACCACCGGACCGTTCGGCGTGCGCAAGAGGAAGTCGGGGATGTGCCGGCGCCACCGGCCATCGACCTCGGCTTCCAGCAGGAACGGTTGAGCCACGATCGAGGTGACGTTTTGGTCGAAGTCGGCGTAGATCAGCCGTGCGAGCTCCAATCGCGATTCGTAGATGACGTGATCGCGTTGGGTCCTGGACCAGTAGGTCCCCGAGTAGTGCTGCTGGCCGTACCACCAGCGGAAGGTCCGCCACGGGGCCAGCGGTGCGGCCAAGACTGCCGCGGCGTCGTCCCAGTCGAGTGTTTCGACGGAATCATCCGTGGTTCGGAACCGGACTGTGGCGGTGGCTGGATCGACCTGGATCAGTCGATCGGGTCCATCGGCGGGCGGCCGGATGGGCGGCACGGGTTCGTGCCCGTTGACAAGCGCGCTCGAATACGTTGAAATCATGAGGGTCCCTTCGCATGGGGGTTAGTTCGAATTGCGGCGCATGTGCCGCTACCAAGGCCGAGTCGCAACCTCGGCCTTTTGGTATTTCTAGGGGTTGTCAGTGCGACAACATCTACTCAATCGTGGCTGTCCGCACCTCCCGCCGTTGCTGGCTTCTTGACCGCTGACTGCCTGTGATCGGTTGGCGCAGCGGTGATTTCAGATACTGCTTCACTTCTGAAAGCGTGTTCGTAACCGAGTTCGATGAGCTTGGCGCCAGCCGTGGATAGCGAGACATTCCAATCTTGAGCGCACCAGTAGAGGACCTCGGCAGCTCTTTGGGGAAGTCGAAGCTCCACCCGAACTATGTCTCGTGGTCGAAGTCTCGGGCGCATCGCCGACCTTGCCTTCCGCTGATTACGTCGTCCACGTCCGGTGGACCACCGTTGGAACGCCATTGTTATGCCAGTATCAAACACCCTGGCGGACAAAATGTCTCGGGCAGAAAATCGCTCCGGCAGACACATTCAAGCAGCGCTACACAATTCGTAAACAGTTGCGCGGCTACGCTATTGCGTGATTGGAGGAAAAATCCCTGGACAGCACGGATGCCTTCCCAGAAAACTCAGTCCTGAGACGCCGCAGATCACACACAGTGACGTTCGTCACACCGTTTCGTTGGTGGTGCAGTAGTTGTAGCTGATGTCAGTGGGGAATGCTTTTGCTGCCGCTCGAAAGCCTTGTACGCATGCGGCTTTTCGCATGACAGGTCGATGCCCGGTGAAGTGGGGGCTATCGCGACAAGCCGAGTGGGCAGATCATCCATTTGCGCCGTGCCGCAGGGCAGCAGCAAACGCGTCTTGATCGGCGCGCCGGCGGGTCAACTGGTTCGGCGTCAGGCGCGCGTCAGTGGCATCAAGTACGTCATCGTGATCATCGTAGGGGGCCAACTTGATTCGGACTTCGAGGTCGACCGCCGCCAGGATACGCAACAGGACGGGAAGTGACGGTTGCCGCGTGCCCGATTCGATGCGGGCGATCGTCGACTGTGGCATATCAGCCAATTCGGCGAGCTGCCGCTGCGATACGCCGGCCCGGCTCCGGGCTACTTTCAACAGATTTCCCGCCAGCCGCTCCGCGTACCCGACTCCCGTCGGCCCCGTTCGCGCCATAACACCACGATAGCCAATCAGCTATCGTACGTTCGGCCGCGGGCCAGACCGATCCCATAGCTGTGTTGTGCCGAACCCCACTTCCAGGACCATTTCTTGAGAGACAGGGGAGGGTCCAATGAGAGACGACGACACACCAGAGGCGCCGAGTCGGTTGCTGTCGGCGATGTCGCATCGACGGCGATGCTTAGCCGGTGTGTTGGTGGTCTGATTCGGACATGGACGGAGTCGGGATCGACTTGCCCTTGGTCAGTTCCCAGCGCCGACTTTGTCCTGGCTAGTCAAGGGGTGGGTGTTCTTGGTCGAACCTCGAAGGCGGAAGGGGCCTTCCAGGAAGCGGGGATGTTGGTGGCGGATCGCCAGGTACTGATGCTGAGGCAGCGATTCCCCACCGCGCGAGCCGCTGATGGCAACGCGCATATTCCCGGATACATGATCAATCTTGAGCCGACCAGTGAGCCATCGGAGCCGGTGGTCGATGACTTTATACGGTTGCTCCAACAGGCCATAGAACACGTCCGAGTCGCCGACGAAGCTTTGGTCGTTGAGCGTGGTGGCTGGGGCAGGCAGTCCGGACCGTACTGCCTGTTCGTGGAGTTAGAGCAAGATCGAGTCCTGATCAATAGCATCCAAACGGCACCACAGCCGGTTGGTTCCTCGATCTGGTCTCCCCATAACGTGCCTGGTGAGTCGCGAACGACGCTGAAGATGCTAGCCGGCAGTGAAACCGTCAGTCAGGGGCCGTGGGTGATGCTGGATGCGATCCACCGTTGGGGCTTGACACCCTGGGACTTGACGTTGTCCTTCGTGCCCCTAAGCAACCGGCGCGACCCGCGTGCCAGTCGCTGATTCGCTTCAGTCCGGAGGCGGCGTAGCCCCGTGTATCGCTTCGCGCGGCGGCGGCCATCCCTGTCGAGCAGTGCCCGATCACTGGTGGACGTCCTCGAAGCGGTTCCGCGGAAGCGCCAACGCAGTGTCCGCGGCCGCTACCTCGTGCTCATTGAGTATCTGCTGTGCCAGCCGAGATCTCGAAGATCTCACCTTTGATCGCCCAGCAGGTATCGGCCGGTTCCGGTTCGACGGGAAACAACTCGCCAGCAAAGCACCGGTCGTCCGAGGGGTTCCACTGGACGCCACCCATCCGGGGGTAGACGAGTCGTGGTACCGGGCCGATCACGGCCTCTCCTTGATCGCGCAACAACCACTCAATCTCTTCGGGAGCGCCCTGGAGGAACTCCGCAAGCCAAGCCACGACGTCAGCGAGGTCCTTCGTGCCGGTGTGCGCCTGGAATGCGCAGATCACCCCATCGAAAACTGCTTTCATCAATTCGGCCTTCATATACGTCCCATGCCCATACGGCGCACGCAGTCGGACTCTGAGTGCGAATGGCACTCCAGGGGCGAGCACCTGCTCGGCGGTGTCGGCTTCACGGCGGACGCGACGGCGGGCCAGCGCCAGCCAAATGGGTGCCAGCGTCGTACCTTCCAGCTCGGTCCAGTCGAACGACGCGAGCGTGCGCACCCGGTTCCAGTAGATGAAGTTGTCGGATCGCGCGAGCGTGTAGCGGTAGCCGAATCGATACTCAGCCCCATCGGGTGCCGGAGGCGCATCGAGGCCTCCGTATTCCAGGCGGATCCCGTTGCGGCCTGCAACGCTGAACGAGTCGATGTTGTAGAGCACGAGGTTTTCGATGTCGGCTTTGGGATGTTTGTCGCCGAAGAACGTGGCGTGCAGCACCTCTCGATCTGCCGGCGACAGCCGTCGGCAGCGGCTGCGGATTTCATCCCGCAGTCGCTCTTGCCAAGCCGGCTGGCGCTTGTAGCGGATGTAGTCATCGGCCCAGGCTTCGACCGCAGGACTGTTCGTGGTCGGCCCGTGGATATCCCAACGACCATCGCGCGCCGGAGGCTTCACCGGCAGCGTCGGCTTGGTTGGGAGTAAGTGCACGACGTTGGGTTCTGGGTGGCAGGAACCGCAGCGCTGGATCGACACTCGCACCTGATCGGCAGCCCACTCGTCGAGTGCGTCCAGATGATCCGAGCAAACCTTGACGTATGGACCGACCAACGCGGCGCCTCGCGAGAGCTGGTCAGTAAGCGTCCGACAATCGGCACGGTGCAGACGCGCACCGGTCGGGTTGTGACTGCGCAAAATGTTGATCACGTAGCCATTCGGATGGTCCTTGAGCCAGGCTCGATAGCCAGGTTCATCGTCACGGAACTCACGCGCGGCCGGATTCCGATGCCGGCTCTGTTTCCAGTACTCCACGACCTCGTCACGTCTGCTCTCGTCGTCGCCGGGATAGTGCGACCACCGACTGCTGCCGTCGAAGCCACAGATGAGCAGCCCGCGATCGCACTGGAAGGCGAAACCACCGCCGTGTTCGTCGTCATTGAACCCTTGGTGCACGACCTCAACAGTGGTTGACGGGTCAGCAGCCCATTTCGCGGTCAGCGCCTCAACCTTCGCCCGGGTAACCGGCGGCGCAATTTCGTCCAACGTCCCTCCCAGCGAGAGAATAGCGAGGTGGTCTGACATTGATGAGTATTGAATCCGTCTCGCTGAATGGCCCGGCCGGTCTATCGACGCCGCGGCGATAATCGCCCGCATCATCCACCACGCCGACGTCCTAACCCTCAAAGACGCCAGCTACTGGCTGCGCAACCGCGGAATCGAGACCCTGCCCAGCATCAGAACCCAGGACACGGCAGACCAGAAAGCCAGCGAACTGAAGCTCCCCGGGTTTCGTGCACGCCTTCTTTTGACGGAAGGATGGCACGATGCCGACGAAATGCGAGCTCCGTCTAACTCATCAAAGATGCCGATCGGTTCATGTGCGCCGTCAGATCCAGGGTCTCCGCCCTGTGTGCGGCGATACGCCCGGTACCGGTTCACGACGTTGACGACACTGGAGTACTTAAGTCCAGTGGACTGCACTGCCCCAATCGATTACGCCGAGCACCAGGCTGTCGCAGTATCCCGATGGAGCCTGCGAGCCGAGAAACGGTTCACAGCGATCGACAAGCCTGCTGAGTTGGCCAGAGGATAGCGCCATGTTCGTATTTTGCCATATTTTTCCAGCCTTCCGGCGCGGACGCCATCTATGATGCCGCCCATGCCGCTGCGCATCGGGGAGAGCTTCGCCGGGTACCGGGTCCTGCGGCTGCTCGGCTCCGGAGGGATGGGCGAGGTCTACTTGGTTCAGCACCCCCGCTTGCCTCGGCAGGAGGCGCTGAAGGTGCTTCGACCCGACATATCGATCGACCCCTCCTTCCGGGATCGGTTCATCCGTGAAGCAGACCTCGCGGCTGGACTACGCCACCCTCACATAGTCGGCGTACACGATCGAGGCGAGCACGATGGACAGCTCTGGATCTCGATGGACTACATCGACGGCACCGATCTCGGCCAGCTAGTGGAGAAGTGGTACCCGGCTGGTATGCCCGTCGAACTTGTCGTGCCCATCGTGAACGCGGTGGCTAACGCCTTGGACTACGCCCACAAAAAGGGCCTGCTGCACCGCGACGTCAAACCCGCCAACATCATGGTCGCTGACCTCGGCACCGACGACCCGAGCATCTTCCTCACCGACTTCGGCATCGCCCGTCCCCTCGACGACACGAACGGCCTCACCACAACCAACATGACGGTTGGGACAGTTGCCTACGCAGCGCCCGAGCAACTCATGGGCGAAGCGATGGACGGGCGAGCTGACGAATATGCGCTGGCAGCAACAACATACAACCTGCTGACCGGCGCACAACTGTTTCCGCGCTCCAACCCCGCCGTCGTCATCAGCAGACACCTCAACACGCCACCGCCCAATTTGGGTGACTGTCGCCCGGACTGCGCATACCTAGATGGCGTGCTCCAGTTTGCACTGGCCAAGAACCCGGCTGAACGTTTTATATCCAGTTCGGCGTTCGCACAGGCCTTGACCGCTGCATCGCCTGGACAGCCAGGTGCGTCTGCAAACGCAACGACTAAAGCGGCAGGGCACCCACGCAGGTTCTCGGCCACGATCGGTGCGAGCCTGCCCAAGTCACCACCCGCCGTGCGTTCTCGGCACTTCTGGGTTGGTCTGGCCGGATTCGCTGCAACCATCGTCCTGATCGGCGTTATCGGGGTGCTGTGGCGGCCATGGCAGCACTCGCCATCGAAAAACGCTGTCGTCTCGTCGAGCACTGCACTGACCGCGCCCACCCTGACCGCGACGGTAGCCGCACCGCCCCCTGCCCCTACCCCTGCCGCGCCGGAGTCGTCTCTTCCGACGAGTGCGCTGACGACACCGTCGGTGGCGGTAACAACTCCTGCGTCCAATCCCAACGGGCCTGGATGTTCGTCGCAGCGACCGGACAAGTGTGGTCAATGGACGCCCGAGCAGGCCGCGTTCGCCTGCAGGGCAACCCTCGCCGGAGCCGACTACACCACAGACCTCAAGCGCATGCTTATCAATCGCTACGGGCTGAGTGAAACCAGCGCCTTCTTCCTCGGCAAGGAGGCCATGTACAGCATTAACAGCGGCGGAGCCTACATCGCTCCACCGTCCAACGCCGAAGGTTTCCACCCGCTGTGCAACGACATCGTTCCTTGACGTCAGGGGTTACCGATGTCGACCGCGAGTGGGGCGTTCGACCTGAGACCGGTTGCGGGGGTGAGAAATTGCAGCCCAGCGCGACACCGTGTCTTCAATGTCGCTCCCATAGCTCCGGCCGGCACTACCAGTGTGCTGCGGTATACATCAGGCGAAGCTGTAGCGCCTGTAGCGATGGGGTGGTGACTACCGTTCGCTACCACTGCGATGGAACCTCAGTGCAGATGCTGGATGCACCGCCGCTTGACCGCTAACGGTCCGCGCACCGGTCGATTCATCGCACAGCTCATCACCACAAAACTAGAGCGGCCGACATAAACGGCGGTCAGCTCCCAGAACACGGCGACGAGCCGGTAGCAACCCTCGACGCCGCGCCGTCAACGGCATCCCAGCAATCACTCCGAAGCATGCGTCCTCACGCATGACACGTTCGTGAGACATATGACAAGGAGATGTAGGGTCTCAGGCCGCGTGTCATTTTGAGACCTTGTGGACTGCGGCGATGAAGGTTGTCTCACGCGGCGTCATCTGGGTTTGTCTCAAGGTTGTGTCACTTCTTCAGGCGACGAGCCCAAGCTCGCCGACGAAGCTCGCTGTAGATGCGTCGGGGGCGTAGTGTACGGCGGTTGGTCCTGGACAGCGAGCGGCGCAAGAGCGCAATTGTCTTGTCTAGGAACGCCGAAACCTGCGCAGGACGTGGCGGAGAGATTCGCGGCGAATCAGTGCGGTGGTGACGAACATGGGAAAGGTGACCGTCCAGGCGAACAGGGAGACTGCCAGTTCATCGCGCAGCCTGCTGTTGTCGATGGGCTGGTGCGAGAGTCGCGCCAGCAGGGCATCGAAGGTGTTGGTGCTGCGGTTCAAGATCGTGATGATCCTGGCGATCGTCTCGATGCGGCGGCGGTGGGCGCTGTCGAATGCAACCGTCACCGCGGTTTGAAGCAACGGCGAGACCGGGCCGAAGTCGGCGCGTGCCAACGCTTCGGCGTAGGTGGTGGCCAGCCATTGCGGGTCATGCGGTGAGCCGAGGGTCTGTTTTTCCTGCGGGTCGGCCGGTGCTTCGATTCCGGAGATCGTCGAGAGCGGAAGGCCGGTGCGTAGCGCCCATTCGCGGTGGATGAAGGTGCAGTAGCGGCAGTCGTGGGCGTGGGATACCGCCAGCATGATGGCTTCTCGGGTTTGGCGGTCCACTGCGCGGCGCAACCAGACATCGGCTCCGATCTTCCATTTGACCCGCCGCAGATCTGCTCGCAACTGAGCGACGGTGTAGGTGCGTTTGTTGAAGACGTCAAAGACGCGATCGGGCGGCACGGCGATCATCGGTTTCGGTCATTGATCTTGTTCAACCCGGCGCTGGGCGGCGCCTTCTGTCAGGATCGTCCAGAGCAGGTCGCTGATCTGTTCGGCGGTTTTGTTCGGCGGATGGTCGGCCGTCCAGTTCAGCGCCCCCAGCCACAGATCTCGCAGGGTGGGGATGTCGATGTCGGCGGCGATGAAGCCGGCGCCGGCGGCCTCGTAGAACAGGCCGTCAAAGAGCGAGAAGAGTCGGTCGTGGAGCAGCGCGGCCCGTTCCCGGTCGCCGCCTTTGAGGGACCGCCAGTCATAGAGCAGAACGTAGAGGGCATCGTTTCCGCTCCACAGCGTCTCAAGGTATGCCGTCATCGCTGCGCGCAGTCGGTCATCGACGCTGTGCTTGCCGGCGATCGCTTGGCGGATCGCATCGGTGGTGCGCTCGACCGCACTTTCCATGACCGCGATCAGCAGCCCCTCTTTCTTGGCGTAGCGGTACTGCAGGCTGCCCAGCAGCATTCCGGCGTCGTCGGCGACCTGGCGGACCGTGGTGGCCAGGTAGCCCTGCGAACGGAAACGCCGTGCGGCGCTGTTGAGGATCTTCGTGCGCGTGTCGCTTGCGCGGTGTCGTGATGTGATGGCCGGTGTCCTTCGGCTTGGGTTTTATGGTGGGATGGCCGGCGGTGGATGGGGTAGGAGCGAGTTTTCTACTGTTCGAGAGTGAAGTACAGCACCACCGTGCCGCGCAACGCGGCATGGCACAGATAGCGGTCGGGCGCCATGCTGCGGATCTCTGCTTCCAGCCCGCGCAGGAATCGCGGGTTGTCCGGGCGTTGATACGACAGCCGCGCGGCCTGCTCCCCGTACTGCACGCGGTAGCCGAAACGCTGGAAGCGTCCAGTCGAGGTCAACCAGACGTTGGCGCCGTTGTCGCCGTCAAAGGCCTTGCCGTACCACGGAAACCTCAGATGCGGAGTGATGTAGGCGATCGCCCGTCGCAGTCGGCCCGGCAGTGAGTCAAGAGCGGTAACGGCTGCCAGACGGCCGCGAAACACGCCCTTGAGTGTGTTTTCGGGCGGTGCGGCCAACTGGTCGAACAGCTGTTCGCAGTCGGCCATCGTGCGCAGCGACACACTGACGTCATCCCCCGGTGCGGCGTCGTGCCCGAGGCGGGCCATCAGGCGGCCTGCGCGTCGTCGGGCGCCTGACCGGCGGTGAAGACGCGGAACTCGCGAAGCAGCCGCAACGGCGACTTGCGCAGAATGAGACTCAGCGCCGGCACCAGGAGGGGACCCAAGGTCAACAGCCCAGCCGTGATGATCAGTTCGGCGGCCAGTGATTGCGAAGCCGGTTCACCGCGCAGGCGGCACAGCAAGGCATCCATGGTGTTTGCAGATCGGTTAACGATGGTCATCACCAGCGCGACGGCCTCGATGTTGCGGCGCTCACCGGCGTCATGGTGGCGGGCCGTGTCGGCGACGATCTCAGCCGGCAGCGTCCCGAAGTCGTTTTCGGCCAGTGATCTCGCGTAGACAAGCGCGCTCCACCTGCCACGATCGAAGTCCGCGGGATCGGTGCCTTCCAGTTGCGCGATTTCGTCGTCGGACGCACCGGTGCGGATGGCCCATTCCTGGTGGATGTAGCTGCAGTACCGGCAGCCGTTTGCCCGGGCAACGGTCAGCATGACCTGCTCCCGCAGGCTCGGATCCATCCGGTGCAGTCCCCATACCAGCCCCGCGCGCGGGGCGAGCGGGATGAACCGCACGAGAGCTGCGGCCAGTTGGCGCAGCGTATAGGTTTTCCCAATCGGTTTTCCGCCGGCGCGTGCCGGCTTCTTGGTGAACAGCATGTCCAGCTCTCCCTTCAGAGTTTCTGTTTACCCGGTGCGGCTCTTCGGCGGTGTCACGAGCCGACCCCTATCATCAGCGCGGCCTGCCGTTCGGCCATCGCCGCAATCCCCAGCGACGGAGGCACCCCGGGGGCGGCCGGGTAGATAGAGCCGTCTGCGATGAAGAGCCCCGGGTGACCGAAGACCTCCCCGCAGTGGTCGATCACTCCGTCGTCGGGTGAAGCCCCGATCGCCGCGCCCCCAACCGGGTGGACGGTGACCAATCGTCGGCTTCGTTGTCCGCCGGGCCAGTTCCCACGGAACCACGACGGCTGGTAGGCCTCGGCGATGCGTTTGACCCGGGCGTCGGTCTGCGCATAGAAATCGGTGTTGCTGGCCTTATACGCCGGGGCGAACGGGACACCGTCGGCGGCATGCAACCGAATCCCGGGCTCGCGGCCCGTCGCGAACAGAAACACGGTTTCAGACAGCCAGCGGCGTACCGGTCCCGGTAGCGGGAGCTGGGCAACCGGTGGTGCGGCCTCGCCGACGAATCCGCCGTCGGCCAGGCGGTGCACGTTCTGAAACATGGCGTGCCGCCCCTCATGGGTGGCCGGAAGCGCTCGGCTCAGCATCGCCAGATAGTCCCCGTTACCGGAGAAGTTCTTGCCCAGCGCGGGCGGCAGAGCGGGCATGCTGCGGTGTTTGTCGCGGGCGGCGAACAACAGGCGCAGCGTTCCGACCGTTCCGGCGGCCAACACCAGACGCGGTGTGACGATCACATGATCGGTTCCGCGGTGGTGGTCGCGCCATGCCACGTCGTAGCGGTGGTCGGTCCCGCCGATCGCGGTCACCTCGCACAGCGCCCGGATATCGGCGCCGTGCCGCCGCGCCAACGCAAGATAGGTCTGATCCAGCGTGGTCTTGGCGGTGTGTTCACATCCGATGACGCAGGCACCACAGGCCCGGCACGTTTGTTGCGGGTTGCCGACCGCGTTGTTGCGCCACTGTGGAGCAGCGGGGTCGCCGAACTGGATGCCCATTACGGGTGCTTCAGCCGACCCCAGGCCTGCGCGGGCGAGCCCGCGGGCGAAGACCTCCCGCGAGGCAACCGGATACGGCAACGATTGCGGACGCTGGATCGCTTCAACCATCTCGAAGTAAGACGCCATCTCGGCATCGGAGATCTCATCGGGAAAGTACTGGTCGAAGAATCCGGCCGCCGGCCGCGCCTGATATCCCGCGTAGACCAGGGAACCGCCGCCGACACCGCTGCCGACCACGACCGTGACTCCGGGCCACAGATGCACGTCGAACAACCCGGTCGGACGCGACCACAAAACCCGCTGCCCGCGATCGTTGGCCCTGGTCAAACCTCGGAGAAATCCGGGCATCTTCGACAGGCCACGCGGAAATGGTCGGGTGACTTCCGCATCCCGAGAATCGCCGCCCGCGCCCCACCACGGTCCGCGTTCCAGGACAAGTACCGTCATCCCGGCTTCGGCCAACCGTGCCGACATCACCGCACCGCCGAACCCGGAGCCGACCACTACCGCATCAAAGTCGCCGGCGGGCTGGGACATATTCCTGGCCAACGGATTACCGACTCGTCCGAATCTGGCTGACCCCGCGCGTCACCCTGGGATGACGAACCATCCCGGCTTTCATCGAGTGCGTCTCCGGCCTATTTCCGCAGACCGTATCTCCGGCGGCGTCCGGCGGTCTCGACGAGAACGCCCCCGATCCTTGGTCATGCGACTAAATGTTAGGGCGGGGCCGACCGCAATGCAACCACCCGTAATTCTTGGCGATGGAGGGACTACCACGGCGAAGGGTGGCTGGTGCGTACCTGACCCGAGGTAAACCCCTTTTTCCGAGAAGTACGGTGGGTCGGCATCCACTCACGGCATATGCGCATATCTGCATGACACGTTGGTGAGACACATGACAAGGACATGACACCGCCGCTGAGAATATGACACGGAGCGTGAGACCCTACAGGAGATGACACCGCCGCTGAGAATATGACACGCAGCGTGAGACCCTACAAAAAGTCGCCCCTCAGTGCGCCATGTTCGTAAACCGCGACAGGTGCAGCTGGTGCGCTACCGTCACCGTCTTCGTCGGCCCGTTACGGTGCTTGGCCAGGATCAGGTCCGCCTCGCCGCCGCGCGGGTCGTCCCGTTCGAAGGCATCGGGCCGGTGCAGCAGGATGACCATGTCCGCATCTTGTTCCAGCGAGTTATGGGCTGAAATCCCCTGTGCCACAAAGTTATGCGTGCCGGGAACGGTTCCGTCGAAAACATCGCGCTCACCGATGCTGGTGATTTCAACGATCTTGTCCCAGAAGACATCGTCTGTCGCAAGGTCGTGCAGATCGTGGTCTTCAAGCAATGCTGCTGCACGATGCAGAGTCATCCTGCTCGGTGGATACTTCCAGAGGGCCGCACCATGGTACTTGCTCCCTAGTGCCGCGGCAAGCTCACGCCGTGAAATCCCCCTGCGGGCCAAGGAGTCTCGCACCCTATTCCAGACCTCTCGCGGGATGGTGTCGGAGTTGGCGCGACCGTCAATCTGACGCAGGTTGGCGAGTACCTCTTGGCCCGCAAAGAATTTCAGACCGTTAACCCCTACGTTTTGAAGGAAGCGCTTCTGGTTCTCCGCACCGAAGATGTGGACGTGCCACGAATCCCTGTACCCACTCTTCTGAGCCTTATAGATGCGGCAAAAGATACCCAGCCGCACGAGCAGTTGAGCTACGTCGTCGACCAATCGACGGCTCGTGGACGCGTAGTATATCCTTCCCTGACGCAGCTTCTCATCCCAACGTACTGAACCATCGGTGGCCCAGAGGTGGTTCAAGAACAAGGCAATTTGGTCGTTCGGGGCGGAGAATATCGCCTGCGGCACGAACTTTTCGTAGCTGCACTTGCCGAACAGCCCCAGCTTGTCCAGCCACGCCGCGATCGGATTGCGCTTGCCGTGTGTCAGCCGGTACGGCGCCGGCAGGCGCAGCGTGGTCACCCGGGCGGCCGGGTACTCATCGCGGACCGCCGTCACCCCGAAGTGCATGGCCGCGACCGTCACCGCGGTCAGGTTCGCCTCGTCGATCGACGCGTACCGGATTGGCTGGTTCTTCACGCATGAGCCGTCGCCGATCATGTGCGCCAGCAGGATGACTTCACAGTCCTCCATTCGCTGGGTGTCGACTGGCTCGGGCACCCGCCGCGGAACCGCCAGCCGGTCCCCGACGGTCAGGTCGCCCAACGCCACCCAGCCATCCAGGGTGAGGAACGGGTGATTGGCGGTGGCCTCCACCTCGCGCCCGGAGGCCATCCGCAGCTTGAAGACCTCGCGGTGCCCGCTGGGGAACACGTTGGTCATCGGCCGGGCCACCATCCGCAGCTGTTCATCCAGCGACCACACCAGCGGGCGTTCCCCGGTACGCATGAGCTCACCCAGGGTGACCTCGGAGCCGTTGTCGGCCCGCAGGATTCGCGTCGAGGCGGTCAGGCAGCCGGATTCGCGGAGGTCTGCCAACATCGGCTTCTTGTCGGTGCGCTGCTCGGGGCCACGGTTGAGCTGGCTCAGCGCGATCACCGGCACCTCGAGCTCCTTGGCCAGTAGCTTGAGGTTTCGGGAGAATTCCGACACCTCCTGCTGGCGCGACTCGACCTTCTTGCCGGAGGTCATCAGCTGCATGTAGTCGACCGCCACCAGTCGCAGGTCGGCCTTCTGCTTGAGTCGGCGGGCTTTGGCGCGGATCTCCATCATGGTCAGGTTCGGCGAATCATCGATGTAGAGCGGCGCCTCGCTGATCTCACTCATCCGCCGCGCCAGCCGGGTCCAGTCGTCGTCTGTCATCCGTCCCGAGCGCATGTCGCCGAGTTTGATCTTGGCTTCAGCGGAGAGCAGTCGCATGACGATCTCGGACTTGCTCATTTCCAGCGAAAAGATGACGCTGGCCATCCGGTTCTTGATCGAGCACGACCGCATGAAGTCCAAGGCAAGCGTGGAGTTGTGAGTAGGCACCATGCCGCGGCCGGCCAGGTAGAGCCGCGCCGGGTTGTCGACCTGCACGCAGCGCACCGCGACGCTGGGCACCCGCCGCACCGACACGAGGCTCAGCGCCGGCGCCAGCAACGCGGTACCCCCGCCACCGGCCTGCGCCACCGAACCGGCCGGGGCGATCCGGTCCAGCCCGCAGCGCAACTGCGCGGTGGTACGCACACCCGCGTTCGTCGGCCACAGGTGCTCGGCGTCGGCAATAATCACGGTGCCGTCGGAGAACGCCACCTCGTAGCAGGGTCGGCCCAACAGGATGTCCGTTGCGGCCAGGACGCGAGTGGGCCGCCCGTCGGCGTCCAGCAACTCATCACCGATGGCGACGTCGCCCATCGTGGTCCAGCCGGTCGGGGTCGGCAACGGGGTTTTCAGCGCCAGCGCCTTCCCCATACCCGGACGCGCCGCAATGATGATCATCTGTCCCGGGTGCAGCCCGTTGGTCACTTCATCCAGATCGGTGAAGCCGGTCGGCACACCGCGCGCGATACCGCCGTGCGAGGCGATCGCGTCGATCTCGTCCATGGTGGGCTGCAGCAGGTCTTCGAGCGGAACGAAGTCCTCGGAGCTGCGCCGCTCGGCCACCTCGTAGATCTCGGCCTGGGCGCGGTCGACGATCTCGGCGACATCGGCGCCCTCGGCACCGGCGTAGCCGTACTGCACCACCCGGGTGCCGGCCTCCACCAGCCGGCGCAGCAGCGCCTTCTCCGCGACGATCGTGGCGTAGTAGCCGGCGTTGGCCGCGGTGGGCACCGTTGAGATCAGCGTGTGCAGGTACGGGGCGCCGCCCACCCGGCGCAGCAGGCCGCGGCGGTCGAGCTCGGCGGCCACGGTCACGGCGTCGGCCGGCTCTCCGCGCCCGTAGAGGTCCAGGATCGCGTCGTAGATGTTCTGGTGCACCGGGCGGTAGAAATCAGCGGGCCGCAGCCGCTCCAGCACGTCGGCGATGGCGTCCTTGCTCAGCAGCATGCCCCCGAGCACCGACTGCTCTGCAGCCATGTCCTGGGGCGGTTGGCGGCCGACGTCCTCGCGTGGCGGCTCCTCGAGCTCAGAGTGACCACGGTCGTCGACTACTGCCATGCGCCCCTCCTCTTCCACTGGCACGATCGAATGTCTATTCGGCGTTAATGGGCCGAACATATCCGGTGGCTGTGACATCTCTGGCCGCCCCCGTTGTGCCGTGCCGCGTTGACGGTAGGCGTTGCTGGCGGCCCTACAAAACGAGCTTGTTCACAAAGGTGTGGATTAAGTGTGCACACCCGTCCCCCATTTGTTTGGGACGGTGGGGAAGACTTGTGGATTACGCTACTCAGCAGCGTTATCCCTGCAGGTGAGGGCAGTAACTAGGGGTGTTTTGATTGTGGAGGACAATCTCTTCGGCGTGTCGTCATAGGTTGCCGTCTTGGGCGTGTTGCTTTGCGGACAGGTAGACGCGATTCCACGTCAAGGTAAACGACCCCGCCCTTACATACGGACCTAAAAGTTAGCCAGCACTAACCCGGGCTGACTGCCATCTGAACACAGCAAAGCCCCGGCGGCACCAATCATGGCTCTGCCGGGGCTGCTGAGGTACGTGCTTAGTTTGCCGCGGCGACGTCGAGGGTGACGTCGACGTTCACCTCGGGGTGCAGGTGCACCGACACCGGGTGGCTGCCAACGGCCTTGATGTGGGCCTTGGGCAGCCGGACGATCCGCCGGTCGAGGTTCGGCCCGCCGGCCTTCTTGATGGCGGCCACCACGTCAGCGGCGGTCACCGAGCCGAACAGCTTGCCCGAGTCGCCCGAGGTCTTCACCGGCAAGGTGACGGTGCCCAGCGCCTGCAGAGCTTCCTTGAGCTCCTTGGCGTGGTCCAGGTCGCGCACCTGCTTGGTCTCGCGGGCACGACGGATGTCGTCGGCCTGCTTCTGCGCGCCGCGCGTGGCGACGATGGCCAGCCCCCGCGGGAGCAGGAAGTTGCGGCCGTATCCGTCCTTGACCTCGACGGTGTCTCCGGCCGCTCCGAGGTGGTCCACCTCAGCGGTCAAAATGAGCTTCATCGTTTCGAACTTTCTCTGACTTGAGGGGTCGGCTAGCGCGCCGACGAGGTGAAGGGCAGCAACGCGACCTCGCGAGCGTTCTTCACCGCGAGCGCGACGTCGCGCTGGTGCTGAACGCAGTTACCGGTCACACGACGGGCGCGGATCTTGCCCCGCTCACTGATGTAGGTGCGCAGCAGCGAGGTGTCCTTGTAGTCGATCACCTGCTTCTTGTTCGAGCAGAATGCGCACTTGCGAGTCTTGATCGGCTTCTCAGGAGCCGGACGCCGCTTGTTGGATTTGGCCATCTACCTATCTCTTTCGTGCTGTGGTTCGTTTGTCTAAAAGGGCGGCTCGTCGTCGGCGCCACCGAAGGAGCCGGACGCCGGAGCACTGCCCCACGGGTCCTCCGCGGGCGGGCCGGACGGACCGGCCGAGGCCGGCATGCCGCCGCCCCCGCCGAAGCCGCCTCCGCCGCCGCCGCGGCTGACCTTGTTGATCTTGGCGGTGGCATACCGCAACGAGGGGCCGACCTCGTCGACCTCCACCTCGTAGACGGTGCGCTTCTCGCCCTCGCGGGTCTCGAAGGACCGCTGCCGCAGCCGTCCGGTGACAATCACCCGCGATCCGCGGGTGAGGCTCTCGGCCACATTCTCGGCGGCCTCGCGCCAGATGTTGCACCGCAGGAACAGCGCGTCGCCGTCCTTCCATTCACCGCTCTGCCGGTCAAAGACCCGCGGAGTGGAGGCCACCGTGAAGTTGGCGACCGCCGCCCCCGAAGGGGTAAACCGCAGATCGGGGTCCGCGGTCAGGTTTCCGACGACGGTGATCGTGGTGTCACCTACAGCCACGGGGCCCTCCTAGGATCGGTGTCAGCGCTGGATGCTGCATTCGCAGCATGAGCCTACGCAACGGCTGCGACAGCGGGCTACGACTTGTCGGTGCGCATCACCTTGGTGCGGAGCACCGACTCGTTCAGGCTGAGCTGACGGTCGAGCTCGGACACGGTGGCCGGCTCGGCCTTGACGTCGATGACCGCGTAGATGCCCTCGGCATGCTTGGCGATCTCGTAAGCCAGGCGGCGCTTGCCCCAGATGTCGACCTTGTCCACCGAACCGCCGTCTTTGCGGATGACGTTCAGGAACGTCTCCAGGGACGGGGCAACGGTGCGCTCGTCGAGAGTGGGGTCAAGGATGACCATGATTTCGTATGGACGCATGGGAACCTCATCACCTCCTATGGTCGTAGTGCGGCCGTGGAGGTATCCACGGCAGGAGGGTCGCCTGCGTCGGCAACCGGGCTAGGTTACCGGACCACCCGTGCCGCGGCGAAATTGAGGTACAAGGTACTAACCGTGCGACGTTGCCCAGCAGATGTCGCATTGTGACGGTAGCCTCACCGCCATGTCTGATGTTTCGCTATTAACTTTATTGCGCGAACGCGCCTCCCTCGCCCCAGACGAGGCCGCGTACACCTACACCGATTACGACCAGAACTGGGATGGTGTCGCCGAGACGCTGTCGTGGTCACAGATGTATCGGCGCGCGCTCAATGTCGCCAAGGAACTCCAGCGGCACGGGTCTGCCGGGGACCGTGCGGTGATCCTGGCCCCGCAAGGCCTCGGTTACATCGCAGGCTTCCTGGGCGCGATCCAAGCGGGATTCATCGCCGTGCCGCTGCCGGTCCCGCATCCCGGCGCGCACGACGAGCGGGTCAGCGCCGTTCTCACCGACACCGCTCCCACCGTCGTCTTGACCACGACCGGGGCGGCAGATCTCGTCGCTGAGTATGTCCGGGAATCCGGGGCCGACGCCACGGCAACCGTCGTCGAAGTCGACGCCTTGGACTTGGACGCCAGTGTGGCCATGGGTACGCAACCTGTCGACTCCGGCGGTGTGGCTTATCTGCAGTACACGTCGGGTTCGACCCGGCTTCCGGCTGGCGTGATGGTTTCGCATCGCAACCTTCAGGTGAACTTCCGGCAGTTCATGGCGGGCTACTTCCCGGAGTTCAACGGGGTGGCACCGCCCGACACCACGATCGTGTCGTGGCTGCCCTTCTACCATGATCTGGGCTTGATCCTGGGCATCATCGCGCCGATCTTGGGTGGCTACCGTTGCGAGCTGACGAGTCCGGTCGCGTTCTTGCAGCGTCCGGCGCGCTGGGTCCAAGCAATGGCCAGCCACACCCGATCGTTCTCGGCGGCACCGAATTTCGCTTTCGAACTGGCGGTGCGAAAGACCACCGACGAGGACCTGGCCGGACGTGATCTGGGCGACGTGCTGGGCATCGTCAGCGGTAGTGAACGCGTCCATCCCGCGACTTTGGAGCGCTTTCTCAACCGATTCGCCCCCTATAACTTCCGCGCCCGGGCCCTGCACCCGGCGTATGGGCTGGCCGAGGCCACGTTGTACGTCGCCACCCTCGATGTGGAATGCCCACCTCAGACCGTCTACTTCGAATCGGAGAAGTTGACGCGCGGCAGTGCGCAGCGGTCTGCCACCGAAGAGGGCACACCCCTGCTCACCTACGGTGTCCCGAAGTCGCCTGCGGTGCGCATCGTGGACCCCGAAACGTGCGCCGAATGCGCGGCGGGAACTGTGGGCGAGATCTGGACTGCCGGCGCCAATGTCGCTGCCGGCTACTGGAACAAGCCGGAACAGACCCAGGAGGTGTTCGCCGCGACGCTGGTCAGGGCGTCCGAGGGCACCCCGAACGGCCCGTGGCTACGGACCGGCGACCTCGGATTCATCTCTGAGGGTGAGCTGTTCATCGTCGGCCGCATGAAGGATCTGCTGATCATCCGCGGGCGCAACCACTACCCCGAGGACATCGAAGCCACCCTTCAAGAGATCAGCGGGGGTCGTGTCGCGGCCATTGCGGTTCCCGTCAACGAGGACGAGACCCTGGTCACCATCATTGAAGTTCGGGATCGTGGCGAATCCGCCGAGGACACCGCAGCGCGGCTGGCCGTCCTGAAAAACGACGTGCAGGCAGCGATCTCCCGAGTGCATGGAGTGACCATTGCTGACGTGGTGCTGGTGGGACCGGGATCGATTCCCATCACCACCAGCGGCAAGGTTCGCCGGGCGGCCTGCGTCGAGCAGTACCAGAGCCAGCAGTTCATCCGTATGGACCGCTGAGCCGGGTCACGTTTCCGCGGATTCATGGCAGCGCTGCACACGTGGGGTCGGCAACGCCGGCCGGGCCAGGTCGCCGCGCTGCTGGCCTCCGTAGGCGGTGTCTTATGCACTGCCGGTGTTCTAGGACTGTGAGAAGGTGGACGTTGGGTCCGGACGCGGGCCTGCACGGTTGAAGGGGTTAGCGATGAAACGACTGGTCGCCGGAGCTCTCGCGGTGTGGCTTGCCGGTTCGGCTGGCGGGTTGAGCGCCAGCACCGCTACCGCGGCGCCGGCACGTCCGACCGATACCCCCTGGGTTGCGCCGGCACCCTCGCCGACACCGCCGCCGGTGGGCGATGCGGCCACCGCGGACGTCGTCTACGCGGTCGGCGGTGCTCGTCCGCCCGGCATCCCGTGGGCGGACTACACCCGACGCGCGGGCGCCGGCTATTTCCCGAACAAGAAGCGGGACATCATCGACTACCCGGCCGGTGCGATGTTCCGGTGGGTACCCAGCATGTTCTCGCCGGGCACCCCACGCGACAACGTGACGGTGGCCGCCGCAGTGGATGCGGCGACCGACAGCCTGGATGCGGTGATCCGTCGAGGAACCGAGCCGGCCGCCGTGGTCGGGTTGTCGCAGGGGACCATGGCGCTGGACAAGGAGCAGGTCCGGCTCGCCAACGACCCCAGTGCGCCGCCGCCACACATGCTGCAGTTCTCGACGTTCGGCTCCCCCATGGGCAAGCACGCTTTCGGGAAGAGCTTTCTTTCCGGTCTCTTCCCGCCCGGTAGCCGTCTGCCATTGGACGACTACGTCATGCCCCCGGAGGTCGAGAGCCAGTACGACACCAATCGGATCGTCGCCGCCTACGACGGCATGGCCGATTTTCCCGACCGTCCCGACAATGTGTGGTCGGTCGCCAACGCGCTTCTCGGAGCGGCGATTGTGCACACTCCGGCCGCCTTCACCACGCCCGCTGATGTACCGCCGGAGAACATCCGGTCCACCGTCAACTCCCGGGGCGCGACGACAACGTCCTACCTGATTCCCATCAATCACCTGCCGCTGACCATGCCGCTGCGCTTCGCCGGCGTGCCCGACGACGTGGTCGACCAGCTCGACGCCTTCCTGCAGCCGCAGGTCGACGCCGGGTATTCCCGCAATGACGACCCCGCCACCCGGCCGATTTCAGTCAGCCCGGCGGGAATGGATGTGGTGCAGGTTCTGGGGCCGGAGACCAACAGCGCCGTCGACGACACCGTCGGCAAGCTTCGCAGCTTCTTCGGATTCACCGGCTGACGCATCGCGTCAGGCGTCGGTCACCGTCTCAATCGCAGTGCCGCTGGCGGTTTGACGTTTCGGATCGTCGGGCCGGGGTTGTAGCCATGGACGCGCGGGCCACCAATTCGCCCGTCCCAGCAGCGCGGCCGCGGCGGGCACGGTAATACTGCGCACCACAAACGTGTCGACAAGAATGCCGGCTCCGATCACGAAGCCGCCCTGCACGACAGCCCCGACGCTGGCGAACAGCAGTCCGAACATGGCAGAAGCGAAAATGAGACCCGCAGCGGTGATCACCGCGCCGGTAGACCCCACGGTGCGGATGACGCTGGTACGTACGCCCAGCGGTGATTCGTCACGCAATCGGGACGCGAGCAGCATGTTGTAGTCGGCTCCCACGGCCACCAGCACGACAAACGCCAAACCTGGCACGCTCCAATGTAATTGCTGGCCCAGCATGACCTGGAAGACCAAGACGCCAAGGCCGATCGCCGACAGGTAGGAGATGATCACCGAGCCCACCAGATAGATCGGGGCGACGACTGCTCGCAGCAGGGCGGTCAAGATC
Organism: Mycobacterium sp. SVM_VP21; assembly: GCA_024758765.1. NCBI lineage: Bacteria > Bacillati > Actinomycetota > Actinomycetes > Mycobacteriales > Mycobacteriaceae > Mycobacterium > Mycobacterium cavoris. The sequence continues at coordinate 3,704,506 of CP101406.1, forward strand.
AGCAGCACCACCAGCGTCGTCAGGACGACGATGAGCCGGATGTCCCGGTCGTAGTAGTCGCGGATGTCACGCAGTGTGACCGGGTATCCGGAGATCGAAATCGAGGCGTCCGCCAGCACGGTATTGGGTTGCGCCGCTTGGGCAGTGGCAAGAATGGTGTTGACCTGGTCCATGGCTTTGGTGCTGAACGGGTCTTCATCGGTTTGAATGAAGTACCGCACCGAATGCCCGTCGGGCGAGACGAAGGTGTGGGCCAACGTCTTGAACTCCTCCGTGGCCAGAACCTGTCGGGGCACATTGAATCCCGCCATCGACGGTTCGGAAGCGTCGTGGCCCATCGTCATGAGAAACGCCGACGCGGTGTCGAGGCCCAGGCCCAACTCCTTGGTCTGCTCAACCAGGAGCTGCACCCCGTCGGCCACCTGACGACCGGCGCTGGCGAGCTCGTTGGTGCCGTTCTGCATCTCGATGATCTTCCGCTGCACCCGGCGAGGATTGTCGAATCCGAGCGCATGCAGCGACTGCGAGGCTGACTGCAAAGACCGACTCAGCCCGTTGACCGCCGACGACAAGGTCTGCGAGGGCTGCGCAGACTGCAGCTGACGAAACAGGCTGGAGATTTCATCGAGAGTGCCTGCGGCACGGGCGTTTTGCAGCTTGTGGAACTCGTCTCGCGCCGTCCCGCAAATCGGATTGGCATCACATGTCGGGCTGGTATCGAGGGACTCGGTCACGGGATCGACCCAGTCGAAACTGGACGCGAGCCCGGCGAAGGTCACCTGCAGAGCGTCGCCAAGCGCGCGAATACTGTTGACCAGCCTTGCTGCCTGGTCGATTTCACCGAATGTCTTGTTTCCCCCGAACTGCGTCTGCAGATACGCCAACGCGTCGACCAGACTGCGCACGCTGCCGAGCGACTGGCTGACCTCGGTCTTCAGATCTCCGAGGCCGTTTGCCAGCTTCCTGGAGCCCGTGGTCAGCCGGTCAAGGTCACCATCGCGCTCAGCGATCAAGCCCGCGGCGTCACCCAGCTGGCCCCCGACCTCACCGGCTTGATAAGTGGCCCTGGCCTCTTCGAGCGACTCACCACCCGGCCGGGTGACGCCACGCACAGCGGCCACACCAGGGATCTGGCTGATCCGTTGCGCCATCTGTTCCATGTCGGCAAGAGCGCGCGGGGTACGCAGATCGTTGGGCGATTGGACCAGCAGGTACTCCGGGACCGTCTGGTTCACCGGGAAATGCCGGTCCAGCGCCGCATAGCCCACCGAACTGTTGACGGAATCCGGCAGTTGCTTGCGGTCGTCGTAGTTGAACCGGATCAGCCCCGCGCCACTGCCCAACGCCAGCAACAGCGCCAGGCTGCCGATCAGATACGTCTTGGGTTGCCGAACGATCCGCACGCCGGTCCGGCGCCAGAACCGCGCAGCGCGTTCGCGGCGAGGCGCCACCCATCCGCGCGGCCCGGCCAGCGTCAGAATGGCCGGAAGCAACGTCACCGCAGCAAGAAATGCCAGCGCGATCCCGATCGCCAGCACCGGGCCGACCGTCGCGAACACCCCCAGTTTGGCGAAACCCATCCCCATCAGGGTCACTGCCACGGTCGCTGCGGACGCGGCAATCACCTTGCCGATCGACGCCAGGGCCAACTGCACCGCGCGCTGGCAGTCCTCGGCAGTACCGGATCCCATCCGGATGTAATCGTGATAGCGGCTGACCAGGAAGACGACGTAGTCGGTTCCCACGCCAGCGATCAATGCGCTGAGCATCACGATGGCCTGATTGGAGACGGCCATTCCGGTCACCAGGGACACCGTCGCGACCGCCGCCTGCGCGGCCACCATCGATGCGGCGATCGTGATCAAGGGCAGCAGCATGGTGAGCGGGTTGCGGTAGATGACGCCCAAGATGACCAGCAGCAGGACGCCGATCGCCAGCTCAATCGCGAACCGGTCCCGCGCTCCGGCGTCGGTGAGGTCGGCGACGGTAGCCGCCGGTCCAGTGACGTCGGCGGTCAGCGTCGATCCATCCACGGTCTGCTTGACCGTCTCGGCGACTCTTACGTATGCCGCGTAGGCCTCGGGGGTGCCCAAGTCGCCGGCCAGCCCCACCGGCAGAATCCATGCTTTGCCGTCACTGCTGGCGAGCACCTCCCGCAGCGCCGGCGTGGTGTGAAAGTCCTGCAGCATGACCACGTCTTCGGTATCGAGACGCAGCCGGTCCACCAATGCCCGGTAGACCTTTTCATCGGCTCGATCCAAGCCCTGCTCATCGGTGAGCAGAACGGTCAGCACGTTCTCCGAACCGTCCTCGCCAAAGGCGGCGGAGACCTTGGTGGCGGCCTGGACCGACGGAGCTTCAGCGGGCAGCACAGCGACAGGATGCCGCTGCGCCATATCGGTTAGCGACGGCGCGAACAGCGGCAGCAACACGACCAGCAACGCCCAGAAGCCGATCACCGGCCACGGGCGCCGCACGACGAAGTCGCCTAGCCGGCTGAAGATGGGCTCACCTCCGGCGGCAGCTGCTGGGCGTGCATGTCGCAGCGAATGGGACTGGGCTCATGCGACCTTTTCCCCATGGCCCTGATCGGCAATCCGCTCAAACACGGACTTCAACAACGCCAGGTAGCGCGCCACCGATTCGTGGGCTTCGGGGTTGTCGGGGAATACTGCGGTGACAGCAGTCTCCTCTCCAACCCGGATCACGTAGAGCGACATCTGATACGAGTACCGACCGTCGCTGTAGACCCCGATGTTCAGGTCATCCAGGCCCGCGGCGATCAACGCCGACAACGGGGCGGCCCCGGCGTCGAGGAAATTGATGACGGGAAAATTCGGTGGCGGTTTGCCCAAGCTGGGTACCAACTCGCGCACCCGCTGGTAAGGCACATCCGCCAGAGTCCTGCCCGAATCGAAAGAAACCTGCGCGGCGTTGGCGGCGTCCGCAAATGAGGACTCCGCGACGGGAACGGTGATCGGGATCAGGCCGGTGAACCAGCCCAGGGTGAGGTCATCCCCCGGTGATCTGCGGGTGTCACGCGGAGTAAGTCCGTAATAGGTCGCATCGCCGGTCAACTCCTGCTGCGCCAAGCCGCAGCACGCCAACACGCCACCGATGAAACGGGCGCTCGCGTCGGTGCAGGCCGACTCGAAATCGACGGTCTGCCTTTCATCCAGCATGGTGGCGGTGACCATGGCCGCCGGGCACGGCTGCGTCGGGTCGCCGAGCGGCAGCGGGAAACCCGGCAGGCTGTCGTGGTTGCTTTCGGCGAAGTTTCGCCATGCCTGAATCTCGGGCGACTCTTGGGTGAGCGCAGAGGTGAACTGGTGCTGACGGACGCAGAACTCGCTGTAGTTTCCCGCCGGGGGCAACTCCAGCGGCGCCCCGCCGGCCACCAGCGCGTTGTACATGAAATAGAGCTCCATCAACGTCACCCCGGCGACCGCCGCGTCCACATGCACGTGGTCGATGCTGGCGAAGAACGTGAAGTGGCTCTTGCCCTGAATGATCCCGAACCGGAAGCAGTCCCACTGCAACGGATCGGGCGTCTCATTCAACAGAACGCGTACCTGCGGCAACGCCAGTTCACCGTGATCCACCGGGACAAACTGGATATCGGCCGGGTCCTCGATGACGTGGCGAATGAGGCGTCCGTCGTCGGCGTGCTCGAACCAGCTGCGGTAGGTTTCGTGCCGCCGCACATGCGCATTGATGATGTAGTCGATGGCACGCCGATCGCAGCGGCCCGCCATGTCGCAACTGAGCACCATCAGGCGCGAGTAGTCGAGTCCGACGGCAGTCTGGTCGATGTAGCCACGAATGTGTTGTTCCTGCATGTAACTGGCAGGCACGGCGTTGACCGGCGCCTGCCGCGCGGCGGCCAGCGCGGCGGCCGACGGCTGCCACACCACGGTTGGACCGGCCTCGGGCTCCCAGTCCGCCAACGTCCCCAACGCCAATGGCCCTACACGCACCGTCTGCTCCTCTTCTCGGGCGAACAACACCTCGGCTGGCGGCTCGGGACAGCGGCCGGCCGACTCAAACTACCTACCACCGGGAGAGTCCGCATGTTCTATACGGGCGGCCAGCTGCTCGCACACGTGCTGCGCCAAGCCACTCACCGTGGTGAGCTGGGCGGGGCCGACCCGGACCCCGGTCTCCGTTTCGACCCGGGTACGAAACTCCAAGCTAGCCAACGAATCCAGGCCATATTCGGGTAGCGGCCGGTCCGGGTCAACGGTACGACGCAGCAGCAGACTGATCTGGTCGGAGACCAGGCGCTGTATCGAGCCCAACCACTCGTCGCGCGGGAGCTCCTTGAGCTCGGCGAGGAACCGCTGCGCGTCGGGACTGCTTGGGCGCACCGGCCGGAACGCTTCGGCGAACGGGCTGCGGTGCGCCAACGCCGCTAACCACGGTGCACGGGTGATGGGCGCGTATCCGGCGTAGGCGCGGCCATAGCTCAGCACCGCCCGGAAGGCGCGGGCGGCCTCGGCGGAAGTGATCGCCGCGTGCGCGCCGTCGGCGGGCGCAGCGAAGCTTCCGGTGTCGGCCCACGGCCCCCAGCCGATCACGGTGGCCGGCAAGCCCTGGGCCTGGCGCCAGCGCCCGAACGCGTCCAACCAACTGTCGGCTGCCGCGGCGGCGCCCTGGCTCGGCGCCCCGATCAGCGCCGCAGTCGACGAGAACGCGCAGAACCAGTCCAACGATTGTGCGCCGGCCTCTTCTTGCAACGACTGGTGCAGGTTCCACGCGCCGTAGACCTTCGTCGCCCAGCAGCGGTCAACGAGGTGTCCGGTGATCTCGGTCAACGGTGCTTCGCCCGCCGTGGCAACCGCATGCAGTACACCGCGCACCGGCAGGCCGGACGCCGTCGCCGCCGCCACCAGCCGACCGGCCGTCTGCGGCTCCGCGATATCGCCGCATTCCACCTGAATATCGGTGCCCAGTGCACGCAACCGCTCGATAGCCCGTTGCGCTTGCCTGTCGGGTGCCGAATCGCCACTCAGCACGATGCGGCCACAACCCGCTGCGGCCATCTCCGCAGCTAGGTACAACCCGGCTCCACCAGTGCCGCCGGTGACGATGTAGGCACCATCGGTCCGGAAGAGCCTGGTCTGGGCCGGTGGCACCACCGCTACCGTGCTACCGGTCTGCGGCACGTCTAGCAAAACCGTTGCCGCGCAATCATCGCCGTCAGCCAGGCCTAGGGCGATGGAAGCGTCCAGCAAGGAATGGTGCGTGGTGGGCGGTTGCGGAAGTCTGCCGTCAGCTGCATTTCGGTAGACGGTGCCCAGCAATCGCTGGACCGTTTCTGGATGGCTGTGCGCCAGCAACGCCAAGTCGACCACGTGCAGCGACAGATTGCGACGGAAGGGGAACAGCCCAAGCCGGCTGTCACCGTGGACGTCCTGCTTGCCCAACTCGATGAACCGGCCGCCGAAGCTCAACAGTTCGATTCCTACGCGTTGCGCCACCCCGGACAGCGAGTTGAGCACTACGTCGACACCGTAGCCAGCTGTGTCGTGGCGTATCCGATCGGCGAACTCAAGGTTGCTGGAGTCATAGACGTGCTCAATACCCATGTCGTGCAACTGTTGTCGTCGCCGTGGGCTGTCTGCTGTGGCGAAGATCTGGCATCCTGCCGCCCGTGCGATTGCGATCGCGGCCTGACCGACGCCGCCGGTTGCGCAATGGATCAGCACCTTGTCGTCTGATGTGACGCGCGCTAGATCGTGGAGCGCGTACCAAGCGGTGACGTATGCGGTCGGCCAGGCGGCGGCTTCGGTCAACGGCAGTTCCGCCGGCAGGGTGGCCACCAGCCGGGCATCGCAGGTGATGAAGGTGCTCCAACAGCCGGCGGGAGAAATTCCGCCGACGTGGTCGCCCACTCGGTGGCCGGTGACATCAGGGCCTACGGCCGTCACCACGCCCGCGAAATCGGCGCCCAGCTGCTGCAGGTATGGCTCTACGGCGGAGTAGTCGACGGGAGATGCCGCGGCCCAATTGGTTCCGGCGACCGTCACCGCGACTTCGATCTGACCGCTGCCCGGCACGATCCGGGGGTGGGCGACTGCTTCCCACGATTCGGGCTCGGTCGGGTCGTTGCGCTGCAGGCGCAGGCAGTCTCGGCCGTGCTGGACCAGGGTGGTCCGCCGATCGGTTGGGCCGAGCGGTCCGGGGCGCAGCCGCGCGGTGTACCAGTCGCCGTCACGCCACGCGGTCTCGTCCTCGTCAGACCCGCTCTGGAGTTGCGCCGCAAGGTGGTCGGCCAATGCCTCGTCATGCTCGGCGGCGTTGCCGTCTACATCGATCTGGGTGGCCTTCAAGTGCGGATACTCCGAGTCGATGACCCGTATCAGTCCACGCAGGCCCGCTTGTTCCAGGTTGGGCGGGTCCCCCGGTCGCACGGTGGCGGCGTCTCGGGTCACCACGTACAACCGCGGTGACTCCCCGGGTAGCGCAACCATCTGTCTCACCACGTCCAACAGGTAAACCACGAAGTCGCGGCCGCGCTGAGCCGGGTTGGCAGCCTTGAGTGCCGGCGGGGTGACCACCACAATCCCGGCACGGCCGTCGAGCGCTCCGTTCAGGCCCGCGGCCACATCGCCGCGCCCGATCGGCACCGAAACCGTGTGCGACTGCGCCGCTTCGCCGTTGAGCACCCCACCGAGGCGGCCGGTCAGGGTGTCTGTGGCGTCAGCCATGCTCAACAACAGCCAGCTGCCCGCATCGGTCGACGCTGCATCCGGTTGATCGCGGCGCTCCCACTCGATGGTCAGCAGACGCTCGTCAAGAGTGCGGACATCGGACTCGATCTCCGACCGGCCGGCCGCGAAGTGCAGACCTTCGACGGTGAGCAACACATTGCCCGAGCCGTCCATCAACTCCAGATCGGCCTCGCAGGCGCCGGCTCGCGCAGCCGTCACTGTGCTCAGGCAGTACCGCACGTCTCGGATCAGATGATGGCGGCGCAGGCTGCGCACGCCAACCGGCCGCAGCAGTTCCCCGTCGCCGGCGCGCGGAACGTCGGGCCGCATAACGGCAGACATGATGCACGCTTCGAGGAGGGCCGGATGAATTTCATAGAGCCCCTGCTCGGAGCGGGCCGGTCCCGGCAGCGCGACTTCGGCCAAGGCCGTGGCACCGATGGTGTGCCGGCCGTCGCCGATACGGACCGCTACCAAACCCGAGAACGCAGGACCGTATTGAATTCCGTTACGTTCGGCCGTTTTTCGCAGTTCTGTACCGTCCACCCGGTCCCGGTGAGCTGCCAGCAACGCGGCGATATCGCGGACCGCTGGTTGGCGAACATCCGACCGAGCCTGCAACACCGCCGTTGCGCAATCGACACGGTCGCGGCCCTGACGGGTGTGCACCGCGAAGTCCAGGACCCCGGGAGCCATCACCACGGCCCCCGAGGACACCGATGTCCAGTCGTCTAGGGGCAGCAGCTGTTCGAACCGAACGTCGCGAATCTCGGCGGATTCGCCCAGGCTGGCACGGGCGGCGGCCAATGCCATCTCGCAGTAGGCGGCCCCGGGCAGGATGGCCATGTTGTGAACCCGGTGATCATCGAGCCACGGGTGCGCCACAATTCCGACTTCGCCTTGCCAGACGTGGCGTTCGGGTTCCTCCAACAGATGAACGTGGGCTCCCAACAATGGGTGTACTGCTCTCACCGCCGCGCCGCGCGGGGTGGCGTCTGCGTCCTCCCGGCTGAATATCAGGTCGCGATGGTTCCAGCTCGGCAGTGGCGCTTCCACCAATGTCCCCGACGGGTAAAGCGCAGCGAAGTCCACCGCGGTTCCGGTGTTGTGCAAGTCGGCGACCAACCCGCGCAATCCATTCCAGGGTTGGTGTTCACCCGGGATGACCGCCAGCGCAGCAATCGTGGTATCGAGACTGCTGGCATTTTGCTCGAGCACCGCAGCCAACCGTGAGTGCGACGCCAGCTCTCCAAACACCCGGTAGCCGTCCTTGATCGCCGCCTGCACGGCCGCTGCGAACCGCGCCATGTAACGCAGGTTGTCCGCCCAGTACTGGCCGTCGAATGACGGCCGGTCCCGTGGTGACCACAAAGTCGCTGAGTAGTAGGGGATCTCGGGCTCAGTCGGCTTGAGGTCGGCGAGGGCTAGAGCCAGCTCGTTGAGGACCGGTTCGACCTGTGGGGAGTGCGCGGCGACCGCGACCGGCACCTCACGCGCCGGAACTCCCTGTTGCTGCCAGTCGGCCACCAGCCCCCGAACGGTCTCTCCATCACCGCCGATGGTCGTTGACACCGGCGAATCGACCACGGCGAGCACCGCGTCGGATACGTCACGAATAGACAACTCCGACAGCACTTGCTGCGCAGGCAGTTCCACGGTGGCCATGGCGCCGCTTCCGGCGATCCGCGATATCAACCGCGATCGTCGACAGGCGACGCGGAGGCCGTCCTCCAGGGTCAGCCCGCCGGCTACGACGGCCGCCGCCGCCTCCCCGAGCGAATGCCCGATGACGGCGCCCGGCCGAACCCCATGGGCCTTCATCGCTTCGGCCAGTGCGACCTGGATGGCAAAGTGGGTCGGCTGCGCTCGTTCGACCTCGGTCGGAGGCAGCTCGGCGGCGATGGTTTCGGCGAGTGAAAAGCCGGACTCTTCGGCGACGACCGGCTCCATCTGTGCGATCGCGTCCGCGAAGGCCGGTTCTTCGGCGAGCAAGACCGCCATTCTCGTCCACTGGGGAGCTTGCTCGGAGAACACCCACACCGGCCCGCGGCCATCCGGTTCGATGGCCGGCTGATAGGCCGAGTCGTTGCCGGCGATTTCGCGTAGTGCCTCGCTGAGTTCGCCGAAGTTGCTCGCCGCCACCGTCGTTCGTACCGGCCGGTGTGACCGCCGCCGCGCCAGCGTGTAGCCGAGATCGGCGAGACCGGTGTCAGTCATCGCGGGGCCGTGTTCGTCGACCCAGTCCGCCAACCGAGCAGAGGTCACCCGCAGCTGGTCGGCGGAGCTCGCCGATATCGGGAAAAGCAGCGGCGCTTGCCGGCCGCCTTCTTTCGCCGATTCGGTGGCCGCGTCCGGTACCGCCGGCACAGGTGGTTGCTCGACGATGAGGTGCACGTTAGTGCCAGACAGGCCATGCGACGAGACCGCAGCCCGACGCGGATGGCCCGCCCTGGCTGGCCAGGTCGTGTTTTCCAGCGGCACAACCAGATTGGTCTCTATCCCGGCCAGCTGGTCTGGCAGCCGGGTGAAATTCAAATGCTGTGGGATGGTGCCATGCTGCAGTGCCAGTATCGCCTTCATCAGGCCCAGCGGTCCGGACGCCGACTGGCAGTGCCCGAAGTTAGTCTTGACCGACCCTAAGAAGCAGCGGTCGTCGGTGCCGTAGACCGCGGCCAGGCCCGCATACTCGGTCAGATCCGCGGCCGGCGTTCCCAGACCATGTGCTTCAACCAGCTCCACCGTGGCGGCTTCGACGCCGGCCGCGGCCAATGCGGCCTGATACACCGCGACCTGCGCCGGCTTCGACGGTGCCGCGGCTGTTCCGGTGCCGCCGTCCTGATTGGCGGCACTGCCGCGCAGCACTGCCAGGATGCGGTCGTGATCGCGGATGGCCTCGGGCAATCGCTTCAGAAGCAACACCACGCAGCCTTCACCCGCCACGAATCCGTCGGCGTCGGCATCGAAGGCCCGGCAGTGACCGCTCGGCGACAACATGCCCTGCTGCGAGCCGGCAACCGACCGGCGGGGTTCGAGCATCACCGACACACCACCCGCCAGGGCGAGCTCGCTTTCGCCGACCTGCAAGCTGCGGCACGCCTGGTGGACCGCCATCAGGCCCGAGGAACACGCCGTGTCCACCGTGACCGCCGGCCCGTGAAGTCCCAAGGCCTGCGACACCCGCGCGGAAGCGAAGCCGGTGCTGGTAGCGGTGAAGCCGTATGGCCCCTCAGCGGCGCCGCACTCGGCGGACAGCAGCTCGTAGTCGCTGTGCGTCAGCCCGACGAAGACACCGGTCTGCGATCGAGCCAAGGCCGCCGGATCGATTCCGGCGTGCTCGACGGCCTCCCACGAGGTCTCCAGCAACAGGCGGTGTTGCGGATCGACCGCGATAGCCTCCGGCTCGGTCATGCCGAAGAAGTCGGCATCAAATTCGCCGATGGAGTCCAGGAAGCCGCCCCAGCGGGACACCGACCGGCCCGGGGTACCCGGGTCGGAGCTGTAGTAGCTGTCGACGTCCCACCGTTCGGCGGGTACTTCGTCGATGACGTCGGCGCCGCGCAGCAATGCGTCCCAGAATCGTTGCGGGGAATCGATGCCGCCGGGAAGCCGACAACCCAGCCCGATAACGGCGATCGGCAGGGTGGATGGACCGTGGGAGGGGGGAGCGGTAGTCATCGCCCTCGCGAGGTTACAGCAAGGTCACGACAGATTTGCTCCTGCGTAAACCACAGTTCGAATAACGGGCCGCAGAACCACTATTCGAGTCCTCAACGACGGACCAGGAGTTCACTTTGCCATTGCGAATCCGGAGGGGCAGCATCGCGACCAATCCGGCCGCCAGCACCGCTAGTAGGCCGCCGAGCCCGGCCCGGCCGCCACCGAACAAATATACGACGGTCCCAGCTTCACCTCTCCTGCGTCGACCCTTGCCGAACCGCCGGCTTGGGTCGCAACCGGGGTTCATGCGGCGCTCCCAGCTTCACCTCTCCTCCGTCGAGCCTCGCTGAACCGCCGGGTTCATGCGGCGCTCCCAGCTTCACCTCTCCTCCGTCGAGCCTCGCTGAACCGCCGGGCCGGCAGCCAGTCCGGAGGGGCATCGGGTGCGGAATCGAATACGCCGCCGGCCGGGTCGTCGGCCCATCCGTGGGCGCGCACCAGATCTTGTTGCGGGCGGTAGATCTGCCGAATCACCAGTGCGCACAGCCCCATGACCGCCAGGTCACGCAGCAACACCGTGGTGGTGAACCACTGCTCAGGCAGACTGCGATCCGCGACGCTGTAGAGGTAGTACATCCGCGGTACCCAGACCAGCGCATCGACGGTCATCCAGACCAGCAGCAGCCGGCGGTGCGGCAGGGCCAGCACCGCCAGCGGCACCAGCCACAGCGAGAACTGCGGACTCCAGACTTTGTTGGTCAACAGGAACGCCGCGACCACCAGAAACGCCAACTGCGCGACGCGCGGGCGCCGTGGCGCGGTCAGCGCGATGTAGCCGATTCCGATGCAGCACAGCGTGAACAGTGCGGCGACGACACCGTTGAGCACCGTCGGGGGCTGCCACATCCCCAGATCGCCGTCGAAGCCCTGCCAGCCGGTCAACGACCTCACCACGTTGTAGAGCGAATCCATGTCGTCGCCGCGGCGGGAGTTGAGCCGGAAGAATTCACTCCAGCCCCGCGGTGCGTACAGCAAGACCGGCAGGTTCACCACCAGCCAGCTGACCGCGGTGGCCACCACGGTGCGTTTGACCTCCCGCAGCCGACCGGTACGCAGCCCCAGCACCAGCAGCGGGAACAGCAGCAGTACCGGGTACAGCTTGGCGGCGGTGCCCAGCCCGAGCAGCACCCCGGCCGCGGTCGGGCGCCGCCGCGCCCAGGCCAACAGGCCGGCCCCGGCGAACGCGGTCGCCAACGCGTCGAAGTTGGTGAAGATCTGGAAGATCACCAGCGGCGAAGCCGCCACCAACGCGGCATCCCAGATGCGTCGACCGGCCAGCCCGGCGGTGGACCACACCGTCGCCAGCCAGGCCAGCGCCAGACCCAACGCGACGATGTCGAAGAACACCACCACCTCGGCGACCCCGCTCAACGCCGGGATCTTCAACACCTTGGTAATCGCCGTGTACGTCTTCGCCAGGGCCATCGCCGAGTACTGGTACAGCCCGGTCAGCACCGGATATTCCATGTAGCGCACGGCGGGCAGTCCGTCGTAGCGGGTCTGCTCCTTGCCCGACGAGTCCTTCTCCACCCAACTGGACTTATACGGGAACTTGCCCTGATCCAATAGCTCCGCGGTGTACAGCGGCACCACGTCGGAGTAGCACAGCTGAAAGTACGCGCGCTCGTTGTCCCAGTTCGCCACCCGCTGGTCGGGGCTACCGCTGCCAGCGCTCTGCAAGCACGCCGACTTGGTGGTCCAGCCCACGGCCAAGAACAGCACGGCGATCAAAAACATCACCCGCAGCGGCGTCATGAACCTGGTGCGCCCGATCAGCGCATGCCGGCCAACCGGCCCGCCGATGGTGTTCGACAGTGCCCGGCCGACGACATCGGTCCGGCTGGGCAGATCACGCTCGTCGGCACTGCGCAGGTCCGCCGCCAGCCGGCGCGGCGAACGCATCGATCGTTCGGTCGTCTCCTGGCTCACGGGAGAAACTCCGGCGCCGGGGGCGGGGGCGGCTCCGGCGGCGGGGGTGGTGGAGGAGGCGGCGGGGGCGGAGGCGGCGGTGGCGGGGGTGGGGGTGGCGGAAAGGGCTCCGGCATCGGGAAGCCCGGCGGCGGAGGCGGCGGCTCATCAACGTCCTGTGGAGGCGGCGGCGGCGAATACCAGTCGTATTGCACCGGGATAGGCACGCTGGTCGGCACGCCGGCGGAGCCGCCGATCTCGGTGGGCTTGGGGAACTGCACGATCGGGTCACCCCACAGCGCGCCATCCATGCTGGCTTTCCAGATGTCGGCCGGCAGGCCAGCGCCGTATACCGGCCCGCCCCACTTGTTCGTCAGCGGTTCGTCGCCGCCGGTGGTGCCCACCCAGACCGCGGTCGACAGGGTCGGCGTGTAACCGACCATCCAGGCGTCCCGGTTGGCCCCGGTGGTGCCGAGCTGGGTGGTGCCGGTCTTGGCCGCGGCCGGGCGCCCACCAGCCAAGTCGTGCCCGCCCGACCAGCTCGGAATCGCTTTCATCGCGTCGGTGACATTGTCCGCGACCGCCTTCGGTATCCGCTGCTCGCCGGAGTCCTTGGCGGCCGCTGTGCCGTCGAAGAGCACCCGGTCGTCAGGGCCCACGACCTTCGCGATGAAGTGCGGTCGGTGATACATCCCGGAGTCGGCCAGGGTGGCGTACGCCGACGCCATGTCGAAGACCCGGGTCTGGTACTGGCCGAGCACGATGCCGTTCTCCGGAGGCCCGCCAAGGCCGTCCTGCGACAGAGTGTGCGCGACACCCGGGAAGCTCTTAGCGACGCCGAGCTGGTGTGCGGCATCGGCGACGTCCTGCGGTCCGTGCTTGAGCTTGAGCATCAGCCGGTAGTAGGCCGTGTTGAGCGACCGTTTGAGTGCCTCGGCGATGTTGCAGACTCCGCAGCTGGCGCCGCCCACGTTGCTGATCTTGGTCTTGCCGACCGTCAGCGGGCCGCTGTCGATCTGCTCACCCAGGCCGATGCCCTGTTTCAGCGCCGCCACCAAGGCGAACACCTTGAATGAGGAACCGGTCTGCAAGCCGGCCTGGGCGAAGTCGAAGCCGCCGACCTCGTCGCCGCCGTAGTAGGCCCGCACCGCGCCGTTGCGTGGATCGATGGAGACCACAGCGGTCCGCATTGCCGGTTTTTGCCCAGCCATGGCCGCTCTGACGGCTTTCTCCACCGCCCGCTGCGCCTTCATGTCGATCGTGGTGGTGATGCGCAGGCCTTCCATGTTCAGGGTCTGCTCGTCGATGTGGAACATGTCGAGCAACTCTTCGGTGACCTGGCGCTGAATCAGCCCGGTGGGCCCGGAGGCTTGGTCGGCATTGCGCGCCTGGTCAGGCGGGATCGTCGTCGGGAAGAACTGCTTGGCCCGCTCGCTGAGCGTCAGGGCGCCAGTTTGCACCATGCCGTCGAGTACCCAGTTCCACCGGTCGACGGCGCGGTCTCGGTTGATCGCCGGATCCAACGCGGAGGGCCGCTGAATCACCGCCGCCAGCAAGGCGCCCTCGGAGACGGTGAGGTCCTCAACCTGCTTGTCGAAGTACGCCCGGGCGGCCGCGTTGATCCCGTAGGTGGTGCGGCCGAAGTAGATGATGTTGAGGTAGGCCTCCAGCACTTCGTCCTTGGACCACGCCTCGGACATCTTGGTGGCGATGACGAGCTCCTTGCCCTTGCGGACCAGTCCGCCCATGCCAGCCCGCTCGGACCCGACCAGCGCGTTCTTGACGTACTGCTGGGTGATGGTCGAACCGCCCTGGGTGTCACCGCCGGTCAGGTTGTTCTTGACCGCCCGAAACAGCCCCGAGACCGAGAAGCCGGAGTTGGTGTAGAAGTCGCGGTCCTCGGCCGCCAACACCGCGTCACGTACGTGAACCGGTACCCGATCCAGCTTGATATCGATCCGATTCCCGTCCGGCGGAACGATTTTCGCCAGCTCGGTGCCGTCGACGGCGAGGATTGTCGACACTTGCGTGGTGTGGATGTCACCGGGTTCGGGGACCTCCACCGTGCGGTAGGCCATCGCGAAGGTGACGACCGGTACCGCCAGGAGCGTAGCGGCGGCAGCGTACAGGCCGCGTCTGGCCCAGAGCCACTTCCGTCGCCGCGATTCATGCTGGGTCAGCTCGGCTGCCAGGTCTTCCGGGAGAGCTGCCGGCGATTCGGCTGGGAAACGGGGCGTTTCGCTGTCCGGGCGCGGGCGCTCCATGGCGGCCTTGACCGCGTCGAGGCGCTCCTGGCGGTCCGACTCGTCATCGGTGCAGTCGGCGGACTTGTCTGCGGCGGTGTCGGCGTCCGTCCCGCTCGCTTCGTCGGTGGGCTTGACGTCGGTCGTCGTTAAGAAGTGCTCTTCTTCAGCGCTGTCGGCACCCGGCGCTGTCGGGCCCCGCGTTTTCATGGGCGCCCAGGGCGTCCTTGCAGGTAGGAGTCGGGCTTCCGGCCCTTCGCCAGCCCGATTCGGCCGCAACCCTTTTCGGCGATCGGCGAAAGCAGCCAGTCATCCCCCACACGTCGCCGCAGTCGCATGGCCAACAGATTACTTCCGTGGACTCACCATCGGGTTGAAACGAGGTCACAAACGCACTACGGCGCAGGGGGCAGCGGCTCGGCCGCAGGCGGGCCGCCCGGCTCGGGCGCCTGCGGCACCGGCGGCGCCGGCGGGGCGGCCGTGATCGTGGTGGGCGGACCGATCGGGATGGTGATGCCCGGCGCGATCTCGATCGTCGGCTGGATGACGGTCTCCTCCGGCGGTGCCGGCGGGCCGGCGTCCATCGGCGGGGGCGGTGGCGGCGCGGCCGGGACGCCGGCATAACCGCCAATCTCGGTGGGCGTGGGGAAGGTTTCGTTGGGGGTGCCCTTCAGGGCGCCGTCCATCGTGGCCTTCCAGATGTCGGCCGGAATGCCCGCGCCGTAGACCGGACCACCCCATTGATTCACCAGCGGCTCGTCTCCCCCGGTGGTGCCCACCCAGACGGCCGTCGACAGCGACGGCGTGTAGCCGACCATCCAGCCGTCCCGGTTGGCCCCGGTGTCGCCCAGCTGGGTAGTTCCGGTCTTGGCCGCCGACGGCCGTCCGCCGGCCAGGTTGTGCCCGCGCGACCAGCCGGCGATGGGCTGCATGGCGGCGGTGACGTTGTCGGCGACCGCCTTGGAGATGCGCTGCTCGCCGGTGTCTTCCGAGGTCTTCGCATCGAACAAGACGCGGCCGTCGGCGCTGACCACCTTCTCCACGAAGTGCGGCGGGTGGTAGATGCCGGAGTCCGCCAGCGTCGCGTACGCCGAAGCCATGTCGATCACCCGGGTCTGGTACTGGCCCAGCACCACTCCGCCTTCGGGCGGACCGCCGTCCTGCGACAGGGTGTGGGGCACGCCGGGGAAGCTCTTGGCAACCCCGGCCTGATGCGCGGCGTCGGCGACGTCCTGCGCCCCGTTCTTGAGCTTGAGCATCAGCCGGTAGTAAGCGGTGTTCAGCGACCGCTTGAGCGCCTCGGCGATGTTGCAGACACCGCAGCCCTCGCCCTCAGCATTGGTGATCTTGGTCCGGCCGTTGTCGAGGGTCAGCGGTGAACTGTCGACCTGATAACCCAAGCCGATGCCCTGCTCCAACGCGGCCACCAGGGCGAACACCTTGAACGACGACCCGGTCTGCAGTCCGGCCTGGGCGAAGTCGAAGCCGTTGGCATCCGATCCGCCGTAGTAGGCGCGCACCGCGCCGTCGCGCGGGTCGATGGACACCACCGCGGTCCGCATGTTGGGGATCTGGTCTTTGAGATAGGTAGCCACCGCTTCTTCGGCGGCATCCTGCGCCGTCGGGTCGATGGTGGTGGTGATCTGCAGGCCCTGGGTGTTGAGCGTCTGTTCGTCGATGTTGAACAGTTCGAGCAGCTCACTGGTGACCTGCCGCTGAATCAGCCCGTTGGGCCCGGTGGTGATGTTCTGGCTGCGGGCCAGTTCGGGCGACACCGTGGACGGAAACTCTTGGGCGGCGCGCTCACCGGCGGAAAGGGCTCCGGTCTCCACCATGCCGTCGAGCACCCAGCTCCACCGGTCGAGGGCGCCTTCGGGATCGACCGCGGGGTCCAGGGTGGACGGCCGCTGGATCAGGGCGGCCAGCAGCGCACCCTCGGCGATATCGAGCTCCTCGACCGGCTTGTCGAAGTACGCCCGTGACGCCGCGGCGATCCCATAGGCACCGCGGCCGAAGTAGATGATGTTCAGATAGGCCTGCAGCACATCGTCTTTGCGCCACGCACTCGACATCTTCGTGGCGATCACCAGCTCTTTGGCCTTGCGGACCAATCCGCCCATGCCGGCCCGCTCGGAACCGACCAGGGCGTTCTTGACGTATTGCTGGGTGATCGTCGAACCGCCCTGGGTGTCACCACCGAACAGGTTGTTCTTGATCGCACGGGCGAAACCCGACACCGAGAAGCCCGGGTTGGAGTAAAAGTCTCGGTCCTCGGCCGCCAACACCGCGCTCCGCACGTAGACCGGTACCTGATTGATGTCGATGTCGACGCGGTTGCCTTCCGGCGGAATGATTTTGGCCAGCTCGGAACCGTCACTGGCCAGGATCGTCGACACCTGGTTGGTCCGGATGTCGCCGGGCGAGGGCACATCGGTGATGGAGTAGGCCATCGCAAAGGTGATGACCGGCAACAGCAGCATCACCACCACGGCGGTGTAGAACCCGCGCCGGATCCACCGCCAATTCGGCGGATGCGCGCGCAGCCATTCCAGCGGATTCGGCGCCGCGGGTGCGTCGGTGGGAGCGGAGCGCTCCGCCCGCCGCGGCGGCGACCCGGTCGGCTTCTCCGGCGGTGGCTCGCGCCGCGGAATCCGGCCGCTCAACGTCTGCTCGCGTTGTGGAGGTGTCCCGTCGAGGGCGGCCCGGACCGCGTCGATCGGGTCCCGCAGATCGGCGGTCACGGCGTCGTCGACCGCCGGGATGATCGTGGTCTGTCGGTCATCCGGCCCCGCCGGCGGGCGCCGGCCGGCAGCGTCGGAGGGCCGGGCCGAGCCAGCATCGGACCCGTCGTCGTGATGTTTACTCACTGGCGGTACGGGCTCCGCTGCGTGCCGGCCGTCGACCGCGGGATCCCTTGGGCGGGCTCGCGAGGCCCAACACATATGACTTCACAAGGTGATTCCAGCTACAGGTCCGGCACACCTCGACGACGTACACCGAGAACTCCGAGAAGCGGGTGGCCAACAGGACCAGTTCCTCGGCGGAACGTGCCGAGCCCGAGACCGCACCCAGCTGGTCGCCGTACACCCACGACACCAGGGTCAGCGGCTCCTTGCGGCAGATGGGGCAGACCACCGCACTGGCCTTGCCGTGGAACTTCGCGGCGCGCAGCAGATACGGGTTGGCGTCGCACACCTCGGTGACCCCGGTACGCCCGGAGTAGACCTCGGCCAGCAGGGAACGGCGCCGGAGCGCGTAGTCCACTACCTGTCGCTGCAATCGCACGGTGACCAGAGTACGTCGGGTCCTCACCGACGCTCGCGATCAACGCCCCCAACCGGCGCCAACCGCCGGATTCGCCGTCACCACCGGGCAGCCTTCTTTTACGATCGTCGCCGTGGCGACACGGCAGACCGCAGGCACGCGGGCCAAGGACAGCGACCGGGACGACGTCTGCCGGATTCTGGACAGCGCACTGGGCGAGGGGCAGGTGTCCAGCGCCGAGCACCAGGAGCGAATCAGCGCGGCCACCAGAGCCGTGACCCTGGGAGACCTGCATTCCCTGGTCGGTGACCTGCAGACCGAGACCGCGCCGGTCAAGCTGCCGGCATTGGGCAGTCCCACGAAGTTCGGCGTACGCAGTGTCGCCATCAAGGCATTGGGCGCACTGGGCACCGCGTTGGTGGCGGGCATGCTGCTCGGCTGGGCGATATACGGAAACACCAGCTCCCCGCTGAGTTTCACCTCTGATCCCGGGGCCAAGCCGGACGGCGTCGCGCCGGTGGTGCTCACCCCACCACGACAGCTGCAGTCCCTGGGCGGGCTCACCGGCCTACTGGAGCAGGCGCGCCAGAAGTTCGGCGACACCATGGGCTACCGGCTGGTGGTCTACCCCGACTACGCATCTCTGGATCGGCCCGACCCGGGCGAGGAGCGCCGCAAACTGGACTACTCCTACCGCGGCGGCTGGGATGACCCCTCGACCTCGTCCAAGAGCAGTGATGACGTGCTGGTTGATCTGGGCGCATTCGACGTCAAGGCTGCGGTTGGGATCCTGCGTGGAGCTCCCGAGACGCTCGGGATCAAACCAGCCGATGTGAAAAGCACCTACCTGATCGTCGATCCGGCTCGGGATCCCACGACACCGGGGGCTCTATCGCTGTCGGTGTATGTTTCCAGCGACTACGGCAGCGGCTACATCGCCTTCGCGGGCGACGGCACAGTCAAACGCATCAATTATCCGTCCTGACCAGCGGATTCGGCGAGCGGTGTCGTTCCGCGAGCAAGAGATCCGGCGACGACGAACCCGCTCGTTTCGGCGGTCTGAACACCAGGCGAACAATAGCCACTTGGGCTTGGTTATATCGGCGCGATACTATGTCGCGAACCGTCGACCGGTCGTAGCTACGCCATCTCAGGAGGTGATTGGAGTGCTTGAGCTTGCCATTTTGGGCTTGCTGCTCGAGTCTCCGATGCACGGCTACGAGCTCCGGAAGCGGTTGACCGGTCTGCTGGGTGCGTTCCGGGCGTTCTCCTACGGCTCGCTGTACCCCGCGCTGCGGCGCATGCAGCTGGCCGGGGTCATCGCCGAGGACGCCGCACCGACGGGAACCCCGGTGCGCCGGGCCCGGCGGGTGTACCGGCTGACCGACGCCGGCCGTCAACGATTCAACGAGCTGGTGTCCGACACCGGCCCGCAGAACTACACCGACGACGGCTTCGGAGTCCACCTGGCGTTCTTCAACCGCACCCCCGCCGAGGCTCGGATGCGGATCCTCGAAGGCCGTCGCCGGCAGGTGGAAGAACGCCGGGAAGGCCTGCGCAACGCGGTGGCACGGGCCAGCAACTCATTGGACCGCTACACCCGCCAACTGCACCAGCTCGGGCTGGAGTCCAGTGAGCGGGAGGTCAAGTGGCTCAACGAGCTGATCGCGGCCGAACGCGTATCGCAGGGCCGGGCCGAACAACCCTGATCCTGCATACGGACGCGGGCATTGGGGAAACACAACACAGCACGTCAGCAGTGAAAGCAGAAAAAGGAGAGCGTCGAAAATGACTGAGCAAACGACGGATGTGCGGGTCGCCATTGTCGGCGTCGGCAACTGCGCGTCCTCGCTGGTCCAAGGCGTCCAGTACTACCAGAACGCCGATGACACCTCCACGGTCCCCGGCTTGATGCACGTGCGCTTCGGCCCGTACCACGTCCGCGACGTCAAGTTCGTCGCCGCGTTCGACGTGGACGCCAAGAAGGTCGGCTTCGACCTGTCCGAGGCCATCTTCGCCTCGGAGAACAACACCATCAAGATCGCCGACGTGCCGCCGACCAACGTGATCGTGCAGCGCGGCCCGACCCTGGACGGCATCGGCAAGTACTACGCCGAGACCATCGAGGTCTCCGACGCCGAGGCCGTGGACGTGGTCGCCGCCCTGCGTGAGGCCAAGGTCGACGTGCTGGTCTCCTACCTGCCGGTGGGCTCCGAAGAGGCCGACAAGTTCTACGCCCAGTGCGCCATCGACGCGGGCGTGGCCTTCGTCAACGCGCTGCCGGTGTTCATCGCCTCCGACCCCGTGTGGGCCAAGAAGTTCGCCGACGCCGGCGTGCCGATCGTCGGCGACGACATCAAGAGCCAGGTCGGCGCCACCATCACCCACCGCGTGATGGCCAAGCTGTTCGAGGACCGCGGTGTCACCCTCGACCGCACCTACCAGCTCAACGTCGGCGGCAACATGGACTTCAAGAACATGCTCGAGCGTGAGCGGCTGGAGTCCAAGAAGGTCTCCAAGACCCAGGCCGTCACCTCCAACCTCACCGGCTCGCTGGCCGGCAAGGTCGAAGACAAGAACGTCCACATCGGACCAAGCGACCACGTGGCCTGGCTCGACGACCGCAAGTGGGCCTACGTGCGCCTCGAGGGCCGCGCCTTCGGTGACGCACCGCTGAACCTGGAGTACAAGCTCGAAGTGTGGGACTCGCCGAATTCGGCCGGCATCATCATCGACGCGGTGCGTGCCGCCAAGATCGCCAAGGACCGCGGCATCGGCGGACCGATCCTGCCGGCATCGGCGTACCTGATGAAGAGCCCGCCCAAGCAGCTGGCTGACGACGTCGCCCGCGCCCAGCTCGAGGAATTCATCGTCGGCTAGAAGCCGACTCTGCGCCGAACATGACTGACGACGAGCTGGCCGGCCTCTCGGAGTTCGCCCTATTGGGGGGCAACGCCGAGCAGGCCGGTCTGGCCGGTGCGCCGCCCGAAGTCGAGCGGATCGACACCGGTGAAGTCAGTGCGCTGCGCTGGGGTTCGGCACCGCCGCGGGTGGTGTTCCTGCATGGCGGTGCGCAGAACGCTCACACCTGGGACACCGTCATCCTCGGGCTCGGCGAGCCCGCGCTGGCGGTGGACCTGCCCGGCCATGGCCGTTCGGCGTGGCGTGAGGACGGCGACTACTCGCCGCAGCGCAATGCCGCCACTCTGGCGCCCGTGCTGCAGGAGCTGGCACCGGACGCCGAGTTGGTGGTCGGCATGTCCCTGGGCGGGCTAACCGCGATCCGCCTGGCGGCCACCGCCGGCGAGCTGGTGCGCCGGTTGGCGATTGTGGATGTGACGCCGTCGGCGTTGCAGCGCCACGCCGAGATGAGTGCCGCCGACCGTGGAACCGTGGCGTTGGCCCAAGGCGACCGGACCTTCCCCGATTTCGAGTCGCTGCTGGCCGTCACCGCAGTCGCGGCGCCGCACCGGGATCTGGAGTCACTGCGACGCGGGCTGTTTCACAACACCCGTCGGTTGCCGGACGGCAGTTGGACATGGCGCTACGACACCATCCGCTCCGTCGGCGACTTCACCGAACTGTGGACCGATGTCTCGGCGATCACCGCGCCCACCACCTTGATCCGCGGCGGCGATTCATTCTTTGTGACCGCCGACGACGTCGCCGAGTACACGCAACGCTCGCCGGGGCTGACCACCCACGTGGTCGACGGTGCCGGTCACTCCGTGCAAAGTGATCGGCCTCGCGTGCTGGTCGAGCTGCTTCGCATGACCCTCGCCTGATACCTACCCGTCGGTTCCACTCGCCTGATGCCCGGCGATTTGGCGAGGCTCGCCGGGGGCGAGGCGAAGCTGGAAGCGCCGCATCAATCCGCAATTCCGGGGATAAAGTGGCGTGATGGCCCGGCCCATCCGCATTGCCGTCCAATTGCAGCCCCAACATGCGGCGCACTACGGCGCCATCCGCGATGCGGTCCGGCGTTGCGAAGACTCCGGTGTCGACATCGCCTTCAACTGGGACCATTTCTTCCCGCTCTACGGCGACCGGGACGGACCGCACTTCGAGTGCTGGACCATGCTGGCCGCTTGGGCCGAGCAGACCTCGCGCATCCAGATCGGCGCGCTGGTGTCGTGCAACTCCTATCGCAACCCGGAGCTGCTGGCCGATATGGCCCGCACCGTCGACCACATCGGCGACGGCCGGCTGATCCTGGGCATCGGGGCGGGTTGGAAGCACCGGGACTACCGGGAATACGGCTACGAGTTCGGCACCGCGGGCAGCCGCCTCGACGACCTGGGCGGCGCACTGCCGCGGATCAAAAGCCGCCTGGCCCAGTTGAATCCGCCGCCGACTCGCGCGATCCCGCTGTTGATCGGGGGCGGCGGGGAGCGCAAGACGCTGCGCCTGGTCGCCGAGCACGCCGACATGTGGCACAGCTTCGCCGACGCCGACAGCTACCCGCACAAGGCAGCCGTGCTGGCGCAGCACTGCGCCGCCGTCGGGCGAAACCCCGCCACGATCGAACACTCGGCGGCGCTGGGCGGTGACCAGACACGGGGCACGGTGGCCGAATTCCTGGCCGAGGCCGACACATTGACCGGACTCGGGGTGAGCCTGCTGACCATCGGCAGCAGCGGACCCGACTACGACCTGACCGCCGCCGAGGCGCTGTGCCGATGGCGCGACCAGCAATAAGGCTCGCGGCGTTCATCGCCACGTGCATGATCGTGGGCGGTCTGGCGGCAGTGCCACCGGCCGGGGCCGCCCCGGACCTGTGCACCCCGCCCGGGGAGCAGGCTGCCGTCGCGTTGCCGGTCAAACTGGCCAACGCCAAACGGCCGCGCGAGGACAAATACACCACGGCCGGCGTCGAGCCGCTGAGTTCGATCGACGTGACCAAACTGGGGTTGGGCACCCCCGGGGTATTGACGGTCGGCACGCAGACCGAAAGCCCCCCGACGAACTGCATCAACGCCAAGGGCCGCTACAGCGGGTTCGACAACGAACTGCTACGGGCCATCGCCAAGAAGCTGGGCCTGCGGATCCACTTCGTCGGCACCGACTTCTTCGGCCTGCTGGCCCAGGTGGAGTCGGGACGTTTCGACGTGGGGTCGGCGTCGATCAACGCCACCGACGAGCGCCGCCGCACCGTCGGCTTCACCAACGGCTACGACTTCGGTTACATGGCATTGGTGGTTCCGGCCGGGTCCGGGATCACCGGATTCGACGCCCTGGCCAGCGGCCAGCGCATCGGGGTGGTTCAGGGCACAGTCGAAGACGCCTACACCGTCGACGCCCTGGAAGTCGAACCGGTCCGGTTCCCCGACTCGATCACGCTGTACGCCAGCCTGAAAAGCCGCCAGGTCGACGCGTGGGTGGCGCCGTCGCTGACCGCACTGAACCTATTGAAGCCGGGCGATCCCGCACAGATCGTCGGCTACACATTCAGCCCGGCCGGCTTCGAAGCCTACGCCGTAGCCAAGGGGAACCACGCGCTGATCTCGGCGCTGAACTCCGGCTTGGACGCTGTCATCGAAGACGGCACCTGGCCGCAGCTGTTCACCGACTGGGTGCCTCGGCCGTTGCCGCCGGACTGGCAGCCGGGTTCCAAGTCGGCAGCCACCCCGCATCTACCGGACTTCGCTGCGATAGCGGCCCGGCATCACCGGCCCGAGTCCGAGCCGTACACGCCCAAATCCACTCTGGCACAGCTACGCGACTCCTTCTTCGACTGGCAGTTGTACCGGCGCGCCCTGCCGGACCTGCTCAAGACCGGTCTGCCCAACACGTTGCTGCTGACCGTGAGCGGTGGCGCCATCGGCTTGGTGGCGGGGCTGGGGCTGGCCGTGGCCGGAATCTCGCGCACCCGATGGCTGCGCTGGCCGGCGCGGATCTACACCGACATCTTCCGGGGCCTGCCCGAGGTGCTGATCATCCTGCTCATCGGCCTGGCGGTCGGGCCGCTGGTGGGCGGCCTGACACACAACAACCCCTACCCGCTGGGGATCGCGGCGCTGGGGCTGACCGCCGCGGCCTACATCGGGGAGATCTTGCGCTCGGGCATCCAAAGTGTGGAGTCCGGCCAGCTGGAGGCTTCGCGCGCACTGGGTTTCGGCTACCCGGCGGCGATGCGACTGGTGGTGATCCCGCAGGGCATCCGGCGGGTGCTGCCCGCGCTGGTCAACCAGTTCATCGCCCTGCTCAAAGCATCGGCACTGCTGTACTTCCTCGGCCTGGTCGCCGGTCAGCGGGAGTTGTTCCAGGTGGGCCGCGACTTCAACGCCCAGACCGGCAGCCTCTCCCCCTTGGTGGCCGCCGGCATCCTCTACCTGGCCCTGACCATCCCGCTGACGCACCTGGTGAACGTCGTCGATCATCGGCTGCGTCGCGGTAGGCCGCCCGAGGCCGACGATTCGGTCGAGCTGCGCGCGGCAATCTCCAGTCAGGAGATGACATGACGACTCCCGCAGCGCGCGAGCCGGTGTCGCTGGCGGCCAAAGGGATCCAGTTGTCCTTCGGCAAGCACCAGGTCCTGCGCGGAGTCGACCTCGACGTGCCGGCGGGAGCCACCGCCGCGGTGATCGGCCCCTCCGGGTCGGGTAAGTCGACGATGCTGCGCACCTTGAACCGGCTCCACGAACCCGACGGCGGCGACGTCCTGCTGGGTGGCCGATCGGTGTTGGCCGACGACCCCGACGAGCTGCGCCAGCGGATCGGGATGGTGTTCCAGCATTTCAATCTGTTCCCGCACCGCAGTGTGCTGGACAACATCACCCTGGCTCCGCGCAAGCTGCGCGGGATGTCCGACGACGCCGCCCGCGAGCTCGCGCTGAGCCTGCTGGACCGGGTCGGACTGAAGAACAAGGCCTCCTCCCGCCCGTCGGCGCTCTCCGGCGGCCAGCAGCAACGGGTGGCGATCGCCCGCGCGCTGGCGATGCAACCGCAGGTGATGCTCTTCGACGAAGCCACCTCGGCGCTGGATCCGGAGTTGGTCAAGGGAATCCTGGCGTTGATCGCCGAACTCGGGGCCGACGGCATGACGATGGTGGTGGTCACCCACGAGATGGGCTTCGCTCGCTCGGCCTCGGACACGGTGGTCTTCATGGACCGGGGCAAGGTCGTGGAGTCCGGTCCGCCCGATCAGATCTTCGACAACGCCGAGACGCAGCGACTGCAGAAGTTCCTGTCCCAGGTGTTGTGACAGCAACCTCTACGAGTTGTCAACCCTCTTTACGGTCACCGGTTAGACTGGCGAACTATGACGGAGAGCAAGGCCGATACGCCGCAGGTGACGGCGATCGCAGAAGGCTTGCACCGTTCGCTGTCCAAACTGTTCTCGATCCTGCGGCGTGGCGACATCAGCGGAGGGACCCCGACCGGCGAACTCACGCTGGCTCAGCTGTCGATTCTGATCACGCTGCTGGACCGGGGTCCCATCCGGATGACCGAGCTGGCCGCCCACGAGCGGGTCCGCACCCCCACCACCACGGTGGCGATCCGTCGCCTGGAGAAGATCGGGCTGGTCAAGCGCAGCCGCGACCCCTCCGATCTGCGGGCGGTGCTGGTCGACATCACCCCCGAAGGTCTGGCGAGCCACCGCGAGTCGCTGGCAAACCGGCACGCGGCACTGGCGGCGATGCTGAACAAGCTCAGCCAGGAAGAACTCGACACCCTGACCCGCGCGCTCGAGCCCCTGGAGCGTCTGGCCACCTGTGATGGTGTCGAACCGGCAGCCGCCGGCGATGCGGGCTGCCCCATGGATTGCGGGTAATGCCGACTGCCCTGATCACCGGAGCCGGCGGCGGTATCGGTTCGGCGATAGCAGCGGCGTTGGCGCCCACCCACACCCTGTTGCTTGCTGGTCGGCCGTCAGCGCGTCTGGACGCGGTGGCGCAGCGCCTCGGCGCCACCACCTGGCCGCTCGACTTGGCCGACATCGACGGGATCGACGCGGCCACCGAGATCGTCGACGAACTCGACGTGCTGGTGCACAACGCCGGGGTGATGCTGCCCGGAGCTGCCGGCGAGTCCTATATCGAGGAGTGGCGGGCGACCTTCGAGGTGAACGTGTTCGGTGCGGTGGCCCTGACTCTGGCTCTGTTGCCCGCGTTGCGGGCGGCCCGCGGGCAGGTGGTTTTCATCAACTCCGGTGCCGGGCAACGGGTTTCTCCGGGCATGGCGTCGTATTCGGCGAGCAAGTTCGCGCTACGGGCGTTCGCGGATTCACTGCGCAGTGACGAGCCGATGCTACGGGTCACCACGGTCTACCCGGGCCGGGTCGACACCGACATGCAGCAAGATCTGGTCGCCTACGAGGGCGGCGAGTACGACGCGGCCCGCTTCCTGCGTCCCGACACCGTCGCCGAAGTGGTGGCCGGCGCCATACGCACCCCCGTCGAGGCACAGCTGCAAGAAGTGGTGGTCCGGCCGCGCTGACCTATCGGGTTTCCTGCCGCCGCACCCGGAACAATTTGGTCTCGCCCTCCACACCCTTGAGTGCACGGGTTCCGACAAACGACCAGGCGTACCCCGGAGCCTCCCCGATGGCCTCGCGGGCCGCGCCCTCCGTCATGACCTCGCCCGGCTCGGCCACGCTGGTGACCCGGCTCGCGACGTTCACCGGGCTGCCGAACCAATCCCGGGCTCGGCTCACCGCCCATCCCGACGCGATACCGGCCCGCAGTTGCGGCAGGGCGGGGTCGTCCGCGGCACGGTCCAGCAGCTGCAGCGTGGCACCGAGCAGCTTGGCGGCGTCGGACGACACCAGCATCACCGCATCGCCGATCGTCTTGACCAGCCGCACCGGAGGGTTGACCACCTCGTGCGCCAGATCGGCAAGGCGCTCAACGAGTCCCACCAGTTCCTCGGGCGGTATCGCCTCGCCCAGCCGGGTGAACCCGACCATGTCGGCGAAGGCCACCGCAAGCTGCCGCGCCCCGGGCAGCGCCACCCCGGCCGCCCGCTCGGTGGCGTTGACCTCCTCACCTTCCAACACCCGCCGCAGCTGGACAAATAGAATGTCGCGAATCATGTCCCCCAACAAGGGGATAACGGCCCGCACAATCTCCTCGTGAGCTTTGGCGACCTCAAGCTCGGTCAGGCCCGGCCGCATGATCGCCGATATGGTGCTGTACCGGAACGCCGGAACCGCCCGGGAAATGCCCTCGGAAAGCCGGCGGATCATCAACAGCACCTGGCCCGGGTCCAGTCCCGCCCCGATAAGTTGCTGCAATCGCACGGCGGCCTCACCGTCGGCCCGCAAAAGCAGAGCGGCATCGGAATCATCCAACCGCGGCAGCCCCAGCGCACGTTCGATGCCCTGCAACAGGGCCAGGTCGATGCCGTAGTCGGCGCTGACCTGACGTTCTGACACGTATTTGCCGTCGTGGCCCAACGCACGATGCGCCGGCATCAACATCGGCGCCACCTCGGCCCGAATCTGATCCAGTTCGAAGCCCTGCTCCAGCAACCAGACCACCAGCTCGGCACGCTCCTCGCGGGCACTGGCGTCAAGGCCGTCGAACAGCCCCAGCTCCGCCAGCGTCTCGTGGAATGCTCCGCTTTCGACCCACATGCTGTCGCCTCAAATCGTTGCCACACCGCCAGGTTGACCAGCCGTCCGGACCCCGGGGGCACCGGCGGGAAGCGGTAATCCGGCCGCCCTGACCCGAGTCGGCCGATGATCCCGCTGCTGCACACCAGAACCTCGGTGGCCGCGTTGGGCTTTCCGGTGATCACGTGCGAGCGCGGGCAGCGCCAGCCCGGCAAGATAACACGCTGCCAGCTGCGGCCAGTACCGCCACCACAGTACGAATGGCGTCAGGAGGTTCCGCAGCACCGGCACCGTTGTCACACCACCAGATTCACCAATCGGCCGGGCACCACGATCACCTTTTTCGGGGTGGCACCGGACAAGAACGCCTGCACCTTCTCGTCGGCCAGGGCAGCGGCCTTGATCGCGTCACCGTCGGCATCGGTGGGTACCGTGACCAGTCCGCGCTTCTTGCCGTTGACCTGTACCGGGTAGTCGACGGTGTCGGTCACCAGGTAGGCCGGGTCAGCGACCGGGAAGGGACCGTGCGCCAGCGAGGAATCGTGGCCGAGTCGCCGCCACAGTTCCTCGGCCAAGTGCGGAGCCAACGGTGCGAGCAGCAGCGCCAGCGGCTCGACGGCCGAGCGCGGGACCCCTTCGCGATGCTCCTTGGTCAGGTGGTTGGTGTACTCGATCAGCTTGGCAGCCGCGGTGTTGTTGCGCAGTGCCGCATAATCTTCCGACACCCCAACGATGGTGCGGTGCAGCAGTCGCAGGGTCTCGGTGTCCGGCTCGCCGTCGAGCACCCGGTTCTCGCCGGTCTCCTCGTCGACCACCAGGCGCCATACCCGCTGCAGGAAGCGGTGTGCGCCGACCACGTCCTTGGTGGCCCACGGCCGCGACATATCCAGCGGACCCATCGACATCTCGTAGACCCGCAGCGTGTCGGCGCCGTAGCTCTCGCAGATCTCGTCGGGAGACACCGAATTCTTCAGGCTCTTACCCATTTTGCCGTACTCGGCGAAGACTTCCGTGTCACCGTCGGCGCCCGGGAGGTAGAACTTTCCGTCGCGCTCCACGACTTCGGCGGCCGGCACATAAGACCCGCGGGCGTCGGTGTAGGCCGCAGCCTGGATGTAGCCCTGATTGACCAACCGGCGGTAGGGCTCACGCGAGCTGACGTGCCCGAGGTCGTAGAGCACCTTGTGCCAGAAGCGGCAGTACAGCAGGTGCAGCACCGCGTGCTCGGCGCCGCCGACGTAGAGGTCCACGCCGCCCGGGTCATTGGGTCCGTGCTCGGCGGGCCGGGGCCCCATCCAGTAGGCCTCGTTCTCCGGCGCGCAGAAGCGTTCGTTGTTGTGCGGGTCGGTGTAACGCAACTCGTACCAGGAACTTCCGGCCCACTGCGGCATGACATTGGTGTCACGGGTGTAGGGCTGCAGTCCGTCGCCGAGGTCCAGCTCGACATGCACCCAGTCGGTCGCCTTGGCCAGCGGGGGTGAGGGTTCGCTGGACGCGTCGTTGGGGTCGAACAGCACCGGTGAGTAGTCGGCGACGTCAGGCAGCTCGACCGGCAGTGCCTCCGCGTCCAGCGGGTGCGCGCGACCGTCGGCATCGAAAACGATCGGGAACGGCTCGCCCCAGTACCGCTGCCGGGCGAAAAGCCAGTCCCGCAACTTGTATTCGATGCGAGCCCAGCCGCGGCCCTGCTCCTCCAGCTGTTGCGTCATCGCCTTCTTGGCGTCACCGACCGCCATACCGTCTAGCGGACCGGAATTGACCAGGGTGCCGTCGCCGGCGTAAGCGGATTCTGAGATGTCGCCGCCGGCAATGACTTCGATTACCGGTAGGCCGAACTCGGCGGCGAACTCCCAGTCTCGCTGGTCGTGCCCGGGAACCGCCATGATGGCGCCGGTGCCGTAGCCAGCCAGCACGTAGTCGGCGATGAAGATCGGCACCTGCTGCCCGTTGGCGGGATTGGTGGCGTAACTACCCAGGAAGACACCGGTTTTGGTCTTGTTCTCCTGGCGCTCCAGGTCCGACTTCGCCGCGATCGCCTTGCGATAGTCGGCGACGGCAGCTGTTGGGGTGGCTGCTCCGAAAGTCCAACGTTGGTCCACCCCGTCCGGCCACGCGTCGACGACCAGTCGGTCGACCAGCTCGTGCTCGGGGGCGAGCACCAGGTAGGTGGCACCGAAAAGCGTGTCCGGGCGTGTGGTGAACACCTCGATGTCCACCGCTGAACCGTCGGTGGTGACCGCGCCGAACAATGCCGCCGCACCGGTGGAGCGCCCGATCCAGTTGCGCTGCATGGTCTTGACCTTCTCCGGCCAGTCCAGCAGTTCGAGATCATCGAGCAGCCGGTCGGAGTACGCGGTGATCCGCATCATCCACTGCCGCAACCGCTTCCGGAACACCGGGAAATTGCCGCGGTCGCTTCGCCCATCGGCGGTGACCTCTTCGTTGGCCAACACGGTGCCCAGCCCCGGACACCAGTTGACCATCGAGTCCGTGCGGTAGACCAGTCGGTGGCCGTCGATGACGTCGGCGCGCTCACCGGCCGACAGCTGCGCCCAGTCCCGGCCATCGTCGAGAATGCGTGCGCGCGCGTCGAATTCGGCGATCAGCTCGGAGATCGGACGCGCCTTGTTCGCACTCGGGTCGAACCAGGCGTTGTAGATCTGCAGGAAGATCCATTGCGTCCACTTGTAGAAGTCGACGTCGGTGGTGGAGAAGCTGCGCCGGCTGTCGTGACCCAGGCCGAGGCGTCGTAGCTGCCGGCGGAAGTTCTCGACGTTGGCCTCGGTACGGGTGCGCGGGTGGGTGCCGGTCTGCACCGCGTACTGCTCGGCGGGCAGGCCGAACGCGTCGAAGCCCAGGGCGTGCAGCACGTTGTGGCCGGTCATCCGGAAGTAGCGGGCATAGACGTCGGTGGCGATGTAGCCGAGCGGGTGTCCGACGTGCAGGCCGTCCCCGGATGGGTAGGGGAACATGTCCTGGACGAACATCTTGTCGGCGGGAACTGTCGAACCGTCGGTCGGTGCGAGCGAACCGACCGGGTTGGCGACGTTGAAGGTGCCCGCCTGCTCCCAGTGGTGCTGCCAGGTGTCTTCGATACGCCCGGCCAGCGTCGCGTTGTAGCGGTGCCGGGGCGCCTGGTCGCTGAGTTCAAGCGGGTCGCCGGGTACCTGAGTGGTCGGGGCTTCGTTCACCTCAACAGGGTAAACGGCGGCGCTTTTCGGTCTGATCGCCACAGCTTGGTATCAGTTGGATTGCGACCCGGTGAGGGGTTCGTTCCAGGTCGGTTGCAGCCCTGGCCACGCTGTCGGCGCGTGGCTACCGTCATTTCACGGCCAGGGCATCACTACCCGGCCCGCCCCGGAAGGACCCTGGAGATGACGAACACCGCGCACCGTTGGCGACTCCTCTTCGGCTGCGCCGCTGTGATGGCGGCAGGCTTGGCCGGTAGCCCCGTCGTGGCGGCCGAGCCGCTGGTCCCGGCACAGCCGAACCCCTACGGCCCCGCCGCCCAGCCGGCAGCAGCGCCGGTGACCGGGCCGCTGGCATCGGCGCCGCGCCCGGCGGCTCCGGCGCCCGCGATCCCGCCGCCGGCGGGCGTACCTGGTATCCCGGCCGCGGTAGCGCCGCCGAGCGGTCTCGTGCCGGCGACCTCGGGCACCATGCGCGACTACTTCGCGGCCAAGAAGGTGCAGTTGCAGCCGCAACAGCCCGCCGGGTTCAACGCGTTCAACATCACCTTGCCGATGCCGGCGGGCTGGTCCCACGTGCCCGACCCCAACGTCCCCGACGCGTTCGCAGTGATCGCCGACCGGCGCGGCGGGTCGCTTTACACCCCCAACGCCCAGGTCGTGGTCTACCGGCTGGACGGACAGTTCGACCCCAAGGAAGCGATCACGCACGGGTTCGTCGACAGCCAGACACTGATGGCCTGGCAGACCACCAACGCCTCCCTGAACGACTTCAACGGGTTTCCCTCGTCGATCATCGAGGGGACCTACCGCGACGCCGACATGACGCTGAACACGTCGCGGCGCCACGTGATCGTGCCGACAGACGACACGGCCTACCTGGTGTCACTGACCGTGACCACCGGTGCCGGTCGCGCGATCGGCGCGGCTCCCGCGACCGACGGGATCATCAACGGATTCCGGGTCGAGCGGCCCGGT
The DNA here is from genome assembly GCA_024758765.1 of Mycobacterium sp. SVM_VP21. Taxonomy (NCBI): domain Bacteria; kingdom Bacillati; phylum Actinomycetota; class Actinomycetes; order Mycobacteriales; family Mycobacteriaceae; genus Mycobacterium; species Mycobacterium cavoris. Next base: position 3,736,073 of record CP101406.1, read on the forward strand.
ACCAACCCGCCGCCGCCTGCCCCCAGCGGCCCGGTGCAATCGGGCACGGTGCGCCACCAGGTGGGCACCGCCCCGCCGCCACTCGACGCCCCCCACCCTCCGGTGGAGTCAGGCGTCATCCGCCACCAGGTGGGCACCACGGGGTAACTGCCCAGCTCGTATGGTGGACCCATGCTGATCATGGGTGTCGTGTGCCTGATTGCGGCGGTGGTGTCGCTGGTGTTCGGTGTGCGGACGCTGGTGAGCCCGCTCACCGGTGACCCCGAACAGTTGGTGCTGCGGGCGGTTGCGCCCGCCCAGATCGCCGTCGGGGTGATCCTGGGCGTGGGCGGCGTGCTGGTGCTGGCCGGCCCGTCGTCGATGGCACTGCTGGCGCTGATCATCTCGATCACCGGGGCACTCGCCACGCTGGCCGCCGGAGCTTGGCAGGGGGCCCGCTACGCGGCACGCCTGTCGGCTCAGGCCAATGCAGCCGCCGCCGCCGGCTGTTGCGGGTCTGGCTGCGGTTGCGGTGACAGTGCGCCCGTCGAGGAGGCGGGTTGCGGAGCGGGCTGCGGTTGCGGAGACCCCGCGCCGCCGGAGCCGGCCTCCGGATGCGGCAGCGGCTGCGGTTGCGGGTAAGACGCCTCGGGCGGTGCCGGCCGCCGGCTCAGTTGCGGCTGATGTCGATCGGGTGGGTGGCCAGCAGCGCGGTGGGCCACGGCTGCCGACGCAGCGCTCGTCCCCACAGGTCGACTCGCGGCGGCACCATCACATCCGACGGGAGCGCCGAGAGCACGATCCAGTCATCGCGCTCGATCTCGCCCTCGAGCTGGCCGATGGTCCAACCGGCATAGCCGGCGAAGACCCGCACACCCTCCACATGCGGCGCGATGGTCTCGGGATCCGCATCGAGATCGACCATCACCAGCCGGCCGTCGATGTGCCGCAGGCCGGGCACACCGTGGGGCTCGGCGCCGACCCGCAACAGCCCGACGCACAGGGCGGCGTCACGTTTCACCGGGCCACCGATGAACATCGTTTTGGGTTTCGCGGCCAGCTCGGACCACTGCGGCAGCACGTTGTAGACAGCAGTCTCACTGGGGCGGTTGAGCACCACGCCCAAGGTTCCACCGTCGTTGTGCTCGACCACGTAGATCACGGTGCGACGAAACGTGGGCTCGAGCAGATCGGTGTTGGCCAACAGCAGCGTGCCAGCCCGTACCCGATGCGCAGCGGGCGCGACATAGTCCTCGGGGTCTTCGGGTTGGGCCATTTTTCCATCATGACACCCACCGCCGCCATCCGTGTTGAGCTGTGCCGAACATCGGCCGACCCGCAATATTTGTAGGCTGGTTTGGGGCCGGTGCCGCGTGCCGCCCGAGTCTGGAAGAGGTTCTGTGGTGGACAACCGCGCACCCGCGACAGTGTGGCGGTCGGCGCGCGGCCTGCCGGAGTTCCGCAGACTGCTGGAACTGCGGGCCGCCAGCCAATTCGGCGACGGCCTGTTCCAAGCCGGGCTGGCCGGAGCGCTGCTGTTCAACCCGGACCGAGCCGCCTCCCCGTGGGCGATCGCGGGTGCTTTCGCCGTGCTGTTCCTGCCGTATTCGGTGCTGGGCCCGTTCGCTGGCGCGCTGCTGGACCGCTGGGATCGACGACAGGTGATGGTGGTGGCCAACGTCGCCCGGCTGGTGCTGGTACTCGGGATCGCGGCGCTGCTGGCTGTCGGTACCGGTGATCTGCCGGTGCTGTGCGCGGCCCTGATCGCCAACGGCTTCACCCGGTTCATCGCCTCCGGGCTGTCGGCGGCACTGCCACACGTGGTGCCGCGCGAGCAGGTCGTGACGATGAACGCCGTGGCGATCGCCATCGGTGCGGTGGCCGCCTTTTTGGGCGCCAACTTCATGCTGCTGCCGCGCTGGCTGATCGGTGCCGACGACCGCGGTGCGGCGTCGATCATCGCGGCCGTAGCCATCCCGGTCGCGATCGCCCTGGTGCTCTCGCTGCGCTTCGAAGCCCACGTGCTCGGTCCGGACGACACCAAGCGGGCGATCCACGGCTCGGTGCTCTATGCGGTGACGACGGGCTGGATGCACGGCATCCGGACGGTGCGCGACCGGCCCACCGTGGCCGCCACCCTGTCCGGACTGGCCGCGCACCGGATGGCCTTCGGTATCAACACGTTGGTGGTGCTGGTGCTGGTTCGGCACGTCGGCGAGCACACGGTGTCCGGCCTGGGCACCACGGCGTTGTTCGTCGCCTCGGCCGGCGCCGGGTCATTTCTGGCCACCGTGCTGACCCCGCCGGCGGTGCACCGCTGGGGCCGCTACGCCACCACCAACGGCGCCCTGGCGGCGGCTGCCATCATCCAACTGGCCGCCGTCGGGCTGTACCTTCCGGTGCTGGTGTTGTGCGGATTCCTGCTCGGAGTCGCCGGGCAGGTGGTCAAGCTCTGCGCCGACACCGCCATGCAGATCGACGTCGACGACGCCCTGCGCGGACACGTCTTTGCGGTACAGGATTCGCTGTTTTGGGTGTCGTTCATTGTCGCTGTGGCCGGCGCCGCGGCGCTGATTCCCCCCGACGGGCAGGCGCCGTCGCTGATTGTGGCCGGGACCCTGCTGTACCTGGTCGGTTTGGCCGGTCACGCGTTCATCGGGCGGCGCCGCGAACCGGTGGGCCTAAAGTACGAGCATGGCCGAAACTGAATCGATCGTCGCCGATCTGAGCGCCGAAAGCGACGAGCTCGACGCCCTGGTGGCCCCGCTTGCCGACAGTCAGTGGGGCACGCCCACGCCGGCGGCGGGCTGGTCGATCGCTCATCAGATCGGTCATCTGCTGTGGACCGATCGGGTGTCGCTGACCGCCATCACCGACGAGGCGGGTTTTGCTGCCGCACTCGCCGACGCGATGAAGGATCCGGCCGGATTCGTCGACGCCGCCGCCGCCGATCTGGCCCAGCTGCCGCCGGCCGAGCTGTTGGCCGACTGGCGCTCGACCCGCGCGAAGCTGCACCAGGAGCTGCTCGGTGTGGCTGACGGTCGCAAGCTGCCGTGGTTCGGTCCGCCGATGAGCGCGGCCTCGATGGCCACTGCTCGGCTGATGGAGACCTGGGCGCATGGCCTGGACGTGGCCGACGCGCTCGGGGTGCGCCGGCGCCCCACGGCGCGGTTGCGCTCGATCGCCCATCTGGGGGTGCGGACTCGGGATTTCGCCTTCACCGTGCACAACCTGGCCCCGCCGACGGAACCGTTTCACGTGGAACTTCACGCTCCCGGGGGCGGAGTGTGGGCATGGGGCCCGGTGAACGCCGAACAGCGGGTGACCGGAACAGCCGAGGACTTCTGCTTTTTGGTGACGCAGCGGCGTGCGCTGGCCGACCTGGACGTCACCGCCCACGGTGACGACGCGCAGCGTTGGTTGGAGATCGCCCAAGCCTTCGCGGGGCCTCCCGGCCGGGGGCGCTGAGCGCGTCAGCGCGAAAGCGAGCCGGCGCCGAACCAGCACGGCGCCGGGCGGTGAGCGCGTCAGCGCGAAAGCGAGACCCGGCCGCATCTTCTTCACTGGTGCCCCCGTGGGCGTCATACCCGAGGCAAAGATGTCGCCGAGTTCAGCATTTCCGGATTGGCCATTCGCCGAAACCCCCTACAGGTCCGGCAGTTCACAGCACGGTGGCGCCATCGGCGGCACCGTCACCATCGGCGTCGGTGAGCTTGACGTTCCACCGTCCGTCACCGTCGGTGTCGACGTAGGCCGCGCCGTAGCGGCCCGGCTCACTGCCGATCAGCACCCGATCGGCCCGCCCGTCGCCGTCGGAGTCCAGCAGCCGGTCGTTGACCCGCCCGTCACCGTCGAAATCCACCAGCGGACCGCCGGTGTGCTCGACGTCGTCAAGCCCCAGCCAGCGCAGCCCGCCCGATCGATCTGCCGAGCCCGCCGTGGCGCCCTGTCCCCAGGTGCCGGAGCCGTCATCGATGAAGGAGGCCTCCGGGGTGCCGTCGTCGTCGACGTCCAGCAGGAGGTGGTCGGCTACCCCGTCCCCATCAAGATCCGCCAGCGCGTCGTCGCGCAGTCCGTCTCCGTCGAAATCGAGGCTGACGGCATCGGCCAATCCGTCCCCGTCAAGATCCAAGTCCGGAGTGCCGGTCCACATGGTGGCCGCACCGTCCCCGTCGCCCAGGCAGTAGTCCATACCCTGCTCAGACGCGGCACTGCGGCTATCGGTTCCCCTGTGTCTGCCACCACGACAGCAACTCGGCCGTCGCCTCCTCGCGCGTCAACGGCCCGCGCTCCAGGCGCAGCTCTTTGAGATAGCTCCATGCGCGGCCCACCTGCGGACCCGCCGGAATGTCGAGCAGCGCCATGATCTCGTTGCCATCCAGGTCCGGCCGCACGCGCTGGAGGTCTTCCTGCTCGGCCAAGACGGCGATGCGCTCTTCGAGCTGGTCGTAGCTGGCCTGCAGACGAGCCGCGCGCCGCTTGTTGCGGGTGGTGCAGTCCGCCCGCACCAGCTTGTGCAGCCGTGCCAGCAGGGGCCCCGCGTCGGTGACGTAGCGCCGCACCGCCGAGTCGGTCCACTTGCCGTCGCCGTAGCCGTGGAACCGCAGGTGCAGGTAGACCAGCTGGGACACGTCGTCGACCATCTGCTTGGAGTAGCGCAGCGCGCGCATCCGCTTCCGGACCATCTTCGCGCCCACCACCTCGTGGTGGTGGAAACTGACGCCACCGTCAGTTTCGTGCCGGCGGGTGGCCGGCTTGCCGATGTCGTGCAGCAACGCTGCCCAGCGCAGGACCAAATCGGGACCACCTGCGGGCCCAGGATCCTCCAGGTCTATCGCCTGACGCAGCACGGTCAGCGAATGCTGGTAGACGTCCTTGTGCTGGTGATGCTCGTCGATCGCCATCCGCATGCCGCCCACCTCGGGCAGCACCACATCACCCATCCCGGTGGCCACCATCAGATCCAGGCCGGCTACCGGGTCGGCGCCCACCAGCAGCTTGTCCAATTCGGCGGCCACGCGTTCCGCGGTGATGCGAGCGAGCTCTGGCGCCATGTCCTCGATCGCGGCACGCACCCGCGGCGCCACCGTGAAGCCGAGCTGCGAAACGAACCGGGCGGCGCGCAACATCCGAAGCGGGTCATCGCCGAAGGAAACCTGCGGTGCGGTCGGTGTGTCGAGCACACCCTCCCGCAACGCCGCCAGCCCGCCGAGCGGGTCGAGGAACTCTCCCGGCCCCGCCGCGGTGATGCGGACCGCCATCGCGTTGGCGGTGAAGTCGCGGCGTACCAGATCTTCATCGAGCGAATCCCCGAAGCGCACTTCGGGATTGCGGGACACCTGGTCGTATTTGTCGGCCCGGAAAGTGGTGATCTCCACGCGTTGCCCCACCAGCGTCGCGCCCACCGTGCCGAACTCGATACCGGTGTCCCACATCGCTTCGGTGCGACCCCGCAAAATGCGCTGCACCTGTTCGGGGCGCGCGTCGGTGGTGAAATCCAAATCCGGGCTCGGCCGGCCCAACAGTGCGTCGCGGACCGATCCGCCGACCAGGTAGATCTCCTGGCCGGCTTCGGCGAACATCGCGCCGAGGCTGCGCAGCAACTCGGCGTGCCGATTCAGCGCGACGGCCGCCGTGGTCAGCAGGTCGGCGTCTTGATGGGCTTCAGGCACGTTCGATGAGCTTAGCGGTGGTCGCGAGGACGGCGAAGCCGGGCGAAGCGGGCCGTCTCGCGGCCGAGTGTGCGGTTTCGTAGGTTTTTCGCGGGCCGCACCCACTATTCCGCACTCTCGGCGGACTCAGCACGGCGAAACCGGGCCCCGCGGGTCACCGGCGAGGGAGGCAGGTCGGCCCGAGCGTGCCAGCTACTATCGCATGGGTGTCGGCCGACGGCGGAGAAGCCAATTCGGGACGGCGCCGCAGGCGGCGTCGTGGTCGACGCACGTCTGGTCCGAAAATCAACCACGCCGAATCCCCGGCCACCGAGGCCAGCCCCAGCCCGACCGCGACTCCGAGTCGGGCGGCTCAGCGGCGGCCCCGGACCGCGCGGCACGGGCCGGATCGGTTGCGCACCGTGCACGAGACCTCCGCGGGTGGGCTGGTCGTCGACGGCATCGACGGCCCGCGCGAAGAGCAGGTCGCGGCACTGATCGGCCGAGTCGACCGACGGGGCAGGATGCTGTGGTCACTGCCCAAAGGACATATCGAAGTCGGTGAGACCGCCGAGCAGACCGCGATTCGCGAGGTCGCGGAAGAAACCGGCGTGCAAGGCAGCGTGCTGGCTGCGCTGGGCAGCATCGACTACTGGTTCGTCACCGAGGGTCGCCGGGTGCACAAGACCGTGCACCACTATCTGATGCGGTTCTCCAGTGGAGAGTTGTGCGACGACGATGTCGAGGTCGCTGAAGTGGCGTGGGTGCCGATCCGGGAGCTGCCGTCCCGCTTGGCGTACGCCGACGAGCGACGGTTGGCGCTGGTCGCCGACGAGTTGATCGACCGGTTGCAGGCCGACGGCCCGGCCGCCCTGCCGCCCCTGCCGGTGACCGCACCCTGGCGACGCCAGCAGACGCATTCCCGCGCCCGCCGTACTCGCGCAGGCGAGAACTCGCCGGACCCGAAGAACGGTCGCAGGCTGGACCCGTGACCCGCACGCGACGAAGCGGTGGGGGTCCCTCGCCGAGGCGGTTGGCGGCCCTCCCGGCGGTGGTGGCCGCCCTCCTGATGACCCTCGGCACGGCGCTCGGCGGCGCCGCCCCGCATGTCCCCGCCGGCGAACCCGATGTGGCGCCGTTCGTCCAGATCCGCATCGACCGCGTCACCCCGGAGGTCGTCACCACCTCCAGCGTCCCGCTCGTCACGGTCGCCGGCACGGTGAGCAATGTGGGCGACCGCCCGGTCCGCGATGTGATGGTGCGCCTCGAGCAGGCCGGCGCCGTCGCCTCCTCTGCCGGGCTGCGCACCAACCTCAGCGGAGCCAACGACCAGTACCGCGCGGTAGGCACGTTCAGCACGGTGGCGGCCGAGCTGCAGCGCGGTCAGGAAGCCCGCTTCACCCTGTCGGCGCCGCTGCGCTCGGCGAGCCAGCCGGCCTTGAACATCGACCACCCCGGTATCTATCCGGTGCTGGTCAACGTCAACGGCACACCCGACTACGGCGAGCCGACCCGGCTTGACGACGCCCGCTTCCTGCTCCCGGTGACCGGCCTACCCAAACCCGATCCGGACGCCGACCTGTCGGCCGGCGCCGTCCCACCCGACATCTCGCAACCGGTGCGGCTCACCATGTTCTGGCCGCTGGCCGATCGGCCCAGGCTGACCCCCGGCGCGCCCGGCGGCACCCTGCCGGTGCGGCTCACCGACGACGACCTGGCGACATCGCTGGCCCCTGGCGGACGCCTCGACGCGTTGCTGTCCGCCGCCGAATTCGCCACCAGTCCCGCGGTCGACGCCAACGGAGTGGTCAACCAAGCTCTGTGCCTGGCTGTCGACCCCGACCTGGCGGTCACCGTCAACGCGATGACCAACGGCTACGTCGTCGCCGACTCCCCCGAAAGTGCTACCTCGCATCCGGGCACCGGCCGCGATGCAGCCCGGACCTGGCTGGAACGGCTGCGGCGGTTGGCACACCACACCTGCGTCACGGCGACCCCCTACGCGCAGACCGACCTGGACGCACTCGCGCGGGTGGGCGACGGGCGCCTCGACGAGATCGCGCTGCACAAACCCGCCGACATCGTCGACCGCATCCTCGAGGTGAGCTCGACCCGTGGTGTGGTCCTGCTCGGCGATGGCCGGCTCACGACCGGCGCCGCGGACCTGATCAGTGCCCAGGGCGGCGCGGTGGTGATCACCGCCGGCGACTGCGCGGCGCAAGACTCGGCGTCCGGCGCCTCGGCCACCGCCGACGTCACCCCGCGGCGGGTGTCCCCACAGCTGGTGTCCGTGCCGTATGACCCCGCCGTCGGCGCCGCACTGGCGGCGATGGGCACCGATCCGGTCGCGCCCAGCTACCAGGACACCTCGTTAGCCGTCCGGCTTCGTCACGACTCGGCGCTGGCCCGTCGCCAGGACGCCCTGGGCTCCATGTTGTGGCGCGGACTGGAGTCCCCGGAGAGCCCCGGTGCGCCACGCGACGAGATTCTGATGCCGCCGGCGTACTGGAAGCCCCGCGCCGACGACGCTCAGGCCGTGCTGACCACCCTGGCCACCGCGCTGCGCTCCGGGCTGGCCGTGGCCCGGCCACTGACCGCGGTGATCGCCGAAGCGCGCAACGTGACAACCCTCCCGGAGCATCCACTGCCGACCCAACAGCCGGCGGGCGGTTTCGGCCCGGAGATCATCGGCGCGGTGGCCAACGACATCGGCCGGTTGTCGGGCTTGACCTCGGCGTTGACCACCGACGCCCGCACCGGCCTGACCGGTGACCAATACACCGCGCCGCTCGCCGAAGGGATGCTGCGCGCACTGACCCAGTCCGAGCCGGTCGATGTCCGCAACGGCCTGGCGGCGCAGCGGCTGGCGATCATCGGCAACACCGTCACCGATCTGATCGGCGCGGTCACCATCGTCAACCCCGCCGACTCCTACACGCTGGCCACCGAGCACAGCCCGCTGCCGCTGGCGCTGCGCAACGATCTGGCGGTACCGATCCGGGTGCGGCTGCACGTCGACGCGCCACCCGGCATGACGGTGACCGATGTCGGGGAGTTGGAGTTGCCGCCGGGGTATCTGCCGTTGCGGGTTCCGGTCGAGGTACGCGTCAACCAGCACTTCGTCGTCGACGCTGCCCTGCAGACCCCTGACGGTCTGCCGCTGGGTGAGTCCGTCCGATTGTCGGTGCATTCCAACGCCTACGGCATGGTGCTGTTCTTGATCACCATGACTGCAGCGGCGGCACTGACGGTGCTCACCGGGCGCCGACTCTGGCATCGCTTCCGCGGCCAGCCCGACCGGGCCGACCTGCCCGCACCCCCAACCAGCTCAGGCGGAGACCGGTGAGCACGCCGGCCCAGCAACCCGCACGCCCCGAGCTGTCCGACGCCGCCGTGGTGTCGCGCTCCTGGGGGATGGCTTTGGCGACTCTGGTCAGCCGCATCACCGGTTTCATCCGGGTGGTGCTGTTGGCGGCGATCCTGGGGGCCGCACTGTCGAGCGCCTTCTCGGTGGCCAACCAGTTGCCGAACCAGATCGCCGCCCTGGTGCTGGAGGCGACGTTCACCGCGATCTTCGTGCCGGTGCTGGCCCGAGCTGAACGTGACGACGCCGACGGCGGTGCCGCGTTCGTACGTCGGCTGGTCACGCTGGCCACCGCCCTGCTGCTGGCCACCACCGTCATCTCGGTGGCGGCGGCGCCGATGCTGGTGCGGTTGATGCTGGGCGGCGACCCTCAGGTCAACAAACCGCTGACCATCGCATTCGCCTATCTGCTGCTGCCCCAGGTGATCTGCTACGGGCTGTCCTCGGTGTTCATGGCGATCCTGAACACCCGCAACATCTTCGGGGCGCCCGCCTGGGCGCCGGTGGTCAACAACGTCGTGGCGATCGCCACCCTGGTGGCCTACCTGCTGGTGCCGGGGGAACTGTCGGTCGACCCGGTGCGGATGGGCAACGCCAAGCTACTGGTACTTGGCCTAGGCACCACGGCCGGCGTCGTCGCCCAGACCGCCGTTCTGCTGGTGGCGATCCGGCGGGAGCGGATCAGTCTGCGCCCGCTGTGGGGTATCGACGACCGGCTCAAGCGTTTCGGCACGATGGCCTCGGCGATGGTGCTCTACGTCTTGATCAGCCAGGTCGGCCTGGTGGTGACCAATCAGATCGCCAGCACCGCCGCCGCGTCCGGCCCGGCGATCTACTACTACGCCTGGCTGTTACTGCAGCTGCCGTTCGGGATGATCGGCGTGACGGTGCTGACCGTGGTGATGCCGCGGCTGAGCCGCAACGCCGCCGCCGGCGACGACCCCGCGGTGCTGGCCGATCTGTCCCTGGCCACCCGGCTGATGATGATCACCCTGATTCCGATCGTGGCGCTGATGACCGTCGGCGGCCCGGCGATCGGCAGCGCACTGTTCGCCTACGGCAACTTCGGCAACGTCGACGCGGGATTCCTCGGCGCTGCGGTGGCGATGTCGGCCTTCACGTTGATCCCCTACGCCATGGTGCTGCTGCAGCTGCGGGTGTTCTACGCCCGGGAGCAGCCGTGGACGCCCATCGCCATCATCGTGGTGATCACCGCGGTGAAGATCCTCGCGTCGGTGGCAGCCCCGCACCTGACCGACAATCCCGATCTGGTGGCTGCCTACCTCGGCCTGGCCAACGGCCTGGGCTTTCTCGCGGGCGCGATCGTCGGGCACGTGCTGCTGCGGCGCTCGCTGCGTCCGGTGAGCGGGCATGTGCTGGGGCCGGACGTGATCCGCACCGTGCTGGTGACGTTGACGGCGTCGCTGCTGGCCGGACTGGTCGCCGAGGTGCTGGATCGAGTGCTGGGCCTGCGGATGCTGACCGACCACGGCGCGGCCGGATCGATGCTGCGCCTGCTGGTCATGATGCTGGTGATGTTGCCCATCATCGGGGCGGTCATGGTGCGCGCCGAGGTGCCCGAGGCGGTCGCCGCCATGGCCGCGGTGCGCCGAAGAATCGGTGCCGGCGGAGCCCCGATCGGCATGCCCAACCCGCCATCTCCCGACACGAGCGTCCCGTACGCTGAGCACAACTGTTTGCCCACAGCCGGCGGGAACGTCCCGAACGATCCCGCCGCGCACACGCCGCCGGAACACATCTCCGGTGGCCGGACACCGAAAGGCGCGGAGGTGGCCGACATTCCTTCCGAGGGCGCCGGGTCTCGGGCCGCGTCGCGGACCGTTGCTCCGCAGCAGTCTCAGCGGGCCGCCGAGGCCCCCGAGTCAGCCGGCAACGACAGCTTGCTGACGCCGGGCCTGAGCATCGCCGGCGGCCGCTACCGGCTGCTGGTACGCCACGGCGGCACCCCGGTGCTGCAGTTCTGGCAGGCACTGGACACGGCGCTGGATCGACAGGTCGCGCTGACGTTCGTCGACCCGAATCAGACGATGGCCGATGACCAGCTCACCGGCGTGCTGTCGCGCACCCAGCGGCTCAGCCAGATCAACCTACCCGGCATCGCCCGGGTGCTGGACGTGGTACGCGTCGGCGCGGGCGGGCTCGTGGTCTCCGAATGGGTGCGCGGCGCCTCGCTGCAGGAGGTGGCCGGCACCTCGCCGTCACCGATCGGTGCCGCCCGCGCGATCCGGTCGTTGGCCACCGCGGCCGAATCCGCTCACCAGAATGGCGTGGCCCTGTCGATCGACCACCCGGCCCGGGTCCGGGTCAGCATCGACGGCGACGTCACGCTGGCCTTCCCCGCCACGCTGCCGGACACCAAGCCCGAGGACGACATCCGCGGAATCGGCGCCACCCTGTACGCGCTGCTGGTCAACCGGTGGCCGTTGGCCGATGCCGGGGCCGACGTGGGACTGGAGCCCGCCGACCGCGACGAGGCCGGCAACCCGGTCAAACCCGACGCGATCAACCCGGACATCCCGTTCCAGATCGCCGCGGCAGCCAGCCATGCGATCCAGCCCGACGGTGGGATCCGCGGCGCGTCGACGCTGTCGAACCTGCTGCAGCAGGCCACCGCCCTGCACGAGCAGACCGAGCTGTTGGGCACCGTCGGCGACGAGGCGCCCGCACCCCGTCCGGCACCGGCGCCGCCAGACGACGAGACGCGGGCCGAGCGGCGCCGCCGGGTGCTGATCGGCCTGAGCATCGGCGGGGCCGTCATCCTGGTCGCGCTGCTGGTGCTGGCCTCGGTGCTCAACCGGATCTTCGGCGACGTCAACGGGTTGGACAAGACCGAACTGGGCTTGAGCAGTCCGTCGGCGTCGTCGCAGACGGGCACCTCCGGGCCCAGCGGCATCGTGAAGCCGGTGCAGGTGACGGTCTTCTCCCCCGGCGGTGAGGCGGACCGGCCCCAGGACGCCGGTCTGGCAATCGACGGCAATCCGGCCACCGCTTGGTCGACGGACACTTACTCCGACCCGGTGCCCTTCCCGAACTTCAAGAACGGCGTCGGGCTGATGCTGCAACTGCCCAAGCCCACCGTGATCGGCACTGTCACGCTCAACGTGTCCAGCACCGGCACCCGAGTGGAGCTGCGCTCCTCTTCGACACCGAAGCCATCACGGCTCGAGGACACCACCCTGTTGGCCCCGGCGAAGGCGCTCCAGCCCGGTTCCAACAAGATCACCGCCGATTCGGCGTCTCCGACCTCGAACCTGCTGGTGTGGATCTCCACGATGGGCAACACGGGTGGCGAGAGCCGCACCCAGATCTCCGAGATCACCGTGCAGGGAGCGTCCTAGTCGATCGTTGGCACCGCCAACCTGTGCACAGCTCGTTTGGGTGAAGTGCCCACGGGGTCACCGCTGGTTACTGTCCGCCCATGGCGCACCCGGACCGCAGCGACGCCGAGCTGTTGGCCGCGCATGTCGCCGGTGACCGCTACGCCTTCGGCGAGCTCTATGGCCGCCACCACCGCCAGCTGCGCCGGTTGGCCCGGCTCACCACCGGGTGTCCGGAAGACGCCGAGGATGCGCTGCAGGAGGCGATGTTGTCGGCACACCGGGCGGCAGGATCGTTTCGCTACAACGCCGCCGTCGGTAGCTGGCTGCACCGGATCGTGATCAACGCCTGCCTGGATCGCTTGCGCCGCAACAAGATCTCTTACACCGAACTGCTCGTCACGCACGCCATTGCCGGTGACCACACCGCCGCGGTAGAGACGGCGCTGGAAGTGCGCGCAGCGTTGTCCCGATTGCCCACCGACCAGCGGGCGGCAGTGGTCGCCGTCGATATGCAGGGCTATTCGGTCGCTGATGCCGCCCACGCCTTCGGCGTGGCACCGGGCACTGTCAAGAGTCGCTGCGCCCGCGGTCGCGCGCGGCTGGCCGTCCTGCTCGGACGAACCCATCACCCCGGGCCCGGCGCTGCGGTCCGGCCGGCGGTGGCCGGATAGCCTTGGCGCCGAAGGGCGGGTTACCAGGTCGGATCGACGACTACGCGTGACGACACCAGAGCGAGCGGAAGCGGCAGCATGCCAATCGATGAGAACGACGAACAGTCCCGGACCCGCACCGGGCCGCCGGCGCACTCGAGCCGGCCCCTGCCCCCGTTGCGCCGGATCGCCGCCTGGGCCGGAGGCGCCGCAGCACTGATAGCGATCGGGGTCGGCACCGCCGCGCTGATCCGGTTCCCCGGCGACACCCCCAGCGGCCCGCGCTCCCTGGACGCCATAACGGTGGCCTCCGCGCCCACGGCGGTGTTGCCGCTGTCCGAGCCGGAGATCCTCGAGCTCTTGGACCGTCGCCCCGATTTCGGCCCGCTGACCGACCCAGCACGCCGGACCGGCTGCCTGGCCGGACTCGGTTACCCCGCCTCGACACACGTGCTGGGGGCCCGCGAGGTCACCGTCAACGGTCACCCCGGCGTGGTGCTGCTGTTGCCGGGCACACCAGAGGGCACGATCATCGCTTTGGCGGTGGCTCCGCACTGCAGTTCCGCGGACACCGGACTGCTGGCCGACACCACCGTCCGGCGCCCCTAGACGCCGGCAGGACCCGGCAGTAGCGAACTGGGGAACATCGCCGCCTACGCTGACGTTGCTAGCCCCAGTAATCAGATCCCCGCGGAAAGGCCCTCGATGTCTGAGACACCATCCACCCACGATGTGATCATCATCGGCTCCGGCCCGGCCGGGTATACCGCCGCGATCTACGCCGCCCGGGCACAACTGGCCCCGCTGGTCTTCGAGGGAACCGCCTTCGGTGGTGCGCTGATGACCACCACCGAGGTGGAGAACTTCCCCGGCTTCCGCAACGGCATCATGGGCCCGGAGCTGATGGACGAGATGCGCGAGCAGGCGCTGCGCTTCGGCGCTGACCTGCGCATGGAGGACATCGAATCGGTGGATCTGGATGGGCCGGTCAAGACCGTCGTCACCGCCGACGGCGAGACGCACCAGGCCCGCGCGGTCATCTTGGCCATGGGCGCTGCCGCCCGCTACCTGAACATCCCCGGTGAGCAGGAACTGCTCGGCCGCGGGGTGAGCTCGTGTGCCACCTGCGACGGGTTCTTCTTCCGCGACCAGGACATCGCCGTGATCGGCGGCGGCGACTCCGCGATGGAAGAGGCCACCTTCTTGACCCGCTTCGCCCGCAGCGTGACGCTGGTGCACCGCCGCGAGGAGTTCCGCGCCTCGAAGATCATGCTCAACCGGGCCCGCGAGAACGACAAGATCCGTTTCCTCACCAACAGCGTCCCGGTGGCCGTGGAGGGTGAGGCGACCGTGACCGGCCTGCGGGTGCGCGACACCGAGACCGGCGCGGAAACCACCCTGCCGGTGACCGGCGTGTTCGTCGCGATCGGCCACGACCCCCGCTCGGCACTGGTGCGTGGCGCCGTCGACCTGGACCCCGACGGCTACGTGCTGGTCCAGCAGCCGGGTTCACGCACCTCCTTGGAGGGGGTGTTCGCGGCCGGCGACCTGGTGGACCGCACCTACCGGCAGGCGATCACCGCGGCCGGTACCGGCTGCGCGGCCGCCATCGACGCCGAACGCTGGCTGGCAGAATCCGAAGACGCGGCCGATACAGCCGAAGCCCACGACAGCGGTACCGAAACCTTGATGGGAGCACCACAGTGACCGACAACCGCACGAACGACCACGCCACGGTGAACGTCTCCGACGCCACCTTCGCCGCCGACGTACTGGCCAGCAGCAAGCCCGTGCTGGTGGACTTCTGGGCGACCTGGTGCGGCCCCTGCAAGATGGTGGCCCCGGTCCTGGAGGAGATCGCCGCCGAGCAGGCTGACCAGCTCACCGTCGCCAAGCTCGACGTGGACGCCAACCCGGACACCGCGCGGGACTTCAACGTGGTCTCGATCCCCACCTTGATCCTGTTCAAGGACGGTCAGCCGGTGAAGCGGATCGTGGGAGCCAAGGGCAAAGCCGCGCTGTTGCGAGAGCTCGCCGACGCGACCTAGCGGTGCCGGGCACTGTCCGGTGCGCTTGTGAGCCTCGGCTCTCAGGTGCCGTTTGTTGCCTTGCCGTTTTCGAAAATTGGCCGGGGATCTGAGACAATTCTGGCTAATCTGCTGGCAACCACCAGCACGGTTCCACTGCCAACAGCGACAACCGGAGGGGCTCAGTAATGTCGGGTCGGCATCGCGGCACCGAGCAGGGCCTGCGTCGTGGCGACCGCAGCGGTGCCGTGGTGGAGATCCGAGCAGCGCTGGCAGCGCTGGGGCTGGTGGACAGCCCCGACGCGGATCTGAGCACCGGCAAACACGTCGCCCTGGACGTTTTCGACGAAGCCCTGGATCAAGCGGTGCGGGCCTTTCAGCAGCAACGTGGCCTGCTCGTCGACGGCGTGATCGGCGAGGCCACCTACCGTGCGCTCAAGGAGGCGTCCTACCGACTGGGCGCCCGCATTCTCAACCACCAGTTCGGGGCACCGATGTACGGCGACGATGTCGCCACCCTGCAGGCGCGCCTGCAGGATCTGGGCTTCTACACCGGTCTGGTCGACGGCTATTTCGGCATCCAGACGCACAACGCGTTGATGTCCTATCAGCGCGAGTACGGTTTGTACGCCGACGGTATCTGCGGGCCGGAAACGTTGCGCTCCTTGAACTTCCTGGCCTCACGGGTCACCGGCGGTTCGCCGCACGCGATCCGCGAGGAGGAACTGGTGCGGCGGTCCGGACCCCGGCTGTCCGGCAAGCGTATCGTCATCGACCCGGGCCGTGGGGGTCGTGACCACGGGCTGATCATCCAGACTCCGTCGGGACCGATCAGTGAAGCAGATATCTTGTGGGACTTGGCAAGTCGTTTGGAAGGCCGGATGACGGCCATCGGGATGGACACCTTCCTGTCCCGTCCCAGCGGCCGCAACCCGTCGGACGCCGAACGCGCCGCGACCGCCAACGCGGTGGGCGCCGACCTGATGATCAGCCTGCGCTGCGCCACCCACGTCAGCCCGGCGGCCAATGGTGTGGCGTCCTTCCACTTCGGCAACTCGCATGGCTCGGTGTCCACCATCGGCCGCAACCTCGCCGACTTCATTCAGCGAGAGATCGTGGCCCGCACCGGATTACAGGACTGCCGGGCCCACGGCCGGACCTGGGACCTGCTGCGCCTGACCCGCATGCCCACCGTCGAAGTCGACGTCGGGTACATCACCAGCCCGCGTGATCGCGGGATGCTTGCTTCTCCCGCTAATCGTGACGCCATCGCCGAAGGAATGCTCGCCGCGGTCAAACGGCTCTATCTGCTCGGCAAAAACGACCGGCCCACAGGAACCTTCACCTTCGCCGAATTGCTGGCCCACGAGCTGTCGGTCGAGCGGACCGGCCAGCTCGGCGGTTCCTGACCCCCGGCGGTTCAGCGAGGCACGACGCAGGAGAGCCGAAGCTGGGACCGCCGCACGAACACCGCGGTTCAGCGAGGCTCCGTCGCCGAACCGGACGCCGCGGGGGCGCCCACCCCGATCGGTTGCTCCAACCGCGAGCTTTCCAGCAGGCGCTCCAGCGCAGCCTCCACCTCCGCCTTCCACCCCAGGCCCTTGTCGAGTTCCAGGCGCAGCCGCGGGAAGTACCGATGCGGCGCCACCACGGTGAACCCGACGTCGGTCAAGAAGTCTGCCGCGATGATGCAGTGCTCGACCGAGCAGTCACCGACCGCCTCCAACACCGGTGCGACATCGGGCGGGGCGGTGCCCATATCGAGTAGTTCGGAGACTGCCGCCGTGCGGCCGAAGGCCTCGAGTGCGCGGACGCCGCGCCGCATCAACTCCTCGACTACCCGGGAGATCAGTTCCCGTGGCAGACCGTCGGCCATCGGAGCCGGATCGACGCCGATCGAAGTCAGCAGCACAGCGTCGGCCGAGACCGGCCCGGTGGGAAACCGGTGTGCCCGCGGCACGGCGCGCGGTGGTGCGTAGAGCACGTAGCCGAGGCACTGCGGATCCCCGACTGCTCGCGCGGCGGCCGACGGTGTGGCGACCTGGCCGCAGGTCCCCCACTCCAGCATCACCATCGACAGCCAGGCTTCCTTCTCGAACTCCGGGTCCGAGAGGTGATCGTCGCGACCGAGGGTGGCTGGATCGACTTCCCAGAAGACACAGCGGCGCGCGTGCTTGGGAAGCTGCTCGAAGCCCTCGAGCTTCAGGGGTGCGATTCGGACAGACACTGGACTCCCGGTCTCAACCCGTGCTGCCGCCGACGACGGCCCCTTAAGAATAGGAGTGTCGAGCCGCCGGATGCCACCCGCGGCACCATTCGGTGGGTCGACCCCTCCAAAAAATGAAAGCTGCTGTTAATCAACATGTTTCAGTACCCTCGCCGGACCGGCGCCACCATACCGTCACAGTGACGTAACGGCCATGTGGCCCTGGACCTGGGCGAACAACGCCTCAGGAGGTTGTCGAGTCCATCATCGCGACAATGCGTTGCAAATCGTCGACGGAGCCGAACTCGACCACGATCTTGCCCTTGCGCTTGCCGAGGCTGACCGTCACGCGGGTATCGAAAGTGGTCGACAACCGCTCGGCGACGTCCTGCAGACCGGGCATCTGGATCGGCTTGCGCCGCGGCGCGACCGGTGTTGGGGTGCCCCCTCGGTTGGCCAGGGTGACGGCTTCCTCGGTGGCACGCACCGACAGCCCCTCCGCCACGATCCGCGCGGCAAGTTCCTCCTGGGCCTCAGATCCGGCCTCCAGCGACAGCAGGGCGCGGGCGTGGCCGGCCGACAACACGCCGGCGGCAACCCTGCGCTGCACGGCAATCGGCAGGCGCAGCAGCCGGATCATGTTGGTCACCAACGGGCGAGAGCGACCGATCCGCGTGGCCAGTTCGTCGTGGGTCACCCCAAACTCGTCAAGCAATTGCTGGTAGGCGGCCGCCTCTTCCAATGGGTTCAGCTGTACCCGGTGGATGTTCTCCAGCAGCGCATCGCGCAGCAGGTTGTCGTCCTCGGTCTCCCGAACGATCGCTGGGATGGTCTCCAGACCGGCTTGCTGGGAAGCCCGCCAACGCCGCTCCCCCATGACCAACTGGTATCGCGAGGAGCCAGGCACGGCCCGCACCACGATGGGCTGCATGAGCCCGAATTCCCGGATCGAATGCACCAGCTCGGCCAGCGCCTCGTCGTCGAAAACCTGCCGGGGCTGGCGCGGATTCGGGTCGATGTCGGCCGGCCGGATCTCCCGGTACACCGCGCCCACGTCGGGGGTGGCCGCCGGGGCGGAGGCACCCAGTCCGCCGAGAACGACATCGGCGGCAGCATCGCCCATACGCGGGCCCAGGCCGGCGCCGCGGTCGCCCTGACCCTCGTTCCCCTCACCGGGTCCGGTCGGGATCAGCGACGCCAAGCCGCGGCCCAAGCCGCCCTTTTTACGCGACGGTCCGGTCATCTGTGGCGCTCCTGTTCTTCTCCGGGTCGTCGTACGCCGGCGGTCACTGCTGTCCCCCGCCGTCGGCCAGGTCCCGCTCGACAAGCTCCCGGCTGGCATCCAGGTAGCTCATCGCCCCACGCGAGCCCGGGTCGTAGTCGATGATCGTCATGCTGTAGCCCGGCGCTTCGGACACCTTGACGCTGCGCGGAATCACCGTGCGCAGCACCCGGTCGCCGAAGTAGCGCCGGACCTCATCGGCGACTTGGTCCGCCAGTTTGGTGCGCCCGTCATACATCGTCAGCAACACGGTGGTGACATCCAACCGCGGGTTGAGATGCGCCTTGACCATCTCGATGTTGCGCATCAACTGGGACACGCCCTCCAGGGCGTAGTACTCGCATTGGATCGGGATCAGCACCTCCGGCGCCGCAACCAACGCATTGACCGTCAGGAGTCCGAGTGAAGGCGGGCAGTCGATGAAGACATAGTCGAAGTCGAAGCTGTCCAAATCGGCCAGCGCATTGCGCAGCCGGTTCTCTCGCGCCACCATGCTCACCAATTCGATCTCGGCGCCGGCCAGATCGATGGTGGCGGGGATGCAGTACAGCCGCTCGTTGTGCGGGCTCTGCTGCAGGGCTTCGGTCACCGGCATCGCCCCGATCAACACTTCGTATGACGACGGGGTCCCCGATTTGCGGTCGGCGATACCCAACGCGGTGCTCGCGTTGCCCTGCGGGTCGAGATCTATCACCAGGGTCTTGATCCCCTGTACCGCGAGGGCCGCGGCGAGGTTGACCGCTGTGGTGGTTTTGCCGACCCCGCCTTTCTGATTGGCCACGGTGAACACACGCCGGCGCTTTGGACGGGGCAGTCGATTATTTGTGTGCAGCACTTGCATGGCGCGTTCGGCCGCCGCTCCGATCGGGGTGTCGACAAAGTCCGGCGATGTTTCACGTGAAACCGAGCCGGACGATGTTTCACGTGAAACAGCTTCGGCGGAGCCCGCGGGCTTCGCGGCCGGCGACGGCGTGACGCCCGGGGGGACTGCTCTACTCATGCCTACCTCCTGCTCGACCGTCGCGCCGGGCTGCCCGGCATCCGACCCCGTGCGCGCCTCGCTTCGGGGTCTCCCCGCAGTGCCAGCACTACGGTCGCGGGCGGGGTTAAATAGTTCACGCCACATCTCACCACCCTTACGTCGTTGGCGCCTAGTCTGGCCAGCGTGCCGCGGTGTTCATCAACCTCGGCCTGTGCCCGCTCCCCCTTCATCGCCAGCATCCGACCGCCCTTTCGTAGCAGCGGCAGGCTCCACCGGCCGATCTTGTCCAGGCTTGCGACGGCCCGCGACGTGACGACATCGCAGTCGCCGGCCGAATCGCGCACCGCGGGATCCTCGGCGCGGCCGCGCACCACTTCCACGCCGGCGAGGCCCAATTCCGCGACCGCCTCGTGCAAGAACTCGCTGCGCCGCAGCAGAGGTTCGACGAGGATCATCGATACGTCCGGGCGCACAATCGCCACCGGTATCCCCGGCAGGCCGGCGCCGCTTCCAATGTCTGCTACCCGCTCCCCGGGCTCCAGCAGCTCGCCGACTGCCGCGCAGTTGAGCAGGTGGCGCTCCCAGAGCCGTTCGACTTCCCGGGGGCCGATCAGTCCGCGCTCTACACCGGGTCCGGCCAACAAGGCCGCATAGCGGCGGGCGATGGAAAGGCGGTCGCCGAAGACTTCTGCCGCCTCCGGCGGCGGCTCGGGTGCCGGTGCTCCCTCGACATGTTTCACGTGAAACATTCCTCCGGCTTCCCGGGAATGGACCGCGGGCAGGGAATCACATTGCTGTGATTCCCTGCCCTGAGTCTTGTCAGTCCCGCCGTACCACTACGCGGCGCGACGGCTCGACGCCCTGGCTCTCGCTGTGCACGCCGGCGACGGCGGCCACCGCATCGTGGACGATCTTACGTTCGAACGGGCTCATCGGGGCCAGTTCCTCGTCGGCACCGCTTTCCAGCACGCGCCGGGCCACCTCGTCGCCCAGGGCGGTCAAGTCGTCGCGACGCCGGCGGCGCCAACCCGCGATGTCGAGCATCAGCCGGCTGCGCTCGCCCGTCTTCTGGTGCACCGCCAAGCGGGTCAGCTCCTGCAGTGCATCGAGCACTTCACCCTTGCGGCCGACCAGCTTGGTCAGGTCCGCACCGCCGTCGATGCTCACCACTGCGCGGCGGCCTTCGACATCGAGGTCGATATCCCCGTCAAAGTCCAGCAGGTCGAGCAACTCCTCCAAGTAGTCGCCGGCGATCTCGCCTTCGGCAACCAGTCGGTCTTCCAGGTCCACCGCGGGCGCGGCTTGGCCCTCCTGGGCCTCCCCCGTCGCCTCGCGCTCGGTGGTCCCAGCGTCGTTCATGTCGGTCGTGTCAGTCATGTCGTCTCCCTCCGTGCCCGGCGGCTCGCGCGCCGGTTGGCTTGTCGCGGTACGTCACCGCTTACGTTTCTTCGGCTTAGCCCCGGCACCCGGCCGGCCGCCACGGGCAGCTGGTCGATTCGGGCTTCGCTT
This sequence comes from Mycobacterium sp. SVM_VP21, assembly GCA_024758765.1. NCBI lineage: Bacteria > Bacillati > Actinomycetota > Actinomycetes > Mycobacteriales > Mycobacteriaceae > Mycobacterium > Mycobacterium cavoris. The sequence continues at coordinate 3,757,064 of CP101406.1, forward strand.
GGCGGCTTCTGAGTTCCCGGAATCGCCAGCCTCCGCCTCGATCGCGCCCGACTCCTCGACAGCAGCATCGGCTTCGACGGCCGCATCGGTCGTGGCCGCCCGGCTACCCCGCTTGGGCTTAGCCCCGGGGGCCGGCGCATTGGCCGCGCGGCGCCGCAGCGCCTCCTCCTTCTTCGCCTCTTCCTCCTTGGCGATCAGACCGAACACGTAGTGCTGCTGCCCGAACGTCCAGATGTTGTTGGAGAACCAGTACAGGATGATCGCCAGCGGCAGGAAAGGCCCACCGACCACCACACCCAGCGGGAAGACGTAGAGCGCCAGCTTGTTCATCATCGCGGTCTGCGGGTTGGCCGCTGCTTCTGGGCTCTGCCGCGCTACCGAAGCCCGGCTGTTGAAGTACGTCGCGATACCGGCCGCGATCATGATCGGCACCCCAACCGCGATCACCGACAGCCGGTTGAACTCGGTGAAGGCGTCCAGTCCGGTGCGTTGGATCATGGTCGCGCCCAGCGGGGCACCGAACAGATTCGCGTCTAGGAAGTTTCCGACGTCGGCCGCACTGAAGAAGTAGTTGCCCAGCTGCCGGTTCAGATCGGGCGACAGCCCAAGCTGACCGATCCCGGTGCTGGTCCGGTTAAAGGACCGAAGCACATGGAACAGCCCCAGGAAGACCGGGACCTGCGCGAGCATCGGCAGACATCCCAGGATCGGATTGAAGCCGTGCTCACGCTGGAGCTTTTGCATCTCCAACGCCATTTTCTGGCGGTCCTTGCCGTACTTCTTCTGCAACGCCTTGATCTGCGGCTGCAGCTCCTGCATCTGCCGGGTGGTCCGGATCTGCTTGACGAACGGCTTGTACAGCAGCGCCCGCAGCGTGAACACCAGGAACACCACCGACAGCGCCCAGGTGAAGAAGCTCGCGGGTCCCAGCAGAAGGCCAAAAGCCTTGTACCACAACCACATAATGCCCGACACCGGATAGTACACGTAGTCCAGGCTGCCCGGATCAAAGGACACGGTATTCACCCTCCGCTCGATTGTCCGAGTTGTTCTCGGACGGGCAGCCGCAGTCAGCAGCCCCCTGGGTCCGTTCGGGAATCGGGTCCCATCCGCCTTGGTGCCACGGCCCGCACTTAGCCAGCCGTACCGTTGCCAACCAGCTGCCCCGAATCAACCCGTATTCAGTGAGTGCGTCAACCGCGTACTGGCTGCAGGTCGGCATGAAGCGACAGCTGGGCAGGCGCAGTGGCGAGATCAGATTCCGGTAGAGCTCGATGACGAAGATCAATCCGCGTACCGGTACTGCCGCGGCCGCGTGCATCATCGCACCGCCCTCGCGGCTCGGCGGATCGACCGCAAGCCTGTCCGCAACTGGGTGACGAGTTGTTCCGAGGTCGCACCGCTACTGCCGGGCAGTGCCCGAATCACCAGCTGCTCTCGCGGCTCCAAGTCGGCCAACACTTCGCGGGCCACGTGGCGCAATCGCCGAGCCACACGATGCCGGTCGACCGCATTACCGACCGACTTGGCGATGATCAGACCAACGCGCGGCGGAATCGCCGCCGCGTCCTCCACCGCCGACTCCTCGGACGGATCCGTCCGTCGGTCGTCTATGACTCGGTCGTACAGGATGACGTCCGGCTGCACTGCCCTTCGGCCATGCTTGACCGTTGCACCGAAGTCGGCCGATCGTCTCATCCGGTATTGAGCCGGGAGCACCGCCGAGCTGCCTGTGCTCAGGCGGTCAGCGAGCGACGGCCCTTGTTGCGCCGGGCGGTGACGATGGCACGGCCGGCACGGGTACGCATCCGCAGCCGGAACCCGTGCACGCGGGCCCGACGACGGTTGTTGGGCTGGAAGGTCCGCTTGCCCTTGGCCACGGCACACTCTCCTTATTGCATCTTGCGTCGCGTAAGCCCGACACACCGGAAGCCCGTTGTGCCTGTCGCACGCGACGCACTCGGTAAGCTCGGTGAACTTCTGCGTCTTGCTCGTAACCGGCGCGGGCTCCGGCCTTGAGGCCGGTCGCTGCCGTATCGCCAGCGTTCGGGCGACTGTTCGAGGGTACTGATGCACGTTCGCCGGGTCAAACCCCGGTGTCGTTGCCGTACTGCACCATGCTCGCCGGCCTCCGATATCGACCCAGTATTCACACTGGTCACACCCGTATCGATTGCTCTAACGACCTTCGTTTTCATTCGATTCATCTCGGTGAAATGAGTAGTCGTCTACGCGGAAACCTGTTAACTTGCTTGCCAGCGCCGTTTCGGAACCGGAGCGGTTCTCGACCACGAACCGAAGATCACGAAGCGGCTGGCGCTTCAGATATAGCGTCTTTTGTCTGGAGTATCCGTTGCTGAGCAACCGGCCCAGAGGGCCTCACCGCGGAATGCGCACCTCATCCACACCTGTGGATAAGTGTGTGGATAGCATGTCCCTGTACGGCATCCTGGCACCGCGGTGCCAGGCCAGACGGCGTCGAACCAGGGGGATGGGGCTGTGAGTGAGGACCCCGGCACTGCGTTCCTCAGTCTCTGGGACGAGGTAGTCGCCGAACTCAACGGTGAATCCCCGCCAACCAACGGCGCGGCGCCAACTTTGACTCCCCAGCAGAAGGCCTGGCTGAAGCTGGTCCACCCGCTGGCCATCGTCGAGGGCTTCGCGCTGCTGGCCGTTCCGAGCAGCTTCGTCCAAAACGAGATAGAACGGCATCTGCGGACCCAGATCACTGATGCACTCAGCCGACGCCTCGGTCACGCCATCGAACTCGGGGTTCGGATCTCGCCGCAACCCGTTGAGGACCAACCCAGCACGTCCAGCACCGACAACGCTGTAGAGGTGCGCCCCGACGAAGAAGACGACGACACCACCGACGTCGAATACGACTGGCCCAACTACTTCACCGAACGGCCCAGTGAGGACTCGCCTACCGCCGACGGCGCGAGCCTCAACCGGCGCTACACCTTCGACACCTTCGTCATTGGCACTTCCAACCGGTTCGCCCACGCCGCCGCACTGGCCATCGCCGAAGCACCGGCCCGCGCTTACAACCCCCTGTTCATCTGGGGTGAATCCGGTCTGGGTAAGACTCACCTGTTGCACGCGGCCGGCAACTACACCCAGCGGCTCTTCCCCGGGATGCGTGTCAAGTACGTCTCCACCGAAGAGTTCACCAACGACTTCATCAACTCTCTTCGCGACGACCGCAAGGTGGCGTTCAAGCGCAGCTACCGCGATATCGATGTCCTACTGGTCGATGACATCCAATTCATCGAGGGCAAAGAAGGTATCCAGGAAGAGTTCTTCCATACCTTCAACACGCTGCACAACGCCAACAAGCAGATCGTGATCACATCCGACCGGGCACCGAAACAGCTTGCCACCCTTGAAGATCGGCTGCGCACCCGTTTCGAGTGGGGCTTGATCACCGATGTCCAGCCGCCGGACCTGGAGACCCGGATCGCCATTTTGCGCAAGAAGGCGCAGATGGATCGTCTCGACGTCCCCGGCGACGTGCTCGAACTCATCGCCACCAGCATCGAACGCAACATCCGCGAACTCGAGGGTGCGCTGATCCGCGTCACCGCATTCGCCTCGCTCAACAAAACCCCGATCGACCGAGCGTTGGCCGAGATTGTGCTGCGTGACCTAATCGCCGACGCCAGCACCATGCAGATCAGCGCCGCGATCATCATGGCTGTCATCGCCGAATACTTCGACACCTCCGTCGAGGAATTACGCGGGCCCGGCAAGACCCGCCCGCTGGCGCAGTCCCGCCAGATCGCCATGTATCTGTGCCGGGAGCTGACCGATCTGTCACTGCCCAAGATCGGCCAGGCATTCGGCCGCGACCACACCACGGTGATGTACGCCGAGCGCAAGATCCGCGGGGAGATGGCCGAGCGTCGTGAGGTCTTCGATCAAGTCAAAGAGCTCACCACCCGGATCCGGCAGCGCGCCAAGCGCTGATTCCCGGCTTTGTAGTCCGCGTTCTTACGAAAAACTTTGGACCCACTCGTACCACCCGTCACGGTCAAGCCCTGTGGATACCGCTGCGGACAACCTGTCCACGATCCGATAACGAACCATCAGTCGATCCACACCGGCTGCTTCATACACAGCCGTGTCGGCCGGCCCGGGCGTGTCATTCACTGCTGTTCCCCAACGCCGTGCCCCCGCTCAGCAGCGACGATGCCACGCTGTGCCCAGCATCCACAGGACTTACTACTAATACTGGGAGTTATCCCTCGATTCTCTTTAAAAACAGGTCGTTGGGGATTCGGGTCAACCCGGCCTGTTCACAACCGGCCCGCCGCGTCCGCGGCCAAGGCCATGCTGAGCCGCCCGGTGTCGAGGTTTAACTTTCAAGAAGGCCGTCCAGGCTCTACGGTTGGTGACCGACCGCTCTTACACTTCGGCGTGGGGCGTTACACGGCCGCGGGTGGGGGTGTTCACCAGTCGCCGCAGGGTAGAGCTCGATATCGGGGTGACGAGAGGACGTTATGGACGCGGCGACCACGAACGCGGGTCTGACCGACTTGAAGTTCCGCCTGGACCGGGATGACTTCGCTGACGCGGTGGCGTGGGTGGCGAAGTCCCTGCCGGCCCGGCCTACGGTGCCACTGTTGGCCGGTGTGCTGCTGACGGGTTCCGACAACGGTCTGACCGTGTCCGGATTCGATTACGAAGTCTCCGCCGAAGTTCAGCTTGCAGCTGAGATCGCTTCTCCTGGAAGTGTTTTGGTATCGGGTCGACTGCTCTCGGATATCACCAGGGCGCTGCCGGCCAAGCCGGTCGAAGTCCAGGTCGAGTCCACCCGGGTCTCCTTGACCTGTGGGAATGCACGATTCTCGCTGCCGACCATGACGGTCGAGGACTACCCCACCCTGCCGACGCTGCCCGACGAAACCGGCGTGCTGTCCTCAGATGTGTTCGCCGAGGCCATCAGCCAGGTAGCCGTGGCCGCCGGCCGCGACGACACGCTGCCCATGTTGACCGGTATACGCGTCGAAATCTCTGGCAACACAGTGGTTTTGGCCGCCACCGACCGTTTCCGACTGGCCGTTCGAGAGTTGAGTTGGTCTGCCGCACCAGGTACCGAAGCGGCGGTCTTGGTCCCGGCGAAGACCCTTGCCGAAGCGGCCAAGGCCAGCAGCGATGGCAACGAGGTGCATCTGGCTCTGGGCGCCGGCGCTTCGGTCGGCAACGAGGGCCTGCTGGGTATTACCAGCGCGGGCAAGCGCAGCACCACTCGACTGTTGGATGCCGAGTTCCCGAAATTCCGGCAGCTGCTGCCCAGCGAGCATCTTGCTGTCGCCACCATCGGTGTCGCTGAGCTCACCGAGGCGATCAAGCGTGTGGCATTGGTGGCCGATCGGGGCGCCCAGGTGCGCATGGAGTTGTCGGAGGGCACCCTGCGACTGTCGGCCGGGGCGGAAGACGTCGGTCGTGCCGAGGAAGATCTGCCGATCGACTTCGTCGGTGAACCGTTGACCATCGCGTTCAACCCGACCTACCTCACGGACGGGTTGGGATCGCTGCACAGCGAGAAGGTGTCGATGGGTTTCACGGATCCGAAGAAGCCGGCGGTGCTGCGCCCGGCCAGTGCGGAAGATCCCGCGCTGATCGGTGATGGTCCGTTCCCCGCGGTGCCGTCGGATTACGTCTACCTGTTGATGCCGGTTCGCCTGCCCGGCTAATCAGCGCGGACAGCGACGACGGGAGGGGTTGGGTTCTCGGTGTATGTCCGCCACGTGGGCCTGCGGGATTTCCGGTCCTGGGCGCACGTCGATCTGGAACTGGAACCGGGCGCGACGGTGCTGGTCGGACCGAACGGCTTTGGCAAGACCAACCTTGTTGAAGCACTGTGGTATTCGTCCACTTTGGCATCCCACCGGGTGGCCACGGACGCGCCACTGATTCGATCGGGTGCCACCCGCGCCGTGGTGTCGACAATCGTGGTGAACGAGGGCCGCGAACTCGCTGTCGATCTGGAGATCGCCGTAGGTCGGGCCAACAAGGTGCGGCTCAACCGCGCGCCGGTGCGGCACGCCCGCGAAGTCGTCGGGGTGCTGCGCGCGGTGTTGTTCGCCCCCGAAGACCTGGCGCTGGTGCGCGGGGATCCCGGCGAGCGCCGCCGTTACCTCGACGAATTGGCCAGCGTGCGCCGTCCGCGGATCGCCGGGGTGCGCGCCGATTACGCTCACGTGCTACGACAGCGCACCGCGCTGCTCAAAAGTGCCCCGGGCGCACTGCACCGCGGTGATCGAGCGGTGCTGGACACCCTCGACGTGTGGGATTCCCAATTGGCGCTGCACGGTGCGGAGTTGATGGCCGCCCGAATCGATCTGGTCAACCAGTTGGCCCCGGAAGTCGAAAAGGCCTATCAACTGCTGGCACCCGGCACCAGAACCGCAGCCGTGGCCTATCGGCCGAAACTCGAGATCCCCGTCGGTGCCGAGAACCAGTGCGCGGTCGAACTGCAAGAAGCTCTGCTCGCGGAGTTGGCGCGCCGCCGCAGTGCGGAACTAGAGCGCGGTGTGTGCCTGGTCGGTCCACATCGCGACGAACTGGAGTTGCGACTAGGCGACCGACCGGTGAAAGGCTTTGCCAGCCATGGTGAGTCATGGTCGATGGCCTTGGCCTTGCGGCTGGCTTCCTACGAACTACTCCGCAGTGAAGGCGCCGAGCCGGTGCTGTTACTCGACGACGTGTTCGCCGAATTGGACGCTGCCCGGCGCCGCGCCCTGGCCGGCGTGGCCGCATCCGCAGAGCAGGTCCTGATCACCGCCGCGGTCGCTGACGACATTCCCGCGGACTGGGAGGCCCGCCAGATTCGCATCGCCGTCACGGAAGGCGACGAGGGCCGGGTGTCGGAATTGATCGGCGGTGCTTCGTGACCGACGTCGGCGAGCCGCAAGACGAGCCGGCGCCGCAGCCGCCCGCGCACTTGGCCGGGCTGACCGGCATGGATCTTGTCCGCCGGACGCTGGCCGAAGCCCGCGAAGCGGCCCGCAGCCAGGGCAAAGATGTCGGGCAGGGACGCCGGGCGCCGCTGCGTCGCCGTACCCCGGGTACCGGTGGTGGTCGGCGCAGCTGGTCGGGGCCGGGACCGGATCGCCGGGATCCCCAGAGCCTGGGCGCGGCAACTCGCGATCTTGCGCAATCCCGGGGTTGGTCCGCCCAGGTGGCCGAGGGCACGGTGTTGGGTCAGTGGCGCTCAGTCGTCGGTGACGACATCGCCTCGCACGCAACTCCAACCCGGCTTTCCGAAGGGGTGCTTAGCGTCGCGGCCGAATCGACGGCCTGGGCGACGCAGTTGCGCCTGGTCCAGGCCCAATTGCTGGCCAAAATCGCCGCCGCCGTCGGTGACGGTGTGGTCAAGACGCTGAAGATAACCGGGCCTACGGCCCCGTCCTGGCGCAAAGGGCCGCTACACGTCTCCGGTCGGGGCCCGCGCGACACCTACGGTTGAGCCGCCACCGGAATCTGGCGGCTGTGTGGCGCTACGAGCAAAAAAATCGCTCCGGCCAGCGGCCGGACACGAGGTAAACCGCGATATCGACGCCACGGCGCAATCAGCTAGGCAGAAACACCCGAAGAAAATACTCGCCGTCGGGACCCCAAGGTAGACTTGCTCAGTATCCCGCGCATGCACTCACGTGATGCGTCGAATGCTGACTTGCGAACCTGAGGAGAGCTCCCCGACCGTGGCTGCCCAAAACAAATATGGTGCCGATTCGATCAAGGTTCTCGAAGGCCTCGAAGCAGTTCGAAAAAGACCCGGTATGTACATCGGCTCCACCGGTGAACGCGGCCTACACCACCTGATCTGGGAGGTTGTCGACAACGCCGTCGACGAGGCCATGGCCGGATTCGCCTCAAAGGTGACCGTCCGCATCCTTGAAGACGGTGGCGTCGAAGTCACCGATGACGGCCGAGGCATCCCGGTGGCCATGCACGCCACCGGTGTACCGACCGTGGACGTCGTCATGACCGTGCTGCATGCCGGCGGAAAGTTCGAGGAAGGCGCCTACAGCGTCTCCGGTGGCCTGCACGGCGTCGGCGTCTCGGTGGTCAACGCACTGTCGACCCGCCTGGAAGCCGACATCTTCCGTGATGGTTACGAGTGGTTCCAGACCTACGACAAGTCGGTTCCGGGAACCCTGCGCAAGGGCGAGAAGAGCAAGAAGACCGGCACCACCATCCGGTTCTGGGCGGATCCGGACATCTTCGAAACCACTACCTACGACTTCGAGACCGTCGCACGCCGCCTGCAGGAGATGGCATTCCTCAACAAGGGCCTGACGATCGACCTGACCGACGAGCGCGTGCGGGTCGAAGAGGTCGTCGACGAGGTGGTCAGCGACACCGCCGAAGCACCCAAGTCCGCCGAGGAACAGGCAGCCGAGGCCGTTGCCCCGCACAAGGTCAAGCATCGTGTCTTCTGTTACCCGGGCGGCCTGCGTGATTTCGTTGCGCACATCAACCGCAGCAAGACCGCGATCCACCCGACCATCGTCGACTTCGACGGCAAGGGCACCGGACACGAAGTCGAGATCGCGCTGCAGTGGAACGGTGGTTACTCGGAGTCGGTGCACACCTTCGCCAACACCATCAACACCGCCGAGGGTGGCACCCACGAAGAGGGCTTCCGGTCGGCGTTGACCAGCGTCGTCAACAAATACGCCAAAGACAAGAAGCTGCTCAAGGACAAGGACCCCAACCTCACCGGCGACGACATCCGCGAGGGCTTGGCCGCGGTCATCTCGGTGAAGGTGTCGCAGCCGCAGTTCGAGGGTCAGACCAAGACCAAGCTGGGCAACACCGAGGTCAAGTCGTTTGTGCAAAAGGTCTGCAACGAACAACTCGGCCATTGGTTCGAGGCCAACCCCGCTGAAGCTAAGACCATCATCAACAAGGCGGTCTCCTCGGCACAGGCCCGGATGGCTGCCCGCAAGGCGCGAGAGTTAGTGCGGCGCAAGAGCGCAACGGATCTGGGCGGCCTGCCCGGAAAGCTTGCCGACTGCCGCTCGAATGACCCGAGTAAGTCCGAACTGTATGTGGTGGAGGGTGACTCAGCCGGCGGCTCGGCCAAGAGCGGCCGCGACTCGATGTTCCAGGCGATCCTGCCGCTGCGCGGCAAGATCATCAACGTCGAAAAGGCCCGCATCGACCGCGTCTTGAAGAACAACGAGGTCCAGGCGATCATCACCGCCCTGGGCACCGGCATTCACGACGAGTTCGACATCTCCAAGCTGCGCTATCACAAGATCGTGCTGATGGCCGACGCCGACGTCGACGGCCAGCACATCTCCACCCTGCTGCTGACCCTGTTGTTCCGTTTCATGCGGCCGCTGGTGGAGCACGGCCACGTGTTCTTGGCACAGCCTCCGCTGTACAAGCTCAAGTGGCAGCGCGGAAACGAAGCCGAGTTCGCCTACTCCGACCGCGAACGTGACGGTCTGCTCGAAGCCGGCAAGGCCGCCGGCAAGAAGATCAACATGGACGACGGCATCCAGCGATACAAGGGTCTCGGCGAGATGGACGCCAAGGAGCTGTGGGAGACCACGATGGACCCGAGCGTGCGGGTGCTCCGCCAGATCACGCTCGATGACGCCGCCGCGGCGGACGAGCTGTTCTCGATCCTGATGGGCGAGGACGTCGAGGCCCGCCGCAGCTTCATCACGCGTAACGCGAAAGACGTTCGCTTCCTGGATGTTTAGAGATAGTTCGCGACGTTTAGCGACATCTAACTGACTGCTGACTGAACGAGGAATAGATGACAGACACCACGCTGCCACCCGGAGACGACTCGGTGGACCGGATCGAACCGGTCGACATCCAGCAGGAGATGCAGCGCAGCTACATCGACTACGCCATGAGCGTGATCGTGGGCCGTGCCCTTCCCGAAGTGCGTGACGGCCTCAAGCCGGTACACCGCCGCGTGCTCTACGCGATGTATGACTCCGGATTCCGGCCCGACCGCAGCCACGCGAAGTCGGCACGGTCGGTTGCCGAAACGATGGGCAACTACCACCCGCACGGCGACGCCTCGATCTACGACACCCTGGTCCGGATGGCCCAGCCGTGGTCGCTGCGCTACCCGTTGGTCGACGGCCAGGGCAACTTCGGTTCGCCCGGCAACGACCCCGCCGCCGCCATGCGTTACACCGAGGCCCGCCTGACTCCGCTGGCCATGGAGATGCTGCGCGAAATCGACGAGGAAACAGTCGATTTCGTTCCGAACTACGACGGCCGGGTGCAGGAGCCGACGGTGCTGCCCAGCCGGTTCCCGAACCTACTGGCCAACGGTTCCGGCGGTATCGCGGTCGGTATGGCGACCAACATCCCGCCGCACAACCTGCGCGAGCTCGCCGAAGCGGTGTTCTGGTGCCTCGACAACCACGAGGCCGATGAAGAGACCACCCTGGAAGCGGTGATGGAACGGGTCAAGGGCCCGGACTTCCCCACCTCCGGACTGATCGTCGGCTCCCAAGGCATCAATGACGCCTACCGAACCGGGCGGGGTTCCATCCGGATGCGCGGTGTCGTTGAGATCGAGGAGGACTCGCGCGGGCGGGCCCTGCTGGTAATCACCGAGCTGCCGTACCAGGTCAACCACGACAACTTCATCACGTCGATCGCCGAGCAGGTGCGCGACGGAAAGTTGGTGGGAATCGCCAACATTGAAGACCAGAGCAGCGACCGAGTGGGACTGCGCATCGTCGTCGAGATCAAGCGCGACGCGGTGGCCAAGGTAGTGCTGAACAACCTCTACAAGCACACCCAGCTGCAGACCAGCTTCGGCGCCAACATGCTCTCGATCGTCGACGGGGTGCCGCGCACCCTGCGGCTGGATCAGATGATCCGCTACTACGTGGCGCACCAGCTGGATGTCATTGTTCGGCGTACCCGCTACCGGCTCCGTAAGGCGGAGGAGCGCGCCCACATCCTGCGCGGTCTGGTCAAGGCGCTCGATGCGCTCGACGAGGTGATCGCCCTGATCCGGGCATCGCAGACCGTCGACATCGCTCGCCAGGGTCTGATCGAGCTGCTCGACATCGATGACATTCAGGCGCAAGCGATTTTGGACATGCAGCTGCGCCGGCTGGCCGCGTTGGAACGCCAGAAGATCATCGATGAATTGGCCAAGATCGAGGCGGAGATCGCCGACCTGAAGGACATCCTGGACAAGCCGGAACGGCAGCGCGCGATCGTGCACGACGAGCTGGCTGAGCTCGTCGAGAAGCACGGCGACGACCGGCGGACCCGGATCATCGCCGCCGACGGTGACGTCGCCGACGAGGACCTGATCGCCCGCGAGGACGTCGTCGTCACCATCACCGAGACCGGCTACGCCAAGCGCACCAAGACCGATCTGTACCGCAGCCAGAAGCGGGGCGGCAAGGGCGTACAGGGCGCGGGCCTCAAGCAGGACGACATCGTCGCCCACTTCTTCGTCTGCTCGACGCACGACTGGATCCTGTTCTTCACCACGCAGGGCCGGGTGTACCGAGCCAAGGCCTACGACCTGCCGGAGGCGTTGCGCACCGCACGCGGGCAGCACGTGGCGAACTTGCTGGCCTTCCAGCCCGAAGAGCGCATCGCTCAGGTCATCCAGATCAAGGGCTACGAGGACGCGCCGTATCTGGTGTTGGCCACCCGCAACGGACTGGTCAAGAAGTCCAAGCTGACCGACTTCGACTCGAACCGCTCCGGCGGCATCGTGGCGATCAACCTGCGCGATGGGGACGAGTTGGTGGGCGCGATGCTGTGTTCCGCCGAGGACGACCTGTTGCTGGTGTCGGCCCTCGGACAGTCCATCCGGTTCTCGGCGACCGACGAGGCGTTGCGGCCGATGGGCCGGGCCACCTCCGGGGTGCAGGGTATGCGGTTCAACGCCGAGGACTACCTGCTGTCGCTCAATGTGGTCCGCGAGGGCACCTACCTGCTGGTGGCCACCTCCGGTGGGTATGCCAAGCGGACCGCGATCGAGGAGTACACCACGCAGGGTCGTGGTGGTAAGGGCATTCTGACCGTCCAGTACGACAAACGCCGAGGCCGGCTGGTCGGGGCGCTGATCGTCGACGACGAGAGCGAGCTCTACGCGATCACCTCCGGCGGCGGCGTGATTCGCACCGCGGCACGGCAGGTTCGTAAGGCCGGACGGCAGACCAAGGGCGTTCGGTTGATGAACTTGGGCGATGGCGACACACTGATAGCGATTGCGCGGAACGCAGACGAAGAGGCGGCCGACGAAGACGCGGGTAGCTAAATCCGACGTCAGACCCGGCCGCGGCGCGGTGGGGATACGCAGGTAAGGAGTCGTGGGTGAGCGCACCGAACGAGCCGGGGCACCCGGGCAACGGGGGCAAGGCGGAACCGGCCGGAAACGGTCCGGCCGACCCGAGTCAGCGGCCCGCGGGCCGTCCCGGACGGATCACCGAGACCGGGGAAGCCCCGCCGTGGCAACGCGGCGGCCAGGCCCGCCCGCCGGCCCCGGCCCGGCCGGCAGACGCCGGCGCGCACTCCCCCGGCGTTGACGAGCGGATACGCCGGTTCGTGTCCGGTACGGCTGCCCCGACAGCGCCTCCCGCGCCCGGCGCGCCGCCGCCGGCCCCGGCCAAGCCCCCGGCTGCGGCCAAGCCCGCCAAGCCGGCACCTCAACCGGCCAAGCCGGCCGCCAAGGTCGCGCCACCGGTGAAGCCCGCCCAGCCCGACGACGCCTACGCCAGCGAGCTGCCGGATCTGTCGGAGCCGCCGCAGCGGCGGTCTCCGGCCCGCCGCCCGCAGGTATCGGCCGGCACGCGCGGGCCGCTGCGCGCCAGCATGCAGATTCGCCGGATCGATCCCTGGAGCGCGCTCAAGGTGTCGTTGCTGCTGTCGACGGCGCTGTTCTTCGTCTGGATGATGGCGGTGGCCGTGCTGTATGTCGCTTTGGGCGCGATGGGCGTGTGGAGCAAGCTGAACAGCAACGTGGGTGACCTGTTGACCAACAACAGTGCCGCCGAACTGGTTTCGGCCGGTTCGATTTTCGGCGGCGCCGCCTTGATCGGGCTGGTGAATGTCGTGGTGCTGACCGCCATGTCCACCCTGGGCGTGGTGATCTACAACCTCAGCACCGATGTGGTCGGCGGCGTGGAGGTAACCCTGGCCGACCGGGACTGACGGGCCGGGCGTTCAAGGCATTTTGGTGAGCGGGCACCCAGTGCGGTAATCTCGCTCGGTCGCAGACGACTACGGGCCTATAGCTCAGGCGGTTAGAGCGCTTCGCTGATAACGAAGAGGTCGGAGGTTCGAGTCCTCCTAGGCCCACGAGTCCCACCAGGGGCCTTAGCTCAGTTGGTAGAGCGCTGCCTTTGCAAGGCAGATGTCAGGAGTTCGAATCTCCTAGGCTCCACAACGCGACGGTGAAAGCGTCGCCCGGCGTACTAAATCTTGTGCTGTGCGTCCACGCTCGGTGGGCGTGGCGACGGCTCCTGCGGCCGGTTCGAGCGGCGGATCAACACCGCAACCACCCCGCCCGCCAGCAGCGCCGCACCGGCGGCCGCCACCAGCACCCAGGACCGGTGAACATGACGGCGGGGGGCGCTACCTTCCAACAGCTCCGGGAAGGCGGCAACGGCCTCCTGCGCGGCGGCCAACTCCCGGGCGGCGGCTTCGGCGGCTTCGGCGACTCGGTCGGACAGTTGGCTCTCCCGATAACGGCGACGCAATTCCACCGCCCCGCGGCGCACGGCGTCGCCACTGAGGCCCACGGCGCCACGCGCCACGTCCACCGGCCCGGCAGCGGTATGGGCCAGCCCCCGCGTCAGTCGCTCTCGGTGGGTCAGCGGGGTCTCGGTCGCCAGGCGCATGGCCCAACGCTACCCGTGACGCAGCCCACCACGCCGCGAATGGCAGACTGTGATGCCATGACCTCCAGCTCCATTGCCACCGCAACTGCCACGCTGCACACCAACCGCGGCGACATCAAGATCGCGCTGTTCGGCAACCACGCCCCCAAGACCGTCGCCAACTTCGTCGGTCTGTCCCAGGGCACCAAGGAGTACTCGACCACCAACGCCTCCGGCGGCTCGTCGGGCCCGTTCTACGACGGCGCGGTGTTCCACCGGGTGATCAACGGCTTCATGATCCAGGGCGGCGACCCGACCGGCACCGGCCGCGGCGGTCCCGGCTACAAGTTCGAGGACGAGTTCCACCCCGAGCTGGTGTTCGACAAGCCCTACCTGTTGGCGATGGCCAACGCCGGTCCCGGCACCAACGGTTCGCAGTTCTTCATCACCGTGGGCCAGACCCCGCACCTGAACCGCAAGCACACCATCTTCGGTGAGGTCGTGGACGCGGACTCGCAGGCCGTCGTGGACGCCATCGCCACCACCGCGACCGACCGCGCCGACCGGCCCACTGAGCCTGTCGTCATCGAGTCGATCACCGTCGCCTAAGCAGCGACACGCAGCTTGTTGTCAGCGGCCGGTGTAGCCGGCCGCTGAGAGCACCTTGAACACCTCGCGCGGGTCGGTTCCCAAATCCCACCGCGACAAGATCAGCAACTCGTCGTCGAGCGTCTCGATCTCCAGTAGCCGGTGCTTGCGTCCGATGCGCTGATACTCCGTGACCCGAAGCCGGGTGAGGCTGTCCGGGGCCAGCACTCGGGTGCGCCACCATCCGCGCACCGCCAGGCCCTCGAACGTCAGCGCAAGCTTGGGCCGAGCCCGCCAGGACAATCCGGCAAACACCACCAGGCCGACTCCGGCAATGCCGGCGAGAACACGTCCGGGCGTATCTGTGGCGACCGTCACAGCGCAGATAGCTAACACGGCCCCGATAACTGCGCAACTAGCGATTCCGCCGGCCGGCGGCGACCACTCCGTTTGTGCATGCCCGCCCTGAGTCATAGCGACCTGCGGGTTTCAAAGTTATCTACAGGAGTTGTCCACAGTGGGGATAAATCACATCGATGTGATTGAGCAATTGCTTGGTTGCCTGGCTGGCATCGGCGGCGGCCCGTCATAACCGAAATACCGCGTCTGAGCAGCTCAGTGCCAGCGCATGGTGAGCAACAGCCCGGTGATCATGAAGGCAAACGCGATGGCGTAGTTCCACGGGCCCAGCTCAGCCATCCAGTTGAGCGCCGCGGGGGCGTCCAGCCCGGTGGCCCCCAGCTGATACACCATCAGCCACACCAGTCCGAGGAGCATCAGCCCCAAGAACAGTGCGACGAACCATGTGCTCGAGGGGCCGCCTTTGACCTTGACCGGGGTACGGCTCACCGACGAGGGGGTGAAGCTGGTGGTCTTCTTGCGAACCTTGGACTTGGGCATCGGTACCTCGGGAAAGTGCGCCGTGAAGCTGCGAGTATGGGTCGGTACGAGATTAGCCCAGCAGGACAACCCAGTGGAGAACGGGAGAGCCGATGGAGCAGAGGGGGCTGCCGTCTTCCGGCCGCCGCTCCCCGTGGCGGCTCGGAGTTCCGCTGGTCTGCCTACTGGCCGGCCTACTGCTGGCGGCCACGCACGGGGTCTCCGGCGGTAAAGAGATCCGGCGCGGCGACGCCCCCCGGCTGGTCGATCTGGTCCGCGCGACCCAGGCCACGGTGGAAGAACTCACCGCGCAACGGGACGTGTTGTTGGCCGGTGTGGGTTCCGTTCACGGCCGAGGCTCCGGGGTTGCCCTGTCGGCGATGCACAAACGCAGCGAGGAACTCACCGAGGCCGCGGGGCTGGAGGCGATGCACGGGCCGGGCCTGGTGGTAACACTCACCGATGCCCAGCGTGACGCCAACGGCCGGTTCCCCCGGGACGCCTCCCCCGACGACTTGGTGGTGCACCAACAGGACATCTCCGCCGTGCTCAACGCATTGTGGAGCGCCGGCGCCGAAGCGGTGCAGATGCAGGACCAGCGGATCACCGCAGCGTCGGCGCCGCGCTGCGTGGGCAACACCCTGCTCTTGGACGGCCGAACCTACAGCCCCCCGTATGTGGTGACCGCGATCGGTGACCCGGCCGCGATGCAGGCCGCCTTGGCCGCCGATCCCCTGATCACGCTGTACAAGCAGTACGTGATCCGGTTCGGCCTGGGCTACAGCGAGCAGGTCGGTACAGACCTGGTGGTTGCCGAGACGCCGGCTGTCGCCCGGATGCGCTATGCCGTGCCGGCGGGGCCGGTCGACTACTGACACCGATCCCCACGTCGCCATTAACACGGCGGTAGCCTGTTGGTCGTGCGGATCCTCGTCGTCGACAATTACGACAGCTTTGTGTTCAACCTGGTTCAGTATCTGGGCCAGTTGGGTGTGCAGGCTGCCGTCTGGCGTAACGACGACGCCCGCCTCGCCGACCCGGCCGCTGCGGTGGCCGACTTCGACGGGGTGCTGCTGAGCCCCGGACCGGGCACGCCCGAACGTGCCGGCGCCTCGATCGCCCTGGTCGGTGCGTGCGCGGCCGCGGGGATCCCCGTGCTGGGGGTCTGCCTGGGGCACCAGGCGATCGGCGTGGCCTTCGGCGGCACCGTGGGACGGGCGCCGGAGCTGCTGCACGGCAAGACCAGCACCGTCTTTCACTCCGATGCAGGCGTGCTCAAGGGTTTGCCGGATCCGTTCACGGCCACCCGCTACCACTCGTTGACGATCCTGCCTGAGACGCTGCCCCCTGTTCTGGAGGCGACGGCGCGCACCCGCGGCGGGGTGATCATGGCGGTACGGCACACCGAGCTGCCCATCCACGGGGTGCAGTTCCACCCGGAGTCCATCCTCACCGAGGGCGGTCACCGAATGCTGGCCAACTGGCTGGGTTATTGCGGCTACACGCGCGACCCCGAAGACCTCGAAGCCTTGGTGCGCCGGTTGGAGCAGGAAATCGCCGCGACGGTGCAGACCGCGCGCCCGCCCGCCCCGGTTCCGTAGGCGATCACTAGCGCCGAATTACTGGCCGAAGCGCAGCGTGATGTTGCCGTCGGTGTTCACACCCTGGCCGGCCGCCGGGCTCTGGTACAGCACCCGGTTGTGCCCGGACCCGCCGGCATCGACGTCGGCGCCCTTGACCAGCATCCCGGTCCAGCCCAGTGCCCGCAGCTGCGGTTCGGCGTCGGTCCAGAACATGCCGGCCAGATCCGGCATCACAAACTGGTTGCCCCGCGACACCCGCAGCTCGATCACCGCGTCCACGGGAACCGTCTCACCACTGGGCGGGCTGGTGGCGATCACTTCCCCGGCCGGCCGCGGACTGTCCACCGTCACCTCGGTGATCTTGGTGAAGCCGTAGACGGTCAGGTTCTTCTGCGCCAGATCCAGCGTCTGGCCGGTGACGTCGGGAACGGGCTTGGTGGCCGGGCCACTGCCGATCACGATGATGATCTCGTTGGTGACCGCCGTGGTCTGATTCGCCGGCGGGTTGGTGCCGATGACCTTGTCTTTGAGTTCCGGGGTGGACGGCGAGTTGACCTGCTTGAACTTGCCGAACCCGGCGGCGGTCAGCTTCTTGACCGCGTCGGCGTAGCTCAGGGTCGCGACGTCGGGAAGCTGGCGCTGCTCCGGCCCGTAGGACACGTCGACGGTGATCTTGTCGCCCTTGTTTGCCGGGGCGCCGGCGGGCGGGTCGGTGCCGATCACATGGTCGGGCGGGACGGTGGAGTCGGCGCGCTGCTCGGTGCGGGTCTTGAAGCCCTTGTTCTGTAGTTCGGCGATCGCGTCGACCGACGCACGGCCGCTGACGTCGGGAACCTGGATCTGGTGGGTGCGGCCGCCGAACGTGTTGATCGACACCGTGACGATGACGGTCAGTACGGCGAGCACGATCGCGGCGATCAGCCAGCGGCCCACCGAGCCCGGCCGCTCGTGGCCGAAGTCGAGTTCCTGGCGGGGCAACGGGTCGGTCTGCGCGCCGATACTGTCGCCGGCGCGCGGCGTCATGATCGAGGCACGGTCGGCCGCGGTGAGCACCCGGGGCGCTTCGGGCGTCTCCCCGTTGTGGACCCGCACCAGATCGGCACGCATCTCGGCGGCGGTCTGGTAGCGATTGTCCGGATTCTTCGCCAGCGCCTTGAGCACCACGGCGTCCAGATCGGCGGGCAGGCTCGGGAGCCGCTGAGACGGGGGCACCGGGTCTTCGCGGACGTGCTGGTAGGCCACCGCCACCGGCGAGTCGCCGACGAAAGGTGGGTCACCGGTGAGGATTTCGTATAGCACGCAGCCCAGCGAGTACACGTCGGAGCGGGCGTCGACGGTGTCGCCGCGAGCTTGTTCGGGCGAGAGGTACTGGGCGGTGCCGATCACGGCGGCGGTCTGGGTGACGCTGTTTCCGGCGTCGGCGACGGCACGCGCGATGCCGAAGTCCATGACCTTCACCGCGTTGTGCATGTCGATCATGATGTTGGCCGGCTTGACGTCGCGGTGGATGATGCCGTGCTGGTGGCTGAAGTTCAGTGCTTGGCAGGCGTCCGCGATCACCTCGATGGCGCGGATCGGCGGCATCGGGCCGTCGTTGTGCACGATGTCGCGCAGCGTGACGCCCTCGACGAGCTCCATCACGATGTAGGGCAGCGGACCGGCGGGGGTCTCGGCTTCACCGGTGTCGTAGACGGCGACGATCGCCGGGTGGTTCAAGGCAGCGGCGTTCTGCGCCTCCCGCCTGAAGCGCAGGTAGAAACTGGGGTCACGGGCCAGGTCGGCGCGCAGCACCTTCACGGCGACCTCCCGGTGCAGGCGGGTGTCGACGGCGCGGTGCACCTCCGACATCCCACCGAAGCCGAGGATCTCGCCGAGCTCGTAGCGGTCGGAGAGCCGCTGCGGCGTGGTCATCGCGACGTCCTGTGCCAGGTCCACCCCGACGAGTGCGCGGGTGGTGCCGCCGAAGACGATTCAGAGCTCGACGAGCTCGTCAGTGGCGCCCCGGTGTCGGTGACGGTGGCCGGCGCGAGTGAGCCGCCCGGGCTCTTGGCGTTGACCACGATCAGCACCGCGATGATGATTGCCAGCGTGCCGAGCACCCCGGCAGCCCACAGCAGCGCACGCTGCCCGGCGGTGAACGTGCGCCGCGGCGGGGGCGTGCGATGGGTGCCGGTGCTGGGCCGGGCCCGGCGCGCCGCGGTGGCCCGGGCCGACACGGGCGCCGGTGCAACGCGGGTGACGACACCCGACGGGATGGCCGACGGTGCGGCACGCCCGGCCGGCAGTGCCTGACTGGGTCGGGTGGGACGCCGCCCGGATCGCACCGCGGCCACCGCGTCGGCGAACGGGCCGCCGCTGCGGTAGCGCATCCCCGGGTTCTTGGCCAGCGTGATCTCGATCAGTTCACGCACGTTGGGCGGCAACTCGGCCGGCAGCGGCGGAGGTGGCTCCTTGATGTGCTTCATCGCGACGGTCAGCGCGCCGTCGCCGGTGAACGGTCGACGGCCGGACAGCACCTCGTAGCCGACCACACCCAGCGAGTAGACGTCACTGGCGGCGGTGGCGTCCTGGCCCAGGGCCTGTTCCGGGGCGATGTACTGGGCGGTGCCCATCACCATGCCGGTCTGGGTGACCGGGGCGGCGTCGACGGCCTTGGCGATGCCGAAGTCGGTGATCTTCACCTGGCCGGTGGGCGTGATCATGATGTTGCCGGGCTTGACGTCGCGGTGCACCAGCCCGGTGCTGTGCGCCACCTGCAGTGCGCGCCCGGTCTGCTCCAGCATGTCCAGGGCGTGCCGCAGCGACAATCGCCCGGTCCGCTTGAGCACCGAGTTCAGCGGTTCACCGTTGACCAGTTCCATCACCAGGAAAGCGGTGCGGCCTTCGCCGTCCAGCTCGGTCTCGCCATAGTCGTGCACGCTGGCGATACCCGGGTGGTTGAGCATCGCGGTGTTGCGGGCCTCGGCGCGGAACCGCTCGATGAACTCCGGGTCCGAGGAGAACTCCGGCTTGAGGACCTTGACCGCGACGCGCCGGCCCAGCCGATTGTCGACGGCCTCCCACACCTGGCCCATACCGCCGGTGGCGATGAGCCGCTGCAACCGATAACGCCCGGCCAGTGCCGCGCCGACCTGTGGACTCATGAGCGCCCCTGCAGGGCGGCTTGGATCACGGCGCGGCCGATCGGTGCCGCCAAGGCACCGCCGGTGGCGGCCAACCGGTCGCCACCGTCTTCGACCAGGACGGCAACGGCCACTTTCGGGGCGCTGGCCGGGGCAAAGGCGATGTACCACGCGTGCGGCGGGGTGTTCCGCGGATCGGGACCGTGTTCGGCGGTACCGGTCTTCGACGCGATCTGTACGCCCGGGATGGCCCCCTCCTGCTGGGTCATTCTTTCGGCGTCGATCATTAGTTCAGTTAGCTTAGCCGCGACCTGCGAGGACACTGCACGGCGCTGCTCGCGCGGTTGGGTGGTGGCGATGCCCGCCAGGTCCGGACCCTCCAGGCCGTCGACCAGATACGGCTGCATGGTCAGCCCGCCGTTGGCGATGGTCGCCGCGATAACCGCGTTCTTCAGCGGGGTGATGGCGACGTCCTTCTGGCCGATGCTGGTCATGCCGAGCGCGGCCGCGTCGCCGATCCGGCCGACGGTGGACTCCGCGACCTGCAGCGGCATCGGCTCGGGGGTGATATCCAGGCCGAACCCCTGGGCAGTGCTGCGCAGAGCGTCCACGCCGGTACGAATACCCAACTGGACGAAGGCGGTGTTGCAGGAACGCGCGAACGCCATCCGCAGCGGAACGGTCTGCTCGTTGCCGCCATCGCAGGTGCTGCCGCCGTAGTTCTCCAGCGTGACCGTGCTGTCGGGCAGCGCGATGCGCGCCGCGTTGGTCAGCGGCTCGTTCTCGCTGACGCCGGCCTGCAGCGCCGCCGCCGTCGTGATCACCTTGAACGTCGAACCCGGCGGGTAGGTCTCGCTGATGGCGCGGTTGGTCAGCGGCGAGGTGGGGTCGTCGCGCAGCTGTTGCCAGGCTTGACCCTGCTTGGCCGAATCGTGCGAGGACAGCAGGTTGGGGTCATACGACGGCGCTGACACCATCGCCAGGACCTTGCCGGTGGACGGCTCCAGGGCCACCACCGCACCACGGCAGCCGCCGGTGCAACCCTTCTGCATCGCCTCCCAGCCGGCTTGCTGCACCCGGGGCCGGATAGTGGTCTCCACGGTGCCGCCGCGCGGGCTGCGGCCGGTGAAGAAGTCGGCCAACCGCAGCCCGAACAGGCGCGGGTCGGACCCGTTGAGCACGGTGTCCTCGGCGCGCTCGAGGCCGCTGCTGGAGTACCGCAGCGAGTAGAACCCGGTGACCGGCGCATACACCGCCGGGTCGGGGTAGATGCGCTGGTATTTGATCCGGCCGTCGGTGGCGACCGAGTAGGCCAGCAGCTGGCCGGCGGCGGTGATCTGGCCGCGTTGCCGGGAGTATTCGTCGAGCAGCACCCGCTGGTTGCGCGGGTCGGCGCGCAGCCCGTCGGCGGCAAAGACCTGGGTCAGGGTGGCGTTGCCCAAGAGCAGCACGATCAGCGCCATCAGGGTCATCGTGACGCGGCGCAGGGAGGTATTCATACGCGCTCGATCACCGCCGTGCCGGTGTCGCCGATCGGAGTCGGGCGCACGGGATGGGTGCTCAGCGGTCGGCGGGCGGCGTGCGAGACGCGCAGCAGGATCGCCAGGAGCACATAGTTGGCCAGCAACGACGACCCGCCGTAGGACAGCCACGGGGTGGTGAGCCCGGTCAGCGGAATCAGCTTCGTCACCCCGCCGACCACGATGAACAGCTGAATGCCCAAGGTGGCGGCCAAGCCGGCGGCCAACAGCTTGCCGAAGCTGTCACGCACCGCGATCGCTGTCCGCATCCCACGCACGATCACGATGGTGTACAGAATCAGCACGCCGGCGAGCCCGACCAGGCCCAGCTCCTCGCCGAACGCCGCGATGATGAAGTCCGTCGACGCCGCGGGCACATAACCGGGCTGTCCGTTGCCCAACCCGGTGCCGAAGATGCCGCCGGTGGCGAAGCTGAACAGCGACTGCACCATCTGATAGCCGACGCCCTCCGGGTCGGCGAAGGGGTCCAGCCAAGTCTGCACCCGCACCCGGACGTGGCTGAACAGGAAGTAGGCGGCCACGCTGCCGGCGGCGAACAACAGCATGCCGATCACCATCCAGCTGAACCGGCGGGTGGCCAGGTACACCACCACCAGGAACGATGCGTACAGCAGCAGCGACGTGCCGAGGTCCTTCTCGAACGCCATGACTCCGACCGAGATCACCCAGGCGGCCAGCAGCGGCGCCAGGTCGCGGGGCCGGGGCAGGTTCATGCCCAGCACGTGCTTGCCGGCGCTGGTGAACAACCGGCGCTTGGACACCAGCACCGAGGCAAAGAAGATCAGCAACAAGATCTTGGAGAACTCGGCGGGCTGAATTGAGAAGCCCGGCAACCGGATCCAGATTTTCGCACCCTGGCGTTCGGACAGCGAGGCCGGCAGCAGGGCGGGGATCACCAGCAGCACCAGTCCGGCCAGGCCGCAAACGTAGCCGCTGCCGGAGAGTTGGCGATGGTCCTTGAGGGCCACCAGCACCAGGGCGAAGACCCCTACGCCGACCAGTGTCCACAGCATCTGCGCGCTGGCGCCGGGACGAGAGTCGGCGCCGTCGATTCCGACCCCGAGATCGATGCGGTGGATCATCACCAGCCCAAGGCCGTTGAGCAGGGCCACCACTGGCAGCAGCAGCGGGTCGGCATAACGTGCCGACCGCCGGATGACCAGGTGCGCGAAGCTGAACAGCACCAGAAACGCGACCCCGTAACCGACCAGGTCGGGGCGCAGGCCCTGCTCGTGACCGGCCTCGACGATCAGCATCGCCACCGCGATGATCATGGCGGCGAAGCACAGCAGCAGCAGTTCGGCGTTACGTCGATCCGGCAGCGCCGGGGTCAGCGTCACCGGCGGCTGCGGCGCCGTGCTCACTTCCTCATCGCTCCGCACGCTCCGCTCTGCATCGTCGCCGGCGGTGTTTAAGGCGCGCCGCTTCTCCTCATCGCTCCGCACGCTCCGCTCTGCATCGTCGCCGGCGCGGGTCATGAGGCCGCCCGGCAGTCGGTCCCCGGTTCTGGAGGTGCCGGCGGCAGGTTGGTCAGGGTGGGCAGACGCGACTTTCCGGAAGGGGGCGGCGGGCCGGGCCGCGGACCGGTC
Organism: Mycobacterium sp. SVM_VP21; assembly: GCA_024758765.1. NCBI lineage: Bacteria > Bacillati > Actinomycetota > Actinomycetes > Mycobacteriales > Mycobacteriaceae > Mycobacterium > Mycobacterium cavoris. Next base: position 3,780,204 of record CP101406.1, read on the forward strand.
GGGACCAGACCGGGGGCCGGCGTGCGCGACGGCGTCGAGTTGGTGCCGGTGGTGGTGCCGTGCGGGCACGGCGGCAGCAGAGAATCGCGGGCCAGATTGCGCAGTTGGGTGATCGCGTCGTCGAGGGTGCCGGCGGGCAGGCCGTTGCTGACCTGTTGGCGGGCCGGCGGGCGGAGGTCCTGCAGCGTCATCAGTCGGCAGGACAGCTTGTCGCCGGACTGTTTGAAGCTGATCTGCACCAGCTCGCCCTTGCTGTCCAGACAGCCGAGCAGATAGGGCTCCTGCAGCGGCACGCCCAAGATGGATCCCTGTACACCGCGCATGATCGCCACCGTGCCGCCGTAGGCGGTGACGTAGTAGTTGGTGCGCACCACCGCGCGTCCGACCAGTAGCCCGGCACCCAGCAGTGTCAGCAGAAGCGCCGCGACGATGAACTTGCGGCGGCGGGACCGGGGTGGGCGGTCCGGCGTTTCGATACGCGGCAGCACGCGCTTGGCGACCGTTTTGCGCGGGGAGATCGCCGACGCCCGCCCGGCAGCGGTGTTGAGGGCGATCACGTGGTCGTCGTCGCTGTCGGAGACCGCCCCGGCCAGGATCGGCTGGGTCTGGCCGTAGTCGACGTCGACGACATCGGCCACCACGACCGTCACGTTGTCGGGGCCGCCGCCGCGCAGCGCCAACTCGATGAGCCGTAGCGCGCAGTCGTTGACGTCGGGGATCTCCAGCGCCTCGTGGATGGTCTCGGTGCTCACCGGGTCCGACAGGCCGTCGGAGCACAGCAGATAGCGATCGCCGGCCTGCGCTTCGCGCATGATCAGCGTCGGCTCCACCTCATGGCCGGTCAGGGCGCGCATGATCAGGGAGCGCTGCGGATGGCTGTGCGCCTCCTCCAAGGTGATGCGGCCTTCGTCGACCAGGGTCTGTACGAAGGTGTCGTCCTTGGTGATCTGGGTGAGCTCACCGTCGCGCAGCAGGTAGCCGCGGGAGTCGCCGATATGGGCCAGCCCCAGCCGCGGGCCGGCGAACAGGATCGTGGTCAGCGTGGTGCCCATGCCTTCGAGCTCGGGGTGCTCTTCGACATAGGCGGCGATCGCCGAGTTGCCCTCCTGCACGGCACTTTCCAGCTTCGCCAGCAGGTCGCCGCCGGGTTCGTCGTCGTCGAGGTGCGCCAGCGCAGCGATCACCAGTTGCGACGCGACTTCACCGGCCGCGTGCCCGCCCATGCCGTCGGCCAACGCCAACAGCCGGGCACCGGCGTAGACGGAGTCCTCGTTGTTGGAGCGCACCAGACCGCGGTCGCTACGGGCGGCGTACCGCAGAACCAGGCTCACCGGCGGAGCTCAATCGCGGTCTTGCCGATTCGTATCGGCGTGCCGACTGGAACCCGTACCGCAGTGGTCACCTTCACCCTGTCAAGGTAGGTCCCGTTGGTCGAACCCAGATCTTCGACATACCATTCCGTGCCCCGCTGAGATAGCCGTGCGTGTCGGGTGGAGGCGTAATCGTCGGTGAGCACCAGGGTGGAGTCGTCGGCGCGGCCCACCAGAACCGGCTGATCGCTGAGCGCGATGCGTGCCCCGGTCAGCGGTCCCTCGGTCACGACCAGATGCCGTGCGGTAGTCCGCTGCTGGCGTGGCGGCAGCAGCACGCCCCGGATCGACAACCCCCGGCGAACCATCACGGCGCCGGTGGGTGCGTAGATGTCGGTCCGCAATATCCGCAGCACGGACCAGATGAACAGCCACAACAACGTCAAAAAACCGGCTCGCGTCAGCTGCAGTACCAGTCCCTGCATCCGGCGTCCTCTCCGTTGTCGCGCAGCCCATGGCGTGCTCCTGACGGCGGAGCACTTCGGCAAAGTCACGATACTTGGGCGCGGGCGGCCGTAGGGCAAAGCGGCAGCGCTTTGCTGGTTGGGTTGGTCAGTCGGGTGGACGCTGCCGCCGGGCCTAGTGGACCCGGACGATGATCTCGGAGTGACCCAGCCGGATGACGTCGCCGTCGGCCAGCTGCCACTCCTGGACCGGGGCGTTGTTCACGGTGGTGCCGTTGGTCGAGTTCAGGTCCGACAGCAGGGCCACCCGGCCGTCCCAGCGGATCTCGAGGTGACGGCGTGACACCCCGGTGTCGGGCAGCCGGAACTGGGCGTCCTGGCCGCGGCCAACCACGTTGGCCCCTTCGTGCAGCTGGTAGGTCCGGCCGCTGCCGTCGTCGAGCTGCAGGGTGACCGACGCGGGTGCGGAGTAGGCCCGCTGGCCGTAGCCGCCTCCCTGAGCCTCCCCGTAACCGCCCTGAGCCTGCTGGCCGTAGTCGTAGCCGCCCTGGGTGCCTTGACCTTCGCCGTAACCGCCGGGTGCGGGCTGGCCGTAGTCGTAACCGGCGGGAGCCGGAGATGCCTCGCCGTAGCCGTACCCGGGCTGGCCGTAGTCCTGGCGGCCGTACTGGCCACCCTGGTCATACCCACCCTGGTCCGGGTAGGCGGGGCGCTGCTCGTACTGGCCCTCGGGGTAGGCGTAGTCGTCCTGGCGGGCCGCAGGTGCCTCGCCGTAGCCGTAGCCGGGCTGGCCGCCGGCCGGGTAGGCCGGTGCTGCGGGGGGCTGGTGCTGCGGGTAGCCCTGCTCGTAGCCGGCGGGAGCGCCGTAGCCGCTGGGCGGACGCTGCTCGTAGGGCTGGGCCGGCGGGGCGGGAGGGGCATAACCGCCGCCTGGGCCCGGGTAGCCGCCCTGCTCGGGGTAGCCGCCCTGCTCAGGCCGGCGGGGCGGGGCGTAGCCGCCGCCCTGGCCCTGGTCGGGGTAGCCGCCGCGTTGCTCCTGCTGGTAGTGCTCGGCGTCGGGGGCGTAGGGGCCACGGGGGTCCTGACCGCCGCGAGCGTCGTCAGCGGGCCGGCCGTAGCGGGGGTCGTAGTAGTCGTCGCTGGGACGATCCTGCCCGTGGGCGCCGCGGTACGGGTTATCGGTCATCGGTGGCACTCCTGATTCTGCGGTAAACGCATGAACTGATTGTGGCGGGCGGGATTCATTGACCGTCTGGTGGGGGCTGGCGTCAGGATTGACTCCGCCGCGGGCACGGACCTGGCCGGTGCGCAGGCTCGGCGACTGCTGGAACCGGACAACCACATCACCATACGTTTGCCACCCCTGTTCGCCGATGTACCCCGCTAGATGACGGGCGAAGGCCTTCGACGTCAGATCCTGGTCGGCGCCCACTTTGTCGTAGTCGTCTCTACCGAGGGTAATGACGTATTCGTTGGGTGCCAAAAGTTGATTTCCGGCCAGGGAGCGCACCCCTGCGGCGGCTTCGCGGCGTAACGCAGCCTCGACCTCCTCGGGGAGGACCTCCCCCCCGAAGACCCGGGCCATCGCATCCTCCACAGCGGATTCGAGTTTGCGCTCGATGCGATGAACCAGCCCGCGCTGGCTGTCCAAGCTGCTACCCGCCTTACTCTCCGCCGTCATTGATGGTGCCGGGGACGCTGCTGCGGCGTGTCGCTCAGCTGCATCCGCCCTGGACATGGTATCGACCCGGGGTGCCAGGGCGGCACCCTTCTACGGCGGAGAATCGGATAAGACCAGGTCACGAAGGGATCACGGCGGCTAGAACGGGGCTCCGCGGTGCTGAGCTGCCGGGCTGGAGCCGATTTTTCAGGGGGCGGGGGACCCGTGATACGCTCCCCCGGTTGCTCGGGCGAGTGGCGGAATGGCAGACGCGCTGGCTTCAGGTGCCAGTGTCCTTCGGGACGTGGGGGTTCAAGTCCCCCTTCGCCCACAGTGTGCGGTTCTACGAATCGCAGGCACGAAGGCCACGAACCAAAAATGGTTCGTGGCCTTCGCGCTTTGTCCCTCGGATCACCAGAGCGGATCGCGGCCGTTCCAGGCGATGAGCCGGTCGATGGCGGGGGCGTCGTCGGGAACGGGGACAGCTTCGGCGAACGGCATGGCCACCTCTTCCAGGCCCATCGCGGCCGAGATCTGCGCGTAGAGCGCCCGGCGATTCTCGGCCGGCAGGATCCGGTGCGCCGACTGCAACGCGGCGGCGATCACCGTGTCGTCCCAGTCGGGCTGCTGACCGGTCGCCACCGCAAGGTCCCAGGTGTGGACCGTGATCTCGGAGAGGTAGGACGCCAGAATCTCGGCGCCGCTGCCTTGGATCCACGGCAGCGCCATGGGTTGGTGGAGGACGGCGTCGTCGCCCCAGGCGTCGGTGGCGCGTCTGCCGGACTCCTGCCACGCATCGGCCCAGCGATCGTCGGAGACCTGTGGTTCGGCGACGGCGAAGGGGTCCTCGCCGTTGCCGAGCGCGGAAATGCGGTCAAGAACGGCGACCAGGTGAGCCAGCATGGTCTGCACGTCCATCTCGGTGCAGGGCGTCAGGTGAGCGAACTGGTCAGAGCGGACGCCGGCGATAACGGCGCTAGCGGTGGCAACGGCGCGGTCGAGAAGGGGCCGGGGGTCGGTGGGAGGGGCTGCGGGAGAACTGGTCGGTTTGGTCATGGCGCCATTGTTGCGGCCATAACCGGACATCTTGTGGCCAGTTTTATGTGCGAGTCTGCTGGGGTGCGAGCTGATCGGCTGCTAGCCACCCTGCTGCTGCTGCAACAACGCAAGCAGGTCACCGCGCTGGAGGTCGCCCGGGAACTGGAGGTGTCCGAGCGCACCGCCCGCCGCGACCTCGAAGCGCTCAGCGTCGCCGGGGTCCCGGTGTACTCCATGCAGGGCCGAGGTGGCGGGTGGCGCCTGCTGGGCGGCGCTCGTACCGACCTCTCGGGTTTAACCGCGAGCGAGGCTCGCGCCCTCTTTCTGGTCGCTGGACCCGCGTCGGCGGCAACCCCGGAAGTCAAGGCCGCTCTGCGCAAGCTCGTCCGCGCGCTGCCCGAGCCCTTCCGGGAGCAGGCCGAGGCCGCCGCGACATCAGTGGTGGTGGATCCACGGCACTGGGGGGCCAGTCAGGTGGTGCCGCGGCCACCGCAGTTTCTCGACGACCTACAAGAGGCAGTGATCCGCGGCGTCCAGATACGGCTCGGCTACGTCGACCGCCAAGGCGCCGAGACCGAGCGGACTGTCCACCCCCTGGGCATCGTCGCCAAGGGCCCGACCTGGTACCTGGTTGCCCATACGGAGGCCGGTCGACGGACCTTCCGGATCGACCGGGTCTCGTCGGTCGAGTTCACCGACGACCCCGTGCAGCGGCCGCAGGGATTCGACCTTGCGCAGAGCTGGCGCGAGATCGCCGACGAGGTCGACCGCAAACGCACCCCGATCGAAATCCAGGCCCTGTGCGTTCCCGACGGGCTCGGCCTGCTCCGGATGATGCTCGGGGGCCGCCTTGAGGTGGGCGGCTCCACGCCCGATGGCCGGATCGAGGTGGTGATCCGCGGCCACAGTGAATACGCCCTCGCCGGCCAGCTCGCGGGGCTGGTCGAATGGCTCGACGTGACCGGTCCGCAGGGCGTACGTGACCAGCTGGCCGCCATCGGTACCGCGCTGGCGGCGCGGTACCGATGAGCGCCCGCCTCAGTACACCGTCGCCACGTTCTCCTTGGCCCAGCGCTTCTCGGCGTCCGATCCGCCCGGCGGCGGAACGAGCCCGTTGATCATCCACAGTTCCTCGCTGGTCTCGTCGACGTGGAATTCCGAGTGCACGCCCGGGTGCCGCTCGAGCGTGGGAGTAAGGATCTGGTTGATCCATTCGGTGATTCGCCGGCGGCTTTCGGGGTCAACGGCGTGCCGGGCGATGTGGTCGATGACGACGCGAATGCCGACCTGAGTCGGCTCGCCACCGACATAGAAGTCCTCCGGTGCGATCTCGTGGAAGACGGTGACCACATAGAAGCGCGGCAGGCCCGCACTCTCGTAGCGGTCGGTGATGCGGGACGCCAGCGCGCGCTTCTCCTCGGTGTCGAAGATCCCGGGAGTGTGGTGAATTGTCCACAGTGGCATGACGGTTCAGTACTCCTTGGTTGGTTCGGGCGTGCTCAGTGCGACAGAGCGAACGACAGGTTCTCGACCGGACCGGACAGCGCGGCCTTGACGCCGACAGACACGTCGTCGGCCAGCACCTCAACGGCACCGGATTCCACGCCGTCGACGATCCGCCGCGCCACTTCGGCCGGCGTCACCTTGGGTCCGGACATGTCGGAGACCATGTCGGTGTCGATCAAGCCGGCGTGCACGCCGACCACCTGTGTCTGCTGCGCCGCCAGTTCGATGCGCAGCGAGTTGGTCACCGACCAGGCGGCGGCCTTGGAAGCGCCGTAGGCGCCGGAGCCGGCCATCCAGGACAGCACCGAGTGCATGTTCACCAGCGCCCCTCCCCCGTTGGCCGCCAGGATCGGCGCGAACGCGCGCGCCAGGCGCAGCGGCCCGAAGACGTTGACGTCAAAGGTTTCGGTGATCCGCTCGAAGGAGCCGCTCAGCAGTGGGTCCGGCAGCAGCACGCCCGCATTGTTGAACACCAGCTCGGCATCGCCGGCCGCCTCGGCCAGGGCCGCGACCGACTCGGGGGACCCGACCTCTAGTGCCAGTGGCACCACCTGCGGCCGCTCATCGGTGAATGCGGTGCGTGCGGTCGAGTAGACCTTGTGGGCTCCGCGCGCCAAGAGTTCGTCGACCAGGGCTGCGCCCAGTCCGCGGCGTCCGCCGGTGACCACCGCGACCTTTCCCTGTACTGCAACCATTTCCGGATCCTCTCTTGCTGACTAACGACTTCGTTAGTAAGAGCAAAGCACGCCACGCTGGATAACGCAAGTGTTAGTCACGTAAGCTGGACCACATGGAGTTCGAACCCCGGTTGCGCGACCGATCGCGCTGGTCCACCGGCGATGCGTGTTCGGTGGCCCGGCTGCTCGATGTGCTGAGCACCAAGACCGCGTTCCTGGTGGTGCGGGAATGCTTCTACGGCACCAGTCGATTCGAGGACTTCATGTCGCGCATCGGCGCCTCAGCGCCGGCGGTGTCGCGCGCACTCAAGCAGCTCGAGGCCGCCGGAATCATCAGGCGGGTCCCCTACCAGGAGGCCGGGCAGCGGGCCCGAGACGAGTATCGGCTGACACCCGCAGGCGAGGATCTCTTGCCCGTGATGCTGGCTTTGACCCAGTGGGGCGACAAGTACCTGCAAGACGGAACGCCGCCACTGAGCTTCGTCGATGCGACCACCCAGCGGCGGGTGGGCGTTCGCGTTACCGACGATCTGGGGGGTCCGATCACAGACGCCGACGACATCGAGATCCGCTGGAACGCACCGCGTCGATCACGCTGAGGCGCTTAGCAACCCGCCTTGATCACGGTCTCGGCGAACTCGGCAATGGACTCTGGTGGCGCGAAATCAGCGAACCAGACGTAGAACCGTTGTGCCCCCTGGCTTTCAAGGAAACGGAAGTGTTCGACCAGCGCGGCGCAATCACCGCACACCAGGCCCGATCCCAGCCGACCGAATCGCCGCTGGGCGGTCTCCGCTACCGCGGCCACGTCCTGATCGTGTCGGGCGAAACCCACCATCTGCTGCACCGAGGCGCGCGCCGACCCGATCGACGGCAGCAACTCCGGCAACTTGTGCACGTGCGTCGCCGGCAGATTCCACCAGTCGGCGTACCGACGGGTCAGCTCGAGCATGCGGGGGCCGACCCCGCCCAGTACCAGCGGGATCGGCGCGGTCGGCACGGGAAACTGGGCCCGCTCCCCCTCGCTGCTCCAGTACTCACTCAACAGCGCCAGCGTCTCCCCCAGCGCGTCGACGCGCTGCCGCGGGCCGGCGGTGCTGATCCCGTACTTGACCAGCTCGTCGGGCATCGAGCCGGAACCCAGGCCCAGCTCGAAGCGTCCGCCGCTGGCCGCGGCCAAGGTGGTCGCCTGCTTGGCCAGCACCGCCGGGTGCCGGAACCCGGCGCACAACACCACGTGGCCGACCTTGATCCGTTCGGTATGCGCGGCGACCCAGGTGGCCACGGTCATCGCCTCCCACAGCGGCGACGCGGGATCCATCGGGGTGTCCAGGTGGTCGAGGAAAGCCACGCCGTCGAAACCGGATGCCTCGGCCACCCGTGCGCGTGTCACCAGGTCGTCGAGGTCGATCCTGGTCTGCGGGAGGTACAAGAACCACTCGGTCATCGCTTGCCCTTCGGTGTCGCGGTCGTGGGCGCCTGCCGCAGTCCCGGCAACACGTAGCGGCGCAGATGTCCTCGCACGGCCGCCGGGTCGTCGGGGTCCATGTGGTTTCCCGGCACGCTGCCCAGGCTGATCATCACCCGCGCGACCCATTCGCTCGCCTCGGGAATGTCGGTGTCGGGGTGGATGTCTCCGCCGTCGACGGCGGCCTGCACGAAGGGCTGCCAGAACGCTGCGAGGTCGGGCACCAGGCCGCGAACGCCGGCCCCGGCGCACGCGGTGAACTCATCCGGTTCGGCGGTGCGCAGTCGCATCAGTAGTGTGCCGGGATCGTCGTAGGCGCGGCGGCCGATCTGGACGCCGGCCACCAGCTGGTCCTCGAAGTCGGTGAGCGTCGACAGCTCGGCGCGGGTCTGCGCCCAGCTGGTCTCGATCAGCCGAATGATCGCCGCGCCGACCAGCGTCGGCTTGTCCGGGAAATTCCGGTACAGCCAGGCCCGGGAAACCCCCGCCGCCTGAGCGACGTCGATCATCGTCGTCGCTCGAATCCCCTTGTCGGCCAGTAGCTTCTCAGTCGCATCGAGAAGCCGGTCGGTGGTCGACGGGGATGCGGGCGACCCTGACGCTGCGTTCACGACCACCTCCTGGCTGGTAAGCCTAGCAAGGGGTAGACACATTCGCAGATGTGTGTACTATTGCCACGCGCCGTAGACACTTCTGCAAACATGTCTACCCCGGATCTCGGAGGTTCCCCATGTCCACCCCTCGCACCGCGATCATCGGTGCCGGTATCAGCGGCCTGACTGCCGGAAAGATGTTGTCCGACTACGCGGTTGACTACACCTGCTTCGAGTCCTCGGATCGGATCGGCGGAAACTGGGCCTTCGGCAACCCGAACGGGCACTCCAGCGCCTACCGGTCGCTGCACATCGACACCTCCAAGCACCAGCTGTCGTTCCGCGACTTCCCCATGCCGGAGCACTACCCCGACTTCCTGCACCACACACTGGTCAAGGAGTACCTGGAGTCCTACGCGGCGGCGTTCGAGCTCAAACGCAACATCGAGTTCGACACCGAGGTCACCCACGCCCAGCGGCTTCCCGGCGGCGGCTGGGAGCTGGAGCTGGCCGGCGGCGGGCGCCGCCGGTTCGACCTGTTGGTCGTCGCCAACGGGCACCACTGGGATCCACGCCTCCCGGACTTCCCGGGCGACTTCAGCGGTGAGACGTTGCACGCGCACCACTACATCGACCCGAAGACACCGCTGGACTTCTCCGGAAAGCGGATCCTGGTCGTGGGCCTCGGCAACAGCGCCGCCGACATCGCGGTCGAGCTGTCGTCGAAGGCCCTGGACAACGAACTGACCCTGTCGACTCGTTCGGGCGCCTGGATCGTGCCGAAGTACCTGGCCGGCAAGCCCGCCGACAAGTACTTCCGGACCAGCCCGTATCTGCCGTTCTCCTGGCAGCGCAAGGTCGCGCAATGGGCCCAGCCGATCATCGCCGGGCGACCCGAGGACCTCGGGCTGCCCACCCCCAACCACAAGTTCTTCGAAGCGCACCCCACCCAATCGGTGGAACTGCCGCTGCGCCTGGGATCCGGCGACGTCATCCCCAAGCCGAACATCAGCCGGCTCGATGGCGAGACGGTGCACTTCACCGACGGCACCAGCGGCCAATTCGACATCATCATCTACGCCACCGGCTATAACATCACCTTCCCCTTCTTCGACCCGGAGTTCATCAGCGCACCGGACAATCGGATCGACCTGTACAAGCGGATGTTCTATCCCGGCATCGACGACTTGGTGTTCGCCGGTTTCGCCCAAGCCACCCCCACGCTGTTCCCGTTCGTGGAGTCCCAGGCCCGCCTCATCGGCGCCTACGCGGCCGGCCGCTACCGGCTGCCGTCGGCTACCGAAATGCGCCGGGTGATCGACGCGGACCGGCGCAAGTACACCGGCCACATGCTCGACACCCCGCGCCACACCCAGCAACTCGACTACTTCCTTTACGAACACGACATGCGCACCGCGGAGATCCCGCGCGGCACTCGACGCGCCACCGAATTCGGTCCACCCGCGTGGGCCGGGGTGCGCAAGATGGAGGCATCCGCATGAGCACGACCGTCCGATTCGCCCACGGCGGCGCGACGTGCGTCGGGCAGTTCTTCCCAGCCTCGCAATACGACAGCGAGGGCTCCCCGGTCGTCGTGCTCGGACACGGGCTGGGCGGCACGGTGGACTCAGGTCTGATCCCGTTCGCCGAACGACTCAGCGAAGCCGGCTTCGCTGCCTTTGCATTCGACTACCGGTACTTCGGTGCTTCAGAAGCGCAACCGCGCCAACGGATTTCCATGCAAGAGCAGATCGATGACTTCCGCGCGGCATGCTCGGCTGCGGCCGAGCAGCCCGGTGTGGATCCGCGCCGGATCGTGGCGTGGGGCGTCTCGCTGGGCGGCGGGCATGTCTTCGAGGTGGCCGCCACCACGCCCGGTGTTGCGGCCGCCATCGCGCTGACACCACTGGTCAGCGGTCCGGCCGCTGCGGTCGCGGCATTGCCGCATCACCGCCCCGCCACGATGTTGCGCTCGACGGCAACGGGTTGGCGCAGCGCGTTGGCCCAACGCTTCGGTGGGCCGCCCGCGACCATCCCGCTGGTGGGCCGCCCCGGGGAGCTGGCCACCTTGACCGCCGACGGCTACCACGCGGCCTACACCGCGATGGCCGGTCCGACCTGGCGCAACGAGATCGACGCCCAGGTCGGCGTGCAGCTCGGCGCCTACCGGCCGGCGGCCAAGCATGCCGAGGCCATCGCCTGCCCGATCCTGGTGCAGATAGCCGACTTCGACCAGGGCGCTCCCCCGCAGGCCGCCGCGAAAGCGGCGTTCGCCGCCCGCGCCGAAGTGCGGCACTACCCGTGCGATCACTTCGACGTCTTCGCCGGTGGCGACTGGTTCGATCACGTCGTCGAGCACCAGATCGCGTTTTTGACCCGGCACCTGGCCGGCGCGACCGCTACGGTCACGGGTTAGGAGGTCTGATGGCAGAAACCATGCAGCAGCTGCTCGCCGAACGCATCGGTGACACCGGACTGGCGGTGCTATATAACGACACCGACGGTGGGCAGATCCGCTGGTCCTGGCGGGAGTACCTCGTCCGGGCGGCCCGCCACGGGGCCGCGGTGCTCGCGCGCGCCGATACCGGCCGGCCGATGCACGTCGGCGCCCTGCTGGGCAACACCCCCGGGATGCTCACCGCGCTGGCCGCCGCCGGGCTGGGTGGCTACGTCCTGTGTGGGGTCAACGACACCCGCCGCGGCTCGGCGCTCGCGGGGGATCTGCGCACCGCCGATGTGCAGATCCTGCTCGTCGATGCCGAACATCGTGCGCTGCTGCGGGGAATGGAACTGCCCGGCGTCACGGTCATCGACGTCGACGATCCGGCCTGGGCCAGCGAGTGCGCTGAGGCCGGGGTACTGCAGCCGCATCGGCAGGTCGGGCCGATGGACCCGTTCATGCTGATCTTCACCTCCGGCACCAGTGGTGACCCGAAAGCCGTTCTGGTCAGCCACTTCATGGTGCTGGTCGCCGGGCAGAGCCTCACCGAGCGATTCGAGTTGGGCGCCGACGACGTCGTCTACCTCTCCATGCCACTGTTCCATTCGAATGCGATCGCGGCCGGCTTCGGTCCGGCGGTGGCCGCCGGTGCGGCGATGGCGCCGGCCAAGTTCTCGGCTTCGCGGTTCCTGGTCGACATCCGCGCCTACGGTGGCACCTACATGAACTACGTCGGCAAGCCGTTCGCCTACCTGCTGGCGCATCCCGAGCAGCCCGATGACGCCGACAATCCGCTGCGTGTCGCGTTCGGCAACGAGGCCTCCGAGCGTGACATCGGCGAGTTCGCCCGCCGGTTCGGTGTTCACGTGGTCGACGCCTTCGGCTCCACCGAGAACGCCGTCACCATCACCCGCGATGAAGGCACCCCGCCGGGTTCGGTGGGACGCGGCTTCCCGGGCGTCGCCATCTACAACAGCGAAACGAAAGCCGAATGCGCACCGGCGATCTTCGACGAACATGGTGCGCTGCTCAACGCCGACGAGGCGATCGGCGAACTGGTCAACACCGCCGGGTCGGGATTCTTCTCGGGCTACTACAACAATGAGCAGGCCACCGCAGACCGGATGCGTGACGGCATGTACTGGTCAGGCGACCTTGCCTACGCCGACGCCGACGGCTGGATCTATCTGGCCGGACGTACCGCCGACTGGATGCGGGTCGACGGCGAGAACCTGGCGGCGGCGCCGATCGAACGGATCCTGATGCGCCACCCCGACATCAACCAGGCCGCGGTGTACGCCGTGCCGGACGGCAACGTCGGAGACCAGGTGATGGCCGCGCTGGTACTGCGCGATGACGCTCAGCTGACCGAGGGAGACTTGGCCGATTTCCTTGCCTCCCAAGAGGACTTCTCCCCCAAGGCCTGGCCCCGCTATGTCCGGGTGACCGCGGAGCTGCCCGCGACGGCCACCAACAAAATCCTCAAACGGGTGTTGGTGGCCGACGGCACCGACGTCGGTGAAGACACGCTGTGGATGCGTCCCGAACGCGAGCGCACCTACCGAACCACCACGACGACGGGAGCGTGACGATGGCTGCTCAAAAACCTGTGGCCCTGATCATGGGCGGCGCTTCCGGGATCGGCCTGGCCACCGCGCATGCCCTGGTCGCGCGCGGTGACCATGTGGTGATCGCCGACGTCAACGAGGAAGCCGCACGTGCCCGGGCCGCCGAACTCGCCGATAACGCCACCGCCGTCGTCGCGGACGTGACTGACGAGGCCAGTGTCGCAGCGGCATTCGCGGTCGCCCGCGAAGCCGGACCGGTCCGCACGGTGGTCAGTTGTGCCGGCCTGTCGATCATCGGCCCGATCGCCGACATCGAGTTGTCCGGTTGGCAGACCACCATCGATGTCTGCCTCACCGGCACCATGCTGGTGATCAAACACGCGGCCCGCAATCTCGAAGACGGCGGCAGCGTGGTCGCGATCTCCTCGCTCAACGGGCGCCAACCCGGCACCACCATGGCCGCGTACTGCAGCGCTAAGGCCGGAGTGCTGATGCTGGTCCAGGTGGCCGCACTGGAGCTGGGTCCCCGCGGCATCCGGGTCAACGCGGTCTCCCCCGGTCTGGTGGACACTCCCCTCGTGGCCGGCCTGGCGATGGTGCCCGGGCTCACCGACGAGTACATCGAGAACACTCCGCTCGGGCGCTCAGGCCTCCCCGACGACATCGCGCAGACCGTGGAGTTCTTGACCTCGGAACGTGCCGGCTGGATCACCGGATCGGCCTTCGACGTCAACGGCGGCGCGCATCTGAAGCGCTACCCCGACGTGCTCGGCAAAGTACAAGCCCTAGCTGAAGGATCGTGAAATGCGCAGTGTCGTAATCGATGGGCCCGGATCGATCCGGGTCGACACCCGGCCCGACCCCGAGCTGCCCGGCGCCGACGGCGCGGTGGTCGCGGTGACCGCGACCGCGATCTGCGGCTCGGATCTGCACTTCTACGAGGGTGACTACCCCATCGTCGATCCGGTACCGCTGGGCCACGAAGCGATCGGCACGGTCGTCGAAGTCGGCCCCGAGGTGAGCTCGGTACGAGCCGGAGACCGGGTCATGGTGTCGTCGGTCGCGGGCTGCGGGCACTGCGCCGGGTGCGCCACCCACGACCCGATCCGGTGTCATTCGGGCCCGCAGATCTTCGGCTCGGGCATGCTGGGCGGGGCGCAGTCGGAGCTGCTTGCGGTGCCGGGCGCGGACTTTCAGCTCGCCCGCGTTCCCGATGGCATCGGCGTCGAGCAAGCCCTGCTCCTCACCGACAACCTGGCCACCGGGTGGGCGGCGGCGCTGCGCGCCGACATCCCGATCGGCGGCACGGTAGCGGTGACCGGCCTGGGGGCGGTGGGTCTGTGTGCCGGGATCAGCGCGCTGTTCCTCGGTGCGGCAACGGTTCTCGGCATCGATCCGGTAGCCCAGCGACGGGACCGGGCAGCGAAGATGGGGATGACCCCGGCGGAGCCGTCCACCACGGCCGCGGCGATGGACCTGACCAGCGGGCGCGGCGTAGATGCGGTGATCGACGCTGTCGGCTCGGACACCACCATGTCCGATGCGTTGACCGCGGTGCGGCCCGGCGGGACGGTGTCGGTGGTCGGCGTGCATGACCTGCAGCCGTTCCCGTTCCCGGCGTTGCCGGTGTTGCTGCGCAGCGTCACGCTGCGGATGACCACCGCACCCGTGCAGCAGACCTGGCCGCAGCTGGTGCCGCTGCTGCAATCCGGGCGGCTGTCGGTGGACGGGATCTTCACCACCGAGATGGCCTTGGACGACGCGGCAGACGCCTATCGTGCCGTGGCGGCGCGGTCCGGAGACGTGGTGAAGGTGCTGCTCACGCCGTAGCCTGAAGCGACGCCGGGGGACGAGAGGATGTCAGATGGTTAAGCGGATCGTCATCTGGGGCACCGGATTTGTCGGCAAGTTGGTCATCCCCGAGATCGTCAGACACCCGCTGTTCGAGCTGGTCGGCGTCGGCGTCAGCGACCCCGCCAAGGTGGGGCGCGATGTCGGTGAGATCTGCGGAATCCCCCACGTCGGCGTCACCGCCACCGATGACGTCGACGCCCTGATCGCCTTGGCCCCGGACGCACTGGTGCACTACGGCCCGACCGCCGCGCACGCCGGCGACAACATCGCGCTGATGTCGCGCTTCCTGCGGGCCGGCATCGATGTCTGCTCCACCGCGATGACCCCGTGGGTGTGGCCCGGCCTCAAGCTCAATCCGCCGGATCTGCTGGCGCCGATCACCCAAGCGTGCGAGGACGGCGGGGCGTCGTGCTTCACCACCGGTATCGACCCCGGTTTCGCCAACGACCTGTTCCCGATGACCCTGATGGGGGTCTGCGCCGAGGTGCGCAAGGTGCGTGCCTCCGAGTTGTTGGACTACACCAATTACACCGGTGATTACGAGAACGAGATGGGGATCGGCCGCGATCCCGACTTCCAGCCGGTGCTCAAGATCCCCGAGGTGCTGATCTTCGCCTGGGGCGGCACCGTGCCGATGATCGCGCACGCCGCCGGGATCGAACTCGATGAGATCACCACCACCTGGGATACCTGGGTGACTCCGAACGAACGCAAGACTGCCAAGGGCGTGATCGCGCCCGGACAGGTGGCGGCGGTGCGGTTCACCATCAACGGCATCTACCGGGGCGAGACCCGTATCCAACTCGAGCATGTCAACCGGATTGGTCGAGACGCTGCACCGGACTGGCCGGCAGGCACGCAGGACGACGTCTACCGCGTCGATATCGAAGGGACGCCGAGTATTTCGCAGGAGACGGCGTTCCACTTCACCGATGGTTCGGGGCGCGATGCGGCGACGGCCGGCTGCCTGGCAACCGGGATGCGCGCGCTGAATGCGGTGCCGGCGGTCAATGATCTTCCGCCGGGCTGGGTGACGGCACTGGACCTGCCGCTGCTCCCGGGGGCGGGCACCATCCGCTGAGTGCGGGATCGGCTAGCCGTTGCGGGGCCGTCGCGGCCGCAGCCGCAGCGGCGGCATCGGCGGGGCGGGCAGCCGTTGCAGGCGGCCCTGATAGCCGCTGACCTCGCCGAATTGCTCGTCGCCGTCTTGCCAGCGGCGCCGGAACTCCACGATCTCGTCATGGCTGCGACCGATGAAGTTCCACCACAGCACCAACTCCTCGCCGAACGGCACCCCGCCCAGCACCAGGATTCGGGCGGGGGAGTCGCCGGTGTTGCGCAGGGGCAGCACCGTGCGACCGGGGCCTTGATAGCCGAGTGCACCGAAACCCAGACCCGTGCCGCCCAGGCTGACCGCGCCCTGGTCACACAGCACACCGTGTTCGAATGCGGGGTCGACGTCGAGTGCCAGCTCTGTGCGCGGATCCAGGTCGAGCTGGGCGCCCAGTAGGGGAGTCAAGGACGGGACGGGGGAGTGGTATCCGGCCAGCTCGCCGAGGAACACCAGCGCCGAGGCGCCGGGCAGCGAAACAGGTTCGGGCGCAAAATGGTTGAAGTCGCGGGCACTGTGGCGGGCAGTATCGGGCAGGGCTACCCAGAGCTGCACTCCCCGCAGGACAGGAGCCGATTCCGGGTCGATCGAGACCTCGGAGTGGCAGATGCCTGCACCGGCGGTCATCAAGTTCAGTTCGCCGGGGTTTACCACCGCGTGCACGCCGCCGCTGTCGCGGTGCTCGACCCGCCCGCTAAACAGCCAGGTCGCCGTCTGTAGCCCGGTATGCGGGTGCGGGGGCACGTCCATGCCGCCGTCGGCGACGTCGTGAGGTCCGTAATGGTCGACGAAGCACCAGGCGCCGATCAGCGAGCGGTCGCGCTGCGGCAGGGTACGCCGGACTCCGATGGCACGCGCTCCGCCCAGCGGCACCTCGCGGGGGTGCAGCACCTCAATACAATCCTCGGGCTTTGCCGCGCAAGCGAATTCATTCGAGGTGGCCTCCAGGTTGCTCAACGGTCCACCTCCTGCACTGCGCTCCGCAGCCGCTGCGCAGATCCTACCGACTCACGCGCCGGTCACGCCGCTGATCGAGGACCGAGCCGCCCGGCGGGCAGGTGAAAAACCGTCGCTGTCACCGGCAGCTGCTCACGTTCGTGGTTGGTCAGCAGCGTCTGGTTGTCGGGTAGTTCGCGAGTGTTGATCTCGCCGGCGGCGATCGCCAGCAGCAGGGCGTGGGCCTGGGCGAGTTCGGCCCGCTTGCGGTACTGACCGCCGGGGAGCTTCACGCCGGCCCACACGCCGTACTCCTCGCCGCGTTCCACGGCGAGCGCCGCGCACCGGCGTTGCTGCGCGAGCGGGCAGCGTCGCAGGCACTGCAACCGTGCCTCGATGGAGGACTGTTCGTAGGCCCGGGCCTTGGCGGCCCCGTCGGCGCCGTCGGCGTCGGGGTAGCCGAACCACAGTTCGGGATTGGCGGAGCAGGGGGGTGCCATTGGAAGGACCTCCTCGTAGACAGACCGAATAACGTAGACGGAAACGTATACGATCGAATACGACGAACGCAACAGAAGTTGATAAAAACATATATGTAAGTAGTGAAGGTCCAGGCTGTGTACTATCCGTCCATGGCCGGGGCGCAACAATGAGCCGCGAAGCGGCGGGTGCGGCCATTCGGGCATTGCGGGAGGCGCGCGACTGGTCGCTGGCCGACCTCGCCGCCGCCACCGGGGTCAGCATCATGGGATTGAGCTACCTCGAGCGTGGCGCCCGCAAGCCGCACAAAGGCACAGTTCAGAAGGTTGAAAATGGGCTCGGCCTGCCGCCGGGCAGCTATTCTCGGCTTCTCGTTGCCGCCGACACCGACGCCGAACTGGCCCAGTTGATCTCCGCGGCCGGGCCGCAAACGTCCGCCGCGCGTCCCGCCGGAACCATCGTCGTCGACCGACACAGCGACACCGAAGTGCTGGAGGGATACGCCGAGGCGCAGCTCGATGCGCTGCGTTCGGTGATCGCGAGACTGCCATCGGAAGCATCAGACGAATACGAGACGTATATTCTTTCCGTGATCACGCAGTGCGTGAAGGCGGAGATGCTCGCAGCCAGTTCGTGGCGGGTCGCGGTGAACGCGGGCGCCGATCACGCTGCCCGACTGATGGCGCATCTTCAAGCCCTGGAGGCCACCCGCAGCGACCTGCTGCAACGGATGCCCGGCAGCCTGACCGCCCGCTTCGACCGGGCGTGTGCGGAGTCGTCGCTGCCCGAAGCGGTGATCGCGGCGTTGATCGGCGTTGGACCCGAAGAGATGTGGGACATCCGCAACAGGGGCGTGATCCCGCCCGGAGCGCTGGCCCGAGTCCGCGCATTCGCGGACGGATCCATGGATGCGACGGCTGGTGGCGACGAAGGGGGATAACAGTGAGCAACGGTGAGTTGGAGCTACTGACGCGCGCCAATGAGCTTTTCGCGGGCAATCCACGGCCCGCGTCACTGGAGTCCGGGCTGGATCACTACGCCGCGTTGTTGCAGCGCAACGCCAACACCGACACCGGAACCGGGCATGACCGGTACCGGATGGCGGTGCTTGCCCAGCGAGATCGGTTACTGGCCAGCGCGCGTACCGATGCGCTGGCCACCACGGTGCTGGCCGCCGTCATCGCCGACCACGCTCGGGCGCGCCAGCAGACCGACGGCGTCGTCTCCGCCGCCCGCGCCGACTCGGCGCTCACCCCGAACATGCCGTTGGCGCATCGCGAGGCGATGCGCCGGCGGGTGGCCCGGCTGCGCGCCCAACAGGCCCACGTGGTGTCCGCGCAGCGTCGCGCGCGGGCCCACGGTGCACGGTTGCGGCGGCTGCGATACCGGGGAGAGCGGCGCAGGCCCGTGGGTGCGGATCGGTTGCGGCTGCCCAACACTCGGGGCGGGCTGGCGGTCCGAGCCGCACTGTCGCGGCTCGGCAGACCCTATGTCTGGGGTGCGACCGGTCCCGACCGGTTCGATTGCTCGGGGCTGACTCAGTGGGCGTATCGCCAGTCCGGCGTGCCGCTGTCGCGCACCACCTACACGCAGATCCACGAAGGAATCCCGGTGCCGCGCTCCCAGATTCGACCCGGCGATCTGGTCTTCCCCAGCACCGGGCATGTTCAGCTGGCGATCGGTGGCAACCGGGTGATCGAAGCCCCGCACGCCGGCGCAACCGTGCAGATCAGCCCGTTGGGCGCGCACGTGGCGATCCGGCGTCCAGCGCCGTGATCGGAGGCGTCCCCACCGCATGCTCGGGTGAATTGCCGGCATCGGTGGGCGTCAGTACAGTCACCGGCCATGAAGCGGTCAGCTCCCGAGCGTCGGCCCACCGCAGCGATGTTGGGCTGAGGAGATGGCAACCCGCGACGACGTGCTCGATGTGATCGACCGCATCGAACGGGCCGGCGGCGCGGGTGAGGCGGACCTGACCCTGCCGTTGCCGCCTTCGGGCTACGACGGCGTTCCAAGGCGCCTGGGCTCGACCGGTGACCAACAGCAGGGCCGGGCGGCGCAATCCATGAAGCTGGCCGAAACGGCTCTGGCGCAGCAACTGTCAACGGCGGCGGACTTCGACCGGCACATCATCGAAGCGCTGCGCCACGCGCACAAGACCACGTTGGAAGGCCGACGCCGCCTCGACGACCTCGAGGCCGAGATTGCCGGCGCCGCCGGGTCCTGGGACCTGAGTACCACCGCGGGCGCGCGCGAATTCCAGAGGTTCTTGGTCGACAGACTCGGGCAGATCATCAAGGTGGTCGAAGAGACCAACGATGATGACGCGTCCAAGGAGGCGCTCGCCACCGCGTTGACGGGGCTGTACCTCGGCGCGCCATCGGATGCCCACGAGCCGACGCCCGCCGGGGACGACCAGACGCTGCCGGTGGGCCCGGATACCGAGCCCTATCCGGACGTACTGGCCGATGACCAGCCTGAGACGGATGACCAGGAGACACCGCAACGGCCGCCGCAGTTGGCGACGCCGATGTTCCCGGGCATGGGTTCCGACGGCCCGGGCTTCGGTGCCATGCCGGCCGCTCTGCCCTCCGGATTTCCGATCAACGGGCCGACGCCTGGATGGGGCGGTGACGACGTGCCCGCCGAGGAGGACGACCGGCCCGAGGAGGCGGCTGAGGCCAATGCTGTCGATGGCGCCGACGCGGACGGCGATACGTCGGAGCAGGAGTCGGGGGAGCGGGGGCCGGTCACTGTGCGGCTGCCTGACGGTGAGACCACGACCGTGGCCAATCCACAACTGGCTGCGGCGATGCAGGCCGTCGCCGATGGACAGTCGGTCGTGGAGGCATTCCGCAGTCAAGGCATCCACGTCCCGACGCCTGGAACACCGGTGGTGGCAGCGGTCGACGTGGCCAGCCTGCGCCCCGGCGACATCGGCGTATTCACCGACCGGCATGCCCTCGCTGTCGGCGCCGGCAAGGCGCTACTCGACGGGCAGGTCCACCTGGTGGAGAACTTGCGTGGTCCCGGATTCCTGGGTTGGCAGCATCCGCCGGCGCTGGCCCAGGAGCCCGCACCGCCCGCCGAGCCGGTTGCGACCAGGCCGGCGAGGGCGCTCGGTGGCCTTATGCGCTTGAAAAAGGCGGCTCCAACCGTCATCGTCGATTAGCCAGGAAGGTGGAACATGCCCGAGAAGATCCACGTCAACCAGGACGTTCTGACCAACGCGGCTGGGAACCATCAAGAGGCGTCGGACTACCTGTCCACCGTCGCGGCCTCACACGAGGGGATCCAGGCGACCCTGAATTCTCTCGGTCCGATCTACGGCGACTTTCGCCAGGCGGCCGGTTCGTTGCTCGATGCACGCAAGACCTGCTACGACGACCAGTCCAGTGAACATTCGACTGTCGCGGACAATCTGCACCGCGCGGTGGCGACGTGGAACAAGAATGAGGAAGACGCCGCCAACACCTTCGAGCACCTCACCGATGGGCACCGATGACTGAGCCGAATCCGGCTTTCGACACGATCCACCCTAGTGGTGATGTGCTGTTCCGGTCTTGTCGTGGCGGCTATCTGCACAGCGTGGTGCTCACTGAGGCGGTGATGGACACCGACGTGCACCGCCTTGCGGAGGCGATCGTGCTGGCCGCGGACGTCTCGTTTCTCAAGGCGGCGTTGGAGATCCGGGGAGAGCTCGTCACGACCGGGCACGTGCCCTCGGCAGCGGTGCCCACCACTGACGATCTGCGGGTGGCTACCGAGCGGCTGCTGGCTCACAAATTGCACCCCGGCACGGACTCCGGAGCCTAAAGCACCCATCTTCCGGCAGCATCTGCATTGGGCGCGATGTCGGCCGGGGGATCAACCACCATGTCGCCGAACAGTTTTCGGGCTCGCTCGAGCAACGCGAGGACCTCGCTCAACTGCGCTGCACAACCCGTGCTCGGGGACCCGACATCAGCCACGATTTGCACGCTACCGACCGCCCCAGGAGCTGACAATTCACCGCGCGCAGTGGCTGTGGAAGGTTGCCCGAAGGCCGTCGGCGACGCGGCCCGATGAGGGCGAATTCGGACAAGAGCGCCGGGACGGCAACGGTACGCTTGCGCGGTGGCACTCTTCGGTCGACGGTCGGCGCGCCAGCGCCTCCGGAGCGCGGCCCGGGAATCACTGACGATCCCGGCCTTCAGCGCTCCGGTCGACTGTAGTTCCTGGGTGCTCGGCGGCCTGTGGCCCGCCGAGCTCGCGACGATCACCCCGGAGACCGCCCCACTTGCCGATTACCTCAATGCCGACCTGCAGCGCATTGCGCATTCGGCCAACGAGAAGCTCCACACCATCAGTCGATCAGATCTGGCCGGCCCGGCACGCCAGGCCGCGGAGACCCGGGTTATCAACGTCGCCAGAGCTTTCGCCGTCCTCCGGGTGGAGTCCACGGTTCGCCAACTCCACAAGGAAGCCCTGGACTTCGGCAGGGAGTACGTGAGCCTCAACCCGGCCCCGGCCGAGCCCGTCGCGGCGCCTCGCCCGCCCGAACCACCCGAGCAGCCTTCGGAGAAACTTGCCCAGCGGGCCCGGCATCGGCTGCCGAAATCCGGTGCCGCCGTCGTGTCTGAGGTAGCACCACCCGATCCGCCACCGGTGACTGCGTCGCCGGCTGCGGTGACTTTTGAGCCTTCCGAGACGCCACCGCAGGCGCCCACGACTCCGGAGGTATTGGAACCGGGGCGCCTCGCGGAGCCATACGCCCCGAGGCCGACCGTGATCGACGGCGGCGAGGACCAGCAACCGCCGACAGCCGCATTCTCGACCGAAGCGATCGACGTATCGCCGCCCGAGCCGGCTCCCGCAGCCCCGCAACCACCTGCGCCGGCCCAACCCGAACCCGTCGCGCCGACGCCCGTCCCGCCAACGGTCGCCGAGTCCGGCGAACAGCGACTCCAGCGCTTACTGGCCTTCGTCGCCCGCCAGGAACCCGGACTGCGCTGGGCGATCGGCGCCTTTGCCGACGGCACCGTCTGCCTGGTCACCGATATCGCCAACGGATGGATCCCGTCCGGGATCGAGCTGCCAGACGGGGTGCAACTGCTCGAACCCGGCCGCCGCAACGGCACCGCCGCCGAGATGCTGGGCAACCCGACGGAGTCGGCCACCTACAGTCCCGGCGATCGTCTCGGGTGGGCCAGTGATTTCGCGGTCACCGACACCTCGGTACAGCCCCGCAACCTGGATCCCATCGACGATCTCGGCTGGCGACTCAGCGAGGCCACGCATTGGCGCGAAGGACTGCCGCGGATGGCCAATACCCTAGTGAAGGCAGGCGCCGCCGGCACCGGCGTAGTCGATGCCGAAATCGACTTGCTACGTGTGCATCTGGACACCATGCGCTACCAGCTGTTGGCGCAGTATCCCGACTCCGACACCGCCTTGGTGCTGAACTGCATGCTGTTGGCCGCCTCCGAAGGCATCGCGACCGGAGACACCGTTTCGGCGAACTACCACTACAGCTGGTTTCGGATGCTCACCGCACCGCCCGCCGGCCCGTGGGATTCACAGACTTAGCTGCCGTCGATGAATTGACGCTGTTCATACCGGCTGGACATACTTAGCCAATGTCGGGGGCGGAGAGCCGCGCGGAACTCAGCGACAAGGACCTCGTGGAGTCCGTGTTGCGGGATCTGCGCGAGGCCGCCGAGAAATGGGAAGCGCTGGTCGCCGAGGCCGAGAACACAACCTACAGTGTCGATCTCGGCGACGTCCGTGCCGTGGCCAACGCCGACGGCCGGCTGCTCGAACTGACGCTGCACCCGTGTGTGGTCAGCGATTACACCCACAGCGAGTTGGCGGATCGGCTCAATCGCGTCTTCACCGCACTGCGCGAGGAAGCCCAGTCGGACTTCGAGACCCGGTACGGCACCAGCGCGGTCTGACAGCGGCCCGCAGTCCTACCAGTTCAGGGCGGCCATCTCGCGCTTTGTGTCGCACACGGCCCGCACCGCGGAGTCGATGTCGACGGCGGTGATGGTCTTGAGGTCGTCGATCGTCACCGGCTGCCCGGCACGCTTCTGGGCGGCCACCCGAGTGTCGCGGGCCAGTTCGGCCTCCTCGATCACGTTGCGGGCGAACCGGCCGTTGTGCATGACGTTGATGCCATGCTCGCCACGTGGGCTGACATAGCCGCGGATCGTGGTCACCATCGCCAGGAACCGCTGGCGTGCCTCGGGATTCAGGACGGTGGCGCGACTGGAGCCGTAGCGCTCACCGATCTCGACGATCTCTTCGGGGGTGTACGACTCGAACCGGATCTTGCGGTTGAACCGGCTGGCCAGACCCGGGTTGACGGTCAGGAATTCGTCGACCTGGTCTTCGTAGCCGGCGGCGAGGAAGCAGAAGTCGAAGCGGTGTTTCTCCAGCGCGATCAGCAGCTGGTTGACTGCCTCCATGCCGATCATGTCCGGAGTCCCGTCCTGGTGACGTTCCACCAGTGAATAGAACTCATCCATGAAAAGGATTCCACCCAAAGCCTTTTCGATCAGCTCATTCGTCTTGGGCCCGGACGATCCGATGTGTTCGCCGCAGAAGTCGGAACGACGGACCTCGGTGATCTCCGGGTTGCGCACGATACCCATGCCGGCGTAGATCTTGCCCAAGGCCTCGGCGGTGGTGGTTTTGCCGGTGCCGGGCGGGCCGACCAGCAGCATGTGGTTGGTCTGGCCTTCCACAGGCAGGCCGTGCTCGAGCCGCATGGCCCGGATTTCGAGCTGGTCTTCCAACGCCTTGACCGCCCGTTTGACCTCGGCCAGGCCCACCTGCTTCTCCAGTTCGGCACGGCCCTGCTCCAACAGCTCAGCGCGGCGGTCCAGCGCGTTGTGCTCGTCGAGTTCCGCGCGGCTCTTCGCCGAACCGGCATCCCAACGGTCGGTGCGGCTGTCGATGATCTGTTCCTCGGTAACCACCAGGCGCAGCTTCGGTTCAGCCAGCGCGGCCTTGGCCGGTTCGGTCAGCACACCGTTGATGGCCGCCTTGGACAACCAGACCTGCGCCTTGTCCTCCTCGCCGAGCTGGCGGTGCACCATGCCACGCAGGTAGGCCAGATCCGCAGCCAACAACGGGATCTCGCTGGGGTTGATCGACGCGGTGAGCACACCTGCCGGGAATCGTTCCGAGGAACGCGTCTGCCCGATGATGTCGACGCGGTCCAGCCAATCCAGTGCTACCCGGCCCTGGCCCAAGTGCGCGGCCGCATAGCCGGCGAGGGCGCACACCGACGCGGTGACCGCGGGCATCACGATCGCCCGGTCGGGGAGTTCTTCGGCGGCGACGGTCAGCAGATCCGGCCAGCGCTGGGTGACGAACATCAGGTAGGCGCGGCCGAGCTGATGCCACTGGTAGTTGATCCAACTGTCGAGCAGGGCCTTGTCGGCCAGCAGGGCGTCGGCACGCTCGTATTCACCGGCAACGGTTAGCGCCGATGCCAGGGCCAGACCCACGTGCGAGGCGTCGGTCACCGTGATCGACAGATACGGTCCCAGCGGGATCTGGGCGGCCAGGTGCCGGCCCAGCCGGGTGGTCTCCTTGTGCAGCCAATCGCTGTTGGCGTACAGACGCTTGAGTGTGTCCAGCTCGGTGTCGCCGCACGCGATACGGCCCAGCCAGGCATCGGCCATAGAGGGATCGGCCTCAGTTGCGGCGACGAAGTCGACTAACGCGTCGGGGGAGCCGTAGCGCCCGTCCATGCTCACCATGGCCCGGTCGAAGTGTCGACGGGCCGCCAGCAAGTCACTCAATGTCTGTCGTCCTCTGTCGCGCGTCCAGGGTCTCCGGCTGACAACCGATGCGATGCGGTGTCATCGCGACGACATCGGGGCCAGCGCCTCCGGGCTGCAGTACCGGTTTTCCGCCCGGAACAACTCCACCGTAGCCAGCCACGATTTCCCGGCGGCCGCAACCCGTACCGCGTTCCGGTCGATCTGCTCGATACTCACTTCGACCGCGTCCGGTGGTGGCGGCGGCGTCCCGGGCGGAGCCACGGTGATCACGGTGGCCGGCCGCGGCGACGGCGCTATCGGCCCGTCCACCACGCTGACGGTGGTGCGTGGCGTCGGCCGGGATTCGCCGACCACGGCCACCTCGGGCATTCGGACGCTGGCCCAGCGGGCCTTGTCCCGGGTGTGCACGCAGACCCGTTCGCCGGCACCCGCGGCCCGGATGACGATGCGCTTGGCGATCAGGTCCTCGGCGGCGATGAAGACGCGGCTCAATTCACCGGAGTCGGTGAGCGGCACCATCAGCCGGTCGCCGTTGGCCAGCTTGCCGATCAGGACGCCCGACGGGCCGATCTCGATGGGCAGGCTGGCCGGCAGCCGGCCGGGGCGCAGCCCGCGCAGCTGTGGGCGGGGGGCACACATGTTGGCCTCCAGCGCAGCGGCCTGCTCCCCGTTGAGCCGGTGCAGCACCACCGACGGGGGAGTCGGGGCCGGCTGCGGGGTCTGCAGGGTCACGGTGGCCGTACACGTCCCGTTCGGGAACACCGTGACGTTCTGGATCACCTCATCGACCGGCAGAGTCCACGCCTGCGCCAGCAGCTGGGCACTGATCTCGCGGGCCGGATAGGCATAGGTCGTCACCCAGCCGCCCTCGGTGCGCAGCGTCTTCCAGCGCTCGGCGCCGGCCAGCAGCGAACCGCCGCCGAGGCGCCGATCCAGCTCGACCAGGTCGCTGGCGGTGGCCACCCGGGTGCGCAGGCCATCGCAACGCAGCAGGCCGGCAATCCGTTGCGCGACGGCAACCGCGGTGGCACCCAGCGTGGTGCGCCACCGCAGCGCCGCGGTGTTGTCGATGACCCGCAGTCTCAGCACCAGCCAGGTTTCCCGTTGGCCGGCGTAGGGCGGGGTGCCGATCTCGGTGTCGTAGACCCGCGGGTAGTCGCCGGTGGTGGCCCGGCGGGCTCCGATGCTGATCACACTCATGGACTCCAGGACCAGCCCGAGTGCGTGCCGCAGCATTGGTAGCAGCTCGGCGACGTCCACGACGTTGTCGGTCTCCACGTTCACCGATCCGGTGGCCACGGTGGCCGTATGCGCCCGGCCCAGCAGATGGACTGCCACCACCGCCACACCGTCGGAGATGCGAACCCCGCCGCCGGCACGGTTGTTGGCCACCGTGATCGGCTCGCTCCAGGCCGCCTTCAGCGCCTTTGCCGGGCGCCGCAACCACAGCAGTGCCCAGGACCACGCCGGCTGCCCCCACCACGGCACCAGCACCACCAGCACCGCCAGCAGGACCGCCACTGTCAGGCCGATCAGCCCACCCAGCGTCCAGCCCGCCAGAGCGGACAGGGCGATCGTCGTCGCGCACAGCAGCCGCCGGTTGCTCGACGCCGGGAACCCGGTCAGCCGGACCCGGTTCTGACTCACTTGCTGGCCCTCCGGATCCGCGCAGTGATCGCGGCGGCCAGGACGGTCGCGGCGATCACGCCGAGGAATCCCAGGGCCACGGTCCGGGCCCGATGGTCCGGCGGCGGTGGCGGCGGCGCCGGGGTGATCACCCGCTGTTGCGAGCCCGGCGTCAGCGGGTCACCCACCGGCACGTTGAAGGTCAGCGCCGCGACCGGGTCGACCAATCCGTAGCCCACCCGGTTGTCGACGCCGGCGGGCGGATTGTGTGCGGTCTGCATGATCCGGTTGATCACCTGATGTGCGGTGAGCTGCGGGTATTTCGCCCGCACAAGTGCAGCGACGCCGCTGACGTAGGCGGCCGAGAAGCTGGTGCCCCAGAACGGCATGTTCTTCTCGCCCACCCGAATCGGCGGGTAGGCGTTGACCGGGACACCGCCCTGCGGGGATAGGCCCATCACGTGGGTGGCCGGGGCGGCCACCCCCACCCAAGGGCCGGCCATGCTCTTGTCGATCGGTGCTCCGGTGGCGTCCACGCCGCCCACAGACAAGACGTAGTCGGAGAACCACGACGGGCTCGAGATCACCTTGACCTGGTTCCAGTCCCGCGGGTCGCTCGGGTTCAGCGGGTCGAACATCGGGTTGTCGGCGCAGCCGGCTTCGCCGACATTGCCGGCGGCCGCGACGATCACCGCGTCCTTGACCGTCGCCGCGTACCAGAGGGCTGCCCCCAGCACCTGCTGGTCGAGTCCGGCCGCCACCTGAACGCAGGACGTCACCGAAATGTTGATGACCTTGGCGCCCATGTCGGCCGCGTGGACCACGGCCTTGGCCAGCGTGGCCAGCGTGCCCGCCTTGACCCGCTCGTCGTCGTAGCTGAACCGTTGCGGGTTGACCGGCTCGAACGCCCGCGACGACTGGCGGATCGAGATGACGGTGGCGTGCGGGGCCACCCCGACCACACCGTCGGGGGCGCCTGGCGGCGGCGGGGGAACTGCGGGCTCGTCTTCGGTCTGCGGATCGGCCGGCCCCGAGGCCGGTGCTACGGCACCCTCCGGCGGTGGGGGTGGAGGTGCCACCTGGGTGATGGTCACGGGAGCCGGGATCGGCGGCGGGGCCGGTGGGCCGGGCACGTCAGCCGGCGGGAGTGGTTCGCCGATGCTTGGCGGAGGACCGCCGGGCGGGGGGAACGCCGGAACTTCTGGCATCGGGCGGGGCATCGGCAGCACACCGAGCGGGGCCGCGGCGATGATCGATGCGGCGATGGTGCCGTGCGCATCGCAGTCCTGCAGACCGTCCAGCCCCTCCGCGCCGCCCATGATGTAGTCGCCGCCGGCGATCGCGGGCAGCCGTGGGTTCGGTGTGACGCCGGTGTCGATGACGGCCACCGGCACGCCGTTGCCGGTGGAGTACTGCCATGCCGCGGCGATCCCCAGCATGTCGAATCCCGGTGCCAGCTGGGCCACATCGGGGTTGCTGACGGTGATCGGCACACTGCACGAATTCGAGCGGCGCATCGGCTGATCCGGCCCGGGTACCCCGTCAGCTGGCACCAGGACCGGATCGACGGACGGCGGCTCGATGGCCCGCGCCGGCGGAGGGCTGCTCGACAGACTCACCAACAGCATCACCGCGGCGACCGCTGCCCAGCGGGCGCGCGCGGGGTTCAGTTGCGCACCCACACGAACAGTCCTCCCAGCCAAGCGCCAAGCACCCCCACCACAATGAACGCCAGTACTTCGAGCCATTCGACGGCCAGCCGGATCCAGGGCACGAACTTGGTCTCGGGGACTAGCAGGCCGGCGGCCACCCCGAGCCCGGTGAAGACCGCGATGGCGGCGGCCGGCCACAAGAACCCGCCGGCGGTGTCACCCGGGTTCGCCAGCGCGTATTTGACGATTCCGGTGAGCACGGCCGCGCACGCCCCGCTCACCAGGGCGATCGCTTGGACGCGGCCGGCGAAACCGCGGCCCTGGGTGACGAACAGGCCTGCCACCAGACCGCACAGCACCAGCGCACCACGTGGCCGGGCGCCGCCCGGTTCCAATACCATCCAGACCGCGATCGGCAGCGCCGTGGCGATCGCGACACACATCCCGACCTGCACCGCGTTGATCAACCGCGCGGAGGCCGCGATCGCGGCGCCGCGTGCCGAGATGTCGACCAGGTCGTCCTCGTCGTCCTCGCCGTCCTCCGGACTGACCGGGGAGACCGTATCGATCGGCATGTTGGCGCGCCGGGCGAACAGATCCCGCCCGGTGATCGAACCGAAGTACGGCGGGCGCACCCGGGCAACCCACAGCGCGATCGTTGGCGACATGCGCAACAGGATCAGCAGGCCCAACAGCATGCAGATACCGATCACCTGCGGCGATACCGGATGCCACATCCGCGCTGCCGCCACCGCCCCGCCGACCGCCGCGGCGGTGACGATCGCGGTGGCTACCGCGGTCTGCGAACGCAGCAGCACGCTTAGCCCAATCGCGCCCAACGCCAGGACCGTCAGCCCGATCAACAGGTGAGGCGCGCCCAGGGCCCCGGGTGCCGCGCATAGTGCGGCGCAGGACAGCGCGAGAACGGCCAGCCAGCCGAATCCGCTGAGCAGGTCATCGCGGGCCGGCCAGTTCCGCCGGATCACCGTGGCACCCAATGCGAGCAGTCCGCCGAGGCCGGCCAGGACCGCCGCGGGCGGCCAACTGTCGCTGAACGTCCGGGCCCGAACCGCCAGCGTCGACAGCACGACCACCGCCATGGCCATCAGCCCGATCGCGGTGTGTGCCGCGGTCAACGCGGTGACCGGGGCGAACATCCGATCGACTTTGACATTGAGCAGCCGTGTCACGGTCTGTTCGTCGGCTTTGTGCCCACACTCCTGGCACTTGATCTCGGGTTGCGCACCGAGTCGGCGGGCCGTCGCGGCCAGCGCACTCGATAGCGATTCGTACTGCGGCTCGAACGAATCGCCACCCACCGCCGGAACCAGAACCAGGGTGTCGCCGTCCTGTACGCCCAGGTCGTCGAGGCTGCGAGTGATGTCCAGCCGGACGCCGTTGACTTTGTGCAGTTCGTAACTGCCTGGGGGGAGAGCCACCCCGTCGAAACCGTGGTGTCGCAGATCCTCGTCGAGCAGCTCGACCATTCCCTCGAAGAATTCCTCCACCGGAATGCCGGCCGGGAAGACCTGGGAGACGAGGTGTTTGTCGTAAGCGAGACTCACCGCACAGCGTGCCGGAAACGCGACTTTAGCTGTTGTCGGAGAAGTCACCGCGCTTACCTTTCGGTGTCGGGCACGAATTTGTCGGCCAGACCGGCGGTTATCTCAAATAACCGCAGCCGGGTCTTCTTCTTCACCTCGTTATGGACGTCGATGATTCCGCCCTTTGCCAGATGGGCGTCGTGCGGCATGACTTCCACGGTGGCGCCGGTTTTGCTGAACCGTTCGGTCAGATAGGCCACCGCGGCGCTGTCCTCGCCCGGTGCGGAGTGGTTGAGGATCACCGTGGACCGTGACACCAGCTCGTGGTAGCCCTGCGAGGCGAGGTAGTCCACCGCCCGCAACACCGGGCGGGACTGGTCCGCGGTGATCCCGGAGACGAAGACCAGGGTGTCGGTGTTCTCCAAGACCGGCTTCATGACCGGGTGCTCCAGGTCTGCCGAGGTGTCGACCAGGATCACGTTGTGGGTTCGCCGAAGCCGCGACAACACCCCGCTGAACATGGCAGGGACGAGCGGGCGCAGCTGATCCGAGGTGCGGTTGCCGGCCAGGACATCCAGGCCGACGGCGTTTTGCCCGAGGTGCTCGCGGATATCGGAATACCCCTGCACGTCGGTGTCGCTCAGAACGGCCGAGTAGTCGCCGGGCGGGTGCTCGTCGATGCGATCGGACAGGGTCCCGAAGCCCGGAACGGCGTCAATCGCGATCACATTTTCCGGTCGGCATTCCCGGAACACGCTGCCGATAGCGGCGGTCATCGTCGTTACACCGGTGCCGCCTTTTCCGGACACTAACGTGATCACGTACTGACGCCGGATGTGCCGCCGAATTCTATTGCGCAAATCACGGTAATGACGTTCGCGCGGAGATTCCCCGGGATTAATAACTTTCGCCGACACGACATAGATCAGTTTGCGCCAGCCCGAGCCGGGAGGAATTTTGCGCGGTGTCGCCAGATCGGAAATGCGCATGGAATCCGATACGGAATCCCGGTAGCGGTGGCTGGATGCCGGATCCCATCGCCCGGATGAGCCTTCGTCAGGCATATTCTGGCTATTCCATGGGCTCGTCACGTGCGTGATGTTAACACGATTGCTGATTCCGTGTTTGCGACGTTTCTGATGGGGGACGGTAATGCACGGTAATGGTGAAGATGTGAATTCACTGTCATACAACGCGCCGATGTGAATGCCAGTCCGCACCGGCTGGGAGTCGAGCGATGAGCCGCAGGATGGCGTTGGCGATGTCGGCACGTGTACCGGGGGAGACGATCTGGTAGCGGCGACCGCTGTTGTCGATGTTCTCCACACAGACGCGGCCCGACGGGGTGTCCGAGATCAGCACCGCGGTGTCCGCGATCGCCATCCGCGCCAGCCCCTCGGGGCCGGCACCTGGCTGGATCGCGACGATGTTGGCCTGGCCGGACAATTCCGGGTCGGCGGCCAGCGCCACCATCTGCTGCTGGTCGATGTCGAGCCGTTGTGCGGCCAGGTAGCGACGCAGACTGTCCTGGTCTCGGACCCGCTCGAGCAGTTCC
Source organism: Mycobacterium sp. SVM_VP21 (assembly GCA_024758765.1). NCBI lineage: Bacteria > Bacillati > Actinomycetota > Actinomycetes > Mycobacteriales > Mycobacteriaceae > Mycobacterium > Mycobacterium cavoris. The sequence goes on from CP101406.1 coordinate 3,811,461, forward strand.
TTGGTGTCGAGGGTGACCGGCCGCAGCTTGGCGGCCTCGGTGACGCCGCACAACCGCTCGATCTGGCCGACCAGCAGATCACCCGCGGCCGCCTGGTCGGTGGCGCTGCCGGCGGGGTAGAGCCGCACCTCTTGGTCATGGCGTTCGAGCACCACCCACCAGGAGGCGAACCGGCTGATCGAGACGCGGGTCAGGTGCTGGGGCTCGCCGGAGGGCCGCCCGGGGAAATGCAGGTTCAGCATCAGCGCGATGTCGCGCCGCATGATCACCGTCAGCCATTCCCGGACCATCGAGTCCACTTCGCCTTGGTCATCGAGCACACCGATCGCGGTGAGTTCCTCGGCGATGGGGTGTCGCAGCGCCCGCTCGGCGGTGTCCAGGCGGGGCAGTAGGGGGCGAAGTCCCAGTTCCGGACAGAGCGTCTCGATCCCGGTGACGGCCTGCAGTACCCACAGCCCGTCGAGCGTCGTAGTCAGCACGTCACCCTCGTCTCACCTGTGGTTGCGGTAGTCGGCCTGACGCACGAAATGGGGCATCTGCGCCGGTGGCGCAGACACCCCACCTCGGTGACGATCGGGGTCGATCAGAAGAGCGACTGGATCGTCTGGTCGGTCGAAATAGCCCCTTCCAGCACGGAGCCGATGGTCGAACCGTGCTGCCCGATGGTCTCGATCAGGCCCTGCAGGCCGGACAGCATCTGGGCCTGGGCTTCGAAGAAGCCGGTGGCACCGTGGCCGGCGAAGTACTCGGTCAGCATCTGGGTGAGCTGGTGGGAGTCCTGGTGGATCTGGTCGAGGGTGCCGGCGCTGCTGACCACGCTGTGGGCGTGGTCGGAGACGGGGCCGGGGTTGTAGGTGATACCGCCACTGTCTGCCATGGGGATCGTTGTCCTTTCGAGTACGGGGGTGGGGGTTAGGCGGACTGTCCGCCGAAGAGCGCGTGGAAGGCGTGCTCGGAGTGGGACTCGTGAGACTCCATCAGGGCAGCGGCCTGGTTGAGGCCCTCGGTCAGGCGGTGGCCGCCGGTGAGGACTTTCTGCATGTCTTCGTGGATCTGCGCGGCGGTGGCGTACGAGGCCTTGGAGCCGCCACCGTCCCACGTCCCAGCGCCCAGGATGTTCTCGTGGTCGGCCAGGTACTGGTTGGCGATCGCCTGCGCGTGTTCGATGTGCTGCGACAACTTCGACGCGGTGTTCCGCATCAGTTCGGGCGTGACGACAATGGCTGCCATCGGTTCCTCCTCGGTTGTAGAACAACCCCCCCGGGTTCGGTGGGATATAGCTGGCGGTAGTGTATTGGCTCCTCTCGGATGTGTCGATTCACCCTGTATTCATCAAACGCCCAGGTCACACCCGGTCGTCGACAACTCGCACGGTGTTGGTCCGCTCGGAGGACCGGTCGCCTTGACCGTTTCCGGAGCCCTTTCCGCCCGCCCCGGCGCCGTGGGCCATGGGCATGCCGCCCATGCCTCCGGCGCTGGTGGTCGTCACCCGCTGGGACTCGACCGAGCCCAGCGCGCCGCTGGGCCGCAACCCCACCGGACGCCCGCCACCTGACTCGAATGCGCTCACGGGTCGGGTGAACGCTGACACCGGCGCGCCCGCGCCGCCGCCCCCGAAGCCGCCCGCGCCGGGTGCGGACGTCGCATTGGCCAGCATGGCGGTGGCCGGCACGCCACCGGCTCCCGCCGGATTGAGAGCGCCGCCCAGCATGCTCGGGTTCATGAACATGCCCATCAGCGACTGCATCGGGCTCATCATCGACTGGGGCATCTGCATCAGCGACTGCGGCGCCTGCATCAACGTAGAGCCGATCTGCTGGACCGGTCCCAGCATCGAACTCATCTGCGAGCCCATGCCCTGGGCCGCGTTGGCGCCCTGGCCAGCGGCATTGCTTGCCGTCGACGTACCGGTGTAGGCGGCGCGCATGGCACCGCCGGCCGCGGCCTGCGATGCCGCTTCGCCGACCGCGCTGGCCGCTGCCGCCGGAGCCGCGGGTGAAGCGCCCATCCCGGCCACCGGGGCCGGAACCGTCAGGCTGGAAATGAGCGCGGTAAGCACCGCCCCGTAGGAAGCGCCCACCGCGGCGTTGTTGGGCCAGAACAGGCCGTAGTACTCGAATTCGAGCGACGTGATGCGCGGCGTCAACGCCCCCAGCACCGACGGATTGATCCCGTAGTCGGTGGCCGTCTCGACCCGGTTCTCCTCGCACTCCTGAGTGGTACGCATGCTGCCGTAGGCCAGCTGGTAGGCCTCGACTGCCGCCGCGACGATCGGCGCCTTGACATCCACCCAGCCCGCGAGCCCGTGCAGGGCCACGTTCAGCAGGGTTGCGTTGAGAACCGACCCCTCCGATCCGGCGCCGATCCAACCGATCGAGGTCAATGCCGTGTTGACCGCCGAGGCGATTCCCGACGCGTGGTGGGCCACACCCAAAGACGTCCATGCCGCCCCGTTGGTCAGCATGGTCGCAACGCCCGCGCCGGATTTAATCAACATGTCGTTGGTCTCCGGTGTGCGGGCGGCCCACCCCGGGTCGGCCACTGATTAGCCGCCGAGTGCGACGGTGGCGGCTCGCAGCGCTTCGGTGGCGCCGTACACACCCGAGGCGGTGGCCTGCGCACCGGAGAACAGCCCGCGCTGCGCCGAATGCTCGGCGACGATGCCGAGGTATTCGGATCCGGATGCCAGCAGGGCGGCCTGGAACGCGATGGAATCGGGGTCGTTGCCCATCGGCAGAACGCCCAGCAGGGCCGGGCTGGCCGCGGAGGCGGCCGCCTCCGTTTCAGCGGTGATTCCCGCTTCGACGCCCGATGACGCCAGGACTGCTTCCGGTTCGACAGAGAACATAATTTCCTCCCCTATAGGCCTCATCAGCCTCATCGCTGATATGCCGACGTTGGCAGGTCGGAGTTGATCGTAAACCGATATCGGGACGCCGTCACTTCACGATGTAAATACCGGTTATTGCTGCTCGAAATCGTGGATCATCGACGAAGGCACTCCGACCAGCACACCTTCCACCTCGGAATCGTTGACCAGTAAACCCCGGCCCGCGGGCAACGCCTGTGCCCGCACCATCCGATTGACCTTGTTCTGCGGGTCGTTGTCCATGAACAAAGTGGGCACCTTGGCGGCGCGTTGCGTCTTGACCCAGGGGTCCATCTCCAGCTGGCCGAAGTTGGACGAGTTCCTGGTGGTGAACACGTGCAGCCCGATCTGGCGGCCCCGCTCCATCAGCTTCCACAACGCCGCGCCCACCGGGGGCTTGGCCGGATGGATCTGCGCCGGACGCAAATCCTGCACGTCGTCGATCAACACGAAATGGCGCGGTCCCTCCCAAGGCTTGAGTGCGCGCAGCTCCTCCTGGCTGAGGCCCTTGGCGGGCAGCCGGGGCAGCAGAACCTGCTGGGCCAGCGTGGTCAGCACCTCGTCGATCTCGTCCTGGTCGTAGGCGTAGGCATTGACGTAGCCGGCGCCCTGCAGGTCGCGCAACGGTCCGGTCTTGGGGTCGACGATGGTGATCTGGGCGTCCTGCGGGCTGAACCGCGCCATCACCGCTTCGCCGACGGCGGCCAGGGTGGCGCTCTTGCCGCATAGGGCCCGCCCCAGAATCATCATCCCGGGATGTTCGGACAGCATCAGCGGCACCGGCAGCAGATCGTGCTGCTCGCCGATCATGAACGCGATCGACGGGGCGGTCTGGGCGAGCGGACGCTGTGCCACGTCGTAGGCCAGGATCTCCGACAGCGCCACCGCGGGCGGCAGCCGCTTGAGCGTGGCGTGCTTGGTCACCCCGGCGACCTCGGCGACCCGCGCCCCCAGTTCTCGGGTACCGATCCGGGCGCCGTCCTCGGCGGCCAGCTCCGGCACCCCGATCAGCATCTCGTGCAGCGACTCGGTCAGGCCGAAGCCGGGCCGGTTCACGGTGCGCTTGGCGGCATCGCGGGCGTCCAGAGACGCCGTACCCATCTCGTTCTCGCCCGGGTTTTGCAGACGCAGCTGGATGCGTACGTCCGAGTTCTGCAGCAGCGTCTGGCGCTGGCCGTGGATCCAGCCAGAAGCACTGGTCATCAGGTGCACGCCGTACTCGGGACCGACACCACTGAGGGCGATGATCCGGTCGCCGAGCATGGTGTCGGCGGCGTAGAGGTCGGAGAAGTCGTCGATGACCAGGAACACGTCGCCGTACGGGTCATTGGGATCGGTGCCCGCGAGGCTTTCGCCGCCGGAACCGAAGCGCCGCTCCCGAAATTCGTTGATATCGATCTTGTCGCGACGGAAGGTGTCTTGGCGGGCGCTGATCAGCGCGGCCATGGTCGCCACAGTGCGCTCCACGCCCTCGCGGTCAGCCGGTGAGACGATGTCGGCCACATGCGGCAGGGTCTCGGCGTAGCCCAGTGTGGCGCCGCCCACGCAGAAGAACGTCAACCGCGCCGGGGAATACATCAGCGCCGCCGAACACATCAGCGTCATCAGTGTCGTCGTCTTGCCGCGGCTCTTGGCGCCGACCACCATCACGTTGCTGCGCAACACGTCGACGCAGTGAACCAGCTGCTGGGCGTCCTCGGGGATGTCTCTGACGGCCAGCGGCCACACCAGCCCGGGGTTGCGGCCGTAGTCCACGTCCCACGGCTTGCCCCGGTAGCGGGCCACCAGCTCATCGACCGATTCGGAGATCTCCAACGGGGGCAGCCACGGCAGGTGCGGTGCCGTGCGGTCGGCGGCGATCAGGGACTCGCGCAGCACGTCGACGATCTTCTTCTTCTTGAACCCGTCGGCGTGCAGGAGGAACTCGTCGGGCTCGGCGTCGGTGGCCGACATGTCCTGCAGCGCTTGGGCGTCCACCTCGTCCAGCGGCTGGTACTGCCAGGTGTAGAGCCGCGGCTTGGTCAAGGTCATGTCGAGGGTTTTGCCCGTCGACGACTTGCGCTTGGGGACGACGAACGGCGCCGACAGGTAGAAGCATCGGAACGGGTCCAGGTCGCGCGGGCCGACTTTCAGAAGGCCGAAGCCGTTCTCTTTCGAGGGCAGGTGATAGGCGGCATCCGAGCCGATCACCTCGCGGCTGTCGTCACCGGACTCGGCGCGCAGTGCGACCCGGAAGGCGATGTTGGACTTGACTTTCTGCAACGATGACAGGTCCAGGCGCTGCCCGCCGAGCATGAAGAAGACGTTGGCGCCGCGGCCTTCCTGGCCGATGTGGATGATCAGGTCGATCCACTTCGGGTGATTCTGGAACAGCTCCAGGTATTCGTCGATCACCACCAACAGGATCGGCACCGGCTCCAGATCCCGGCCGGCCAGCCGGATCTCCTCGTAGTCGTTGGCATCGCGCGCGCCGACGGAGTTGAACAGGCGGTAGCGCCGGGCGATCTCACCGTCGATGGCCCTGCGCATCCGTTCGGCGAGGTGTCGCTCGTCCTTACCGAGGTTGGACAGCGCCGCCGACACATGCGGGATGCCGAGGATGTCCTGGGCCGCGGACTCGAACTTCATGTCCACGAAGATCACGTTGAAGGTCTCCGGCGAGTGCGTCAGCGCGATGCCGTACACCAGGGACAGGAAGAACTCCGATTTGCCCGAGCCGCTGGTGCCGATCACCACGGAGTGGAAACCGAAGCCGCCGAAGTCTTTTGCGCGCAGCACGACGTTCTGCAATTCGCCGTTGGGTTTGGCGCCGACCGGGATCTCCGCCCAGCGCTCGTCGCCGCGACTGCGTCGCTCGGCCCACAGTCGGTCGACGTTGAGCTCACGCGCGTCGTCGATTCCCAGCGCGCGCAACAGTTCCAGGGCGCCGCTGCCCGCGTCGGCGACATCGACACTGGCCGTCGGGGACCAGCGTGCCATCGCCCGCGCGTACCGGTAGGCGCGCGGCACCGACAGCTGGTCGGCATGGGCGAAGAACTTGCCGCCGGAGCGCAGCATGGGCCGTGAAGGATTGCCGATCACCTCGAAGACCTCGTCGCGGGCGAACCCGACGCCGTTTCCGAGCCGGGAGGCGACCCGCAGCACCGTGATGCCTTCCTTGCCGACGCGCCCGACGACGCTCTCCCAGGCCTCGGGGCTTCCGGTGTTGTCGTCGACGATCACCCAATGCGGACCCAGATCATGCCCGTCAGTGCCGGTCTCCAATGCCGAGCCCATGGTGGTGGGACTCGGCGCTGACGGCGGCCGCCAGGCGCCGCGCTTGCCTTTCATGTGCAGGTCGGCGCCGAGCGTCGCCTCGAGTTCGGTGGGGCTGGTGAACACCAGGCGCCGCCACCCGCAGGCGTCGAACAGCTCGTCGTGCTGGTTGTGCGGCAGCCAGACCATCCACGACCACAGCTCGGGGTGTCGGGTCACCACCATCAACTTGAGGTCCAGCGGATTGTGAAACACCGCCAGCCCACTCAGCACCGAACGCAGCAACGATCGGACCCCGTCGAGATCCTCGCCGACGAAGCTGAAGCCGGGGCGGGAGCGCAGGTTGACCACTTTCGCGATGTCGCGGATCTTGCGTTGTTCGAGGATGAAGTCACGCAATGCCTGGCCGGTGACCGGCTCCAGCTCCTCGTCGATCGGGATCTCCGGCCACTGCACCGACAACACCGAGTCGGGGGCATGCTGCACGCCGACGCCCACCCGCACATCAAGGAAGTCCGGGTCGGAGCGGCGACGTTCCCACATCTGCGGCCCGCCGATGACCGCGCCCAAGCCTTGCGGGTTGGAGTGCACCAACTCCTGGGAACTGCGCTGGGCGCAGACCGCCTTCTGGATTTCGTCGCGCTCGCTGTCGAGGGAACGCAGATAGCTGCGCCGATTCTTTTCCTGCTCACCCCAGCTGATCTTGCGGGCCCGCCCGAATCGCCCGGAGAACATCAACATGCCCAGACCTGCCATGCCCACCATCGGGAACATGCCCGAACCCAAGCTGCGCACCCCGGACACGTAGAGCATGACGATGGTGCCGATCAGCGCGACGATCAGCGCGGGCATGCCGATCATCACCCACAGGTTGCGTGGCTCGCGTTCGGGAAGGGCATCCGGTGCGCGGGGCGCGACCCGCACCGGCTTGGGCTCGGGCACCTGCAGACGGACCGGAACGAATGCGCGCTTTGACATCGCCTCAGTGCCCTCCCGGGACGCCCTGCTGATCGTTGGGGGCCACCGGCTGCACCGCGCCCGTCGACGCCACGGTGTCGCGGGCCAGCAGCGCGGCATGCCGCGACAGTTCCGGACCGGTCGCGAAGGTGCGCAGCAACGGCCACGGCGCCTGCTGCGCCGAGCCGGGATCCAGTCCGAGGCCCCGCAGGGTCTCGCTCTCGCCGGCGATGCCGAACCGAACACCGTTGGGCGACACCCAGAACAGGGTTTCGCGGGAATCGGAGTCGAGCAGTTCGCTGGTCGAGGTGACGAAGTTAGTTGCGCCCGGCAACACCAAGACCTGGTTGGCCACCACCGAGGTGGGGCTGCGGTCATCGCGCACCAACCGGACGATCCGGTTGTCCATCGCGGGCGACACCGGCAGGCCTCGCCCGCTGTACAGGGTGATCCGTGCCTGCCGGTCGCCGGGTGCCTTCTCCCAGCCCACGCACGTGGTCGGGTCGGCGGTGGTGTCGACGAACGTGAGCCTGCTGTTGGGGTAGTACTCCACGGGCAGCGTGCTGACTTCCGGGATGTTGACCAGCTTGTCCGGGCTGACCACCAGCGGCGCCACGGACCCGAACGAGTTCGCACTGCGGATCAGGTCGGCCACGAAACTGGTGATCTTCTGGACCCCGTCGGGCACCAGCACGTAGAACTGGGAGCCGCCACCCGCTGTCCGGGTCTCCAGCACCGCACCGACCTGGGAGCCTGGCACCCACGCCGACGGTGTGCCCGCCAAGGGGATCACCGGGACGCGCAGCGGCTCGGTGCTCGGCAGGGCATCGAACAGCGCCCGCGACATCTCCACCGGAACGGTGAGGCCCGGGTCGATGCCGAGGCTCAGCGTGATCGCCCGATCGGCGGGATCCACCTGGGAGCGCTTGCCGCCCCAGACGACGTAGGTGGCGCCCTGGAAGCGGGTCAGCACGGCTGCGCCCGGGGCCAGCGGGGCGGCGCGGCCGGCCGTGCTCAACGGGCCCGCGATCGAGGTCACCACGGGTGGTTCGGCACGGCGCGGAGAGCCCGCGGTGTCGCAGACCGCCCAGGCCGAGGGGGCGCCGGTGTTGGCGACCAATGACGTCGGGGCGCCGGGGATTCCGATCGTGGGGCCGGTCGGATATTTGGCGATCTCGGCGGGTTTGACCCAGGTGGGTACCTCCGCGTGGCCGACCGCCAGCCGCGCCGAGGTGATGTTCAGCGCCGGGTACAGCCGCCCGTCGATGCGCGCGTAGATCGCACCGGAGTCGCGGTCACCGACGATCGACGATGTGCGCACGATCCCGGCCGGACGCAGCACGTTCAGCAGCAGCATCCAGCCCATGCCGATGAAGATCAGCACGATAGAGAGCACGATGGCGGCGGTCTGTTTGCGGTCGTCGTGCTTCATGCGCACCGAGAATTTGGTGGTGGCTGCGCGCAGTCGTCGGTTGTAGAACAGGTGACCGGAGTTCTGGTCCCGGTTCGACAGACTCAGCGGCATGCTCTGCTACCGTTGCCTTTTGGTGGGCAAACGTGAGTGTGTCCCGTTTGCGTGTTCATTAGGCAGCCTCGCCTTGCGGTGAGGTGGTCCCCGTCTGATCCACCGGCTGGTGGTGCAGGTTTGACGTTTCATCGCCGGCTGCGTTGCCCGCTGGCGCGGGTTCGGTCTCACGCGTGGCTCCACGTCCTGCCGCCGGGCCACTCCCGGCGGGACTGCGTTCACCCCAAGGGGGTTCGCCGAGTCGGGCGAGGTTGATCGCAGCACCCAGATCACGGTCGATCCGCACACCGCAGTCGTCACACTCAAAAACTCGATCGGCGAGGGTGAGGTTTGGCTTTCGCCCCCCACACGCCGAGCACGTCTTCGACGACGGAAAATACCGGCCGGCCTCGATCAGATGGCTGCCATACCAACGGCACTTATAGGCCAGCATGCGCCGGATCTGTGCCAGGGCGGCATCAGCGAGCGCCCGATTCAGGCCGCGTTTGCGGGCGCCACCTTTGGAGCGCATGCCGGAGGCGTTCAGGGTCTCCACCACGACAACGTCGTGCTGTTGGGCCAAAGTGGTGGTGGCCTTGTGCAACACGTCGCGGCGCACCGCCGCAGCATGGGCGTGGACGCGGCCGATGCGGGCCTGGGTGGCCCGCCACCGCTTCGACGGCACACGCCTGGCCTTGGTGGCCGGGTCATACGGGCCGTGCTGGCGGGCAGCGCGGCGCTGCAATATTCGCAACCGGGATTGGGCGGCGGTCAACGACTTCGGCGCCGGCACCCGGGCGACCTCACGCCCGTCCGGGGTGGCCACCACCAACAAGCTGTCGGCTTTCACCCCGACATCGACACCAACCACCCGATGAGCCGAACGGCGTGCGTGTGCAGGCCGCATCTTGGCTTCGACGATCACCTGCAGGGCGCAGTGCCAGCGCCCGGCCGTGTCGCAGCGCACGGTGGCCGACAAGATCCGCGCCGTCCCGGCCTCCATCCGGCGGGCCAACTTACGGGTCGATTCATGCGTGCGGACCGCACCCAACCGCGGCAACGTGACATGGCGACGGTCAGCTTCGACCCGGATGACTCCGGTCGTGAACCGCACTGATTTCGTTGCGCGAGCAGCCTTGAACCGGGGAAATCCGACCGCCTTGCCGGCACGCTGACCACGCCGCGAGGCCGACCAGGCGTCCAAGGCGCGGGCTAACCCGTCCAGGCCGGTGTTATAGGCCTCCTTGGAGTTCTCGCCCCACCACGGCGCCACAGTGGGCTTGCGCGCATTCCAGACCTTGCGCAGCGCCGGCAACGACCACCCCAACACCGGGGTCAACTCAGACTCGCCCACACCGTAGCTACGCTCAGCCGCCCGCTGGTCCATCACGGCCTTCACCAACGCCAACATGTGATTGTGCGCGAACCGCGCCGCACCAGCATGAGACGCCAACGCCCGCAACTGCCCCTGCGTGGGATCCAACGCGAACCGATACGCCTGCGCGGTCCAACCGTCGGGAATCTCGAACCTAGCCATCACCCAACAACCTCAGCGTGTTTGGTTGCGGTGACCGCTCGCATAGCCCGGTTCCGCGCGCCACGGCGGCCATACAGGCGTGCGCACATCAAGGTCAGCACCTCAATCATGTCCCGCACCAGGTCATCGGTGGTCTCGCCGGGGTCAGCGACGATCACCTTGCGGCCCTGCGCGGACAATGCGGCTTCGAGGTGCTCCACCCCAAAGCGCGCCAACCGGTCACAGTGCTCCACAACCACCACGCAAACAGATGGGTCCGACAGAATCCTACGCAACTTCGGTCGTTTCCCGTTCACCCCTGACCCGACCTCGGTCACAACTTCGCCGATTACATGCCCGTTCGAGGTAGCCCAATCAGTCAGTCGTGCAACCTGACGGTCCAGATCCGATCGCTGATCATGCGAAGACACCCGCGCATAGACGACGGTATGACCAGCCTCCCCTGCGGCCGGAGCATCGACCCAGATCGTCCCCGACTCCAACCGACGAGCAGGCACCGGCATCCGGCCCTCACGGAACCACCGGTACGCAGTCTGCGGATGCACACCAGTCGCACGCGCCCACTCAGCCAACTTCACACACTCACCAAAACACACATTCGATCACAAACACTCACATTCAAACGAGCAGTTCAAAACCCCCTAACGGCGCACGCTCGGCGGTGCTGCGCCGCCCCCTGCGGCGACAAAGCGCACCGCGACGACATTACTGGCCTTGGCCAGCGGGAACCAGTCACTTGCGCACACGCGATGACGCCGACGCGCGTACCTTTTGGGCTATGCCTGACCAGTTGGGCGCCTTCGCCGCTGCCGCCCGCACGCGAGAAGAGCAGTTGGTGCAGCGGCTGGTCACGTCGGTGGAACTCGACGGACGCTTCGAGGGGATCCTGCGCGGTGCGCACCAGCACAACGTGCAGGCGCGGCAGCGTTTGGATGCGATCGAGGCCGCGATCCGCCAGGCCGCCGCCAGTTGGCCGGGCCTGGACACCCCGGCCGGGGCCCGTCAGTTCCAGACCTTTCTCGTGGGCAAGACTCGGGAAATCCACCAAGTCGTCTCCGATGCCGCAGCGGATAGTCAGCAGCGGAGCGCGCAGGTGCAGGCGCTGACCGAGCGATACCGGGCTCCTGAAGATCTGGCGTCCAGTGGGCCGAAGGGGCCAACAGGCCCGGACGGCGCGAACCAGTCGGCGCAAATGGTCGGCTTTGGGCACGGCATTGGAAATCCGCAGTCACCTCCGTTCAAGCCGGACCCATCTGATCCGCCGATGCCGCAACCCCCCACCGGGCATCCGCTTTCGGAATTGCCGCCGGAACTCGGTGGTAGACCGTCGGGTGAGACCCCTCAGGTGCCACCGGTGAAATTTGGGCCATATTGGGTTCCCCCTGAAGTCGCGGAAGCAGGGACCCAGTGGATTAACAACCATGTTCCAAACCGGACTCCAGCGGAGTGGACGCAGGCATTGTCCGACACACTAGGAGCGGGCTACGCGAAGGGGCAGCAGGAGCAGGTGATCCGCGTACTGCAAGCGGCGCAGGCGGGCCAATGTAGCGTTGACGACGCAGCTAGAAGCCTTTTCGCGCTCGGATTGGATGGTTTGGGGGTCGCCGGCGCGGTACCGCTTGCGGAGGCTCCGCCGATCGCGATCGTCGCTGCCGCGGGGGCGCTGGGAGACGGTGTGCTGAATATCGGCGACATTATCCGGTGCTTGAGCGGATCAACGTAATGCGGACGGTTTCCTTCGGTGTCGAACTAGACATCCTTCGAGCGCTAGGTGATCAATTTGTTCCGTGATTTATTCCAGGTACTGCTGCCATTGTTAGTAGCGGCAGGGACGTTGCCTTTACTGGATAAAAACCCCGGCCGGGTAAGAGCGTTCGGCGTGGCACTCCTCGTTTTTGCGGTGCTCTGTGTTCCCCTCCTCATGATCGAGCTGTCTTCGGGGAATGGAAAGGTCTGGCTGGCCGCGCTGCGCATGGTGTCCTGCCTACTCGGAGGTGTCTATCTGCTTGTCCGGGTTCATTTTTCGCGGCGCGAGGTGGACCAATGATTCGGCCGAGTGTGTCACAACGGCACATGTAGTCGCCGCTTCGATCAGCGCTGCGACGGGTCTGTCACTTCGAGGAGTCGTTCTTGTCCACGATGCGCTTGAGCGGTGTGATGCCAGGGTGCCCGGGATCTTTTGCGACGGACTTGGTCACCGGCACATTGGGCGGGGCCGTCGTGCGGCCCTTGACGGGCTGGCCGTTGGCCACGCCGGGGGCGGCGATCCGCTTCGCGTCCGTCTTGTCGTCTTTGCCGCCCTTGCCGCCGGCGCCGGCCCCGCCGGGCATCATCGGCATCATCCCGCCGCCGCCCGCACCCGCGGTGGGCGCACCGCCTGCGGGACCGGCCGCACCGGTATTGGCCAGGGAGCTGGCCGGCGTTGTCGGCGTTGAGGTCCCTGGAACCGGGGGCGGGCCGAGGTTGCTGGCCGGCGTGGTGCCCACGCCCAGCCCTCCGCCGCTTCCGCCGGAGCCGATATCTCCACCGCTCATTCCGGGGTCGGGACTGATGTTCGAGGCCAGCGTGGTGCCGCCGAGCCCGGCCTTGCCCAGCGATGACGCAGCGCTCATCAGCGGCGACAACGCACCCTGGCCGGCCTGCATCAATCCCTGGGGCAGCTTGCTCACCGCGCCGAGGGCCCCGCTGAGCGCGCTGGTGATGCCCTGCATCGCGCTGTTGACACCCTGCATCGCCCCGCCCATGGCTTCCTGCGGTGATTGCTGTGCCATCAGGGCGTCACCCTGCGAGGCGACGTTCTGGAACTTCGATGCCGCGTCGGCCTCGTGCTCGGCGAACTTTCGCACGGCATCGGCGGCGTGGCCGGCGCGGTCTCGGTGATCGTTGGCGAGTTCGGTGTTCTCCTCGACCAGGTTCAGGTTGGTTGCGGCACCGAAGGCGGCCATCGTGGCGTCGACCGGGGACGATCCACCGGGATGGACCGGTCCAGGGGGGATCGCCGCCGGGGGCTGGGAGAGCGCAATGTGCAAGAAGTCCGCACCGTAATGCTTAACGAAGTCGTCTGTCATGGCATCACCCCTCCATGCCGTACTGCCACTGCCAGGTACCACGCCAGGTGGTAGCGGGCGAGCTCTTCGCTTCCGTCGATCAGGGCGTCGATGGCCGCCAGCAGCATCCAGTCGGCGACATCCCGCGGAGCATGCTGGGGATAGGCCGACAGTACTCGCGCCTGCGTGTCGGTGACTACCTGCTGAAACAGCTCGATTTCGTTGTCGGCGACGCCGGATCTGCGGGCCACTGCGCGTGCCACGGTCTGCACGATCCGCGGTAGGCCATCGTTGGTGCCGGCGATGTCGATGAGCGTGGGACCGAGTTCGTCGACATGGTGGCCATAGCGGGCGCGCTCCCCGCTGCCGGGAATCGGATCGTTCGGGCTGGCCTCGGTGACGTAGGTGTTCGGTTGATGGGCGGCGGCCGCGATCACCGCACCCAGCAGATCGACCGCGCTGGTGTCGCGGCGGCGGTGGGCCGGATCGAGCAACGTGAGCCCGGGCGGGAGTTTGACGGTGGGCGGGATCCAGCCGCCCGCCAAGTCGGTGGCCAGCACGGTGGTGGTCTCGTCGTCGCGAAGACCGGCCGCCCAGGCCAGATTCGGCGCCTGACGGGCTACCGCGTCGACTTTTCGCTGCAGGTCCTGATGTTCGGCCAAACGCCGGGCCGCCGTACCGGCTCCCGCCCCGGCCGTGCCCCCGGCGCCCATGCTGCCGGCCACCGATGTGCCGGACTGGCTGGGTGCGCCGGGCGCCGGCTTGCCTGGTGCCGGACGATCGCTGGCGGAGGCGACCGCTGGTCCCCCGGACGTCGGCGTCGTGGCGCCGCCGGGCGAGGGCGGGGGAGTTGGGCCCGCGGGTCCGACTGGCGCCGTGGGTGCGGCCGGGACGGCTCCAGCAGCTGGGCGCAAATCTGCCCCGTAGCCGGGCAAGGGGCCCGACGGGGCCACCGGGCCGGCGCTGATCGTCCCCGACGATCCAGAGGTCGGGCTCGCTGTCACTGGCGGTGCCGTTGGTGCTGCCGGTGTCGCGCCGGCGGTGGGTGCGGACGGGGCGATCTCAGTGTTGGGGGTGGCCAATTGGGCCATATTGCCTAGCGCACCACCCGCCATCGGCGTCACCGACGGCGAGGGGGGAATCTGCGATGGCTGACCAAATCCCCCGGGGCCTGCTCCGCCCGGCGCCAATGGCGATGGCGGTCCGCCCGGTCCGGCAGGCCCACCGCCAGGCATACCGGACGCGAACGCCTGAGCGGGCCCCGCGCCGGGAAGGCCGGGGGGCATTACGCCGCCGGGCGAGCCGCCCAGGCCTGACATGCCGGTGGCCACGGGAGGTGGCATGCCGCTGCCCATCGCAGTTGCGTTGGATACGCCGCCGGGGGCAGGCGGTGTGCTTACGCCGGGTGTTCCGAGGCCGGGGATAATTGTTTGGCTGCCTGGCGATCCAAGGTTGCCGCTACCCCCTGTGCCGCTGGATTCGCCGCCCATGCCGCCGCTGGCTCCGCCACCGCTGCCGCTGTTACCCGTGCCGGCCGTGGCGCCGCCTGTTCCACTGCCGCCCGTGCCGCCGCTGTTGGTGCCGCCGGCGCCGCCGCTGGTTCCGCCAACGCTATTGCTGGTGCCGGCTGTGGCATCGCCGGTTCCGCCACCGCTGCCGCTGTTGCTCGTGCCGGCTGTGGCGCCGCCGGTTCCACTGCCCCCCGCGGCTCCAGTGTCGTTGCCGCCTGCGCCGCTGTTGGCGCGGCCTTCCGGAAGAAGAAGAAGAAGGAGTTCGTCCACGCTCTTGGGAGCTGCGTGATTTTCCGCGTACCCGTTGCCGTACGGGAATGGAAGCTGGTCGGTACCAGCCGCCTTTCTGCTCAGATCTTCGGCGGTGGGTAGTTGGGACGGTGGTGGGCCGAATTTTGCGCCGTTATCTTGCAGCCACTTCTGGGCGTCGCCTTCGATGCCCAGATCCTTGAACATCTGTTGGGTTACCTCAATGATCTGTCGGTTGGCTTCTGAGCTATGTTCGGTTGCTTTGCCGTTGGCTTCGACGATTAGTCCGACAGCTTCGGTCATTGCCTCGGGTGTATTTTTCGCTACCAGGCCGTCGATTTTTGGGTTGTACTGGTCGGCGATATTCGTCAAGTTCTGACGGAGGTCTTTAACGGCCTTGGCGACGCTGTCGCTAGCTGTGCTTTTGCTTCTGCAGTGTTCGGCGGCGTTCGTCAGACGGTTGTAGCCGATACGTAGCCGGATCAGCTCGTCTTCCGTAGTCTTTCCACTGTTCCTCGCACTTACGCCGTATGTGAACTCCCGGAGTTCGATAGCCTCATTCTCTTTGGCGCCGGATTGACTAGACCAGTGCTGGGCACCCTCCTCGGGTTCCGTTGGGGGGGCGGGCCACCACGCACCGACCAAGTAAAACGACCATTTACCCGGCGGTAGGTCAGTCGGCAGATCAGTCACCGCACAAATCCTTTAATGCGCCATTCTTTAGCGTTTGCGGCGTCTACCGCTGAATCGAATCGTGAGTCACCCGCTCCACCTCTGGACGACTCAACAACCAAGCTCTCGTACGTCTGCACCACCGCGTTCGCAGAATCGCGATAGGTGGATTCCAATGCGGGGCTGGATGCCGCGGTTTCGAGGATGAGGGCGCCGTTCACCAAGGCGATACGCCCAAAGCCTGCGTCGGGACCGTTGGTCTCGATGTGGACAGCGTCCATGGCAGGTTTGAACTGACCGCATAAATCGGTCTTGGCGACCGTCTTTTGGGCCGCCGAATAGGTCCGGTTGGTTGGGGGGCGAGTGAGCGCCACGATTGCGAGGATCATCGAGGCGATACCCAACAATGCACGTAGTGTCGCGAACACTAGGGCAGACCGCTGGCGCTGCTGACCGGTGGGAAGCGCCGGCCAAGAGGGCGATGGCATGGTCACATTGCGGATGGTAGCCCTCAACGCGATTTCACGTTTACATCCTGATTGAGACTGCGTTCGCTCGGCAGGCGGACGTCCTGGACGCTGAACGTAATGGCAGGGGAAGCGCGTTATCTGGCCCCTGGGAAAGGTCTACTTGACACTTCAGCGGGATACGGTCTCGGCGTTCAAATCGGACAGGCACATCGCGCGAGTGGGTTGTGTAGGAGCCGACATCGCCGCATCGGCGCACCTTCGAACGGTGTCGACGTCCCATCGAAGGAGGCTAATCGCCACACAGGTCGATCATCACGCGGTCCTTGGTGTTTGCGTCGGTGATCGCCGCCTCGAGCTCCGGGTTGCCTTCGCCTCTGCCCGTGGAGACAGCCACAAGGGTCTGGTAAGTGAGTGCGAGTGCGCGGGCAGCATCGCGATACTCAGCGTCGAGGGCGGGGTCCGCTGCGGCCGTCCCCAGGATCAGGGCGCCGTTCGTTGCCGAGAGACGCGCTAGCGCAGTGTTGTTAGGCGTGTTCGTCTCAATGTGTTCCGCGTGAGCTGCAAGCTTGTAGCTGTCGCAGAGACGCTTCTTGGCGTCGGCTTGCTGCGCGGCCGTGTAACGAGGGGTTGACCCGTCTGCTGAGCGGGTTAGCGAAATGATCGCCACGATCAACGCGGCGACTGACAGCAATGCAGCAAGCGCCGCGAATACCGCAGTGGACCGCCGCGGTGACTGAGCGGGAGGCGGCGTGGGCCAAGGAGGTGGTGTGGTGGTCACATTCCGGATGGTAGCCCTCAACCAGGCGCTAAGCCCCTACATCGTTGCCTCGCAATAGGGGCGAACTCAGGGCGGGACAACCTGTTATCCAGGGGACCGGCCGTGCTTAACCGGTTGACCCCTTACCGCCCCAACGGCTTATAGAACACCAGCCCATTGCCCTTGTTGTCGTAGACCACAGCCCGGCGCTCGTGGGCGTCGTCGTAGGGGCCCTTCACGATTCCGCCGCCGCTGGCCTCGATAGCTTTCGCGGCGCCGTCGACGTCGTCGGTCTTGATCCCGACCACCACCTGCCCGTGAATGGGGTGGTCCACCGCGGTCGCCAACGCCAGCGTCACCGACCCGCCGTCGAGCGCAGCGAAGTGCGCGCCGTCGCGAAACTTCAGCGGCATGCCCAGGGTTTCGCTGTAGAACTTGATCGATTCGTCCAGGTCGTCGGTGGACAAGACGATCATCCGAATGTCGTGGTCGCTCACTGCTACCTCCTGTGGATTCGATCTCGATCCAGGCTAGGACCGGGATACGGTCAGCGGGTGGGTAAACGCCTTGCCGCTTTGGTCATCACGCTCGTCCTTGTCGCCCTGCTGGTCAATGCCATGGTTACCGACCGCATCGCACGAGTTGCTGAGCCGTTCGCGCAGGGGCGGGTGCTCGAGTTGCCGGGACCGGATCTCAACGTCCGTGAGTACGGCTCGGGTGGGGACCGAGCCATTGTGCTGCTGCACGGCTATTCGGCGTCGATCCAGTGGTGGGAGGCGGTGGCGCCGGCACTGGCACAAGGTGCCCGCGTGGTCGCGATCGACCTGGTCGGCCATGGCGGTTCGGAGGCGCCGAGCGACGCGGCAGCCTACAGCGCGATGGGACAGGCCACCGCCGTGCACCAGGCGCTCGACGCCCTGGGCGTGCGGCATGCGGTGTTGGTCGGGCATTCGATGGGTGGGACGGTGGCCACCGCGTTGGCCGAGAGCGCACCGGACCTGGTGGACCGCGTGGTCGTCTCCGACACCCCCGCGGCGCTGGGGATGACCGCCATGCCCGCGCTGAGCAACGCGGTGTGCTGGCCGGTGCTCGGTGCCGCAGTGGACAAGTTGCGCAGCCTCGACGCCGTCGACAAGAGTTCGCTGCAGACCGGATTCGACGCCGACTTTCCGGTTCCCGCGTTGGCCTACCGGTCGTTGAAACAGATGACCCACAACGCATTGTGTGACGCGAAGACCGCGGGCTGGATCAACGAACAGCAAGCGGTGGCCGACCGCTTGGCGGGTCTGGGCAAGCCGGTGCTGGTGGTGTGGGGTGACAGTGATGTGCTGACCCCGACTGCCCAGAACGTCGATCGCTATCGCCAGGCCGGCCTGCAGCCGGTCGTCATCGCCGGATCAGGGCACAGCCCACTGGTGGAGAAGCCAAGCGAATTCATCAGCACCATAAAGTCTTTCGTCAACGGAGAACACAGGACCTAGGTCCACCAGGTCTCGCGTGCCACCCGGTGGAAGTTGCGGCCGAGCACGGCGTTGACGTCGCCGTCGGCCCAGCCGCGTGCCGACAGGTGATGGCGCAGGCCCAGCCAGGTCTCCGGAGGCATCCACTGGATCGGGCCCCAGCGGGTGTAGCTCTCGTCGAACAGCTGCGGGTTAGCGAGTAGCTCGGCATTGAAGTCGACGTGGTCGAAGGAGTGGTCGGTGCTGACGCCGACGTGCTCGATACCAACCAGCTCGACCGCGTACTCCAGATGGTGCGCTACCGCGTCGAGGGTTGGAGTGTTGGGGCCCAAGAAGATTCCCACCGCAGTGATGCCGACGACACCGCCGGTGGCCGCGCACGCTCGGGCCTGATCGTTGGTGATGTTGCGCGGGTGATCCCACAGGGCGCGCATACACGAATGGCTGTAGATGACCGGGGCGGTCGAAACAGCACACATATCCAGGCCGGTGCGGGCGCTGCAGTGTGACCCGTCGGGAACCATGCCCACGGCGTTCATCTCGGCCACGATCGCGCGGCCCCACGCGGTCAGTCCCTCGTCCACGGCGTCCAGGCAGCCGCTGCCTGCACGGTTGGCGTGGTTGTAGGTGGGTAACAGGGTGCGAATCCCATGCTCGGCCAATACGGCCAGGTTGGTCAGGTCGTCGTCGAGCGGGTTGGAATCCTCCAGGTCGAACACCACCGCGATGCCCCCGGCGCCGGTGATCGCGTCGACGTCGCGGACGGTGGCCGCCACCGTGAGATCTGGATGGACGTCGATGGCACGGCGGAAGTGCCGCAGGAGGGCCAAGGTGTCGGCCAAGCGCTGCGGAGCGTAGCCCGCATTCACCGACAGCAGTGCGCCGCCAGAGTGCTGGTAGCGGGTCAGCGGGGCCACCTCGGCGCTGTCCTGCAATGGCAGGCAGGTGTGCTGGTCCCACAGCAGCGTGCTCATAGTCGCTGATCTTGCTCTGCACACCGCCCGAATGCGACGCATTAACCTAGCCCCATGGCAATCGACTCGCGGCCCGCGCTGAAATCGGACATCCCCTCGCTGGCGCAGGCGTTGGGGCGCGCGTTCTACGACGACCCAGTATCGATGTGGCTGCTTCCCGACGACCAGGCCCGCACCGAGCAGTTGACGACGTTCTTCGGCACCTCCACGCGGGTTCATCACCTGGCGGGCGGTGGCGTCGAGGTGGCCGACGATGGCGCAGTCGTCGGGGCGGCTGCGCTGTGGGACCCGCCCAACCGCTGGAAGCAGTCGATCTGGTCGCAGCTGCGCATGGTGCCGTCGTTGTTCCGGTCCTTCGGCTTCCGGCTTTCGCAAGGTCGCGCGCTGACAGATCTATTGGATGCCAGCCACCCCGAAGAGCCGCACTGGTATCTGGCGGTGATCGGCAGTGACCCGGCGGTGCGGGGACGCGGCTTCGGGCAGGCCGTCATGCAGCCGCGGCTGGATCGCTGCGATGCCGAACTCTGCCCGGCCTACCTGGAGTCCAGCAAGCACGAAAACGTGCCGTACTACGAGCGTTTCGGATTTCGGGTGATCGGCGAGATCAACGTCCCCAACGGTGGGCCGACACTGTGGAAGATGTGGCGGGAGCCGCAGACTCGCTAGGGGCGCAGGAGTGCAAGGTGCTAGGTGGCAAACAAGCGGAAGCGGCCACCACGGAGGGCATCTGCCACCCGGCGGGCGCTGTGCTCCTCCGCTTCGCTCGAGGTGTCGAGTACGTGGTTGTCGAACTCACCGAGATCGGCGAACTGATCCCACATCGACAGGATCGGCGCCTCGTCGGTGAGGGCGCTCGGCGCTGTTCGGGCCCGGGCCCGCTGCAGCGTGATGGCGCGCTGCGGCCGGAGGACCACGTAGTCGAGCGGCAGGTCCGGGTGCTGTGTTGCGCGGATTCGGAAGTGATCAAGCATCCACGGCCCAATGATCCCGTCGATCACGGTGATGAAGCCGCCGAGCGCATAGGCATAGGCGGCACCCGCGATCACGTCCATGACAGTCTGGTTCTGCGTCTCAGAAGCGGGATCGTACGGGGGTATCGCGCCCGAAACGATGTAGTGCCAGAAGTCGTCCGTGTGCAGATGAACGCCCTTGCCATAGCCGGAGGCAATCTTCGAGGCGAGCGTTGACTTTCCCGACCCGGGTGGGCCGGTCAGGATGATCACGCGTCCGGTCACGGACGCCAAGCTACCCGCGAAGTCGAGCAGCGACGGACAAACGAGGGTCAGTCGCTGACCGAGCCGCCGAGTCGTTCGGCGGCGGCGATGTAGTCCTCAACGAACTCGAACACGACGTCCCGCGCGGGCTTCACCTTGTTCATCAGCCCGACACCCTGGCCGACGAAATAGGTGGACAGGGCTTGGGCCCCAGCGTGTCCGGTGGCAGCCAGCTTGTCGATGCGACGCAGTGTGGGTTCGGCGATCATCGACTGCAGCGGTAGCGGCAGGGTCGGGTGACCCTTGTCGTTGGGCCGCCACGCATCAGTCCAATCGGAGATCAGTTGACGAGCGGGCTTACCGGTGCGTCCGGTGGAGCGGATGGTGTCGCGCGAGGTGGCCGCGAGCATCTTCTGCACGGTGTGCGGAGCCGTTTCGGCCTCCTCGGTGGTGAGCCACACCGAGCCCGTCCACGCCCCGGCGGCGCCCAACGCCACGCAGGCCGCCATCTGTCGACCGGTGACGATCCCGCCGGCGGCAAGCACGGGCACGGCGTTGTCGATGGCTTCGATGACTTCGGGAACAACGACCAGCGTGGAGACTTCGCCGCAGTGCCCGCCTGCCTCAGTGCCCTGAGCGACAATCAGATCCACACCTTGTGCCACCTGCTTGAGAGCATGCTCCTTGGCGCCGACTAGGGCCGCGACCGGGATGTCGTTGTCCTTGCCGGACTTGATCATGTAATCCGGCGGTACGCCCAGCGCGTTGGCCATCATGCGGATGGGATGGGCGACGGCGACTTCGAGCAGTTGTTCGCCGTTGCTACCGGCGAGCATGGCGGATCCCAACCGGGGCTTCTCGTCGGGCTCAATGTCATGCTGCGCCAGCAGGTCTGCGATGAAGGCCTTGTACTCATCGGGGATCCGGTCGGACAGTTGCCGTCCGGAGAGGTTCTCGCCCTTGCCTTCGAATTTGGCGGGCACGATGATGTCGATGCCGTAGGGCTTTCCCTTGACCTGCTCGTCGATCCAGGTCAGTTCCTGATCCAACTGCTCAGGGGTGTAAGCGGCGCCGCCGAGCACGCCGAACCCGCCGGCGTTGGTCACCGCGGCCACCACGTCACGGCAGTGGCTGAAGGCGAAAAGCGGGAAATCGATCCCGTACTGCTCGCAGATGGGGGTCTTCACGGTGTCGCCGCTCCTTTGGTCAACAGAGGTCGAGGAGAGCCGCCAGGCCAGCTCCACTGACCTGGCGGCATATCGGCGTGCGAAGAGCTATTAGCTGACCAGCGAGTCGAGTAGACCCGACAGGTCGAGGTTGGGCAACAACGACTCCAGCCCGGTGTACTCAGAGCTTCCCGGAGGCGGCAGCGGCGCGTCGGTCGGCTCAATGACTCCGGAGCCCGTCAGGTAGCCGACACCATGGGCCACCAGTTGGAGCGCGTCCACCGTCAGCCCGCCAAAGAAATCGTTGATCTGCTGGGCGACTTCGGCCAGCCCACTGATCAGGAAGATGTCCTGGTCGACGATTCCCTGCAGGAATTTGTCGATGTCGGCGACCCAACCGTTGATCACGTAAGGGACGGTGGCGACTGCGGTACGGATGGCCAGGGAGACGTCATTGCCGATGTTCGGGTAGCCGTACATCGCGATCGCGTCGGTGAGCGCCTGCTTGAGGTCGACCGGCGAGACGATGCCGTTCAAAACGGTCGGGTCGAACGCCATCGAGACACCGTCGAAGTCCGACCGCATCGGGACGCCGAACAGCGACAAGATGGTGGGCGTGATGTCGGCGATCGAGTAGTTCAGGTTCTGGCTGCCGTCGGTGGCGTGATCGCCGGCCTGGTCGAAGATGACGAACTGCGTCGTCTCGTTGGGCGACTGGAAGCCGTGCCCGAAGCCGAGTGACTGCTGGTGGCCGTGGTCGGTGGTGATGATGATCGACCAGTCGTCGCCGGTGGCCGCCTTGGCCTGCGCCACTGCGGCCAGGATCTGTTGAATGTTGTCGCCGACGTTGATGACGGCCTGCTTGTATTCCTCGGACCCGCCGCCGAAGCTGTGCCCGGCCTCGTCGGCCTGCACCTGGTAGGAGAACATGAAGGTGTCGATGTTCGGGTTGGTCGTGGTCGCCAGAATCTGGGCGATGGTCTGGGCCGTGACCTCCGCGTCGGTGTCGGCCCAGCTGTTCTGGAACGGCACGAACAGGTTGTTGTCGGCGCCGTAGCCGCCCGCGGCGGCCATGTCGTTGATGTAGTCCCAGTCGGCGATCACCGTGGTCTCGATATTCGGGTTGTGGTACTCGAGCAGGTTGAACACCGTCGGCCACTTGTCGTACGGCTCGGGCTCGAACACGTTGTTGATCACACCGTGCTTGTCGTCCCATACCCCGGTGAGGATCGTCGACCACGACGGACCGGAGATCGTGGTGTGGTTGACCTCGGTTGCGGCCCCGGTGATGCCTTGGTCCATCGCGGTCTTGAAGCCGCTGTCGTAGGCGTACTCCAGGATCTTGGAGAGGTTGGTGCCGTCGGTGCCGATCAACAGCACGTGCTCGGCAGCAAGCAGCCAGTCGGCCGTCGTTGCGGACAGCCCAGCGGGAGCCCCGACGGCGGCACCAGTCCCGGCAACCAGGCCGGCGACGGCCACACCGCTGAGGAACTTCTTGATTGTTGTCACTATCGGATTCCCTCGTCGAGTTGTGCCAGCCAATTGGGCGTAACACTAACAGTTACCCAGCGAAAACTCAGCTTTCTGTCCAAAATCGCTCATGTGAGCAGGGTGTTGCTGAGGAGGACTGTGGTGTTATTTCACCTGATGCGACGCGCGTCAGCGGAGCTGTATCAGCTCAACAGGGCATCCACGTCGGGCAGCGGGGGAAGGTCGGCGCCGCCCAGGTCGGGTGCGGTAGAGCCGTGGTCCGCCAGCAAGGCCTCCAGCCCTCCGGTGAATTCGGCGGCTCCCGGCAGCGGCAGCGGTGCGTCGTTCGGCGGGATGACACCGGCCCCGGTGAAGTACGCGACCACCCGGCCGATGTCGGTGAGTACGTCGGCCGTGGCGGCACCGACGGTCTTGAGCACCCACTGGGCGCCCTCGGCGAGTCCGCTAATCAGGAAGATGTCCTGGTCGACGATTGTCTGCAGGAAGTTGAGGATCGGGGGGAGGGCATAACTCTCGAGGAAGAAGCCGGCGCCGGCAGCCAGCGCACGGAGGCTCAACATGATGTCGGTGCCGATGTCCGGGTAGCCGAAGCTGTTGATCGCGTCGGTGAGGGCCTGCTTGAGATCGGCCGGGAACACCACACTGTTGAGCAGGTCTGGGTCGAGCTGCATCGGGGTGCCGTCGAAGTCTGAGCGCATCGGGATGCCGAAGGCCTGCAAGATCGTCGGGGTGATGTCGATGGTCTGGTAGGCCAAGCTCTGCCCGCCGGCCTGGGCTTCGTTCCCGGCCAGCGACAGCATGACGAAGCTGGACGTCTCATTGGGTGACTGGAAGCCGTGGCCGAGGCTGAATCCGAACAGGTCCGGGTTCTGCTGGTGGCCGTGGTCGGTGACCGCGATGATCGTCCACTTGTCACCGGTGGCCGCCTCGGCGGCGGCGACGGCCTCCAGGATTTCCTTCCAGTTGGCCCCGACGTTGATGACGGCGTCGCGGTACTCGTCCGACCCGCCGCCGTACGAGTGCCCGGCATGGTCGACCTGCGACTGGTAGGAGAACATGAAGGTGTCGATATTCGGATTGTTGGTGGTCGCCAGGATCCGGGAGATGGTCTCCTGGGTGACCAGTGCGTCCATCTCCGCCGAGGTGGAGCCACCGCTGATGCCGATGATGTTGTCGGCCGGGTAGTTGCCGGTGGACGCAATCTCGGTGAACAGGCCGCGGCCGGAGATGACCGTGGTCTCGATCTCCGGCTTGTTGTACTCGAGCAGGTTGAACACCGACGGCCAGGTCGTATACGGCTCGGGCCGATAGACGTTGCTGACCACCCCGTGCTTGTCATCCCAGACTCCGGTGAGGATCGTCGACCACGACGGTGTGGACATCGTCATATGGCCTGCGATGGTGGTGGCCGCGGTGATACCCCGATCCATCAGCATCTTGAAGCCGCTGTCGTCGTTGTAGGCGTACTCCAGGATCTTGTCCAGGTTGGTGCCGTCGGTGCCGAGCAGCAACACGTGTTCCGCGGCGAGCATCCACTCGGCGGTCACGGCAGACAGACCCAGCTGCGTCCCTACTGCCGTGGCTCCCGTTCCGGCAACCAGGCTGGCGACGGCCGTAGCGCACAGAAACTGCTTCACCCTCGTCACGATCGGGTCTCCTCGTTGAAGTGGTTGGTGCGGCTGCCGTCGGCTTCGGCGGATCAGCCCAGCAGGGCCTCGATGTCGAACAGCTGAGCCAGGTCGGAGAACTCGGCGCTGCCCGGCAGCGGCAGCGGTGCGTCGTCGGGCGCGATCACGCCCGCCCCGAGCAGATGCGTGACTCCCATTGCCAGCGTGTTGGTCACGCTCACCGTAAGTCCACCGAAGAAATCGTTGATCTGCTGGGCGACCTCAGCCAGCCCGCTGATCAGGAAGATGTCCTCGTTGACGATTCCCTGCAGGAAGTTGTCGATCTGGGTCATGAACTTGTCGATGAAGTACGGCACGGACCCGAACACCGTCCGGATGGCCAGCGTGATGTCATTGCCGATGTTCGGGTAGCCGTACATCGCGATCGCGTCGGTGAGCGCCTGCTTGAGGTCTTCGGGCGTGACGTGGCTGTTCAGGACGGTCGGGTCGAACGCCATTGAGACACCGTCGAAGTCCGAGCGCAACGGGATGCCCAGCAGCGACAAGATCGTCGGCGTGATGTCGGCGAGCGAGTAGTTCAGGTTCTGGGTGCCGTCGGTCGCGTGATCGCCGGCCTGATCGAAGATGACGAAAGACGTTGTCTCGTTGGGCGACTGGAGGCCGTGGCCCATGCTCAGACCGGGCAGTGTCACTGTTTCCTGGTGGCCGTGGTCGGTGGTGACGATGATCGACCAGTCGTCGCCGGTGATCGCCTGCACCTGAGCGATCGCGGCCAGGATCTGCTGGATGTTGGCCCCGAGGTTGATGATGGCCTGCATGTATTCGTCCGACCCGCTGGCGAACGAGTGCCCGGCGTGGTCGCCCTGCGACTGGTAGGAGAACAGGAAACTCGAGATGTCATCGGGGTTGTCCGCGGTCCCGAGGATCTGAGCGATGGTGAGCGCGGTGACCATGGCGTCGCTGTCGGCGGCACTGTCCCCGGCCGGGACGAAGATGTTGTTGTCCACCGGGTATCCGCCGGCGTCGGCCACCTGGTTGAGGTACTCCCAGTTGCTGATGATCGTGGTGTCGATCTCCGGTTTGTTGTACTCGATCAGGTTGAACACCGACGGCCACGCATTGTAGGGCTCGGACCGGAACAGGTTGTTGAAGACGCCGTGCTTGTCGTCCCAGACTCCGGTGAGGATCGTTGACCACGACGGCCCGGAGAGGGTGGTGTGGTTGGTCAGACTCGCGGTCCCGGTGATGCCCTGGTCCATCGCGGTCTTGAACCCGCTGTCGTCGTTGTAGGCGTACTCCAGAACCTTGGAGAGGTTCACGCCGTCGAGGCCGATCAGCAACACGTGCTCGGCGGCCAGCATCCAGTCGGCGGTCACCGTCGACAGGCCCACCTGCGTCCCCACCGCCGCGCCGGTTCCGGCGACCAAGCCGGCGACGGTCACGCCGCACAGAAACTGCTTCACCTTCGTCACGATCGATCTCCCTCGCCGGAGTTACGCGGACCACTGAGCGGCAAGCCTAGCAGCTGGCCCCCAGGAAAAACTCAGCTTAATGCCCAGTTTCGCTCATTTACCCAGAAAGTTACTGAGGAATCTCGGTTAACCGTCCAGGTGCAGCGTCGTAGGCCGGTTCCGGACTAGAGAATTTTCTCGCTGCTCAGCAACGTCGCGCGAAACTGCATCACCCGGTATGGCCAGCCGTGCGCGGTGTTCCACTGCGACACCATCAGGCCCACCCCGCCGGTGCGATCCACCCGCGAGCCGGGCAGCACATAGCCGCCGTAGAGCTGGGCGACTCGGCCTCGCGCGTGATCCTCGTCGCCCCAACCGCTCCCAAGCAGCGGGCGTTGCAGCGGGGCCCCGGCCAGTTCGGCGGTGGGGGACTCCAGGACTCGGTAACCCAGGGCGTAGCGCGACGATACGAACCCGCCGAGCACCCAGGTTCCGGGAGCCAGTCGTCGCAGCGACAGCTCGCCCCATGCCTCGCCGGGTGGGGTGATGGGCACCGGGGCATGGCCCCAGGCCCGGCGCTCGCCGCGGTAGCCCCAGCCCGCGTATTTGCTCGGATCTCCGAGGTGCGCGGGGCGCACCCTTCGCAGGATGACGCCTTTGTCGCGCTGGAACCCGGTCGAGACCACATAGACCCAGCCGTCCTCGGGGTCGTAGTCCCAGGACCAACATTGGGCGTACCCGCGATGCAGCCGCGCAGGGAACCGCGCCCCCATGTTGTGCCAGCTGATTCCGTTGTCGGCCGATTGCCAGATCTCGGTCCATGCCACCTTGCTGAACCCGCGGTTGACGATGGCGTGCAAGTAGAGCATCTGGTCCACTCGCAGCAGATCGGACGGGATCACGGTGCTGATGGCGTAGCGGTCCAGCCGAGAGACCGGTTGGCGGTGTCGGTAGTGCCATAGCTGGCGGGCGTAGTGCGGGTCGGCGCCGCCGGCTTGCTGGTAGCGCACCCGGTGGGCGGCGTCGCCGGTGCCGATCAGGATTACCGGGGAGCGCCAATCGCCCTGGCCGACCCGCTCGCCGGCGAAGGTGTCACCGAACACCGATACCAGGGTGCCGTCAGGAGCCAGTACCGAGGCGCCCAGGTCCGCGCATGTAACGCCCCACCGGTCGGTGATGCCTGGGCCGGTGATGTCGGCCAGTTTCCCGGGGGCGTTCCGCGCGGCGGGGTGCACCGCTCAAGGCTTGCTGCGCCAGCCGCCGGCGGCGAGCGCGATCATCCGGAGTTGTTTGACGGCAACGTGTTTGATCTCGGCGAGCGTCTCGGCATCCGGGGCATCCTCGATCGCCTCCGCGGTGACGATCATCGCGTTGACGAACAGTCCCGCCAGGACGTTGAGGTCCTCCGCGCTCCAGGCATTGAATCCGGGGAAACGCGCCAGATCCGTGGCCAGCTCGGAAGTGATCAGCCGGATCTCGGTGCGGATCGCATAGCGCAGCACCGTCATCCCGCTGAAGCGTTCCCGGTTGATGAATCGCCAGTACTCGTGGCGGGAGGCGACGCTGTCGACCAGGACCTCGACCGAGGACTCGATGACCCGGCTGGGGTCCACCCCACCGGTCCGGGCGTCGCGCAGCGTCTCGCGCAGCGCCCGAAACGATTCGTCGATAAGCACCAGGCCCAGGGCATCCATCGACTCGAAATGTCGGTAGAAGGCGGCCGGCACGATATGGGCGGCGCGCGTCACCTCGCGCAGGCTCAGTGCGCTGAAGCTGCGTTCGTCCAGCAGGGTGAGCGCCGCGTTGATGATCGCGCGACGGGTGGCTTCCTTGCGTTCCTCGCGCGAAACACGCTCCGGCCGTTCTGGGCGGGGCGTGCGTTCGGGACGGGTGACACGGGGAGGCCGTTCGGGCCGCGGTGGCCGCGTGCGCCCCGACCGTGAATTCGGCGTACGACTGTTCACTGTTGTGAAGCGTAACACAACGGGCAAATAGCCCTTGACTCGTCGTGAACAAGTGTTCACTGTGTACATATGTTCACTCAAACTTTGACGCGGCGGGTACTGGGCTCCAGCCTGGTCGATCTGCTCACCGGTCCCCACGGGGTCGACCGCTACACCGAGCTGGTGTCGCCGACGTGGACCCAGAACGACGCCCGTGCCCGGGTCGTCGCCGTCCGGCGCTCCACCCCGCGCAGCGTGACTCTGCTGCTGGAACCCAACGACGCGTTCGGCTGCTTCCCCCGTTTCCGGGCGGGCCAACACGTCAACCTGTCGGTCGACATCGACGGGCGCCGGCGCACCCGGTGCTACTCGCCGGCCAGCGCCGAAGGCCAACGGCTCCTGGAGCTCACCATCGGACGCCACGAAGGGGGCCTGGTCTCCGAGCACCTGTACCGCAAGGCCCAGGCCGGCATGGTCGTCGGACTGGAGAAGGTCGGCGGCGACTTCGTGCTCCCGGCGATCCGCCCCCGCCGCATTCTGCTGATCTCCGGCGGCAGCGGTATCACCCCGGTGATGTCGATGCTGCGCACGCTGATCGCCGAGCGTTACGACGGCCGGGTGACGTTCATCCACTACGCGCGCAGTCGCGAAGAGGCCTGCTACCACGATGAACTCGCCGAAATGTCGCGGGTGCGCGTGCTGCACGGCTACACCCGCGCCCCCCAAGACGGCGACCTGCAGGGCTATTTCGGCGCCGAGCATCTTGCGGCGGCGATGCCGAATCCGGAGGCGGTGTACGTGTGTGGGCCGCCGGAGCTGGTGTCGGCCGTGCGCGAGCAGTGCCCCGACGCGATCTCAGAGAGCTTCGTCCCCCCGGTCTTCACGGTGCCGGCCGACCCGTCCGGTGGGCAGGTGAGTTTCCTCGGCAGCACCGTCTCGGTGGTCGACGACGGCCGGCCTCTGCTGGAGCAGGCCGAATCAGCCGGTTTGAAACCGGCCAGCGGATGCCGAATGGGCATCTGCCACAGCTGCACGTGCCGCAAAACCACTGGCGCCGTGCGAAACCTGATCACCGGTGCGATCTCCACCGCCGAGAGCGAAGACATCCAGATCTGCGTGTCGGTGCCCGTCGGCGACGTCCAAATCGACCTCTAAACCCCAAGGAGCCAACCATGACGCAGTCAGTCCTCGAGCCGCCGCGGGCGCTCGAACAGTCGCAAGTTCTCCAGCGATCGGATCTGCCGGCAAACCTCGACGCATTCGGCGCCGAGCTCGACGCCCTCCGTCAGAGCGTCCTCGACGACCTCGGCGAGCGCGACGCCGACTACATCCATCGGGTCATCAAGGCGCAGCGCACCTTGGAGGTCGGCGGTCGCGCCCTGCTGTTCCTCGGCATCATCCCGCCGGCCTGGCTGGCCGGCACGGTCATGCTGGGGTTGTCGAAGATCCTCGACAACATGGAGATCGGCCACAACGTCATGCACGGCCAGTACGACTGGATGGGCGAACCGGCCTTGTACGGCAAGGATTTCGAGTGGGACAACGCCTGCCCGGGTGACCAGTGGCGGCACTCGCACAACTACATGCACCACACCCACACCAACATCGTCGGAATGGACCGCGATGTGGGCTACGGCATCCTGCGGATGAGCGAAAAGCAGTCCTGGGAGCCCTACTTCTTGGGCAACCCGCTCTACGCCTTCCTGCTGATGGTGCTGTTCCAATACGGCGTGGCGGTGCACGAGCTGGAGGCCGAGCGCATCCGGGCCGGTGAGATCGGATTCGCCGACAAGAAGGAGATGCTGCTCGAGACCTGGCAGAAGGTACGTCGCCAGACCCTCAAGGACTACGTCGCGTTTCCGCTGCTGGCCGGCCCGTTCGCGCCGCTGGTGTTCGCGGGCAACATGACCGCCAACCTGATGCGCAACGTGTGGTCCTACACGATCATCTTCTGCGGGCATTTCCCTGACGGCACACAGGAATTCACGATCGAAGAGACCGAGAACGAGTCCCGCGGCATGTGGTACTACCGCCAGATCCTCGGCTCGGCGAACCTGACCGGCGGCAAATGGTTCCACATCTTCAGCGGCAACCTGTCGTTCCAGGTGGAGCACCATCTGTTCCCCGACCTGCCGGCACACCGCTACGCCGAGATCGCCCCGCAGGTGCGGGAGATCTGCGAGCGCTATGGCGTCCCGTACAACACCGGCCCGCTGCTCAAGCAGTTCGGCAGTGTGGTCCGCAAGATCTGCAAGCTGGCGTTGCCCTGGAACTGAGTCAGGCCCGGGGGCCCAGCAGCGCGATCGACGCGTCGATGGCCGGCTCGGTGATGACGCCGATGTCGGCGCCGTCCTCGACGGCCAGCGCGGTCAGCTCGCGCAGGCCACCCAGCAGGATCACCGCCAGGGCCGGGCTCAACGCCGGCAGGTTCGCCCGACGAAACCCCGGACTGCCGCTGAGCTCGATGAGCAGGTTTGACATCAGCTCCAGGCCGCGGCGCTGCGCCGGCCGGGCCACCTCGCCCAGTGACGGCATGTCGCGGATCCAGCTGAGCGTGATCGCCGGCCGGGCCCGGATCTGGGCGACGTAGGCGTGCACCGCCTGACGGATCTGGACCTGCCAATCGGCCTCTGGATCCACCTCCGCCTGGATCCGTAGCGCCAACTCCTCGTTGTCGGCGCGCAGCAGTTCCAGCAGGCACTCTTCCTTGCTGGCGAAGTGGTCGTAGAAGGTGCGTTTGGAGGTGCGGGCGGCGCGCACGATCTCAGCGACGGTGCTGGCCCGATACCCGCGCTCGGCGATCGAATCGGCCAGGCCGTCGAGCAATCGACGCCGAAAGGGGTCGGCAGCGGCGGTCGCCGGCGCATCTGTCGTAGGCGTCGTCATCGCCGCACCTCCCCGCGCGTAGACCTTGCCACTTGTTGGTACTAAAGAGTACCGTGTTCCGCAAGCATTGGTACGCGTCGGTACCAAATATCGCGTCGGGAGGCGTTCGTATGACCCACACGGTTGTCAGCACGGCCACGGACACCGTCGAGACCCCGGATTCACCGGAGATCAACCTGCCCCCCGGCCCGCGTGGGTCCAAGCTGGCGGCGGGACTGCACTTCATCCTGGCCCGGCGCCAGGCGCTGCGACGTCAGACCCGTAAATACGGTGCCGCCTTTACCGTCGACATTCCGATGTTCGGGCCGACGGTGATCGTCACCGATCCGGAACTGGCCAGGCAGGTGCTGCTGACCAACCCCGAAGATCTCGGCAATATCCAGCCCAACCTGTCCCGGATCCTCGGATCGGGTTCGGTGTTCGCCCTCGACGGTGCGGACCATCGGCGCCGGCGCAATCTGCTGAGCCCACCGTTCCATGGCAAGCGGGTGCGGGCCTACGAGGAGATCATCGTCGAGGAGACCCTCCGCGAGATCGCCACCTGGCCTATCGGGAAACCCTTCGAAACGCTGCGCCCGATGAACCGGATCACTATCAACGTGATCCTGCGGGCGATCTTCGGGGCCGAAGGCGCCGAACTGGACAAGCTTCGGGTAGGCCTGCCCAAGTGGGTGACGCTGGGGTCCCGGCTGGCGGCGCTGCCGATTCCGGTCCGCGGCTACGGCAGGTTCACCCCGTGGGGCCGGTTGGCCGCCTGGCGTGCCGAGTACGAGACCGTCCTGGACAAGCTGATCAGGGACGTCCGTGCCGATCCCGACTTCGGGAACCGCACCGATGTGCTGACCCTGCTGCTGAACAGCACCTACGAAGACGGCACGACGATGACCCGCCAGGAGATCGGCGACGAACTGCTGACCTTGCTGGCTGCCGGACATGAGACCACGGCATCGACGTTGGCCTGGGTCTTCGAGCGGCTGAGCCGCTACCCGGACCTGCTCGAGGAACTCACCGCCGAGGCGGACGCCGACGGGAGCACGTTGCGGCGCGCCACGATTCGCGAAGTGCAGCGGGTACGCACCGTGATCGACTTCTCCGGACGGCATGTGTACGCGCCCAGCGTTCAGATCGGCGAGTGGGTGATTCCACGCGGCTACTCGGTGATCGTCGCGATCAACCAGGTCCACCAGAACCCCGGCGCCTTCACCGACCCGGAGGGGTTCGACCCCAAGCGCTACATCGCCGGAAGTCCCTCGGCGTTCGAGTGGATGCCCTACGGAGGCGGCACTCGGCGGTGCCCGGGCTCGACGTTCGCCAACCTGGAGATGGACGTGGTGTTGCGGACGGTGTTGCAGCGCTTGATCATCGAGCCCACCACGGCGCCGGGGGAGAAGGTCCATTCCCGCGGCATCGCGTTCACCCCGAAGGACGGGGGCCGGATTACGGTGCGCCGCCGGGACTGACCCCGGTCAGCGCTGTGGCTGCAGCTGCCAGTTCGGCCGGATGTAGTGGCAGGTGTAGCCGTTCGGGAACCGCTCGAGGTAATCCTGATGCTCGGGCTCGGCCTCCCAGAAGTCGCCGGCCGGGCTGACCTCGGTGACCACCTTGCCCGGCCAGCGGCCCGAAGCTTCCACGTCGGCGATGGTGTCCAGCGCGATCTGGCGCTGCTCGTCGTCGAGGTAGAAGATCGCCGAGCGGTAGCTGGTTCCGACGTCGTTGCCCTGCCGGTTACGCGTGGTCGGGTCGTGGATGGCGAAGAAGAACTCCAGCAGGTTGCGGTAATCGGTGGCCGCGGGGTCGTAGGTGATCTCGATGGCCTCGGCATGGGTGCCGTGATTGCGGTAGGTGGCGTTCGGGACATTGGGGTCGCCGGTGTAGCCGACGCGGGTACTCACTACGCCGGGCTGCTTGCGGATCAGGTCCTGCATGCCCCAGAAGCAGCCGCCGGCCAGGATCGCTCTCGGGAAATTGGTCATGCCCCGATTATCCGCAGCTATCGGTGACCCGCCAGTGGATAGGAACGGTAGCTGGTCAACACGGCACTCGGCTCGCGGTGCGGCGGCGCCTGCGCCGTCAACTCGGGGAAACGGTCGAACAGGGCCAGCAGGCCCAACCGGATCTGCATACGGGCCAACGGCGCGCCCAGGCAGACATGCGGACCGAACCCGAATCCCAGGTGGCCGGTCTGCGAGCGGGCCAGGTCCAGCCGGTCGGGGTCGGGGAACATCGCCGGGTCCCGGTTGGCGGCCGCCAACCCGAGCAGGATTGGGGCACCGGTCTCGATCACGGTGTTGTTCCGGTCACCGACTTCGATCGGCGCGCTGGCCACCCGGGAGATCATCAGGGCCGGGCTGATCATTCGGACCAGTTCGTCAACGGCATGCGGGGAGTCGGCCAGCAGGCCGCGTTGCCCAGGGTCGTCGATCAGCAAGGCGGCCGCCCCGGTCAGCACGGCCGTGGTGGTGTCATGTCCGGCCGACAACAAGAAGATGGCGTTGTGCAGCAGCTCATCGTCGGACAGTGGCAGTCCGCTGGTGGCCACCACCGACAGCAGGTCGTGGCCGGGATCGGCGCGGCGCAGCACCAGCAGATCGGCGAGCAGGGCCTTCATCCCGGCGGCGGCGTCGTCCGCGGCAGTGAAAACGGTGCGAGATGCCGCCGGTTCCAGCGCCGCGATCAGCGCCATCGACCAGGTCGCCAGGTTGTCCAGTTCGCTGTCGGGCACCCCCAGCAAAGTGGCTATCGCCCCCAGCGGCAACGGCTTGGCGAACTCTGCCACCAGGTCGAATCCTCCCGGGTCCAGTCCGGCCGCCAAAGACCGTGCCCGGGAGGCGACTTCGGCTTCGAAGGAGGCCAGCGCCCGCGGCGTGAACGCCCGCGACAGCGGCGCCCGTAGCCGGCGGTGGTCGTCACCGGAGCGGTAGAACAGGTTGTGCTCCACGTGGGTCAGATACGGGCGACCCGGATCGAGCTTGTTGCGGTACAGGTTTCGCCGGTCGGTGCTGGCTCGCTCGTCGCGCAGCATCGCCAGCACGTCGGCGTAGCGGGTCAGCACCCACAGCCCCTGGCTGTTGCGGTGCACCGGCTCGGCTTCGGCGAACCGTCGCTGATACGCCAACGGATCGGCGTGCAGCTCCGGGTCGCGGAAGTCGAAGTCGAGCGTGCCCATCAGGTGCGTTCGGCGATCCAGGACGCCACCAGATCGGCGCAGATCGTGCGGCTGTCCGTCGGCTGCTCCAGGTAGTGGTCGCCGGGGATGAAATGGAGCTGCTTGTCGGTGCTGGCCAGCGAGTCGTGGATGTGGTGAGCATCGCTGGGGAAGACGCCGGTGTCCGCGGTGCCCTGGATCACCAACGAGGGCAACGTGATCCGGCCCAGGTGCGGAGCGCCCTGACAGAACGACGTCTGCAGGCTCCACATGGACAGCCAGGTCCGCAGGGTGCAGTGCGCGGCGATGTTGTATGGCGCGCGGTTGGCGCGCCTCGGGTCACCCAGGTAGCACGAGTTCAGCGGACGGTCCGACGGATCGAGCGAGGCGTCGAGGTAACGCGGGTCGGCCCACACCCGGTGCACCGAGAAGGAGCGGTCGTAGGTGCCGCCGGCCTTGAGCCGCTTCAGTTCTGCCTGCGCCCACGCGGTGATTCGGTCATTGCGGTCGCGCTGGGCCTGGCGGTAGCGGGCGATGAATTCCGGGGTGTAGGGCGGGGTGTTCTGCTCGGCGTACATGTCCAGAGACGGGTCGCAGGACAGCGGGTCGGTCTCGTCGGTCACCGACGGGTCGATCCACGCGGTCAGCACCTCCGGGCGCCCGGCGTGCGCCTGGGTGGAGACGTACAGATCGCCGGGCGGCAGCGCATTGACCGCGTCGGGCACCGGGCCGCCGCCGACTGCTGTGATGTGCGGGTCTATCGCCTGCGACTGGTAGGCGGCCATCAACGATCCACCGCCGGAGTTGCCGAGCAAGACGATCGTCTCGACGCCGGCCTGTTCACGCAGCCAT
Organism: Mycobacterium sp. SVM_VP21; assembly: GCA_024758765.1. NCBI lineage: Bacteria > Bacillati > Actinomycetota > Actinomycetes > Mycobacteriales > Mycobacteriaceae > Mycobacterium > Mycobacterium cavoris. The sequence goes on from CP101406.1 coordinate 3,846,499, forward strand.
TGCACGCCGGCCGCGATATCGAGCAGTGCGTGCTCGAGCAGGAACAACGACTCACCGCTGCGATACCGGGTGTTCCAACCCAAGAAGCCGTAGCCGTGTTCGGCCATGAGCGGCGCCAGGTAGTGCTCGGCGAAGTCCACGTTGTAGTGACTGGCGATCACCGCCACCTTCGGCTTGACGCCGGCCGGGGTCCAGTACAGCCCCTGGGCCGGGTGATAACCGGCGGGGTTGACGCCCGCCGATGCCGAAGTGAGCGAAACGAATTCGCGGGTTACTGCCACTGCATTACTCCTTTGGTCATGAACCCTGATCGCGCCAGCTCACCGAGCGATACCAGGTGTCAGTGAGCGTCTTGATTGCTGCTTCCTCGTCCAGTTCGCGGCCCGCGACGTCGCCGCCGGCCACCAGCCAGACATAGGTGAAGTGGTTGAGCATGGCGACGATGGCGGACCCGACCAGTTCCGGGTCCGCGTCGGGTGAATAGCCCTGGCGTTGCGCCATTCGCACCGTCTGTGCCACCCAGTCGATGGCGTCGGCGCACATCTCCCGCCAGCGCTGGGCGAACGCGTCGTCGATCATCGCCAGCTGGAACACCCCGACCATGACCCCGAGATGCTCGCGATAGGTGTCCCAGTGCGCGCGCACCGACTCCTGGATGATGTCGTGCAGATCCTGGCCCGGGTGCAGGGCCTGCACCGCACGGCTTTTGGCCGAGGCGCGGAAGTCCTCCGCCAGCGACGCCAGCAGGTCTTCCTTGGACCCGAAGTAGTGGTAGAACGACGCCGGCGAGCGTTTGGCGGCGGAGGTGATGTCGGTGATCGTCGTCTTGAAAAACCCCTTGCGGGCGATCACCTCGCGGGCCGCCCGTTCCAGGCGAGCCTGGGTGTCGCGGCCCCGGACGGTGGGACGGGTGGCCGACCCGTCCGCGACTTCGCCGTCCGCGGATGTCACGCCGGCTCCGTCTGCTCTAGGTCGGCAACCAGCTCGGCCAGTCGGCGTTCGCCATCAAGGGTCTGGCCGCCCGCGGCCAGAAAGCGTTGCATCTTCGGCAGCGCGGTGCCGCGGCCGAGCATCTGGGCGAACGCGGAGCGCTCCACCGCCAGGCCCGCGGCGAGGTCCGGGGCGGCCAGGGTGGCCTTGACATCGGCGATGTCGGCCAGCGGCACCGTGGCGATGCGCTGCACCAGCCGGTCCAGGAAGGGTCCGACGACGTCCGCGTCCAACGCCCGGTTGACCAGCCCGTAGCGCTCGGCGAGGCCCGCGTCGAGGTCGTCGTGGGCGAGGATGACCTCCAGCGCCCGGCCCCGGCCCAGTAGGTGAAGTAGGTGTTGCGGACCCGAGCCGGCCGGGATGACGCCGATCCCGGTCTCGATCTGGTTGAACAGCGCTCGGCCGGTGACCGCAAACCGCAGATCGAGGTTGACCAGCAGCTCCATCCCGCCACCGGCCACCCGCCCGGCGACCACCCCGATGGTGACCTGGTCCAGCGCGCGGAAGGCGCCGACCAGGTCCTGGAAGGAGCCGCATGCGGCCTCGGTGTTCTCGACCGAGGCAGCCAGCAGCGCCAGGTCCACGTGGGCGATGAAGAAGTCGGGGTTGGCGCTTTCCAAAACCACCACCCGTACGGTGTCGCCCGCCGCGCGCAGCCACTTCACCAGTCGCCACAGGTCGCCCATCATGGTGGCGTCCATCAGGTTGATCTCGCCGTGGCTGATGCACACCCGGGCCACCGGTCCCTCGTGGGTGACCGTCAGCGACGTCAGCGAATCGAGACCCATGAGTGCCCGGCTCAGCCGAGCTGGGTGGTGGTCGTCTTCGACGTGACCACCTTGGGGTCAGCGGCCCGCTCGGTGCTGTTCAGCAACTTGTGTGCCTGCTCGGGGTCGGGTTCGAACCCGGGAGTGTCGCGGCACAGCTCGATCATGATGCCGTTGGGATCCAGGTAGTACAGCGAGTGGCACCAGCCGTGGTCGACGTCCATCAGCGCCTTGATGCCGGCGGCGTCCATCCGGGCCCGGACTTCGTTCTGCTTCTCTTCGGTGGCCCGGAACGCGAAGTGGTTCACCCAGACCGGCAGTCCGTTCGGACGTGACAACGAGCTGGACCAGTCGGGCTTCTCCCCGACGCCGTGCAGGTCGAAGAACGCGATGCACGAGCCGTCGCCGAGGTCGTAGAACACATGGCGGAAGAAGCCTTCTTGCAGGTGCTCGACTTCGGTGTGCACCAGTGGCAATCCCAGCAGGTCCTCGTAGAAGTGGTTCGTGGCCTCCAGGTCGGCGCAGGCGTAGGCGGCGTGGTGCAAGCCGACGGCGGGCTTAGGGGACGTCACTGGCTGCCGAACCTCCTTACGGCCCGCGGTGGGCCGACGGCGTCACCGTAGCACTGCCGGTGAATATAAACCCAGATTCGATTCTGAGCGTGGACCCTCGACAACCTCGCTAGAACGTGTTCTAGTTCTTGGCATGACGAAACCGCAGTTCAGCCGCGCAGAACTCGCGGCCGCATTTGATGTGTTCGAGCAGACCGTCGCTCGCGCCGCCGAGACCCAGGACTGGGATGCCTGGGTGGCGCACTACACCCCCGACGTCGAATACGTCGAACACGCGATGGGCACCATGCACGGGCGCGACGAGGTGCGCAGCTGGATCCGCAAGACCATGTCGACCTTCCCGGGCAGCTACATGACCGAGTTCCCGGCACTGTGGACCGTCATCGACGAGGACGGCGGGCGCATCATCTGCGAGCTGGACAACCCCATGCGCGACCCGGGCGACGGCACCATCATCAGCGCCACCAACATCTCGATCGTCACCTACGCCGGCGACGGCCTGTGGTCCCGCCAGGAGGACATCTACAACCCGCTGCGCTTCGTCGCCGCGAGCATGAAATGGTGCCGCAAAGCCCAGGAGCTCGGCACCCTCGACGACGAAGCGGCCGCCTGGATGAAGCAATTCGGAGGAAACGTATGAGCCGCAAGCCCAAGCTTGTCATCGGGGCCAACGGGTTCCTGGGATCGCACGTCACCCGCCAGCTCGTCGACGCCGGAGAAGACGTACGGGTGATGGTGCGCCCGAGCGCCAACACCATCGCCATCGACCATCTCGACGTCACGCGGTTCCACGGCGACATCTTCGATTCGGCCACCCTGGCCGAGGCGATGGCCGGCTGCGACGACGTTTACTACTGCGTCGTGGACACCCGCGCGTGGCTGCGGGACCCGAGCCCGCTGTTCCGCACCAACGTCGAGGGCACCCGCAACGTCCTGGCAGTGGCCAAAGATGCCGACCTGCGCCGATTCGTGTTCACCAGCAGCTACGCCACCGTGGGCCGGCGTCGCGGTCACGTCGCCAACGAGGACGACATCATCAACCCGCGCGGACTGACGCCCTATGTCCAGTCCCGGGTGCAGGCCGAAGAGCTGGTGCTGCGCAGCGCCGAAGCCGGCCTGCCCGCTGTCGCGATGTGTGTGTCCACCACCTACGGCGACGGCGACTGGGGTCGGACCCCGCACGGAGCGTTCATCGCCGGGGCAGCGTTCGGGAAGCTGCCGTTCCTGATGAAAGGGATCGAGCTGGAAGTGGTCGGGGTCGACGACGCCGCCCGCGCGATGATCCTGGCCGCCGACCGTGGACGCAACGGCCAGCGTTACCTGATTTCCGAGCGGTTGATCCCGCTGCAGGACGTGGTCAAGATCGCGGCCGACGAAGCGGGTATGCCGGCGCCGTCGCGTTCGATCTCGGTGCCGGCGCTGTATGCGCTGGGCGCACTCGGCAGCCTGCGGGCGAGCCTGACCGGTAAGGATGCCGAGCTGAGCCTGAAGTCGGTGCGGATGATGCGCGCCGAAGCTCCGGTCGATCACAGCAAGGCGGTGCGCGAGCTCGGCTGGCAGCCACGACCGGTTGAGGAATCGATTCGGGAAGCGGCGCGTTTCTGGATGAAACTGCGGAACGCCAAGAAACGAGGTTCGCCGGCATGACACACGGACATTCAGGCAGACGACCGATACACATCCCGAGTGACGAGTACCCGATCACCGTGACCCCGACCGGGCGGCAGGTCACGGTGCGGATTGGTGGCGAGATCATCGCCGACAGCGGCAACGCGCTCACCCTGCAGGAGTCGAATCACCCTGCGGTGCAGTACATTCCACTGTCCGATGTCAAGACCGATCTGCTGACCCGCACCCAGACCACCAGCTATTGTCCGTTCAAGGGCGATGCCGCCTACTACAGTGTCACCACCGTGGCCGGCCAGACGATCGCCGACGCGATCTGGACCTACGAGCAGCCTTTCCCGGCGGTTGCGCCGATCGCCGGGCACGTCGCGTTCTACCCAGACAAGGCCGACATCAGCGTCGCTGAAGCCTGAAGCGCCAGTGTTTCCCTAGAGCCCCAACAGTTGCCCGGCGAACCGGGTGTCGGTGTACTCGCGCACCGAGACGATCCGGCCGTCTTGGGTGTCGACGATGTACGCCAGCGGGCTGTCATAGTGCGAACCGTCGGCGGCGTGACAGTCGCCCAGCGCTTCGATCACCACCGTCTCGTGTTCGTTGATGCACCGGACCAGCTCCAGGTTGATCCGTAAGCCGAGTCGACGCTGCTCGACTTCCAGCCGCAACTCGTCCTTGTCGACGGCCTGGCGGGTCAGGATGCTCCACCAGGTGAAGTCATCGCTGACCAGCGCAAAAATATCGTCCAGGTCGTCGTCGCCGCAGATGCCCTGCAGGAACATCCACGCCAATTCCGCCTGCGGATCGTCGAACGGGGTGGCCATTTGTCCATCGTGACCGGGCAGCGCGGAGCGGTCAACGAAGACAAGCCATCCTTATGATCGCGTCATCAGTAATTCGCTTTGTCGCACCGTTGCTTTCCCCGGCCCGGCCAGCCCGGCGCTGGCGCTGGGCCCACTGCGCCGCGGCCCGGGCGACCCATGCCTGCAGGTTGTAGACGGCGCCATCTGGCGAACCAGCCTGATGCCCAGCGGACCGGTGACGGCGTGCATCGTCCAGGTCGCGCCCGATGCGGTGGATTGCGCGGCCTGGGGCGCCGGCGCCGCGGAGTTTCTTGACGGGGCACCGGGTTTGTTGGGCGTCCACGACGACCCGGCCGACTTCGCGCCGACCGATCCGACGGTGATCGCTGCCTACCGGCGCGTGCCGCACCTGCGGCTGGGTCGCACCGGCCGGGTGCTCGAGGCACTCATCCCGGCGGTGCTCGAGCAGCGGGTACCGGGCGCCGATGCCTTCCGGGCCTGGCGGCTGCTGGTCACCGAGTTCGGCTCACCGGCTCCCGGTCCGGCGCCATCACGAATGCGGGTGCCGCCGTCGGCGCAAACCTGGCGGACCATCCCGTCCTGGAAGTTCCATCGGGCCAACGTCGATGGCGGGCGGGCGCGCACCATCGTCGGGTGCGCGGGGCGCGCGGACGCCCTGGAACGGCTGGTGGCCCGCCCGGCCGCGGAGGCCCGAGCCGCACTGACGTCGCTGCCCGGCGTCGGCGAGTGGACCGCGGCCGAAACCGCGCAGCGTGCATTCGGTGATGCCGACGCCTTATCGGTCGGGGACTATCACCTTGCGACGATGATCGGCCGCACGCTGCTCGGCCTGCCGCTCGACGAGGTGTTCACCGACGAAGCCATGGTCGAACTGATGGAGCCAATGCGGCCGCACCGGCACCGCGTGGTTCGGTTGCTGATCGACAGCGGGCTCGCAGTCAGCAAACGACGGGGGCCGCGGCTGGCCCTGCAGCGGATCAGCTCGCTGTAGACGACTTGCCGGGCGGGTCGTCGGACGCCGTGGCAAACCTCCCGGAGTCGAGCGCGTCGAGCAATTGGGCGGCGATCCACTCGAACGTGGCGGCGTCGCGCGGCAGCAGAGCCTGCTCGTACCCGATCAGCAGATAGATCGCCCAGTTTGCGAACAGTTGCGCCTGGCGTTTGTCGTGGAGGACTTCCTGCGCCGATTCGAAGAGGATGTCGAAACGTTGCTGATCTACTTCGGCCTGCACCGCGTAAACCCGGGCGTCCGCCGAGCTCCAGGACCGGATGGCGGCTTCGGCCCCGTGGGGCAGGGTCAGGCCGATCTGAATCAGGCTGTCGAGGCGCTGCCGCGGGTCGGGTATCGCGCGTACGAACTCCACGTGCTGGAGGGTGCGCTCATCCAGCCAGTGTTGAACCAGATCACGGGTGTAAACCGGCCAGCTGGCGAAGTAGTGGTAGAACGAGCCCGTCGTTACGCCGAGCCGGTTGCAGACTTCGGCGAGCTTGAGGCCGCCGTAGCCTAATTCGGACAGCACTTCGAAACCGGTCTCGAAGTACGCCTGTCGAGAGAGAACCGCGCCCATAAGTCGACTTTAGTTCGCTGGGCGCGGTTGGCATACAACACAGCTGAGTCTTAAGTGAATCTTCGTAATGAGGAATTTTCTGGGGTTGTACGCTAGGCCGTGCCACACTTGTTTAGTGCGGGATGCGGTTTTTCGCAGGGTCGGGCGCCCCCGCGGGGCGCGCTCTGGCATGACCAGGGAACGCATCGTTACTGCCGCCAGCGGCGTTTTCGGCGAATTGGGCTACCACGCAACGACGTTCCAGGCGATAGCGGAGCGCGCACAGCTGACCCGCCCGGCGATCAACCACTATTTTCCAAGCAAGAAGCTGCTCTATCAGGCAGTTCTGACGCAGGCTGAGACCCTGTTCGCGCACGCCGTCGATCACGCGAGCACCGAGCCCACCTTGGTCGGGCAATTGTCTTCGGTCATCGTGAGCTTCACCCAACTCGGCGAAGAGGACCGCACAGTGGCGGCGTTTGCCGTCACTGCGGTGGTGGACGCCCAGCGCGACCCGGTGTTGAAGTCGTTGGTCGGCGACATCCAGGGCGCCCCGCGGGCGTTTCTGGCCGAGGCGCTCACCGAAGCCATCAACCGGGGAGAATTGGTCTCGACCTCGGGTATGGGTGAGCTGACCGAGATGCTGTTGGCCGTGTTGTGGGGTATCACGTTTTATGTCTCACTGGTTGGCAATCAGGCGGCAGCGGCCGGGGTGGTCGCCACACTGCAGGCGCTGTTGACCCAGGAACTCTGGCAGTTGCGTCAGCCAGCCGACGGGTGGAGTTAATAGCCCGGCTAACTTTCATCGGTAGTATCGCGTGCAACACCGGCTGGGACCAAGCGAGGTAAACCGATGAGCGCACTCCGTACCCACGACGACACCTGGGATATCGCCACCAGCGTCGGCTCGACGGCGGTGATGGTGGCCGCCGCGCGCGCATCCGAAACGGCCAGCGCCGATCCGCTGATCAATGACCCATACGCCAAACTCCTGGTCGCCGGCGCCGGTACCGGGATCTGGGAGATGCTGCTCGACGACACGTTGGTCGACAAGGTGGAGGCCATCGACGCCGAGGTCGCTGCCGTCTATCACCACATGCGCAACTACCAGGCGGTCCGCACCCACTTCTTCGACGCCTTCTTCGCCGACGCGGTGGCCGCCGGCATCCGCCAGGTGGTGATCCTGGCGTCCGGGTTGGACTCGCGCGCCTACCGGCTGGACTGGCCGGTCGGCACCACCGTCTATGAGATCGACCAGCCGAAGGTTCTGGCCTATAAAGAGCAGACCCTGACGGCGAACAGCGTGACGCCGGCGGCCGAGCGCCGCGCGGTGGCAATCGACCTGCGGCAGGACTGGCCGGCCGCGTTGACCGCCGCCGGCTTCGATCCCGCGGCCCCGACCGCATGGCTGGCCGAGGGACTGTTGATGTACCTGCCCGCCGAGGGGCAGGACCGGCTGTTCGAGCAGATCACCGAACTCAGCGCCCCCGGGAGCCGTATCGCGGCGGAGACCGCGGGCAACCACCGCTCCGACGAGCGGCGCCAGCAGATGGCGGAGCGATTCAAGAAGATTGCCGAGACGGTCGGCCTGACGCAGAGTCTGGACATCCAGGATCTGATTTACCAGGACGAGGACCGCGCGTCGGTGCGAGGATGGCTCGACGAGCACGGCTGGCGGGCCGCCTCTGTGCCCTCGACCGCGGAGATGCGCCGGCTGAACCGCTGGGTGGACGTGTCGGTGACGGACGACGCCGACGCGTTCTCGGAGTTCGTCACCGCAGTGCGCGGCTGACTCGACATTCCCGACCCGACATAGCGGACTCGATACATCCCCCGTATACAGAGAAGGCCTGGAAGTTGGCGCTAGGCCTTTTCTAGGTCTGTTCTAGCGTGGCGATCGAATCGAGGAAGGAAACTGATGTCCGGAGTGCAGGATCGTGTTGTCGTCGTCACCGGAGCCGGTGGTGGGTTGGGCCGCGAATACGCCCTGACCTTGGCCCGCGAGGGGGCCTGTGTGGTGGTCAACGATCTCGGTGGTGCCCGCGACGGGACCGGTGCCGGGCACAACATGGCCGACCAGGTAGTCGCTGAGATCAAAGAGGCCGGCGGCCGGGCCGTCGCCAACTACGACAGCGTCGCCGACGCCGAGGGCGCGGCCAACATCATCAAGACTGCGATCGACGAGTTCGGGAAGGTCGACGGCGTAGTCAGCAACGCCGGCATCCTGCGTGACGGCACCTTCCACAAGATGACGTCGGAGAGCTGGGACGCCGTGCTGCAGGTGCACCTCTACGGCGGATACAACGTGGTGCGCGCGGCGTGGCCGCACTTCCGCGAGCAGAGCTACGGCCGCGTGGTCGTCGCCACCTCCACCAGCGGACTGTTCGGCAACTTCGGGCAGGCCAACTACGGCGCCGCCAAGCTCGGCCTGGTCGGCATGATCAACACGCTGGCCATCGAGGGTGCCAAGTACAACATCAAGGCCAACGCGATCGCCCCCATTGCGGCAACCCGGATGACCGAGGACATCCTGCCGCCGGAGGTGCTGGCCAAGCTCAAGCCCGAATACGTCGCACCGGTGGTGGCCTACCTGTGCACCGAAGAGGTCGCCGAGACCGGCTCGGTGTTCATCGCCGGCGGCGGCAAGGTGCAGCGGACCGCGCTGTTCGAAAACGCCGGCGCCACCTTCGAGAACCCGCCGTCGGTTGACGAGATCGCGGCGCAGTGGTCGACGATCGCGGACCTTTCAGCGGCCAAGTCGGCCAGTTTCTCGCTGTAACAGCGGGTCAGGTTCGGGACGCGGCGCGCTGCTTTCAGCCGAGCAGCGCGCCGCGCAGCCTGTCGACGTCGGCGTCGGTGACGTCGGCGGCCCGCAGGAACCCGTCGAGCGAGCCGAAGTTCTCCTCGATCGATCGTTCAGCGGCATTCAGATAGTCAGCGCGCACACCGAGCACCTCGTCGGAGAGCCGTGCTTCGGTGAAGGTCAGCACCTCGGGGGTGATCTCGGACTCGGGCCGTGACCGGATCATTTCCATGATCCGATCTCGCAGCACCGGTACCGCAGTGTTGCTGCGCAGGTAGTCCTCGATGACGGCGTCGCGGTCCACCCCGGCCGCCCGCAACACCACCGCGACGACGAATCCGGTGCGGTCCTTACCGGCGAAGCAGTGCGCCAGGACCGGCCGGCCTTCTGCCAGCAGTGACACCACCCGCTGCACCGCCCGGCGGGACCCGGCGAGGGTGGGGAAGCGCTCGTACTCCTCGAGCATGTAGCGGGCGGTGACGTCGGCGGCGGAATCCTCGTCGGGCTTCTCGGCCATCATGTTGCGGAACGCGTCCTCGTGCGGAGCCGAGCTGTCCGGTGATTGGTCGCCGGCCAGATCCGGGAAGGGCAGCAGGTGGATGCCGACACCGGCGGGCACCAGCCCCGGTCCGCGGCGGGTGACTTCGCGCGGTGACCGCAGATCGGCTACGTCGGACACCCCGAGTCGCAGCAGTTCCTCGCGGCCCCGATCTTCGAGGCGACTCAGTTCGCTGGACCGGAACAGGCGGCCGGGGCGCAACGCGCCGGTGGTCTCGGAGACGTCGCGAAAATTCCACGCCCCGGGCAGATTCGGCTGGGAGGTCACCCGGCCACGATAGGACACCATGCTGGTGGCTTGGCCGATCAGACGTGAAACGGCCCCCGATCCGGGCGGATCAGGGGCCGTCAATCAGGTTCGTTGTCGCCGTTTAGACCGGCGGGTAGTTCTGCGGGGGGTAGCCGCCACCGCTTTCAACGCCACGAATGCCCCAAGTCAGGTACTTGAAGAAGAACTCGGCCTCGTCGCTCAGCTCGTAATCCGGATTCGGATCGTAACCGTAACCAGGACCCATGTCGTCAACCCCTTAGCTTGGATTTCCACCAGTTTAGTCGGCCCGTCAACGCTGCGACAGCGGACTGCCTAGAATCCTTCCAACCAGTTGATTGACACGCCGATGACACCGGCCTGGCCGAAGAGTGAGTGGACATGGCAAACGGCAAGGCTACGCCGGGGGGATCGTCCCAGACCCCATCTCGTCGCGAGGAGCTGCTCGCGGTCGCTACCAAGTTGTTCGCGGCCCGCGGCTACCACGGCACCCGCATGGACGACGTCGCTGACGTGGTGGGGCTGAACAAGGCGACGGTCTACCACTACTACGCCAGCAAGTCGTTGATCCTCTATGACATCTACCAGCAGGCCGCGGAACGGACACTGGCGGCCGTGCACGACGATCCGTCGTGGACCGCGCGTGAGGCGTTGTACCAGTACACCGTGCGTCTGCTCGACCAGATCGCGGTCAACCCCGAGGGCGCGGCGGTCTACTTCCAGGAGCAGCCCTACATCACCGAGTGGTTCACCGAGGAGCAGGTGGCCGAGATCCGGGAGAAGGAAGCCCAGGTCTACGAGCACGTGCATGGCCTGATCGATCGCGGTATCGCCAGCGGCGAGTTCTACCCGTGTGACTCGCACGTGCTGGCGCTTGGCTACATCGGTATGACGCTGGGGGCTTACCGCTGGCTGCGGCCCAGCGGCCGGCGTAGCGCCAAGGAGATCGCCGCGGAGTTCAGTACGGCGCTGCTACGGGGGCTGATCCGCGACGAGACGATCCGGGTCGAGTCACCGCTGGGTGTGTAGAACCGCGGGGTCGCACTAAGGCGGAGGCCTATCGCGCTGGACGAGGTTGTAGGCGCGTTCGGCCTCGATGCACCGGAGCCGATCTTGGATGCGAGTGCTCTTGCGCCTGGGCATCATGACGTTGCGATCCGCCGATGACGCGGGAGCGTTGGCCGGTGGCGCGGTGGTCGGCAGACACAGGCTGGGAAACAACAGGCTACTGCCCGGTCGCGTGGTGTAGACATGGCCGGTGGGGGAGCGCCAGTCGATGCTGCCGTCCGGTAGCTGGCGGTCGCACCAGCCACCGCGACCGGTCCAAAACGTCTTGAGCAAGTGGTGTTTTCGGCAAAGGCACCGCAGATTTGACGGGTGAGTCGGTCCCCAGGGAAAGGGGACAGCGTGGTCGATGTCGCAGACGGTGGCCGGCCGGTCGCAGCCGGGGAATCGGCAACTCATGTCGCGGGCGCGGATGAATGCCGCCAGCGTTGCCGACGGCCGGTAGCCCGGTTCGGCCGCCAAGTCCGCCGGTTGCGAGAGGGGCTTGACGGCGGCACCGCCGGCGATGAGTTCGGCCAGTAGGCCTGGCGGTACCTTCCCGCCGCCGATGATCCGCCCCGACGGCGCCGGGCACTGCGGGCGAGCAGGTCTCGTTGCCGCAGGCTCAGGCTTGCCGACGAATTCGCCGGACAGTTGGGGGTCGGGGGCGGCATCGAGGGCGGCGGACTCGGCGACGACGTAGACGACGACGCCCGCAGATCGGGCGTCGGCTTCCCCGGCGGCAGGGCAGTCGGGGCTGCCGCATGCGCAGGCCAACGACTCGGCCCCGGCGGCCAAGGCACCAAGCGCATCGGCGCGGCGCTGGGCCAGGGTGCGAGGGTCGTCGTCGCAGACGCTATGGGCCAGTTGCATCAGACGCTGGTCCAGGGCGGCAGCGTCCACCGCGAACAGGCGGCCCCACACGGCGGTGGTGCCGTCTTCGGTTTGATTGGTGTCGACGACCAACTCGCGCCCGCGAGCCCGGTCCCGTGTCCGACGTACGGCCGCCGGGTCGTGCCGTTCGATCAGCGCGTCAATGGCAGCTGCGGCTTTGGCGACCGAGAGCGGGCCGAGCGAGGTGGCCAGATCGGCCAGGTCGGTGTCAACGAGCAGCAGGACGCCCGGGTCGGTGATCAACGTGGTGTGCCAGGCGATCGCCGAGGCCAGCCGGGCACCGATCCGGCCGGAGAGGAACAGTGCGGCCACCCGGGGGATCCGGTCACGCAGGGCGCTGGCCAGGTACATCTGCGAGGACGCCATGCCGTGGCTGATGTGTTCGGCCGCAGCCAACTCGGCCGCCGCGCCGTCCCAGTTGTCGCACACCCAGCGCGAACGATCAAACCCGTCACCGCTGATGCGGCGAGCGACCAGCTCGCCGATCGCGGCCAGTCGATGGGCGGCTGCGGCCGCCTCCACCCGGGACCAGCCGGTGATCGTCGCTACCAGCGCGTCGTCGTCGACGTCGGCCAGCGCCTCCGGACCCGCCAAGGATGTTTCGAACATATTTTCGATTTTAGGGTGGGGGTCTGACAAGTTGGCTGACAAGTTGGCGCCGCGCGCTCAGGCTCCCACGGTCTTGAGGTTGCGGTCCAAGAACTCCAGCTGATCCGCGACAACGCGCTCGAAGGCGTCGCCGACGTAGATGTCGAAGTGGCCCTCGGGATATCTCTTGACGGTGCCGCGGGGCGCCTTCGCGGCATAGCGCAGGGTCGGCTCCGGCGGGGCGACCGAGTCGGTGTCGCAGACGCAGAACAGAATCGGGCACGACACTTTGGCGGCCAGCCGGCCCGGCCGGTAGGCGAGGATCTTCACCCCGATCCGCGCGGCAACCTCGTTGCGCAGGTTCTGCCCCTGCGGCACCAGCTTCAGGTAACCCGGGTAGGAGTCCGGTGTGCTCATCAGCGCAACCTCTCCGGGACGACCGGCGGTCGCCACCATCACCGGGCGATTGCCGAGCCGGGCCGCAGCCAGATCCCGCAACGCCAGCAGGCTGATCCGCGCGATGGTCAACGGCGGAATCGTGCGCGCAGAGGCGATCCCATCTGTGAACGGGCATTGCGCCACCACCGCCGCCACCCGTAGTCGCGCCGCGGTGGCGATCACGTGGCCGCCACCGAACGACGTGCCCCATAGGCCGATCCGGTTGCGGTCGATACCGGCGAGGGTGTGCGCGAAGTCCACCGCGGCGGACCAGTCCGCCAGCTGCCTGCCCACATCGAGCACCTGGCGGGGAGCGCCGTCGCTGTCGCCGAAGTTGCGGTAGTCGAACACCAGGCAGGCGTAGCCGGCCGCGGCGAACCGCTCGGCATAGGCGTCGAGCCGCATGGTGCGTACCGCGCCCAGGCCGTGCGCCATGACCAGCAACGGCGCGCCGCTAGAGCCGGGGTCGGCGGGGCGGTACAACCAGGCGCTGATGCGGTCCGCGCCCGACCGAAACGAGACGTCTTCGCGGGTAGCCATGCTTAAAGGTAGCCCCGGGTGTGGTAAACCGGCTTCGTGACCGGGGCGGTGACTCAAAGCCAGTTTCGGAGCCTTTTGCAGAGCGTGGCGGAAGTGGTGGGCCCCGCCTATGTCACCGACGATCCCGACGTGCTGGCCGGCCGGAGCGTTGACTACACCGGTCGTTACCGGGGCCGGGCGAGTGCGTTGGTGCGTCCCGGATCGCCCGAGGAAGTCGCCGCGGTGCTGCGGCTCTGCCGTGACGCCGGCGCACACGTCACCGTTCAGGGCGGGCGCACGTCACTGGTGGCCGGCACCGTCCCCGAGCACGACGACGTGCTGCTGTCCACCGAGCGGCTGAACACCGTCGGTGAGGTCGACGTCGTAGAACGACGGGTGAGTGTGGGGGCCGGCGCCACGCTCGCGGCGGTGCAGCGGGCGGCGACCGATGCCGGGCTGATCTTCGGTGTAGACCTCACCGCCCGGGATACCGCCACAGTCGGCGGCATGGCCTCCACCAATGCCGGCGGGCTGTATACCGTGCACTACGGCAACATGGGCGAGCAGGTACTCGGCCTGCAGGTGGCACTGCCCGATGGCGCACTGCTACACCGACACAGCGCGGTGCGCTCGGACAACACCGGCTACGACCTGCCGGCATTGTTCGTCGGCGCCGAAGGAACCTTGGGCGTCATCACCGGGCTGGATCTGAGACTGCATCCCCTCCCGGTCCACCGGGTCACGGCAGTCTGCGGCTTCGCGGAGCTGCAGGATCTGGTCGATGCGGCGCGAATCTTTCGCGACCTCGACGGCATCGCGACCCTGGAGTTGATCGACGCCCGGGTCGCCGCACTGACCGGCGAGCGACTCGGGATTGTCGCCCCGGTGCGCGGTGACTGGCTGCTGCTGGTGGAACTGACCGGCGACACCGGCCAGACCGACCGCCTCGCCGACCTGCTGGCGCAGGTGCGGTTCTGCGACGAGCCGGCGGTGGGTGTTGACCTTGCGACCCAACAGCGGCTGTGGCGGGCTCGCGAGGCGATCGCCGACGTTTTGGGTGCCTTCGGGCCGCCGTTGAAGTTCGACGTGTCGCTGCCCTTGGCGGCGGTTGCCGGATTCGCCGCGGCGGCGAGCACGGTGGTGCGAGAGCATGCACCGGAGGCGATCCCGGTGCTGTTCGGCCACATCGGTGAGGGCAACCTGCACTTCAATGTGCTGCGTTGCTCGGCATCGGCCGAGGCGGGCCTTTACGCGGCGATGATGACGCTCATCGCCGACTGCGGCGGCAACGTCAGCTCCGAACACGGGGTGGGCAGCCGCAAGCGGGCCTATCTGGCGATGTCGCGCGGGCCGGACGACATCGCCGCGATGCGGACGATCAAGGCCGCGTTCGATCCGACCGGCTACCTCAATGCCGCGGTGCTCTTCGACTGAGCCGATGGCGACGACCCGCCGCGCCCGGCTCCGCAGGCTCCGCCGAGCTTGCGATCGCCGCTAGCGGTGCTTGATGCCGACGGCCTGACGCAGCTGGGCGAGGAACTGCTCGGAGTCGTCGCTGCGAATGATGTAGTGCGAGATGGCGATCCGGATCGCGGCGGCCGCTTTCACCGGGGCGTCCGGACCGGTCAGCATCCGCTGCAGGCCCTCGCGCATCGGCACGATGATGCGGGAGAAGTCGGCGAGTACGTGCTTGGGCTCGATGTCGATCATTCGTACACCCGTGTACGAGTGCTGGTAGTCAACGATGAAACGCAGTGCGGCGTCGAGCTTTTCGGTCCCCTTTAGTCCTTCGGTGGCGCGGGCGATGCCGCTGTCGAAGATGTGCCGCTCGTAGCGGGAGAATGCTGAGATCAGCTCTTCCTTCGACGGGAACCATCGATACAGTGTCGGACGGGAGACCCCGGCCTGGGAGGCCACCTCGGACAGGCTGAGCTTCGTCATCCCATTGCGCCCGAGCACCTCGGCGGTGGCCGCGAGGATCCGCTGCCGGGTCGAGCTGTCGGGGCCGTCCACCGTGCTGCGGGTCATAGCGGAGACTTTACAAAAAATAGCGATAGTGTCACGCTGGTTCGGTGCCTGGACATCGTTCCTCACCGTCGCGGGCCTCCCGGATCGGGCCGTAGGGCAATTATTGTGATCGAAGCGCCGCAAGTCACGTGCGAGGAACGCACGCATCCGCCGCGAGCCGTGATGATCGTCATCGAAGCAGCCGGGATTGCCCAGGTGGCCGCGGCTCAGTTGGCCGCTCAAGGACACCTGGTGCTGCTCGGCGGTCGGCGAATCGAGGAGTTCGAACGGTTCGCGGCGCAGCTTCGAGACCGCGGCGGCAGCGCGTTCGCCGCCTACCTCGATCTCGCAGAGCCGCGTTCGATCAACCAATTCCTCGCCGCCGCGCACTACCTCATCGGCACCGCGGACGTGCTCATCACCGATGTCGGTCTCGCCGGACGGGCGGGCGAGGGCCCGGACAGCGCCGGAGTGGGGGCGCAAATTCTTGCCACCCGGGTGATTCCGGCCATGATCGCCCGAGGCAGCGGGGACGTCGTGCTGGTCGGCCCCGAGTTGGCCGGGGTGAGCTGCGCCGCCGCCCAGCGCAAGGTTGACGCTTGGCTGGCGGCCTTGGACGCGGAGTTCGTCGGCACCGGGGTACGGGCATCGGTGGTCCGGTCGGCCCAGGCGGGTGCCTTCGCGCGTACCGCTGAGGCCGGCCGCCTGCTCGCTGGGATGGCCACCGAGTCGCGGCTGCGTCTCGTCGAAATGCTGCCCGGCGCGGGAGCGGCCCGCTAACGGGGGCGCACCAGGACGGACTGTTGAATGCCCGCCACCGCGCCCTGCTGATCGAACAGGGTGCCGATAGTCGTCCCTATGCCGTCGGGGCCGTAGTTGGTCTCGGCCCGGATGCCGATCCACTCGCCGTCGGGAATCCGGTGCACGTGCACCACCAGGTCGGTGTTGAGGAACGTCCACTTCCTGATGTCGAGCTTGGTGCCGACCCCGTTGGCGTCGTCGGCCACAGCGAACAGCCGTTGCAGCGGGGTCATGGATTCCCCCTTGACCAGGTCCACGATCGGTGAGATCCAGGATTCGCCGGCGCCCGGGGCCAACGGCGTGGTCAACCACCGCCAGTCCAGACTGTGCACGTAGTTGCGGTCCCAGTTCTGCTGCATGTTGTTGCTTTGTGCCTCACTGACCGGCCGCAGCGGCGGGGCCGAGGCGTGCTGCAGGTCGCCGGTGTCCAAGGTCTGCAACCGCCAGCCGGACGCACGGGCGACGGGTCGCGGCAGCTGGTCGGGGCCGGGCGCCAGCATCTCGGCGCTGACCAATTCGATCTGCTTGCCAGCCCGGTCGACCTGGCCGCGCACCCACAGCGCGCCTTCGGCCGGCACCGGCCCCAACAAGTCGATGCTGACCCGGCTGAGTCGGGTATCGTCGCGCGGCGCCACGCGCTCCAGTGCCCGCACCAGCAGGGCCGAAACCGGTGCGGCGTGCTGGATCTGGGCCGACCACGTGCCGCGCACCAGATCGGTGGCTCCGAACTTCTCTCCCCGCGGATCGGCGGCATCCAGCAACTCGTAGTAGGCGTCGGTCATCGAATCCCTTTCAGGGCAGTCCGGCGCCGGGAATCTCCACAGTCACCGTGTCCAGGCGCGAGTTGCGGGTGCCGATCAGGTGCTTCGGGTAGGCGGTGGAACTGGACAGCAGGAACAGCGTGCGGCGCTTCGGCCCGCCCAGCGCGCATGCGATCGCGGCCCGCTCGCCGGTTGCGATCCGGTCTGTCACCACACCGCCCTGGGTGATGCGCTCGAACTGATTGGCCAGGGTCATCGCCGTCCAGACCCCGCCGGCGGCGTCCAGCGCAATACCGTCCGGTGGTCCGTCCAGCCCGTCGGCGAACACCCGGCGGTCACGCAGTCCGCCGTCGGCGTCGATGGTGAACTGGGTGAGCCGGCGGCCCATCGACTCGGCGACGATCAGCGTGCCGCCGTCCGGGGTGATCGCCATTCCGTTGGGAAAGTCGAGATCCTCGGCCACGAGGTGGACTTTGCCTTTTGGGGCGTCCGGATCGACGCGCACCACCACGCCGCCGGAGTAGGCCTGCGACCCGATGTAGGCGCGGCCGGCCGCGTCCACCACCATGTCGCCGAGGTCGGCGGGCACCTGGTCGCTCAGGTCGACCAGCGTGGTCACAGTGTCACCGTCGTAGCAGAGCACCTGGCGGTCGGAGGCCGAGGCGATCAGCAGCGATCCGTCCGGCCGAAACCCCAGCCCGCTGGGGGTGTGTCCCGGCAGTGGCACGGTGGTCATCGAGCCGCGCAGGTTCACGGTGTGGATCGCCTCGCCGAGCATGTCCGAGAACCACAGCAGCCCCTCGAACCAGCGCGGGCCCTCCCCGAAGCAGAAGCCGCCGGCCAGCGGTGCGGGGGGCGACGTGGAGCCCGGGTTGTCCTGCTGTGAACTCGTTTCGGCGATGCCCAACACTGTCGCCCTCCTGTCCGGCGGCCGCGGGTGCGGCCAGAGCCTACTTTACAAAATCCGGCTCAAATGTCACGCTCGCGGAATGTCTGAAGCAACCGGGACCACCGAGACTTCCCCCGCGACGAAATGGTCGGTGAGCGGCCTGCTGGACCTATTCGAGGTGACGGAGGACGGCCCGGACCGGTTCACCGGTGCGACCGGCCTGGCCGGCGACGACGAGCGCCAAGTCGTGGAAGGCACCCAGCTGCTGGCGCAGGCCATCGTCGCGGCGGCGAAACGCTTCGGCGACAAGTCCGTCCGATCGGTGCACGCGGTATTCGCCCGGGCTCTGCTGGTGGGACCGGCGGCGGAATACGTGATCGACGTGGTCAACGAGGGTCGTTCAACGGCCACCGCAGTGATCTCGGTGCTGCAGAACCAGAAGCGCTGCGCGACCATCACCGTGCTGGCCGATGTCCCGTCGGCCGACGTGATCACCCACCACCTGCCGCGGCCCGATGTAGCCGGCCCCGCGCAGGCCAACCCCTGTGTCATGCCGATGACCGGACGTGAAGTGCGCCTCGTCGACGTCGTCGACGTCAACAGCCCCGACGAGGTGGGCCCGCCGGAACTCTATGCCTGGCTGCACTATGAGCCCATTCCCGCCCGCGACGACCTCGCCAAAGCGCTGATCGCTTACTTCACCGGACATTTGGGCATCTCGACAACGATGCGCGCACACGCCGGGATCGGCACCAGTCAGTCGCACCTGACGGTGTCCACCGCTCCCATGGGTCAAGTCCACGGGCGTGGTGTACGACGTCGTCGTGTGATTCTTCGAGTTGGTGGTTCAGGCGGTCAGTGCCGCGGGGGTGTCCTCCTGTTCTGTCGGGGTGTCTCCGACCGTCGGCAGTACCGGTTCCAACGCTTCGCCGGTGAGGGTGCGGCGGTCACCCAGTTCGGCGGCCTCCGCCAGACGCCGCCCGGCCTCTCCGCGGGTCAGATGCAACTCGTCGGCCAGCACCCAACGGGGTTTGCCGCCCAACTCGGCGGGGTCGGTGGCGGCGATCTGGTGAACCAGAGGGTGTTCTACCGCCGGGAGCCGGCGCCGTAGCAGTTCGCAGCGCCGCAGCAGGGCTAGGCATTCCCGCGGTGTCAGTGCATCGAAGTCCAGATCCAGCGCCCGATCCAGATCCGCCGACAGCGCGTCGAACACCTCCACGATCGCTTCCCGGCTATTCGAACGCATGTGCTAATCCTATTGCGCCCGTCCCGGCATTGGCGCAGGCAGAACGTGAATCTGTGGATCAAGCCCGAACTGGGGATAACTGCCCTAAGTCGACCCCTTGACAAAAAGATTGCAGGCGCTCACTATCTATTTCAACTTCGAAGTGGGGAGATGTCGTGGGCTATGACCTGATCATCCGCAACGGACTGTGGTTCGACGGCCTGGGCAACGTCCCGCAGGTCCGCACCCTGGGCGTCCGCGACGGGGTGGTCGCCGACATCGTCGCGGGGGAGCTGGATGAGACCGGCTGCCCGGACGTGATCGATGCGGCCGGCAAGTGGGTGGTCCCGGGCTTCGTCGATGTGCACACCCACTACGACGCCGAGGTGCTGCTGGACCCCGGTCTGCGGGAATCGGTGCGCCACGGCGTCACCACGGTGCTGCTGGGCAACTGCTCGCTGTCGACGGTGTACGCCGAGTCCGAGGACGCCGCTGATCTGTTCAGCCGGGTTGAGGCGGTCCCGCGCAAGTTCGTGCTGGACGCGCTGCAGTCCAAGAAGACCTGGTCCACGCCCGCCGAGTACGTGCGCGCCCTCGAGGCGTTGCCGCTCGGGCCCAACATCAGCTCCATGCTCGGCCACTCGGACCTGCGGACCGCGGTACTCGGCTTGGACCGCGCTACCACCGACGGCGTCGTCCCGACCGATGCCGAGTTGGAGAAGATGGCCGCCCTGCTCGATGCGGGGCTCGACGCCGGGCTGTTGGGCATGTCCGGGATGGACGCACCCATCGACAAGCTCGACGGCGACCGGTTCCGGTCCCGGGCGCTGCCGTCCACATTCGCCACCTGGCGTGAGCGCCGTCGGTTGATCAAGGTGCTGCGCAAGCGCGGTCGGATGTTGCAGAGCGCGCCCGACGTCCGGAACCCGTTGACGGCGTTGAATTTCTTCCTGACGAGCAGTGGAATGTTCGGCCGGCGGCGTGGGGTGCGGATGAGCCTGCTGGTCTCCGCGGACGCCAAGTCGGCGCCGGGCGCGGTCCGGGTCTTCGGTCCCGGCGCTCGGCTGCTCAACGCCCTGCTGGGCTCCAGCGTGCGGTTCCAGCACCTGCCGGTGCCGTTCGAATTGTATTCCGACGGAATCGATCTGCCGGTGTTCGAGGAATTCGGCGCGGGAACCGCCGCGCTGCACCTGCGCGACCAGTTGGAGCGCAACGCGCTGCTGGCCGACACCGAGTACCGCCGCAAGTTCCGCAAGGCCTTCGACCGCAAGAAGCTGGGTCCGTCGTTGTGGCACCGCGACTTCCACGACGCGGTGATCGTCGAATGCCCGGACGCCAGCCTGGTCGGCAAGAGCTTCGGGCAGATCGCCGAGGAGCGTGGGCTGCACCCGTTGGATGCGTTCCTCGATGTGTTGGTGGACAACGGCGAACGCAATGTCCGCTGGACCACGATCGTCGCTAACCACCGGCCCAAGCAGCTGGACAAGTTGGCCAACGAGCCGGTGATCCACATGGGGTTCTCCGACGCCGGAGCGCACCTGCGCAACATGGCCTTCTACAACTTCTCGCTGCGCCTGCTCAAGCGCGTCCGCGACGCCGAGGCGGCCGGGCGGCCGTTCATGAGCGTCCAGCGGGCGGTGTACCGGCTGACCTCCGAGGTCGCCGACTGGTTCGGGTTCGACGCCGGAACGCTGAGCAAGGGCGACCGCGCGGACTTCGTGGTGATCGACCCGGCCGGTCTGACCGATGCCGTCGACGGCTACCACGAGGAGAAGGTGCCGTTCTACGGCGACCTGAGCCGGATGGTCAACCGCAACGACGACGCGGTGGTCGCGACCGGAGTGGGTGGCACCGTGGTGTTCCGCAACGGGCAGTTCTGCGACGGTTACGGCACCACGGTGCGCTCCGGCCGGTTCCTGCGCGCCGGAACCCGTGAGCTGCAATCGGTCTAGCTCATGGCCAGAACCCAGCAGGAGCGCCGTGAGACCACCGTCGCGCGCCTGCTCGACGCCAGCATCGCCACCATTGTCGAGATCGGGTACGCGCGGGCCTCGGCCAAGGTGATCGCCGGGCGGGCCGGGGTATCTGACGGGGCGTTGTTCCGCCACTTCGGCACCATGGGTGATTTCATGGCGGCGACTGCCCGCGAGGTGCTGCGCCGTCAGCTGGAGCTAATCGGCAAACAAGTGGCGGAGATCCCGGCCGACGGCTCGGCGCTGGAGGCGGTATTGACTTTGCTGCGTGATCTGACGGCGAACTCCAATAACGCGGTGGTCTACGAGTTGCTGATCGCCGCACGCACCGACGAGAAGCTGCGGTCCACACTGTCGGAGGTACTGGACGAATACGGTGCGAAGATCCACGACACCGCCCTTGGGTTTCCGGGCGCCGACGCATTTCCCGAGGAGATGCTCCCCAACGTGGTTGCGCTGCTCACCAACACCTTCGACGGCGCCGCGATCGTACGGACCGTGCTGCCGCAGCCCGAGATCGAGGCCAATCGCATTCCATTGCTGCTGAAGCTGTTTGAGGACTGGTCGCAGCGCCGGACGTCTTAGGCGATCTCGCCGCTGACGGGCGCGGAGCCGGTATCGCTCGGTGCGGTCGCCGTCGCGTAGTCGATGAAGTCGGCGATCTCGACGACGGCTCGGCGGGCGTCGGGGTTGAAGTCGAAGGTGAGCTGGAACATGTGCAACGCACGGTCCCAGACCTGAACCCAGTTCGGCACGCCCACGGCGGTCAGTTTGTCGGCCAGCACGAAGGTGTCGTTGCGCAGCATCTCGTTGTTGCCGACCTGTAGCAGGAACGGTCCGAGCCCGCGCAGCTCTGCCTCCGGCGGCATCACCGGAAGCTCACGGGTGCCGTTCACGGTGGCGAACACCCGATAGATGAACATGAAGGCCATGAACGGGAAGAACGGGTCGCGGTGGGTGCGCGCGGCCTCACGTTTGATCTCCATGTCCGACGACGTCAGCGGCGACATCAACACTTGGCCTGCCGGCGCCGGCAGCCCGGCATCGCGTGCGGCCAAGGCGGTGTTCACCGCCATCAGCCCGCCGGCCGAATCGCCCGCCACCACAATGTGATCCGCGGTGAACCCCGCGTCCAGTACGCGACGGTAGGCGCACAGACCGTCGGCGACGGCCTCGTCGATACCGGCCAACGGTGCCAGGCGGTAACCGACATTGAAAACCTTGGCGCCGGTGGCGTGCGAGAGCTTGCTGGCAAAGCGGCGGTGGGAATTGAGGCCCAGCGTCACCAGGGCCGAACCGTGGAAGTAGACGATCACTCGATCGGAGTCGCGAGCCGCCGGTGCCACCACCCACTCCGCCGGACAGTCGGTCAACCGCTCCGGTGTCACCTCGGTGCCCGGCAGTGCCCGGATGTAGCGCATCGGTTGGTCGATGAGGTCCAAGCGTGCCCGCTGCAACCCGGCGGGCCAGAACCGGTTGACGACCATGCCGACCAACGTCAGCACTGCGATCGAAGTGCGCAAAAAGATCGCCGCTGCCATAGCCAGCACTCGGGCCTGCCAGGACGCCGGGCCGAAATACGTCTGAGCCGGTCGTTCACGCCATTCCGGAAAGTTCACGGTACCCAGGGTATCGGGTATTGGGTGGTCGGATAAACGCAGGACGCCGTGACGGACCATCACGCCCGTCGTAGCGTGGAGTGGTGACCGCGCCGCATACCCCGCACGATCTGCCCAAGACCCTCGGTGAGCTGCGTGCTGCCGGCCACCGTGAGAGGGGGGTCAAACAGGAGATCGCCGAGAACCTGTTGGCCCGGCTCGGCGACGGTGACGACGCCGCAGCCATCTGGCCCGGCATCTTCGGGTTCGAGGACACCGTGCTGCCGCAACTCGAGCGTGCGCTGATCGCCGGTCACGACATCGTGCTGCTGGGGGAGCGCGGCCAGGGCAAGACCCGGCTGTTGCGTGCGTTGATCGAATTGCTCGACGAGTGGACCCCGGTGATCGCCGGCGCTGAGCTTGGTGAGCACCCGTATTCGCCGATCACGCCCGAGTCGATTCGCCAAGCCAGCGAGCTCGGCGACGACCTTCCGGTGGCTTGGCGGCACCGCAGCGAGCGCTACACCGAGAAGCTGGCCACCCCCGACACCAGCGTCGCCGACCTGGTCGGCGACATCGACCCGATCAAGGTGGCCGAAGGCCGGAGTCTGGGTGACCCCGAGACCATCGCCTACGGGCTGATCCCGCGAGCGCACCGCGGCGTGGTCGCGGTTAACGAACTCCCCGACCTCGCCGAGCGCATCCAGGTGGCGATGCTCAACGTGATGGAGGAGCGCGACATCCAGGTGCGCGGCTACACGTTGCGGCTGCCGCTGGACGTGTTGGTGGTCGCCAGCGCCAACCCGGAGGACTACACCAACCGCGGCCGCATCATCACCCCGCTCAAGGACCGCTTCGGCGCCGAGATTCGCACCCACTATCCGCTGGAACTCGACGCCGAGGTCGGCGTGATCGCGCAAGAGGCGCACCTGAGCGCGCAGGTGCCCGACTACCTGCTGGCGGTGCTGGCCCGATTCGCCCGCTACCTGCGGGAGTCCCGCTCGGTCGACCAGCGCTCCGGCGTCTCGGCACGCTTCGCGATCGCCGCTGCCGAGACGGTCGCGGCCTCGGCGCGCCACCGCGGCGCGGTGCTGGGCGAAACCGACCCGGTGGCTCGGGTAGTGGACCTGAGCACGATCGTCGACGTGCTGCGCGGCAAGCTGGAATTCGAGTCCGGCGAGGAGGGCCGCGAGCAGGCAGTGCTGGAGCACCTGTTGCGCCGGGCCACCGCGGATACCGCATCGCGGGCACTGGGCGGGATCGACGTGGGACCGCTGGTGGCGGCGGTCGAGGACGCGACAGTGACGACGGGAGAGCGGATTTCGGCCAAAGCTGTGCTGGCGGCACTGCCGGATCTTCCGGTGATCGACGCCATCGCGCAGCGCCTGGGTGCCGAATCCGACGGCGAACGCGCCGCGGCACTTGAGTTGGCCTTGGAAGCACTGTATTTGGCCAAGCGCATCGACAAGACCTCCGACGAGGGCGAAACCGTCTATGGCTAAATCTTTTTCGAGCCACGCTCACCGCTACTCGGCCTACAGCGGTGGGCCGGATCCGCTGGCGCCGCCGGTCGATCTGGCCGAGGCGCTGGAGGAGATCGGCCGCGACGTCATGGAGGGGACGTCACCGCGGCGAGCGCTGCAAGAGTTGCTGCGCCGGGGCACCAAGAACCTGACCGGAGCCGATCAGCTGGCTGCCGAGGCGCAACGACGGCGACGGGAATTGTTGCGCCGCAACAACTTGGACGGAACTCTGGCCGAGGTCAAGAAGCTGCTCGACGAAGCGGTGCTTGCCGAACGCAAAGAACTGGCCCGCGCGCTCGACGACGACGCCCGCTTCGCCGAGATGCAGATCGAGGGGTTGTCGCCGTCGCCGGCCAAAGCGGTACAGGAGCTGGCCGACTACAACTGGCGCAGCAGCGAAGCCCGGGAATCCTACGAGAAGATCAAGGACCTGCTCGGCCGCGAGATGCTCGACCAGCGTTTCGCCGGCATGAAGCAGGCGTTGGAAGGCGCCACCGACGCCGACCGGCAACGGGTCACCGACATGCTCGACGACCTCAACAACTTGCTGGACAAGCACTCTCAGGGAAAAGACACACCGCAGGACTTCCAGCAGTTCATGGACCGCCACGGCGAGTTCTTCCCGGAGAACCCGCAAAACGTCGAGGAACTGCTGGATTCGCTGGCCAAGCGGGCGGCGGCCGCGCAGCGCTTCCGCAACAGCCTTTCTGGCGAGCAGCGTGCGGAGCTGGATGCGTTGGCGGAGCAGGCATTCGGCTCTCCGGCGTTGCAGCAGGCACTGGGACGTCTCGACGCACACTTGCAGGCGGCGCGGCCGGGTGAGGACTGGAGCGGATCGTCGGAGTTCTCCGGCAACAATCCGCTCGGCATGGGTGAGGGCGCTCAGGCCCTTGCCGATATCGCCGAGCTTGAGCAGTTGGCCGAGCAGCTCTCGCAGGCCTATCCCGGCGCGAGCATGGACGACGTCGACCTCGAGGCGCTGGCCCGCCAGCTCGGCGGCCAGGCCGCCATCGACGCGCGGACCCTGGCCGAGCTGGAACGCGCGTTGCTCAATCAGGGATTCCTGGACCGCAGCTCGGACGGTCAGTGGCGACTGTCGCCCAAGGCGATGCGCCGGCTCGGCGAGACCGCGCTGCGCGATGTGGCGCGGCAACTTTCGGGACGCCGCGGCGAACGCGATCACCGTCGGGCAGGGGCGGCCGGCGAATTGACCGGGGCGACCCGGCCCTGGCAGTTCGGCGACACCGAGCCATGGAACGTCACCCGGACCCTGACCAACACGGTGCTGCGGCAAGTCGCCGGCGGTTCAGCGAGGCTCGACGGAGGAGAGGCGAAGCTGGGACCGCCGCATGAACCTGAACCCGGCACCGCCGCCACCCGCGGTCGGCTGTCGATCAGCGTGGAGGACGTCGAGGTCTCCGAGACCGAGACCCGCACCCAGTCCGCCGTTGCGCTGCTGGTGGACACGTCGTTCTCGATGGTGATGGACAACCGTTGGCTGCCGATGAAGCGCACCGCACTGGCGTTGAACCACCTGATTAGCACCCGGTTCCGTTCAGATGCGTTGCAGATCATCGCGTTCGGCCGCTATGCACGCACGGTGACGGCCGCAGAGCTGACCGGCCTGGAAGGTGTCTACGAGCAGGGCACCAATCTGCACCATGCGCTGGCGCTGGCCAGTCGGCACCTGCGCCGCCACCCCAACGCCCAGCCGGTGGTGCTGGTGGTCACCGACGGGGAACCGACGGCGCACTTGGAGGACTATGAGGGCCGCGGGACGACGGGCCCGTCGGTGTTCTTTGATTACCCGCCACACCCGCGGACCATTGCGCACACCGTGCGGGGCTTCGATGACGTCGCTCGGCTTGGTGCCCAGGTGACGATCTTCCGGCTCGGGGATGATCCCGGGCTGGCCCGCTTCATCGACCAGGTGGCGCGTCGGGTCCAGGGCCGAGTGGTGGTGCCCGAACTCGACGGGCTGGGCGCGGCCGTGGTCGGGGATTACCTGAGGTCGCGCCGCCGTTGATCTCGCTCCGCCGCGTGCGTGCCCGCTATTGGGCCTTGGGTATCACCTCCTGGGCCACCCACCGCATGTGATCGAGGTAGGCGTCGAGCCCCGCGAGGGCCGGCGGGTTGACCCAGGTGTGGGTGACTCCGAGTTCCGTCAGCCTGCCGCAGCTGTCGATGATCTGTTCGGCGGATTCGCCGATTCGCGAACCGGGGTCGCTGACGACGGCGTGTCCTTCGCCGATGTTCAATCCGGCGAGGCTGTAGGAGACGGCGAACGGCCGGTCGTCGAAGCCCGGCTGTGAGCGGAGGTAGTCGATCCGCGCGGGAAGATCGGTGGGTTTGGTGAGCCAGGGTGCCCAACCGTCTCCGAATCTGGCCGCTCTGCGCAGCGCGGCGTCGGCGTCGCCGCCGATCCAGACCGTCGGCCTGCGTGCGGGCTTCGGGCCGAATGCCACGTTATCGAAGCTCACGAATTCCCCTTCCATACAGGGTGATTCGCTCATCCAGAGTTCGTTGATCGCCTCCAAGTACTCATCGGCCATGCGACCCCGCAAGTGGAAGGGAACTCCCATGGCGTCGTACTCCTCTTTGAGCCAGCCGACGCCGAATGTCACGAGCGATCGACCGCCGCTGAACCAGTCCAGGGTGGCAATCGCCTTGGCGATGACGACCGGATGATGCAGCGGCAGGATGGTGACCATCGACCCGACGGTGATCGTCGAGGTGGCGCCCGCGATGAAAGCTTGAGCGGTGCTGGCCTCGAAGTAGTGATCGCCGGACAGTTCGCGGTGCGCGGTAGGGATCAGGAAGTGCTCCGGGAGTACGACCATCGAATACCCCAATCCTTCTGCCGCCGCTGTCACACCGGCAATGTCGCGACCGGCGACCTCCTTCTCCCACGACTGGCTCAGGGCGGCTACCTGCATGCAATTGGGTAACAGGATCATGAAACGCACCGTTAGGCTCCTTCAGCAGCGTGGGTGTGTGGCTACGGACACTGTCGGTCGCAATGTGGTCAACAACGTCGGCGCGAACGCGTATCTCTGGACTCTGCGGGGTCGTAGATTTGCAGCATGGTGCGGCGCTCACGTCCCTCCTCGCAGGTTGGGCGACACCTGCCGGTGCAGTTCACCAGCTTTGTGGGCCGCGCCGATGTCATGGGTGAGCTGACGACGTTGGTATCGCAGCGGCGGCTTGTGACGGTGTGCGGTGCAGGAGGAGTCGGCAAGACCAGGCTGGCGATCGAAGTCGCTGCGGCGACGAGCCAGCGCTTTCCGGATGGTGTCCGTTACCTGGACCTGGCGCCGATCAGCGACCCTGCTGTGGTTCCGACGACATTGACCCGGGTGCTGGAGGTATCGGATCTGCCGGGGCATTCGTCGTTGGAAACGGTGGTGCGCTGGATCGGCGACAGCCGGATGCTGATGGTGATCGACAACTGCGAGCACCTCATCGGCGTGTGCGTGTCGACTGCGGTGGCGTTGCTGAGTTCCTGCCCCGGACTGAGCATCTTGGCTACGAGCCGTGAACCGATCGGGGTGGCGGGCGAGCTCACCTGGCGACTTGACCCCCTGCCCATGGACGACGAAGCGATTGCGCTGTTCGTGGATCGGGCACGGTTGGCGAGACCGGGATTCACCCCCGACGAGGTCGTGGTCGGTGAAATCTGCCGTCGGCTCGACGGTATGCCGCTGGCGATCGAGCTCGCTGCGGCGCGGCTGCGCGCGATGTCGTTGCCCGAGCTGGCCGGCAGCCTGCGGGACCGTTTCGACCTGCTTGTAGGCGGCGCGCGTTCGGCAACGCAGCGTCACCGGACCTTGCGTGCATCCCTTGATTGGTCGCACGCGCTGCTGACGGATGCCGAACGGATCGTCATTCGTCGCCTGGCGGTCTTCGCCGGGGGATTCGATGCCACCGCGGCAGCGGCCGTGGCCGATGACGGCGCCGGCGGCAGCACTATGGAGTTGTTCAGCCTCGTTGACAAGTCACTGGTCGCCACCGAAGAGCGAGACGGCCGTACTCGCTATCGGTTGTTGGAGACGGTGCGCCAGTACGCGATGGACAAGCTCGACGCGAGCGGTGAGTGCGACGTCATCCGCGAGCGGCATCGCAGGTACTTCGCGGCGCTTGCCGCCAAACTCGACCAGCCTACTCGTGCCGGCGACCAACGATTCATAGATCAGGTGGAAGCCGAGATCGACAATCTACGAACCGCTTTCGCGTGGTCTCGTCAGGTCGATGCCGCCGCCGCGCTGCGGCTCTGCTCACAGCTGCAACCGTTGTGGCTGGGTCGTGGTCACACGCGCGAGGGGCTGGTGTGGTTCGAATCGACAGCGGACCAGGTCGCGACCTGCCGTGACACCACGGCTGTGGTTCGAGCGTTGAGCGACCGGGCGATGATCGACGTGTGGATGGGCGGAGTCGATCTGGCGAGCAGTCTGACGGGCGCGCAGAAAGCGCTTGCGTTGGCGCGGGATTCGGGCGATCCGGCATTGCTGGTACGCGCGCTGACCGCCTGCGGCTCACTGCTGGGTTACAACGCGGCGGAGGCGCGACCGTCTCTTGATGAGGCGATGGAAATCGCTCGTGCGACCGGGGATCGGTGGCGGTTGAGTCAAATTCTGTACTGGCGTGCGGCCGGCGCTTTTGTTGCTGGAGACCCGACAGCGGGCCTGGCCGCGGCCGAAGAAGGCCTCGCCGTTGCCGATGCGATCGGGGACCGTTTTGTCGCCCGATTGTCCGGTGTGTGGCTGGGTTTCGCATTGCTGTGGCGGGGCCACGTGGACGACGCCATCGCACAATTTCAATCGTTGGTCACCGAAGTGGACTGGGGTGGGGACCTGGCGGCGCGAGCGATCGGGCTGCTGAGTTTGGGGCAGGCTCTGGCCTATCGTGGCGATCTGGAGTCGGCCGGGGAGGTCCTTGCCCAGGCGGTTACGGCTGCCGCTGAGTTCGGCGGCAGCTACGAGGGGTTCAGCAGGGCGGCGGTTGCCTATGCGGCGCTGGCGGCGGGCGATGTCGCCGCGGCGGAGCCGGCAGCCGAGGCGGCCTGGCAGCTGCTGCGGGCTCAGCCGGATATCGCGGCGATGTACGGCCACCTTATGGCGCAGGTGGCGCTGGCGTGCGGTGATATCGCGGCCGCCCAGGAACTCGCCGATGCCGCCGTGAACTCGGCGATGGGATGGCACCGGTCGGTCGCGTTCACGGCGCGTGCGCGGGTCGCTCTGGCGCGCGGCGAATACCGCAGTGCCGAGAGTGACGCTCAGTCCGCACTGGCGGGTGCGATCGGTACGCGGGCGTATTTGTGTGTGGCGGATGCGCTGGAGTGCCTTGCCGCGTCAGCCGCTGCATTCGGGGACGGTCTGACGGCGGCGCGGTTGATCGGAGCTGCCGAGTCTGCGCGCGAGGAGACCGGGGAAACGCGGTTTCGGGCCTTCCAGTGCAGTTACGAAGGATTGCTAACGGGGCTTCGGG
Organism: Mycobacterium sp. SVM_VP21; assembly: GCA_024758765.1. NCBI lineage: Bacteria > Bacillati > Actinomycetota > Actinomycetes > Mycobacteriales > Mycobacteriaceae > Mycobacterium > Mycobacterium cavoris. The sequence goes on from CP101406.1 coordinate 3,876,192, forward strand.
AAGCCATGGGGGAGGAGGAGTTGGCGTCGGCACGCGCAGCCGGCGCGAAGTTGTCGATCGAGGAGTCGATAGCCTACGCGCAGCGAGGCCGCGGGGAACGAAAGCGCCCCTCGAGCGGTTGGGCGGCCCTGACGCCGGCCGAGCGCGAGGTTGTCCGGCTGGTGAGTCGGGGACTGTCCAACGGTGAGATCGCCACAAAGCTGTTCGTCTCCACCAGGACGGTCCAGACCCATCTGACGCACGTGTACGCGAAGTTGGGTTTGAAGTCGCGGATACAGATCGCACACGAAGCAGGGCGGTACGTCTGATCTGATGCCGCCGTGAACTCGGCGAGGCCGGCGCGCGCCGTATTTACCGGGACAGCAGTCGACGCTTTTGTGCGGCGAACTCCTCGCCGGTCAGATATCCGGCGTCATGCAGTTCGCCGAGTTCGCGGATCCCGGCCGCCAACTCCACCACCGAGGTCAGCGGAGAGTGCGCCGCCGCCACCGCTGTTTGTTCTGCCGAATCCGACGACGGCTTGCCCGATCCTACGGACGCCGGAGCTGCGACAGTCTTCCCGGACTCCGAGCGGCGCTGGTTCATGGCGCCGGCCAAGGCACTGCCGCCCATACCGGCCAGGGCCATCTGGCCGAATGCCGTGCCCAGTCCAGCGGGCGACGTGGCTGGGGCGGCGCCGAGCGGCGTCGAGAAACTGGCATGGCGGATCTCGGGGGCGACCTCGGCCCAACTGATGGGTGTCGAAAGGGTCCCGAGCGGGAACGCCTCGCCCATAGAGACCACGACCGCTTCGTGGGGAATTCGGAGGTTCTCGATGGACGGCAGTTCCTCGTGCACTCCCAACTGGTCCAGAGCGTTCAAGATGCGTTTCTGGCCGGCGCGGAGGATGTCCTGGGTGTCGAAGATCTCTTGAGAGTCCTGCTCGGCGAAATGCATTGCCGCGCCCGCCAAGAAGACACCGAGGATCGACAACGGCAGGGCAACACCGACACCGAGCTCGTCGGCAACTATCCCGAGCCAGTCAAAGGGCCCGGACGGTAGGTCGGCCGGCGCAGGCAGGGCCGTCAACGGCGATGAGGCGTCGGATGAGCCGGGGCCCGACAGCGCCGATGCCAGTCGCGACGACACCGTCTGGGCGATGTTGCCGGTGGGGTCACCGTGCGCGCCGGTCTGGCTCAACGGCCCAGCGGGGTTGGCGGTCTGCGGCGGCGGCGCGAACGGCTCCAGTTCGGAAGCGGTCTTCGACAGGGCCGAGTAGCTGTACATCGCGGTGGCGTCCTGTGCCCACATTTCGCCGTACTCGGCTTCGGTGGCCGCGATCGCCGCGGCATTCTGGCCCAGCACATTGGTGGCCAACAGCGTCAGCAACTGTGCGCGGTTGGCCGCGATGATCGGCGGGGGCACCGTCAAGGCGAACGCGGCCTCGTAGGCGGCCACAGCCGCTTTGGCTTGCAGGGCAGTCTTTTCAGCCTGAGTTGCGGTGGTGTTCAGCCACGTCGTGAACGGGGTAGCCGCCGCCGCCATCGCCGCCGAGGAGGGGCCCGACCATGCCGAGCTGGTCAACTCAGCAACCACCGATTCGTAACCTGCTGCCGCCGTGTGCAGTTCGGCCGCCAGTCCGCTCCAGGCAGTCGCTGCGGCGAGCATCGGACCCGAGCCGGCGCCGAGGTACATGAGACCGGAGTTGACTTCCGGCGGCAACGCAGCGAAATTCATTGGCGGGGCACGCTGGTAGCGGCGGAGCCGGGCGCTGCGGGACGCCGCGCTCGGGTTGCGGCGTTCGCAAGCGCGGCGGAGCCGGGCGCTGCGGGACGCCGCGCTCGGGTACAGCGGTCCATTGCAGTTGCATCCCTCCGGTCACGGGTCGGTGGTGTGATCCGTCGATTTAACTTGCCCGGCGCTCCACCAAGGGGCTCGACACTCCGGGGCGGCAGACACCTCGACCATGGGGTCAAAGCCGACGATGCGCTGGGCGTACCACTATTCTCCGAGCCCGAACCGGTGACTCGCCATGGTGTTTGACACCCATTCGCATGTCAGGGCGACCCGTATGGACATTGCGTGCCGCGCAGACCAGGGTGGTGGTATGAGCCGTTGGACTGGGCTCGTCGACCGATTTCGGCGGCGGGCGAACGCGCCCGCGCGGGGGTTGTTTCGGCGCGTCGTCCTGATCAACGGTTTGGTCTTCACCTTCGGCACCCTGGTGCTGGCCATGTCGCCGGCCACTGTTTCGGGCCCCGTCCGATTGGCCGAGATCCCGGTACTGGTGATCGGGTTGGCAGTCGTGGTTGGGGCCAATGCTCTGCTGTTGCGGTCCAGCCTGGCTCCGCTGGACCGGCTCGCCGCGTCTATGCGGCGGGTTGACCTGCTCCGGCACACCGACCGGGTGGACGATACGGGCGACGGTGATCTGCACCACCTGATGGCGTCGTTCAACGCCATGTTGGACAGGCTGGAAACCGAACGCGCTTCCTCGAGTGCCTTGGTGCTCGTCGCGCAGGAGAACGAGCGGCAGCGGATCGCCAGAGAGTTGCACGATGAGATCGGCCAGACCCTCACCGTCGCCCTACTCACCCTCAAACGGGCCGTCGACGCCGCGCCGGAAGAAATACGCGGGGATCTCGCGGATGCGCAGGAAATCGTGCGGGCCAGTCTCGACGAAGTGCGGGACATTGCGCGACGGCTGCGCCCGGACGCGTTGGAGGACCTCGGCCTGCAGAGTGCCCTGCAGGCACTGTGCAACCAGTTCACCCAGGCGAGCGGCATCGATGTCGTCAAAGACATTGGCCCGCAGGCGGAACGACTGAATCCCAACGTGGAGTTGGTGTGCTATCGCATCGTGCAGGAGAGCTTGACCAATATCGCCCGGCACTCCGGTGCACACAAGGTGTGGCTGGACTTGCATGTCGATACAACGGGGGAGCTGACCCTGCGGATCTCCGATGACGGTACCGGCGGGCTCGACGTCGAAGGTGCGGGAATCACTGGAATGCGTGAGCGCGCACTGCTGGTGCACGGCACCCTAACCATCACCTCCTCAGCCGAGCAGGGCACCGAAATCCGGCTGGTGGTGCCGGCCCGACCGGGGGCCGGACGGTCATGATGCCGACGCAACCGGCACGCATCCTGCTGGCCGACGATCACGCCCTGATGCGCAGTGGGCTGCGGATGATTCTGGACGCCGAGCCCGACCTGTCTGTGGTTGCGGAGGCTGCAGACGGTGCCGAGGCGCTCGCAGCGTTGCAGGAAACCCCTGTCGATCTGGCCATTTTGGACATCGCAATGCCGCGGATGACCGGCTTGCAGGCCGCCCGCGAGATCAACCGCAACCATCCCCACGTGCGGGTACTGATGTTGTCGATGCACGACAACGAGCAGTACTTCTTCGAGGCCCTCAAGGCCGGTGCCTCGGGCTACGTCTTGAAATCGGTCGCCGACCGCGACCTGCTCGAAGCGTGCCGGGCGACGATTCGCGGTGAGCCGTTTCTGTACGCCGGGGCGGTGACCGCGCTGATTCGGGACTACCTGCATCGGGCGAGGCACGGCAATACGTTGCCGGAGACCATCCTCACGCCGCGCGAGGAGGAAGTCCTCAAGTTGATCGCCGAGGGCTTTTCGGCACGCGAGATCGCCAAGACTCTCGGCATCAGCGCCAAGACAGTCGATCGCCACCGAACCAACACCCTGCAGAAATTGGGTCTGCGCGACCGCCTGGCGCTCACCCGGTATGCGATCAGGACCGGTTTGATCGAGCCGTAACGGGACATCGCCCCAGCCGTAGTGGGTGTTGCACCCCCCGCCGAATGGGGGTTGTATTCCATGGCGCGCTGCCGCTGCACCACACAAACTGGAATCAGTGGTGGTGGGGAGATGGGTGCGGCCGTGTTCTGAGCGCGTCCGCGGTCTCCTCACGATTGGCCACGACTAGAACGCATCGACTTAAACGAAACGGCCCGTGGAGCGTGATGCTGGCGATACTGCTTGCCCATGTTGTTGGCACAGCTGCCGCACCAGCGTTGGTGCGCAGGTGGGGCAGGGCGGCTTTCTATCCGCTGGGATCCATCCCGCTGGTATCGCTGGGCTGGGTGGTGGCGAACTGGCCGGCCGGTCCGGCCGACGACCACCGCGTCACGGTGCCGTGGGTGCCCGGACTGTCGATGGACATCGCGCTGCGATTCGATTCGCTGAGCGCAATCATGTGCGTGCTGGCCTTAGGGATCGGCGCACTGGTCTTGTTCTACTGCGCCTCATACTTCCGGCCGGTCGGGGCGCACGAAACCGATCCGCGGCTGCCCAGCTTCGCCGCGAAGATGGTCGGTTTCGCCGGAGCGATGTTCGGGCTGATGGTCGCCGACAACGCGTTGGTGCTCTACGTGTTCTGGGAAATGACGACGGTGCTGTCGTTCCTGCTGATCGGTCACTACGCCGAACGCGCCGTCAATCGCCGCGCCGCCATCCAGGCCTTGCTGGTGACCACTGCCGGCGGGCTGGCCATGCTGGTCGGCATCATCATGCTGGGCAACGCCGCCGGCACGTACCTGCTTTCCGAGTTGGTGGCTCATCCCCCGTCGGGGACGGTCGTCACCGTTGGGGTGCTGCTGATCCTGGTCGGCGCGCTCAGCAAGTCGGCGATCGTGCCGCTGCACTTCTGGCTGCCCGGCGCCATGGCGGCACCGACACCGGTCAGCGCCTATCTGCACGCCGCGGCGATGGTCAAGGCCGGTATCTATCTGGTGGCGAGGTTGGCTCCGGGGTTCGCCGATTCGCCCGGATGGCGGCCCACGCTGCTGATTCTCGGTCTGGCCACCGCGCTGTTGGCGGGATGGCGGGCTGTGCGCGAGTACGACCTCAAGCTGCTGCTGGCCTACAGCACCGTCAGTCAGCTGGGTCTGATGATCGTGTTGGTCGGAGCCGGCACCGGTGACCTCATGCTGGCCGGGTTGACCGCCATGTGCGCGCACGCGGCGGCCAAGGCCACGCTGTTCATGGTGGTTGGGATCATCGACCATGCCACCGGCACCCGCGATCTGCGTGAACTGGCCGGACTCGGACGCCGTTGCCCGGGGCTGTTTGTGATCGCCGCCGCGGCCGCCGCCAGTATGGCCGGAGTGCCGCCGTTCGTGGGCTTCATCGCCAAGGAGACCATCTTCGGGGCCGAGGCCCAGTCCCCGGTCCTGGGTTCGGCCGGTCCGTACGTGCTGGCCGCCGGCGTGGTCGCCTCGATGTTCACCGTGATCTACAGCGTGCGGTTCGTGTGGGGCGGCTTCGCCGGCAAGGGCCGGTCCGCACCGAGTCCGGCCGTGGCGGGCCTGCACCGACCCGACGCGGCGTTCCTGGCGCCGCCGGCGGTGCTGGCCGCCATCAGCCTGGCCCTGGGATTGTGTGCGCTCACCCTCGATACCGTGTTGCGCAATTACGCCGACAACATGCCCGGTGGAACCGGCTATCACCTGGCGCTGTGGCACGGTGTCGGGCTGCCGGTGTTGCTGTCGGCGCTGGTCCTGGTGGTCGGCGCGAGTGTGTTCGCCGCCCGCGGCCCGCTGCGTCTGTCCCGGCTGCGCCGGCTGCCGATGGGCAAGGCCGACCGCATCTATGACGACGCGCTGCGGCTGCTCGATGTGGCAGCGGTGCGGCTGACCAGCTTCACCCAGCGCGGCTCTCTGCCGGTCAACCAGGGGGTGATCTTCGCGACGCTGGTGGTGCTCCCGCTGACGGCGCTGGCATTGGGCGCGCGCAACCACGTCGAACTGCATCTGTGGGATACCCCGCTGCAGTTGACCGTCGCGGTGCTGGTGGTTGCCGGAGGGATCGGCGCCACCATGGCTCGCAACCGGCTGTCCGCGGTGTTGATGGTCGGGGTGACCGGTTACGGGTGCGCGGCGGCATTCGCCTTCCATGGTGCGCCCGACCTGGCCCTGACCCAGCTGCTGGTCGAGACTGTGACCCTGGTGATCTTCGTGCTTGTGTTGCGCACGCTGCCGGCGGAGGCCGAGCGACCCACCATGGCGCTGAACCGGCTGCCGCGCATAGTGCTGGCCGCCGCGGCAGGCATCAGCGTCGCCGTGCTGGCGGCCTTCGCGATGGCGGCGCGCGCCCGCGACGGCGTGGCCGAGGCGTTGCCCGAGGCGGCCTACGTCCGCGGTCACGGCGCCAACACCGTCAACGTGATATTGGTCGATATCCGGGCCTGGGACACCCTCGGTGAGATCTCGGTGCTGCTGGTTGCCGCGACCGGTGTGGCCTCGATGGTGTTCCGCAACCGCCGATTCGGCCGAGCCCCACGGATCGCCGACGCCGGCACCCCGCGCAAGACCGCGGGCATCACCACCCCCTACAGCCCGGCGATCGGGTCCACCACCTGGCTGCGGGGCAGCGCCTACCACGATCCCAACGAGCGGTCGCTGGTGCTGGAGGTCGCAACCCGGATCATCTTCCCGCTGATCATGGTGGTATCGATCTACTTCCTGTTCGCCGGGCACAACTATCCCGGCGGTGGCTTCGCCGGCGGGCTTGCCGCCGGGCTGGGGCTGGCGTTGCGTTATCTGGCCGGCGGACGCTACGAGCTCGGCGAGACGCTGCCCCTGGACTCCAGCAAGATCCTGGGCGTCGGGCTGGCCCTGGTCGGAGGCACGGCGCTGGGGTCGTTGTTCCTGGGGGCGCCGGTGCTGTCCTCGGCGGTGCTGCACTTCACGCTTCCGGTGCTGGGCCACGTCAATGTGGTGACGTCGTTGTTCTTCGATCTGGGCGTGTACCTGGTGGTGGTCGGCATGGTGCTCGATGTGCTGCGCAGCCTGGGCGTGCGATTGGACCAGGAGCTTGAATCGCAGTCCGCTGGCCGACCGATGGCAGGAGTGTCATGACCGCGCATCTGGTTCCGTTGCTGATGGCCGCCGGGCTCACTTCGTGCGGGGTCTACATGCTGCTCGAGCGCAGTCTGACCCGAATGTTGTTGGGCCTGATGATGATCGGTAATGCCATCAATCTGCTGATCATCGATGTCGGCGGACCAGACGGGAATCCGCCGATCCTTTGGGCCAGCTCCGGTAAGGAAACCGACGCCGACCCACTGGCTCAGGCCATGGTGTTGACCTCCATCGTCATCACCATGGGCGTGGGCGCGTTCGTGCTGGCCCTGACCTACCGCTCCTACAACCTGACGACCACCGACGACATCGGTGACGACCAGGAAGCGACCCGCGTCTCGCAGCTGACCGACGAAGAGGTCATCGCCGCCGAACCGGACCAGGGTGTGCCGGTGGCAGCCGGTGACCTCGACGCCGTTCCCGGAAGCGAGGTGTCACGGTGAGTCTTGCCGCCGTCTTGATGCCGCTGCCGGTGCTGCTGCCCACGCTGGGCGCGGCGCTGACGCTGATCGTCGGCCGCCGTCCCCGGCTACAGCGGCCAATCACCATCGGTGTGCTGTGCGCGGTGGCCGCGGTCAGCGCGGCCCTGCTGTATCTGACCGACCGCAACGGCACGCTGGTACTGCATGTCGGAGGGTGGGGGCCAACCGAGCAGAAGATGGGGCCGCTCGGCATCAGCATGGTTGTCGATCGGTTGTCGGCGCTGATGTTGGTGGTGTCGGCGGTCGTGCTGCTGGCGGTCATGGTCTACGCCATCGGGCAAGGCGTGCGCGACGGTGACGACCGCCAGCCGGTATCGATCTTCCTGCCCACCTATCTGACCCTGGCCACCGGCGTCTCCCTGGCGTTTCTGGCCGGCGACCTGTTCAACCTGTTCGTCGGATTCGAGATGCTGCTGTCGGCGAGCTTCGTGCTGCTGACCATCGGTGCCAGTGCCGAACGCATTCGCGCCGGTATCGGCTACGTGATGGTCTCGATGGCCTCGTCGTTGGTCTTTCTGTTCGGCATCGCCCTGGTTTATGCCTCCACCGGAACGCTGAACCTCGCCGAGCTGGCGACGCGGACCGGCGCCCTGCCGGGCGGCACCCGAAGCGCGGTGTTCGCGGTGTTGTTGGTGGCGTTCGGCATCAAGGCCGCGGTGTTCCCACTGTCGGCATGGCTTCCCGACGCCTATCCCACCGCGCCCGCCCCGATCACCGCGGTGTTCGCCGGGATTCTGACCAAAGTCGGTGTGTACGCGATCATCCGGGCGCACTCCCTGCTGTTCCCCGACGGCGGCCTGGACTCGGTGCTGCTGGTCGCGGCGCTGTTGACCATGTTGATCGGGATCTTCGGTGCCATCGCGCAAAGTGACATCAAGCGGGTGTTGTCCTTCACGCTGGTCAGCCACATCGGCTTCATGATGTTCGGGGTCGCATTGTCGAGCCAGCTGGGCATGTCCGGCGCGATCTTCTACGTGATGCACCACATCATCGTGATGACCACGCTGTTCCTGGCGGCCGGACTGATCGAACGCCAAGGCGGCGCCTCGTCGCTGCACCGACTGGGCGGTCTGATCGCTAATCCGTTGTTGGCCTTTGTGTTCCTGATTCCGGCGTTCAATCTCGGTGGTATACCGCCGTTTTCGGGCTTCATCGGCAAGACCGCCGTGCTGCAGGCCGGTGTGGGTGACGGGTCGGTGCTGGCCTGGTGCCTGGTGGGCGGCGCGGTGGTGACGAGTCTGCTGACCCTGTATGTGCTGGCACGGGTGTGGACCATGGCGTTTTGGCGCCGCCGCGTCGACGCCCCCGAGGGAGAGCTGGTGCTTGCCGCTCCGCCGGTGCTGCTTGACGACGTCGGCGACATTGCCTACAACGACCGTGATGACGTCGGAAAGATGCCGACGTGGATGGTGGTCCCGACGCTCGCGCTGATCGCCCTGGGCCTGTCGCTGAGCGTCCTGGCCGGCCCGATTTTCGCCTACACCGAGCGGGCGGCGGCCGAGGTTCTGGACCGGGGCGAATACATCTCGACTGTGCTGTCGGTGGGTACACCATGAGGGCCCTCGCGCTGAGGATCTTCGCGGTGTCGGCGCTGGCCACCGTGTGGGTGCTGTTGTGGGGCCGCTTCACGATCCCCAACATCCTCACGGGGATCGTGGTCGCGATCGTGATCATGGTCTTGCTGCCGATGCCGCCCGTGCCGGTGCAGGGCCGGGTGCATCTGGTGCCGCTGGTGAAGCTGTTGGGGCTGTTCACCTGGTACCTGATGGAGTCCAGCATTCAGTTGATGTGGCTGGCGGTCCGACCCGGACCGCCGCCGCTCACCGGGGTGCTACGGGTGCCGCTGACCATCAAATCCGACCTGGTTTTGGTGCTGGCCGCCAACATCACCACGTTGATTCCCGGATCGATGGTGCTGGAGATCGATCAGGTGCGCCGGATTCTGTATTGCCATGTGATCGATGTCGGGTCTGCGCCAGCGGTCGAACGTTTCTTTCAGCAGGTCGCGCAGGTGGAGCGACTGTTGATCGCCGCGTTCGAGCGTGACGACGAGTGGCTGCCGACGGGAGTAGACGCATGAACGTGATCTGGGGAACGGCGGGTGTGCTGTTGGGCTTCGCCGCCGTCATCACCATGTATCGGCTGCTGGCCGGACCCAGCACCTTGGACCGGCTGGTGGCGCTGGACACGCTGGCTGCGATGACCATGTGCGGTATCGGTATCTGGGCTGCGGTCAGCCGGGACACCACCGTGACCTACAGCCTTGCGGCACTGGCGCTGGTCGGCTTCATCGGGTCGGTGAGCGTGGCACGCTTCCGGGTGCCCGACGACGCACCCGATCTGGGGAGGCAACCGTGATCCTGCTCGACGTGCTCTCCGGGGTGCTGGTGCTCGCCGGTTCGGTGCTCGCGCTGACGGCGGCCATCGGTGTGGTGCGGTTCCCCGACACCTTGGCCCGGATGCACTCGGCCACCAAACCGCAGGTGTTGGGCCTGTTGCTGGTGTTGTTCGGTGCGTTGATCCGACTACGCGGCAGCCACGATGCGGGAATGGTGACCGTGAGCATCCTGTTCACCCTGATCACCGCGCCGGTGGTCGCACACCGAGTGGGTCGGCTGGCCTACCAGGAGCAGGATATGACCGAGGTGCTGAGCGTTGACCAGCTCGGCGAGCTGACCGAGGACGATCAGCTGCCGCTGTGAGCGGGGCGTAGCACCGCGACCAGGAAATCGGAGTCCGCGGTGAAGGGTCGCAGGTCCCAGGTGGCCAGCAGGAGATCGGTCGCGAAACCGGCAGTCGACGCGTCGCGCAGGAACTGATCGAAGTCGTAGTCCCGGTTGGCGCCGAAGCCGATCACGGTCCGACCGTCGTCGGCGCAGTGGGCGCGCAACCGGCGCAGGATCTCCGCGCGCGTGCTCGGGGCCACAAATGCCATGACGTTGCCCGCGGACACGATGAGGTCGAACGGTTCGGAGATGCCGCGGACGGGCAGGTCGAGCTCGGCGAGGTCGCCCACGAGATAGCGCGGTCCGGGATAGTCCTGCTCGGCGGCCTCGATCAGCTCCGGGTCAACGTCGACACCGACCACATCATGACCGCACTTGGCCAGGACGCCGGCGACCCGCCCGGGTCCGCAGCCGGCGTCGAGGATGCGGGCGCCACGGGAAGCCATCGCGTCGATCAGGCGGGCTTCGCCGGCCAGATCGTTACCGGCGCGGGCCATCTCGCGGAAGCGTTCGATATACCACTGCGAATGCCCGGGATCGGCGGCAACTTTCTGCATCCAGAGGCTCTGCTCGACCATGAGTGCATTCTCCCAGGGGCGTCACGGGGTGGGCAGGCGGACTTCCAACGAATCCAGAAGTGCCTGTTTGGCGGCGATGTAGTGGGGGTTGTCGGCGTCGGTGGTTTGCAGGGTGACCGTGATCGCCCAGATCCGGGCTGCTGTGTTCTGCACGGCGATGAGCAGGCCGGTCGCGGGTCGGCCCTGCAGGTTGTAGGTGATCGTTCTACTCGGAAAGCCCGACACCGTTCCGGCGACATCGGTATCGAGCTCACCGATGACGGTGGTCACCGCGGCGCGTTCCTTGGCCAAGGCCTGCGCCGGCAATCCGACCTGGCCGGTGAGGTCTTCCAGCGTCACCACGGCGTTGGGGGTGAAACCGTGCCGTCGCAGTTCCTGGTTGTAGAGCACGCCGCGCACCGGCGGCGACTCGTTGCTGGGCAGGAACTCCCAACCCGGGGGAAGGGGGAGGGTGACCGTCGGCTCGTCGACGTCGCGGGGAGCCAACGTGATCGATTCCTCGGCGGGCGGGCGACCAGAATTTTGCACTGCCAACTCCTTATCGCCCGGGTCGCCAGAGCTTGCGGAGGTAGGCACCGCCGAAGCTGAGGTAGGAAAAGATCGCCCCGGCGGCGACCACACCGATCAGGTCCGTCGGCTCGGGGTTCTTCATCGAGCTGTAGAACGCAATCGCAAACAATGTGGCGGACACCATCGGTCCGACAAGCCAAAAGAGCCACTTCGACATCGCGTCCTTGCGGGGGTCCACCGGGACCGCAATGAGCAGCATCACGAGCAGGGCCGCGCCGACGATGCCGTTTGCGCTAGTGATGATCGATCTCCCTTACCGGTGTGCCCAGCTCAGCCGAACAGGCCGTGCCAAACATTCGAAATTCCCTCGCCCACATCCTTGCCGAACTCGCTGCCGACGAGGCCGCCGACCACCGCACCGGTGCCGGCACCGAGGACCGCGCCAATGGCGGTGCCCGGCCCAGGGCCGAAGAAGGTGCCGACCACGGCGCCGACTTCTGCGCCGGTCTCGGCCCCCAGTCCGGCGCCCACCAAGCCTCCGGTGATATCACCCGCGGTTTTGGGGACGACATCCACCAGGGCGGTGCTCAAGGAGGCCCCGTTGTTCAGATCGTTTTGGATCTCCATGACGCCGTTCACGCCGGTGACGAAGTTCCCCACTAAACCCAGGCGTTTGCCGAACCTCTCGACACTCTCCATAGCCTGCGACATTGGGACGCCGCCGCCGGGAATGGCGGGGTTCGGTGATCCGCCCGGAGTGAATGCTGGCAGATCCGGTCGGACCCACGGAGCATTGGCTTGGCCACCAGACGCGGCTAGGCCGTCGCCGACATTGCCCCATTTGCCGTTGATCTCCGTCGGTTTGGACGGGACAGGGGGCGGGCCCTGGGGCCGGGTCATCACCGGAGTGCCCGGTGGCACCCACGGAGGGTTGGCCCCGGCGCCACCGTCGGCTCCCGTTGGGGTGCCGCCTGTTGGCGGTGTCTGCCCGGCGCCACCGTCGGCTTGGCCGTTGGGTGTGCCGTTCGTCGGGCTGGCGGTGCCCGGAACGCCGTGCGGGGCCGCCGGCTCGCCCTCGGCGTCGAACTTGCGTACCGCGACGTCTGGGTCGTAACCGTCCTTGACGCGCAGGTTGGCCAGGGCCTGCTTCAGTGTCTTGGAGTAGTCGTTGCGGAAAAACGTCTCGTTGTGCAGGGCCGTCAAGGTGTCGGCCTTGGCTGCCTGACGCACATTCTCGATATCGGCGTCGCGATTGAGGCCCTGGCTCTCCAGGTCGAGGTAGTGGCCGATCAGAACGTCGGCGGTCTGCAGGTTCTCGTTGAGTGACGTGATGTTGCCTCGCGAGGTTCCGCGGGCTTGAGCCAGGGCGGCGGCGATGGTCTCCAGGTCAGCGGCGATCTGGCCGAGCTGCTCCTTGGTGGCGTGCAGGCCGTCTTTGACGCGCTGAACTTCGGCGCCGTTGTTAATGGGTTGCTCGCCGTTTTCGCGGTTGTACTGGGTGAAGTGTTCTTGGGCGGTGCGGAAGGACTCTTCGGCGGAGGTGGCCGAGCCGGCGGCGGAGTGGAAGGCCTGGGCCAAGAAGTTGATCTGGGTGGGGCTGCCCGCCTGCAGACTGTCGTCGATCGCCCACGGATCACCGCCGGCCTGCGCGACGAGGTCGTCGACGTTCAGGTGCTGCAGGGTGGGACGACTCACTGTTGGGGGCCGGCGACATCCCGCAACAGTTTGGCGTTGTGGTTGTCCATCTGGGTGAAACCGGCTGCGGCGGTGCGGACGTTCTCGGCGATGCCGGTGAGGTTCTGGTGGTGGCCCTGCAGGGCGTCGCGATGACCGTCCTTGGCGCTGCCCAGCGCGGCGTGGAAACCGTGTGCATCGTCGAAATCGCCGAACATCTTGGCGGTCACGCCTGCTACCTCGAGGCGCTGAGCACCGGCGTTGGCGTGCCCGCCGGCGTCGTCGGACACGTTTGCTCCGGTGCGCAACGCATGGGGGTTGACGTGCATCGCCAGTCACCTTCCGTCCGCCTGTATCGAGATAAAAGCCTACCGACGGGGGCTGAACCGTCAATTCGCCCGCGGCAGATCCGGCAAGAAGCAAGGGAAAACCCTGTTTCGCCATCGCGGCGGCGAATCTTAGATTCGGCCTAGCGGGTCTCCGGGAGGAAGGCCGGGAGGGAAGGAGAGCCAGCCGTGGGCCTGAAAGGTGTTGTCGTTGCGGCGGCCCTGGTCGGCACCGCCGTCGAGGTGTTCAGCCCGAGCGGGCCGGGACCGCTGTCGGGTTCCTACACCATGACCATCACCGACGGCGCCGGAATCGTTCGGGCCGGGTCGGCCTACACCTGGTTCTTGTCCCCGTGCGGCCCGGGCTGTCTCAACGTTCGAGACACCGCCATCGGCTGGGACAAGGATGCCCACCTTGAGGGCAACAGGTGGGTATGGACAATCAATGACGGGAAGCTGACCCATTCCTTCGATCAGAAGACCCTGTCCGGGAAACTGGCCGGCTCGTCAACCACCATCTGGTGGGTGTTGACCAAGAACGCCTGACGGCGGCCCGGTCACACCAGCGGGCGACCGGCGCGGATACGACGGTCGAGGTCCCACAGGATCAGGTTGAACGGGAAGCCGCGCAAGAACTGCGGTAGCAGGTTGTTGATCCCCCGAAGAACGCCCATCAACCGGTCGAACCGGCGTTGCTGCTCGGCGTCCCACGGCAGCTGCATCTCGTCGCGGAAGCGCTGCGGCAGGAAACCGGTGGTAATCAGCAGTGCGAGCCGTTCGTTTGCCCGCTGCAACGGGCCGGGCAGGGTCAGGCCGCGCAGCCGGCTCGCCGCGATCGGCTTCAGGTACTCGCGAACGGCGTCGTCGATATGGACCTTGTCCAGCTGCTCCTGCCAGTACTGGTCAAAGGCGGCCCGGTCGGCGGGCCACATGTCCTCGGGCACCTGCAGCATGGTGGCCATCGCCTTGCCCTCGTTGCGGTAATGCCGGTCGGCATGCTCGTCGTCCATCTCACCGAGGAAGATGCGGTGGATGTCGACGTTGCCCTTGTAGAGGCAGGCTCCCACCCACAGCTGCAGGTCACGGTCGAATGCGTTGTACTTCACCGGGCTGTCGGCGGTTGAGCGAACCTGGCGGTGCGCACTATTCACTGCTTCGCGGAAGGCGGCCTTCTGTGCGTCGTTGCCTTGGGTGGAAACCACCAGATAGGTGAACGTGGTGCGAGCTCGCTTGATCGGATGCAGATCCACCCGGCCGCTTTCGACTTTGCTCTCCATCACGCCGTAGCCCACCCCGGGCCGCGCCAGTTGCATGATCACGTTGGCGGGGCCAGCCAACAACGCCACGCCCATCATCATGTTGTCGTCGCAGCTGACTTGCGGCAGCCAGGAACGTCGACGTGGGGCGGGGTGCGCACCGAGCGAGTCGTTCACCGAACGCTCCACCAGGGGAACCGGCTCGCTGATTGTCATTGCCACACCTCGCTGATTGTGAGAACGTTGGTTTCCTGATATTGCCTAGCTGAGAGCCCGGTGTCAAGATGGTGGACGTGGTCTCCGCCGTTCCCGAGCGTCCCTACCGAGGTGTGCAAGCAGCCGACCGGCTGGCCGAGCGCCGGGAACGCCTGCTAGCTGCCGGTCTCGACGTGCTGGGCGCCCGCGAGTTGGTCGAGCTGACCGTGCGAGGGATCTGCCACCGAGCCGGTGTGGCATCACGGTATTTCTACGAGAGTTTCGCCGACAAGGACGAGTTCGTGGCCGCGGTGTTCGATCGGGTGGTCGGTGACCTGGCGACCAGCACCCAGGCCGCGGTGGCCGCGGTGCCCTACGCCGAACAGACCCGGGTCGGCATGGCCCACCTCGTGTCTGCCATCGCCGGGGACGCCCGTGTCGGCCGGATGCTGTTCAGCACGCAACTGACCAACGCGCTGCTGGTGCGCAAGCGCGCAGAATCCAGTGCACTGTTCGCGATGTTGTCCGGCCGCCACGTGCAGAACGTCTTGCGGGTGCCCGGCAACGACCGCATCAAGGCGGTCGCGCATTTCGTGGTCGGCGGGGTGGCTCAGACCATCAGCGCCTGGCTGGCCGGGGACGTCAGGCTGGCGCCGGACCAACTGGTGGACCAGTTGACCGCGCTGCTGGGCCAACTCGACGATCCGGCGCTGTTCCGGGGCTAGGCCGCTGCGGTCACCGCTAGGCCGATGGCGCTGGCCCGCTGCGCCCGGCTTCGCCGCGCTTGCGACCACCGCTAGATCCATGGCGCTGGCCCGCTGCGCCCGGCTTCGCCGCGCTTGCGACCACCGCTAGATCCATGGCGCTGGCCCGCTGCGCCCGGCTTCGCCGCGCTTGCGACCACCGCTAGGCCAGTTCCCGCGCCATCGCATCGAAAGCGCGCAGGGTGTCGGACAGCATCTGCGAGTCGGCACCATAGGACTGGGTGGACACCTTGGCGCCAACCAGCCCCACGGCCCGATCGACGTAGATCAGCTGGCCGCACATGCCTTGGCACAACACCACGCTGTTGCCCGGGTAGGGGAACCACACCTGGTTGCGGTACATCCCGCCGGGCATTCCGGTGTCGTCCGGGCTGGCGGCGAACGCCTGGCGCGAGTCGGGACCGCCGTCGAGGGTGTCGGCGATCCACGCCGCCGGCACCACCTGCCGGCCGGTCAGCGAGACGCCGTCGCGTGAGAACAGCGACCCGAATCGGATCAGGTCGGTAAGGCAGGCACTGATTCCGCCGTCGAAGAATCCAGTGCCGCCCGGGTCCACGCCAATGGTGGCGTCACATTGCGCACCGATGCGGCTCCACAGCAGTTCCGACATCAGTTGGGGCATCCGCTGTCCGGCGGCGACCTCGCAGATCCAGCCCAGCACGTCGGTTTCGCACGAGCGGTATTCGAACGGGCCGCCGTGCGCCGACTTCTGCCGCAACGTCAGCAGGAAGTCGCGCAGGGTGGCCGGCCCCTTTTCGCTGTCTCGGGGCGCCCACCCGACTGCCGCGTCGAGGGCGTGGATCTCCGCGGTCGGGTGCAGGTAATTGTCCGAGAAGGCGATACCCGACCGCATATCCAGTAGGTGCCGTACCGTCGCGCCGGCGTAGCCGCAGTCGGCCAGGGCAGGCACGTATGTGGTGACCGGAGCGTCGAGGGCGATCACCCCAGCCCCGTGCAGCGCGCCGACGACGGCAGCCACCATCGACTTGCTCACCGAGAACAGCAAATGCCGGGTGTGCGAGCCCAGTGCGCCGACGTACTCCTCGGCCACCAGCGCGCCGCGGTGGGCAACGGCCCACCCATCGGTTGCGGTGGCGTCCATGATGGTGCCGACGGTGGTGACGGCCCCCTCGGTGGTGGTCACCGGGACCGCGGCCAGCTCGGCGCCGGTGGCGGGCAACGCCGCGACGGGGCCGGTCCCACGCGCGATCACCGCGGTCGCCACGAAGTCTTCGACGTGCTGAAACGACCACTGCGAATACGGGTCGGCCAGCCAGTTGTCCAGGGAGATCCCGGCCGGGCGGTGACCGGGCGCGACGTCGCTCACGCTCGCGCGACGAGCCGGGAGACGATCGGCGTGGCTGGTGTCAGGGGCGTTGAGACAAATTTCGCCCGCATGCCCTTGACCCAGCGCTGGCAGCGTTCGGTCAGTCGATAATCGGTGGTCTGCAGGTGTCCGCGGGTGACGAGTACGCCGAGTTGGGCGCCTTCGGATCGCAAGTCGCCGGGCGCCGCGACGCGCATGTAGAACGCCTCGGACCCGTCGAGCAAGGTGGCCCAGTCGTTGGCGGACCGCGCAAAGGACACCCGACCGTCGTCGTCGATGCGCCACACCCCGGTGCGCGGCGTCGCGGTGAAAAGCTCGACATCCGGCGAGGTCTCGTTGATGATCACCTGACCCCAGACCTCGTCCTCGCCATAGCCGCGCTCCCAGCGCGCGTTGATCTCGTCGACGTCGAGCTCATACTCCACGTCCATGTACTCGAGCAGATGGAAGAGGAACAGCGGCATGTCGGCGTAGGCCTCGGTGGTCAGGTTCGTCATCGGGCTGGCGCCGGACAGGCGCGGGTTGACCTCGCCGAGGTAGAGCTCGTCGGAGTCCAAGTCGTGCAGCAGGTCCACCTCGAAATAGCCGCGATAGCCCTCCCGGCTCAGGATGACGCCCAGCTTTCGCACCATTTCTCGCGCGGCGTGCGTCTGCTCTGGTGGAAGCACTTCGCGCCAGATGTCGTTGCCGCACCAGGCGCCGGGATTCGGCGTCAGCTCTGAATAACCGACGAGACTGGTCATCGCGGGGCCGATTACGGTGCCGTGGCGCGTCACCGCACCTTCGATGCACACCTCGACATTGCGGATCCGCTTCATGACTTTGAATTCCTGCTCCGCGGTCAGCTCATCGGCGTGCTGGTCCCAGTCGGCCTGACCGCGCACAAAGAACGTTCCGCTACCCGCGTTGCCATACGGGATGGAGATGACGAGGTCATCCCCCAATCCGGCGTCCCGCGCAAGCGTCAGCAGTTCTTCGTAGGAGCCAGCTCGACCCATCACGTGCGGCACACTCGGCACGCCCGCCGCGTCGGCCAGGCGCGTCATGATGGTCTTCGAGCCCAGTCGATTGCGCACCGCCACCGAGGGGTGCATGACCTCCAGACCGGCCTGCCGCGCGAGCGTTTGCGTTTCTTCTTCCATCATCACGAAGCAGGCTTTGCCACCGGGGCCCCGGCCCGCGATGAACTCGAGTGTCTCGGGATCGGACAAGAGGTGGTTGCAGACGTCCCCCATGGAGTCGAAGTCGATGCGGTCACGCCGCCGGGGTACGAACACCCGCGAATGCGTGCCCTCGAAGGAGTCGAAGTAGGTCAGGTAGAAGAAGTTTCGGATCCAACGGTCGATGCCCAGCAGGTTGAAGGGGGTCGGCGAGATGAAATACAGCGGCGTGGTGTTGGTGTGAAAGAACGCGCGTACGTCGGAGATGCCGTTCAGGCAGCGGCGCTGAGCTTCCATGCCCAAAAGTGTGCGCCTGCTCTAGCGCACGTGTCGAGGCCGACGCGGCCCGGTGTCAGCCGCGACGTTTGCGGCTCTTGCGCCGGATGCCGACCCCGCCCCACAGCGAGAAACCGCGCACCTTGACCGTCGGCGCACCGGGGGTACCGGCGCCCTCGACGTGCTGGTCGAAGCCGCCCATCACGCCGTAACCGTGGATGTCGACGTTGACCTCCGGCGGCAGCAGGATGGTCTGCCCGCCCATGATGGAGTAGGCGTTGATCTCGACGTCCGGCGAGGTGAAGTCCGCGTAGCGCAGATCGATGACGCCGCCGCCCCATAGCGAGAAGGTGGTCAGCCGCTTGGGCACGTTCCACCGCCCGCGCCGCTCGAAGGAACTCATGATCGCCAGCAGCAACGTGGAGGGGGCCGGTTTGCAGTCACCACCGCGGTGCGGGCACACCGAGGAGCCCGGCAGGTCGGCACGCAGGCCGTCGAGCTCGTCGTAGGTCTGCGCCGCGTAGGCCTTGGCGAGCCGGGCCTCGTACTCGCTCATCGGCAACTGTCCCTGCGCGACGGCGTCGCCGAGCACCTGCGCCAGCTGGATCCGGTCGGTGTCAGCGGCGCGCGACTCGGTGCCGTTGGAGTCGACGCCACGCCGGGTTGAGTTCCTCATCGGATACGTAGCCTACGACTAACCGCGTTTGCCGCAAGCTGGGTTGCCCAAAGTACTTACTCTGCCCAGCTGGGCGGGCGCTTCTGCAGGAAAGCCAGCATCCCTTCCCGTGCCTCGTCGGACACGAACATCCGTGCCGACGCGACACTGAGCGGCTCGGCGTCCCGGTCGAACCCGGCCAGCACCGCCGCGGTGGTCAGGGCCTTGGAAGCCGCCAGCCCCTGCGGGGACCCTAGGCGCAGGTTGGCCACCAGGTCCGCCACGGAGGTTTGGACATCCTCGGCCGCCAGGGTGATCAGCCCGATTGCCGCGGCTTCGGCTGCACCGAACTTCTCCCCGGTCAGGAAGTAGCGGGCCGCGGCCCTGGGCGACAGCTTCGGCAGCAGTGTCAGCGAGATGATCGACGGAGCCACCCCGATCCGGGCCTCGGTCAGGGCGAAGGTGCTGGCCGGCCCGGCGACCGCGAGGTCGCAGGCGCCGACCAGCCCCATGCCGCCGGCTCGCACGTGGCCGTTCACCGCCGCGATCACCGGCCGCGGTGACTCGACGATCGCCCGCAGCAGGGCTGCCATTTCACGGGCTCGATCGGCGGCCAGGTCTCCAGGACTGGCGTCTGGGCCGCCGGTGGCCTCGCTGAGGTCCGCGCCGGCACAGAACGTGCCGCCGGTGTGCCCGAGCACCACCACCCGCACGTTCGGGTCGGCCGCCGCGTCGCGCAGACCGGCGTGCAGCTGGGCGACCAACTTCGACGACAGCGCGTTGCGGTTGTGCGGGGAGTCCAGGGTCAGCCGGGCCGAGCCGTCGCCGGTGTCTTCCGGCCCGGCGTAGGAGACCAGCGTGTCCATCAGTACGACCTCAGTAGCTTCGAGGCAGGCCCAGCGAGGTCTGCGCGACGAAGTTGAGGATCATCTCCCGGCTCACCGGTGCGATCCGCGCCAGCCGGGACGAGGTGACCGCCGCGGCGATGCCGTACTCCTTGGTCAGGCCGTTGCCGCCGAGCGACTGCACCGCCTGGTCGACCGCCCGGGTGGATGCCTCGCCGGCGGCGTACTTGGCCATGTTGGCCGCCTCTGCGGCGCCGAAGTCATCGCCGGCGTCATAGAGCGTCGCCGCCTTCTGCATCATCAGCTTGGCCAACTGGATCTCGATGTGGTTGGCCGCCAGCGGATGCGACAGGCCCTGGTGCGCGCCGATCGGGGTCTTCCACACCTGGCGGGTGGTGACGTAGTCGACGGCCTTGCCGATCGCGAAGCGGCCCATGCCGACCGCGCTGGCCGCGCCCATGATGCGCTCCGGGTTCAGGCCCGCGAACAGCTGCGCGATGGCGGCATCCTCGGAGCCCACCAGCGCGTCGGCCGGCAGCCGGACGTCGTCGAGGAACACCTGGAACTGGCGCTCGGGGCTGACCAGCTCCATCTCGATCGGCGTCCAGCTCAAACCGGGGGTGTCGGTGGGCACCACGAACAGCGCCGGCCGCAGGTTGCCGGTCTTGGCGTCCTCGCTGCGACCCACCACCAACACTGCCTGCGCCTGGTCGACGCCGGAGATGAAGGTCTTCTGGCCCTTGAGGATCCAGTCGGACCCGTCGCGGCGCGCGGTGGTGGTGATCTTGTGCGAGTTCGATCCGGCGTCGGGCTCGGTGATGGCGAAGGCCATGGTCAGCGAGCCGTCGGCGATACCGGGGATCCACCGCTTCTTCTGCTCGTCGGTGCCGAACTTGGAGATGATGGTGCCGTTGATGGCCGGCGAGACGACCATCATCAGCAGCGCGCAGCCGTTCGCCGACATCTCTTCCATGACCAGCGACAGCTCGTACATGCCGGCGCCGCCGCCGCCGTACTCCTCCGGCAGGTTGACGCCGATGAAGCCGAGCTTGCCTGCCTCGTTCCACAGTTCGTCGGTGTGCTCGCCGGCGCGGGCCTTCTCCAGGTAGTAGTCCTGGCCGTAGTTGCGGGCCATCGCGGCGACCGACTCACGCAGTGCGCGCCGTTCGTCGCTTTCGATGAAGCTGGTGTCGCTCATTCGGAATCTCCTTCTGCTTCGGATGCTGTTTCGGATTGTTCGACACGGGCCAGCACGGCGCCGACCTCTACTTGGTCGCCCGGCTTGACGTCGAGTTGAGTGAGCACGCCGTCGGACGGCGCGCTGATGGTGTGTTCCATCTTCATGGCTTCCAGCCAGATCAGTGGCTGGCCGGCGCTCACCCGGTCACCGACGGCCGCACCCAGCCGGATCACGTTGCCCGGCATGGGCGCCAGCAGCGATCCCTGCGCGACCGCCGACTCCGGATCGGGGAAGCGGGGCAACGCCACCAGATGGACGGCTCCGGCGGGGGAGTCGATATAGACGTCCGACCCGTACCGCGCCACGGTGAACGTACGGGCGACGCCGGCCGGATCGGCCAGCACCACCTCGTCCGGAGTCGACGAAAGCAGGGTGGCATCGCCGCCGTTGACAATCAATCCCGTTCGGGTGAAGCGGTATTCGATCCGATGCTCGGTACCGGCGTCGTCGAGGTAGCCCTTGGACTGGAAACCCGAGGCCAGGTTGCGCCAACCGCCGGGAATGGAGCTGAACACTTGCGCGGTGGCCCGATTGTGTGCGGCGTCAGCCAAAGCGGCCGCGATCGCACTGGACTGCACTGTGGCGGAGTCGGCCAGTGGCGCCGACAGCTCCGCGAGTCCGTGGGTGTCGAAGAACGCCGTGTCGGTCGCGCCGTCCAGGAAGGCCGGATGACGCAGCACGTTGACCAGCAGGTCGCGGTTGGTGCGCAACCCGTGCAGCCAGGTGCGCGCCAGCGCGCCTGCAAGCACGGCCGCGGCCTGCCGGCGGGTCGGCGCGTAGCTGATCACTTTGGCCAGCATCGGGTCGTAGTAAATGGAAACGGTCGACCCGCCGACGATGCCGGAGTCCAGCCGGACGCCGGTGCGCCGGGACAGCGTCTCGAACTGAGTCGTTACGCCCGGAACGTCGAGGGCGTGCACCGGCCCGGCCTGCGGCTGCCACCCGTGGGCCGGATCTTCGGCGTAGAGGCGCACCTCGATCGAATGCCCGTGTGCGGCCGGCGGTTCGGCGTCCAGACGAGCCCCGTCGGCCACCGCGATCTGCAGTTCGACCAGGTCGACACCGGTGGTCTCCTCGGTGACCGGGTGCTCGACCTGCAGCCGGGTGTTCATCTCCAGGAAGTAGAACTCGCCGCGGGAGTCGGCCAAAAACTCCACGGTTCCCGCGCCGGTGTAGCCGATCGCGCTGGCCGCCAGCCGGGCGGCTTCGAACAGCTTGGCGCGCATCCCGGGGGTGCGTTCCACCAACGGCGAGGGTGCCTCTTCGATGACCTTCTGGTGGCGGCGCTGAATTGAGCATTCCCGTTCGCCGACCGCCCACACCGTGCCGTGCTGATCGGCCATCACCTGGACCTCGATGTGATGCCCGGTCGGCAGATAGCGCTCGCAGAACACCGTCGGGTCTCCGAACGCCGACGCGGCTTCCCGTTGGGCGGCCGCCACTTCGCCTGCCAAGGCTGACAATTCGTTGACCACCCGCATGCCGCGGCCGCCACCGCCGGCGGAGGCCTTCACCAGCACCGGCAGTTGGGCGGCCGTGACGGTCGCCGGGTCGAGTTCTTCGAGAACCGGCACGCCCGCGGCGGCCATCATCTTCTTCGACTCGATCTTGGAACCCATCGAGGTCACCGCGGCCACCGGCGGGCCGATCCACGTCAGCCCGGCGGCCTGCACGGCGGCGGCGAAGTCGGCGTTCTCGGAGAGGAATCCATAGCCGGGATGGATGGCGTCGGCGCCGGAGGCCTGGGCCGCGGCGATGATCGCCTCGGCGTCCAGGTAGCTGTTGGTCTCCGGCAGGCGCACTTTCGCGTCGGCTTCGGCGACGTGCGGCATGCCTGCGTCGGGATCGGTGTAGACCGCGACCGTGCCCAGGCCCAGGCGACGGCAGGTGGCGAAGACCCGTCGGGCGATCTCGCCGCGGTTGGCCACCAGAACAGTGCTGATCATTGACTCTGCCTTCTGCTCTTCGCGCAAGCGCTCATCGCGCTCACATCCGGAAGACGCCGAAGTTCGACGTCCCCTCGATCGGGCCACTGGCGATGGCGGACAAACACATTCCCAATACGGTGCGGGTGTCGCGCGGGTCGATCACGCCGTCGTCGTAGAGCATCCCCGACAGCACGAGCGGCAGCGACTCGGCTTCGATTTGGCCTTCGACCATGGCGCGCATGGCGGCGTCGGCCTGCTCGTCGACCTGTTGCCCGCGGGCCTCGGTGGCCGCCCGGTTGACGATAGACAGCACGCCCGCGAGCTGCGCCCCGCCCATCACCGAGGACTTGGCCGACGGCCAGGCAAACAGAAAACGGGGATCGTAGGCGCGTCCACACATGCCGTAGTGCCCGGCGCCGTAGGAGGCGCCCAGCAGCAGCGAGATGTGCGGCACCGTCGAATTGGATACGGCGTTGATCATCATCGAGCCGTGCTTGATCATGCCGCCCTCTTCGTAGTCCTTGCCCACCATGTATCCGGTGGTGTTGTGCAGGAACAACAGTGGGGTGTCAGACCGGTTGGCCAACTGGATGAACTGGGTGGCCTTCTGGGATTCCTCGCTGAACAAGACGCCCCGGGCGTTGGCCAAGATGCCGATCGGATATCCGTGCAGCCGTGCCCAACCGGTCACCAACGACGACCCGTACAGCGGCTTGAACTCATCGAAGTCGGAGCCGTCGACGATCCGTGCGATCACCTCTCGCGGGTCGAACGGGATGCGCAGGTCTGCGGGCACGATGCCGATCAGTTCCTCGGCGTCGTAGCGCGGTTCGACCACGGGAATAGGCTTCGGGCCCTGCTTGACCCAGTTCAGCCGGGCCACGATCCGTCGGCCGATGCGCAGTGCGTCAAGTTCGTCGTTGGCGAGGTAGTCGCCCAGTCCGGAAGTGCGCGAGTGCATCTCGGCACCGCCGAGTGACTCGTCGTCGGACTCCTCGCCGGTGGCCATCTTCACCAGCGGTGGCCCGGCCAGGAACACCTTGGAGCGTTCCTTGATCATCACCACGTGGTCGGACATGCCGGGTACATAGGCCCCGCCGGCGGTGGAGTTGCCGAATACCAGCGCGATGGTCGGGATGCCGGCGGCCGACAGTCGAGTCAGGTCGCGGAACATCTGGCCGCCGGGGATGAAGACTTCCTTCTGGGTGGGCAGGTCCGCCCCGCCGGATTCCACCAGCGAGATCACCGGAAGCCGGTTCTCCAAAGCGATCTTGTTGGCCCGCAGGATCTTGCGCAGCGTCCACGGGTTGGAGGTGCCGCCTTTGACCGTCGGGTCGTTGGCGACGATCATGCACTCCACGCCTTCGACCGCGCCGATCCCGGTGACCAGGCTGGCACCGACCTGGAAGGCGCTGCCCCAGGCAGCCAGCGGGCACAGCTCCAGGAACGGTGAGTCGGCGTCGATCAGCGCTTCGATGCGTTCCCGGGCGGTGAGCTTGCCGCGGGAATGGTGGCGGTCCACGTACTTGGGTCCGCCGCCGGCGAGTGCCTTGGCGTGCTCGGCATCGATCTCGGCGAGTTTGTCGGTCAGCGCCGATGCCGCGTCGGTGTAGGCCGGTGACGAAGGGTCCAGGGTCGATTTCAAGACCGTCATGATTGGTATCCCAGGGTCTTGGCGGCCAGTGAGGTCAGGATTTCGGTGGTTCCGCCGCCGATGCCGATGATGCGCATATCCCGATACTGGCGCTCCACCTCGGATTCGGCCATGTAGCCCATGCCGCCGAACAGCTGCACGGCTTGGTTGGCCACCCACTCACCGGCCTCCACCGCGGTGTTCTTGGCGAAACACACCTCGGGGATCAGGAAGGTCTCGCCGGCGAGTTGGCGCTCCACCACGTGGCGGGTGTAGACCCGGGCCACGTCGATGCGGCGGGCCATCTCGGCCAGGGTGTTCTGCACCGCCTGCCGCGAGATCAGCGGTCGGCCGAAGGTCTCCCGGTCCCGACACCACGTCAGGGTCAGATCCAGACAGCGCTGCGCGCTGGCGTAAGCCTGTGCGGCCAGCCCGACCCGCTCGGAGACGAAGGCCGCGGCGATCTGGGCGAAGCCGGTGTTCTCGACGCCGACCAGGTTCGCTGTCGGCACCCGGGCGTCGACGTAGGACAGTTCGGCGGTGTCCGAGGAGCGCCAGCCCATCTTCTCCAGCTTGCGGGTCACTTGAAGACCAGGTGAGCAGCCGGGGCCGTCTTTCTCGACCACCAGCAGCGATACCCCGGCCGCTCCCGGCCCGCCGGTGCGGACCGCGGTCACCACATAGTCGGCGCGCACCGCGGAGGTGATGAAGGTCTTGGAGCCGTTGACCACGTAGTGGTCGCCGTCAAGGCGGGCCGTGGTGCGCAGGTGTCCGACATCCGAGCCGCCGCCGGGCTCGGTGATGGCCAGTGAACCGATCTTCTCGCCGGCCAGCGTGGGGCGGACGAACTCCTCGATGAGTCTGGCGTCGCCGGAGGCGATCATGTGCGGCACCGCGATACCGCAGGTGAACAGGGAGGCGAATACGCCGCCCGGCGCCCCGGCCTGGTGCATCTCCTCGCAGACGACCACCGCGTCGGCGCCGTCGCCGCCACTGCCGCCAACCTCCTCGGGGAAGCCCGCGCCCAGCAAGCCGACCTCGGCGGCCTTGCGGTGCAGTTCGCGCGGCAGCTCGCCGGAGCGTTCCCACTCGTCGACGTGCGGCAGAATTTCGCGTTCGACGAAACCGCGCACGGTCTTGCGCAGCGCCTCGCGTTCGGGGGTGGTCCAGATACTCACGGGGTCCCTTCTGGTAGGAGTCGTTCGGGTATCTCGAGATGACGGCTGCGCAGCCATTCGCCCAGCCCCTTGGCCTGCGGGTCGAATCGGGCTTGGTAGGCCACTCCCTGCCCGAGGATGCCCTCGATCACGAAGTTCACGGCGCGCAACTTCGGCAGCAGGTGACGGGTGACGGGCAACTCGGCGGTTTCCGGAAGCAGCTTCCGCAACATCTCAGTGGTCAGCGTGTGGGCCAGCCAGCGCCACTGCTCTTCGGTGCGCACCCAGACCCCGACATTGGCCGAGCCGCCCTTGTCGCCACTGCGGGCGCCCGCGATCAAGCCCAGCGGCACTCGCCGGGTGGGACCGGCCGGGAGCGGTTCAGGCAGCTTGGGCTCGGGAGCCGGGGCCAGTTCCAGGGTCTCGGCCGCCGCAGTGATATCCACCCGGGTGCCGTCGGCGTGCACGGCGACGTGCGGCACCTGGGTGGCATCGACATAGCCGGGGGTGAAGACCCCGTAGACCTGACCGTCTCCGGGCGGGGCGGTGACGCAGAACCCGGGGTAGCTGGCCAGGGCGAGCTCGATGCCGGCCGCGGAGAACTTGCGGCCCACATTGGCCGGGTCGGGGTCGCGCACCACACAGTGCAGCAGGGCGCTGGCGGTTTCCTCGGTGTCGGCGTCCGGGCGGTCGGTGCGCGCCAGCGTCCACTCCAGCTCGGCTGGCCGCACAGTCATGGCCGCCTCGAGCTGGGTGCGCAGCAGCGCGGCCTTGGCCTCGATGTCCAGGCCGGTCAGCACGAACGTGGTGGAGTTGCGGAACCCGCCGATCGAGTTCAGCGACACCTTGTAGGTGGGTGGCGGCGCCTCGCCGGTGACGCCGGAGATCCGCACCCGGTCCGGGCCGCCCGTCTTGTCCAAGGCCAGCTCGATGCTGTCCATTCGTGCGGTGACGTCGGGGTTGGCGTAGCGCGCGCCGGTCACTTCATAGAGCAGCTGCGCGGTCACGGTGTCGACACTGACCAGCCCGCCGGTGCCGGAATGCTTGGTGATCACCGACGACCCGTCGGCGTGGATCTCGGCGAGCGGGAACCCGGGGTGCAACATCTGCTCGGTGGGAATCTCGGTAAAGAAGGAGAAATTGCCGCCGCTGGCCTGGATGCCGCACTCGATGACGTGGCCGGCCACCACCGCGCCGGCGAGCTGGTCGTAGTCCGTGCGGCTCCAGCCGAAGTGCGCGGCCGCGGGCCCGACGATCACCGATGCGTCGGTGACCCGGCCGGTGATCACCACGTCGGCGCCACCGGACAGGCACTCGACGATGCCCCAGGCGCCCAGGTACGCGTTCGCTGTCAGAGGGCTGCCCAGCCCGAGCTCGCCGGCCCGGGGCAGCAGGTCGTCGCCTTCGACGTGCGCCACCCGGGCCGGGATGCCGAGTCGCTGCGCCAGCTCGCGCACCGCGTCGGCCAGGCCCGCCGGATTGAGCCCGCCGGCATTGGCCACGATGCGAACGCCCTGGTCGAGGGCCAATCCGAGGCACTGTTCGAGCTGAGTCAGGAAGGTCTTGGCATAGCCGCGCTCCGGGTTCTTCATCCGGTCGCGGCCCAGGATCAGCATGGTGAGCTCGGCCAGGTAGTCGCCGGTGAGATAGTCCAGCTCGCCACCGGTGAGCATCTCGTGCATTGCGGCGTGGCGGTCGCCGTAGAACCCCGAGCAGTTGCCGATCCGAACGGCTGCTGTCATCCCCAAATCCCATCCCTCAACCAACCGGTAGGTTAGCCGGTACCGCCGGTGCCGCGTCAAGGCGCATCGTCACCGATCGAAGCTATTTTGGAGCCGACGCTGGTCACCGGCTATCCTTTCGGATAGTCCCGCCGCTGGTATCGAAGCGGCACTATGCCAACAACAGGAGAGGCTCGACCATGGCCGTGCCGAAACGCAGGATGTCGCGTGCGAACACTCGTAGTCGCCGCGCGCAGTGGAAGGCTGAGGCAACCGGCCTGGTCAACGTGACGGTCGCCGGTCGCGCGCACAAGGTGCCGCGTCGCCTCCTCAAAGCCGCACGTTTGGGCCTCGTTGACCTCGATCGCCGCTAAATAGGCACCGACACGACCGGCTCCTGACACTCCAGATCGCCTTTCGGATGATTGGATAGCACCCATGGCTACCCGGGTACTGGTTGTTGATGACGATCGCGCTGTGCGCGAGTCGTTGCGCAGGTCTCTGTCGTTCAATGGTTACTCGGTCTCGCTGGCCACTGACGGCGTCGAGGCGCTCGAGGCGATCACCAGCGACCGTCCGGACGCGATGATCCTGGACGTCATGATGCCGCGGCTGGACGGACTGGAAGTCTGTCGCCAGCTGCGTAGCACCGGTGACGACCTGCCGATCTTGGTCCTGACGGCCCGAGACTCGGTGTCCGAGCGGGTCGCCGGCCTCGATGCCGGCGCCGACGACTATCTGCCGAAGCCGTTTGCGCTGGAGGAACTGCTGGCGCGGATGCGGGCGCTGCTGCGCCGCACCACCGCCGAGGACCTGTCCGAATCGGTCGCGATGTCGTTCGAGGACCTGACACTGGACCCGGTGACCCGCGAGGTCACCCGCGGGGACCGGCAGATCAGCCTGACCCGCACCGAGTTCGCCCTGTTGGAGATGTTGATCGCCAACCCGCGTCGGGTGCTGACCCGCAGCCGGATTCTCGAGGAGGTGTGGGGCTTCGACTTCCCCACCTCGGGCAACGCGCTGGAGGTCTACATCGGGTACCTGCGTCGCAAGACTGAGGCCGAAGGTGAGCCGCGGCTGATCTACACCGTGCGCGGGGTGGGTTACGTGCTGCGCGAGACTCCTCCCTGATGCAATCCTTCCGCCGTCGGCAGGGTGAAGAGGCGAAGAAGACATCCCTGTCGCTGCGCTGGCGGGTGATGCTGCTGGCGATGTCGATGGTGGCGTTGGTGGTGGTGTTGATGGCGGTGGCCGTCTACGCCGTGATCTCGGCTGCGCTCTACAACGACATCGACAACCAGTTGCAGAGCCGCGCGGAGATGCTGATCGCCAGTGGTTCGCTGGCCGCCGATCCCCGCAAGGCGATCGAGGGCACCGCCTACTCCGACGTCAACGCCATGCTGGTCAATCCGGGCCGGTCGATCTACACGGCCAATCAGCCCGGTCAGCGGCTTCCGGTCGGACAACAGGAGAAGGCCGTCATCCGCGGCGAGCTGTTCCTGTCGCGCCGCACCGCGTCCGGTCAGCGGGTGCTGGCCGTGCACCTGCCCAATGGCAGCACGCTGCTGATCTCCAAGAGCTTGGCGCCCACCCGGGCGGTGACGATGAAGCTGCGGTGGGTGCTGCTGGTCGTCGGCGGGGTGGGTGTCGTGGTGGCTGCGGTGGCCGGCGGCATGGTCACCAGAACCGGGCTCAGACCGGTGGGCCGCCTAACCGAAGCGGCCGAACGCGTGGCGCGCACCGATGACTTGAGGCCGATCCCGGTCTACGGCAGCGACGAATTGGCGCGCCTCACCGAAGCGTTCAACGCCATGTTGCGGGCCCTGGCCGAGTCGCGGGAGCGGCAGGCGCGACTGGTCGCCGACGCCGGGCATGAGCTGAAGACCCCGTTGACATCGTTGCGCACCAACGTCGAGCTGCTGATGGCGTCCGCGGCTCCGGGCGCCCCGCAGTTGCCGGAGGAGGAGATGGCCGAACTGCGTGCCGACGCAATCGGTCAGATCGAGGAATTGTCCACGCTGGTCGGCGATTTGGTAGACCTCACTCGCGACGACCAACGTGAGGTCGCCTACGAGCAGGTCGACATCACCGAGGTAGTCGACCGCAGCATGGAGCGGGTCCGGCGGCGCCGCAACGACATCGAGTTCGACATTCAGGTCGTTCCCTGGCACGTGTACGGCGACGCCGCGGGTCTGTCCCGTGCGGTGCTCAACCTGCTCGACAACGCGGCCAAGTGGAGCCCGTCGGGCGGGGTCGTGGGCTTGCGGATGCGGCAGCTCGACCCGACGCACATGGAGATGATCGTGTCGGACGAGGGGCCGGGAATCCCGGAGAACCAACGGGAATTGGTCTTCGAGCGCTTCTACCGGTCGGACTCCGCACGTGCCATGCCTGGATCCGGGTTGGGGCTGGCCATCGTCAAACAGGTGGTGCTCAAACACGGTGGGTCCATCACCATCGGCGAGACCGTCCCCGGCGGGCATCCGCCCGGGACATCGTTTCGGATGGTGCTGCCCGGTGGGGCCACGTCGGCGGAAGAAATACCGGTCGGAGCAGTCACAGGCGCTTCTCAGTCCATGTAGGCATGGTGGTGAGGCAACGTCGCCGCAGTGGTGTCCCTAGGAGTAGGCAACAAACATGACGAATTACCCCGGGTACCTCCCGCCGCCTCAGCAACCGGAACGGTCCAACCCGGCCGGCGCAGCGGCGGCGGACCAACGCGGACAGTCCGGTTATCCGGGTCGGCCCGCGCAGGGTTCGTACCCGCCGCCCTACGACTGGCGTTATGCCGCGCACCAGGGGCAGCAGCAGTCCGCCTATCGCTCCGCCTATGACGCCTCCTATGGCCGTCCCGGTGTGCCGGGCGGTCCGGGTGGTCCGCGCGGTCCGGTTGGGACTCAGCCGAAGCGTTCCCGCAGCGGTTTGGTGCTGGGAGCGGTCGCAATCGCGGCGATGTCCGGCGTGATGGGCGGCGTGGTCGGTTCGGCACTGCACTCCGATCACAAGCCGGCCGCCACCGGAAGCCACATGCCGAGCATTCAGGCCCCGGGTGTACCGGCCGCGGTGAATCTGCCGGACGGCTCGGTGGAGAAGGTCGCGGCAAAGGTGGTGCCCAGCGTCGTCATGCTGGAGACCGATCTGGGCCGTCAGTCCGAGGAGGGCTCGGGCATCATCCTGTCGGCCGACGGGCTGATCCTGACCAACAACCACGTGGTGGCCGCCGCTGCCGCCAAGCCCGACCCAAGCACCAAGCTTGACCCGGGCGCCAAGCCCGACGGAGCTCCCAAGGGCGCCCCGAGGACCACGGTGACCTTCGCCGATGGCCGCACCGCGCCGTTCACCGTGGTGGGCACCGACCCGGCCAGCGACATCGCCGTGGTGCGCGCGCAGGGCGTCTCGGACCTGACCCCGATCACGATCGGGTCCTCAGCGGACCTGCGGGTGGGCCAGAACGTGGTGGCGGTCGGGTCGCCGCTCGGCCTGGAGGGCACCGTGACGACCGGGATCGTCAGCGCTCTCAACCGGCCCGTCTCCACCAGCGGCGAGGCCGGCAACCAGAACACGGTGCTCGACGCGATCCAGACCGATGCCGCCATCAACCCCGGCAACTCGGGCGGTGCGCTGGTCAACATGAACGGCGACCTGGTCGGGATCAACTCCGCGATCGCCACCATGGGCGGCGATTCCGCCGAAGCGCAGAGCGGTTCGATCGGCCTCGGCTTCGCGATACCGGTGGATCAGGCCAAGCGGATCGCCGACGAGCTCATCAACTCGCCGGACCACACGGCGTCGCACGCCTCGCTGGGGGTGCGCGTCACCAGCGAGCGCAGCCTGCATGGCGCCAAGGTGGTCGAGGTGGTTCCCGGTGAGGCGGCCGCCAAGGCCGGTCTGCCCGAGGGCGCAACGGTGACGGCGTTCGACAAGCGCCCGATCGGCAGCGCTGACGCGCTGGTGGCCGCGGTGCGTTCCAAGGCACCCGGCGACCAGGTGACGCTGACCTACCTGGATGCCGCCGGAGCGTCCAAGACTGCGCAGGTCACGCTGGGTAAAGCGCAGCAGTGACGGGTTGGTGACTCCGCGGTGCCGATGCGGCGGTCCCAGCTTCGCCTCTCCTTCGTCGAGCCTCGCTGAACCGCGGGTTTGATGCGGCGATCCCAGCTTCGCCTCTCCTTCGTCGAGCCTCGCTGAACCGCCGGGAATCCGCCGTATACGGTTGCACCCATGGAGCAGTCCCGAGAACTCGCCGGCCGCGCCCTTGTCGTCGTTGTTGACGACCGCACCGCCCACGGCGATGAGGACCACAGTGGCCCGTTGGTCACCGAATTGTTGGCCGAGGGCGGATTCATGGTCGACGGTGTCGTCGCCGTCGCCGCCGACGAGGTGGAGATCCGCAACGCGCTGAACACGGCGGTGATCGGCGGGGTCGACCTGGTTGTTTCGGTGGGCGGGACCGGGGTCACCCCGCGCGATGTCACCCCCGAGGCCACCCGCGAGCTGCTGGACCGCGAGATCCTCGGCATCGCCGAGGCGCTGCGGGCCTCCGGACTGTCCGCGGGCATTGCCGACGCGGGGCTCTCGCGTGGTCTGGCCGGCGTCTCGGGCAGCACCCTGGTGGTCAACCTGGCGGGGTCCCGGGCGGCGGTCCGCGACGGGATGGCGACGCTGAACCCGCTGGCCGCGGCGATCATCGGCCAACTGTCCAGTCTGGAGATCTAGACGACCATGCCCGGACTCGAAGAGCATCAGTCGTCGTCGGACGAACGCGATCCCGACGACGCTCGAGAGGCCGAAGAACGTGAGCGCTGGTTGCGGGACAACATCCCGCCGCATCACGGTTGAGGTTCGACTTCGCGAAATCCCCCGTACGGACTCCACAGCGGCTATTACGGTTCGCCGTAGGCGGCGTGGCGCCGCTTCGCAGTGCATCCGTACGGAAGGGGAGTTGCGG
This sequence comes from Mycobacterium sp. SVM_VP21, assembly GCA_024758765.1. Lineage (NCBI taxonomy): Bacteria > Bacillati > Actinomycetota > Actinomycetes > Mycobacteriales > Mycobacteriaceae > Mycobacterium > Mycobacterium cavoris. Next base: position 3,908,456 of record CP101406.1, read on the forward strand.
TGCTCAAGGGATTCAAAAATTTCCTCATGCGCGATGACGTCATCACGGTGGCCATCGGTCTGGTGGTGGCGCTGGCGTTTTCCAATCTGGTCAAGGCCTTCACCGACAGCGTGATCAACCCGCTGGTCTCGGCCGCGCAGCCCGATACTGCCGGGCTGGGGCTGGGTTACCAATTGGGGGCGGAGGGCAACGAGGCGACGTTCATCGACCTCGGCGCATTCATCTCCGCGATCATCTACTTCGTCGTGTTCATGGCCACGATCTACTTCCTGATCGTTCTGCCCTACAAGCACATCCAGAAGCGCCGCGGGAACACCGTGTTCGGCGACCCGGCACCGACCAAGACCTGCCCGGAGTGCAAGTCCGAAATCGCCGCCGACGCCAACAAGTGCAAGTTCTGCGCCAGCGTGCAGCCCGCCACCGCCGCATAGCGGTGTTCAGCGCAGGGTGAGCGTGACAGCCTGACCGAGAGTGGCGCCGGCCACCGCCACCGCAGCGGTGGCCGGCAACGCCACCAATACCACCCGGTCGTCGTGATTGTGTTTGTCGGACACCAGCACCACGATCCCGCCGCTGGCGAGCACTCGGGCGGCGCCCGGCGGGCCGGCGACATCCTCGGCGGCGGTCGTCACGACGTCGACCACGTCGCCTGGGCGCACCAGATCGATCAGTGCTGCGTCGGCCGGATGCACGCCGACGATGCGGGCGTCGGGTCCGGCGGCGGCCTCGGTGAGGCGGCGGCCGAGCACGCGGACATCGGTGAGTATCTCGCCGCGGCGGGCCGGACCCGCCAGCGTGGTCTGCATCAGCGCCGCCATATCAGTGGCGGCACCGTCGGGAACCATTTGAGCCGAACGGCTTTCGAGGGAAAGGTCGTCGAGGGTCAGCGTTGAGCCAGGCGCGATGTCGCGGCTTGCCACTACGACGTTGAGCCGGTCGCCTTGCGGGTTGGAGCGCACTGCCGTGACGCCGGCCAACACGACGAGGGCTCCTGCGGTCATTCGCCGCGCCCGTACGGTGCGAGTCCAGTCGGGACGCAGTGCCAGCGAGATCCGGCTGATCAGTGTGGGGTTGAGCGAGTCGCCCATGGCGTCACGCTAAGCGGCTGCCGCATAACGGATCGTCAGTCCGGGGGTCGGGCTGTGGATAACGAACTACGCCGAGGTGGCTGCCGGTGCCGACGACGTGGTGCTGGCCTTGGCGCTGTCGCTGGGCTTGGTGCCGCTGTCGGCCGATTTGGTGCCGCTGTCGCCCGAGCTACTGCCCGAGTCGCCCGACGTCGAAGAGCTGGCGGAGCTGCTGCCATTGCTGGAACCGTTGGACGTTGACTTCCCGGACTTGCCCGCTTCCCGGCTGTCGTTGCGGTAGAAACCACTGCCCTTGAAGACCACGCCGACCTTGCCGAAGATCTTGCGCAGCCGGCCGTTGCAGTCCTCGCAGGTGGTCAGCGCATCGTCGGTGAAGGCCTGGACCACGTCGAAGCGGTTGCTGCACTCGGTGCAGGCATAGCTGTAGGTGGGCACGTGAACCTCCGTGAATCGAACAATCGGCTTAGCACTCTACCGTGCTAAGTGCTAGAACCACCATGTGGCCTTCCTCATTCCAAGGCTCGTTGTGGGGCCACTTCGACGTCAGCCCAGCGCCACCAGACCGCGCCCGGGTGTCACGGCATGCGTCATCGGCACGTCGTGGGCCTCCGCGGGCAGCTCGTCGAGAAGCTCCGCGTCGCGAACCACCGCTACCAGCGGAATCTGCGGCCTGCGCCACTGCAGCGAGCGGTCGTAGAAACCGGCGCCGCGCCCCAGCCGGGCGCCTCGGCGGTCGACGGCCACCGCCGGCACCACGATCAGGTCCGCCTCGGCCAGCGCGTCGGCGGCCAGCCAGGGTTCCGGTGGTTCGAGCAGGCCGAACCGGGCGGTGGTGAGGTTTTCGGGCCGGTATTCGCCCCACAGCAGCGCCAGCGGGGTGCCGTCGTCCTCGGTGCGCACCACCGGTAACAGCACCCGCGCGCCACGACGGGCCAGGCCCGCGAGCATCGCGGTCGAGCCCGGCTCGCTGCCCACCGGCACATAGGCGCAGACCGTGCCGGCGTCGTCCGCGAGCCGCTCCAGGTGCTTGGCCAGCGCTGCGGCCTCGGCATCGTGCACGTCGGGGGGTACCGCGCGTCGGTCGGCGAGCAGCCGCGCCCGCAACGCGGACTTGGCGGCCACCACCGCGTCGTCGGTCACGGCAACCAGACTGTCAGCAACGGCTCGCCCACCGCCAGCCGAAGAGGTGAAGTGGATTGCGGTTATCGTGTGAGCAATGCCCACGCCGAAGGTCCCGATTCCGCGCACCGCCATTGTGCCCGCGGCAGGTTTGGGCACCCGTTTTCTGCCCGCGACCAAGACCGTTCCCAAAGAACTACTGCCGGTCGTCGACACCCCCGGCATCGAGCTCGTCGCCGCCGAGGCGGCCGAAGCCGGTGCCGAACGGTTGGTGATCATCACCTCCGAAGGCAAGGACGGCGTGGTCGCGCACTTCGTCGAAGACTTGGTGCTCGAAGGCACGCTGGAGGCCCGCGGTAAGAAGGCGATGCTGGCCAAGGTGCGCCGCGCCCCGCAGTTGATCAAGGTCGAGTCGGTGGTGCAGGCCGAGCCGCTGGGCCTGGGGCACGCTATCAGCTGCGTCGAGCCCACCTTGTCCGACGACGAAGATGCCGTGGCGGTCCTGCTGCCCGACGACCTGGTGCTGCCCACCGGAGTGCTGGAGACCATGTCCAAGGTGCGTGCCCGCCGGGGCGGCACCGTGTTGTGCGCGATCGAGGTCAGCCCCGACGAGGTCAGCGCCTACGGCGTCTTCGACGTCGAGCCGCTGCCCGATGGTGACAACCCGGACGTGATGCGGGTCAAGGGGATGGTCGAGAAGCCCAAGGCCCAAGACGCACCGTCGATGTATGCCGCGGCGGGCCGCTACGTGCTGGACCGGGCCGTGTTCGACGCGTTGCGGCGCATCGACCGCGGGGCCGGCGGCGAGGTGCAGCTCACCGACGCGATCGCGCTGATGATCGCCGAAGGCCATCCCGTACACGTCGTCGTGCACCGGGGGTCGCGACACGACCTGGGAAATCCGGGCGGCTACCTCAAAGCTGCGGTTGACTTTGCCTTGGACCGCGACGACTACGGTCCGGATCTGCGCCGGTGGCTGGTGGCGCGGCTGGGCTTGGCGGAGAACTGAGCTGACGTCAGCGGAGATCGGACCGAGGCTGCAACGGAGAAAGGCACACCGTGCGTTCGGTTGAGGAGCAGCAGGCCCGGGTTTCGGCTGCCGCCGTGGCGCCCCGCCCGGTCCGGGTGGCGATCGCCGAGGCTCAGGGCTTGATGTGCGCTGAAGAAGTGGTCGCCGAGCGGCCGATGCCCGCATTCGACCAGGCCGCCATCGACGGTTACGCGGTGCGCAGCGTCGATGTCCTGGGCGCCGACGCGATCGGCGACAGCTCCGATGGGGCCGGGCGCGATGATGCCTCCAGCACCGTGGTCACTTTGCCGGTACTGGGCGTCATCGAAGCCGGCGCCCGTACTCCCACCCGGCTGCAACCCAAGCTGGCCACCCGGATTCAGACCGGGGCGCCGATGCCAACCCTCGCCGACGCGGTGCTTCCGCTGCGTTGGACCGACGGCGGGACCTCCCGCGTGCGGGTGCTGCGGGGCGTACGCCCGGGCGACTACGTGCGTCGGGTCGGCGACGACGTGCAGCCCGGCGATGTCGCGGTGCGCGCGGGAACGGTGGTCGGGGCGGCCCAGGTGGGGCTGCTGGCCGCCGTGGGCCGCGACCGGGTGCTGGTCCACCCGCGCCCCCGCCTGTCGGTCATGGCGGTCGGCGGCGAATTGGTGGATGTGAACCGCACACCCGGCAACGGGCAGGTCTATGACGTCGACTCCTACGCGCTGGCCGCGGCCGGTCGGGATGCGGGTGCGGAGGTCAATCGGGTAGGCATCGTCAGCAATGACCCCAAGAAGCTGCGCGAGACGGTTGAGGGACAGCTCAACCGCGCCGAGGTGGTGGTGATCGCTGGCGGGGTCGGGGGTGCTGCGGCCGATGAGGTACGCGCGGTGCTGGCCGATCTCGGTGACATGGAGGTCGCCCGGATCGCGATGCACCCCGGTTCGGTGCAGGGCTTCGGCCAGCTTGGTCCCGAAGGAGTGCCGACGTTCCTGTTGCCTACCAACCCGGTGAGCGCGCTGGTGGTGTTCGAGGTGATGATCCGCCCGCTGATCCGGCTGTCGCTGGGCAAGCGTGAGCCGATGCGCCGGATGGTGCAGGCCCGCACCCTCGGGCCGATCGCTTCGATGCCCGGCCGCAAGGGGTTCTTGCGTGGCCAGCTGATGCGTGACGAGGACACCGGCGAGTACCTGGTGCAGGTGCTCGGGGCCACTGGCGGCACGGCGTCGCATCTGTTGGCCACGTTGGCCGAGGCGAACTGTCTGGTGGTGGTTCCCGAGGAGGTCGAGCAGATCGCCGCCGGCGAGTTGGTGGACGTCGCCTTCCTGGCTCAGCGGGGCTGAGCCCGAGTCCATGTTGGTCAATCTGTGGCCGTTCAAGGCCGTTGAGCACCCCGGCTGGCCGAGTGTGCTCGGGCCCCTGCGGGTGCCGGCGGGCGTGATCCGGCTCCGGCCGGTGCGGATGCGTGATGGCGTGGCGTGGAGCCGGATTCGGCTGGCCGACCGCGCCTACCTGGAGCAGTGGGAACCCAGTGTGGAGGTGGACTGGGTGACCCGGCACGGCAGCGCCTCCTGGCCGCCGCTGTGTTCGAGTCTGCGCACCGAGGCCCGCTATGGGCGGATGCTGCCGTACGTGATCGAGCTCGACGGCCGATTCTGCGGCCAGCTGACCGTGGGCAATATCGCCCACGGGGCGCTGCGCTCGGCCTGGATCGGGTACTGGGTGTCTAGCGCGGTGGCCGGCGGGGGAGTGGCAACCGGGGCGGTGGCACTCGGGCTCGACCACTGCTTCGGGCCGGTACGGCTGCATCGGGTGGAGGCCACCGTCCGGCCGGAGAACGCGGCCAGCCGGGCGGTGTTGGCCAAGGTCGGCTTCCGTCAGGAAGGGCTGCTGCAGCGCTACCTCGACGTCGATGGGGCGTGGCGCGACCACCTGCTGGTGGCGATGACGATGGAGGAGGTCGCCGGGTCGGTGACCTCGGCGCTGATTCAGTCCGGCCGGGCCGCCCGGGCCTGATGATATTCGGACGAGATGTTACCCGTGTGGTAGTTGTGACTGGCGAGGTCAGCGAGTAAATTACAACTGTGTAATTGGTTCGGCGCGTCGTCCGAGGTCGTGTGGCTCTCACACCTAGCCTTGGCTCGGAAAGGAGCAGGCCAACCATGCCCAGCATCCCGCAATCATTGCTCTGGATCTCACTGGTCGTTCTCTGGCTGTTCGTACTGGTGCCGATGCTGGTCAGCAAGCGTGACGCGGTCCGTCGTACCAGTGACGTGGCCTTGGCGACCCGGGTATTGACCAGTGGGTCCAGCGCCCGGCTGCTCAAGCGCGGCGGCCCGGCCACCGGCCACCGCAGCGATCCCGACTGGCAACACACCGCCGACGACATCGATGAGGCCGACGACATCAATGACGTCGACGAGGTCGAGGGCGAACCCGCCGAGGGTGGCTCGCGGGTGTTCGTCGCCGCGGCCGCGGTGTTCGTCGCCGCGTCGGAGCCGCAGGTCGGCGAGCAGGCTCAACTCGACTACTTGGACGTCGACGTCGTCGCCGACGACTCCGACGAGCTGCCACTGTCGGACGCGGGTCTGGCCGCCGAGGTTGCGGCCGAGGCGCGCGCCCAAGCCGAAGCTCGGGCCGCCGCTGAGGCGGAAGCGCGCGCTGCGGAGGAGGCCGCCATGGCAGCCGAGGCTCTGGCGGCCAAGGCGGAAGCTGCGGCCGAAGAAGAGGTCGACGCGGAGCCTGCTGCCGAGGGCGAAGCCGAAGCCGATGGCTACGAGTACGAATACGTCGAGGACAGCTCCGGGCTGGAACCTGCGGCGGAGTCCACGCGGGCGGGCGCAGCGGGTCTGTCGGCCCGCGGTCGTCGGCCCCGTATCGACACCGCCGCGGCCGTCAGCGCGCGCAAGTACGAGTTCCGCAAGCGGGTGTTGATGTCGCTCGCGGTCGTCCTGGGGCTCTCGGCGCTCACTGCCTTCACCGTGGCACCCACCGCGTGGTGGATCTGTGGTGGCGCCGCAGGTGCGACGGTGCTCTATCTGGCCTACCTACGCCGACAGACCCGTATCGAGCAGCAGGTGCGGGCGCGCCGCACACGGCGCGCCGAGCGTCCGCGTGTGCAGCGCGAGAGTGTCCACACCGACGCGTTCGAGGTGGTGCCGTCACGGCTGCGCCGCCCGGGGGTTGCAGTGCTGGAGATCGACGACGAGGACCCCGTGTTTGAGCACCTGGAGTACACATCCAGTGCCGACCGGTACGGATGGCGCGGCGACCTGGCGCGTGCGTCCGGTCAATAGGTCTCGGTTTCAGGGCACGGGCTAGGGGCTGGTAATCTCCTAGCGGTCAGGGGCTATAGCGCAGTTGGTAGCGCGTCTCGTTCGCATCGAGAAGGTCAGGGGTTCGATTCCCCTTAGCTCCACAGTGTTTGTGAAGATCAGGCTGCTGCGGTCAGTCCACTCGATCGGTTTTGCGTACATGTTCATCCGCCAGCATCGCCGCGATTTCGAACAGTTGTAGCCGGCTCTGGGGGCGCAGCTCGTTCTGCGTGTCGATAATGCCGCCTTGGGCAAGGTGCGAATCGTACGGCACGTATGCGGCATGGATCTCGGCCTCGGTGAACAGATCGGTAAGGTAGCGTCGCGCATTCGGAGTGGCATGGTTCCGGCTGTTGTTGAGGATGACCATCGAACGCGCCAACAGGTCGTCGTAGTCCATTGCGCGCAGCAGATCGATGGAACGGGCGACCGGCAGTGCGGTATCGCCGGTAAGTCCAGACACAAAGATCAGTGCGTCGCAGGAATTGAATACCGCCTTCATCACCGGATGCTCCAGATTGTCCGACGTGTCGATCAGGACGACCTGGTGAGTGCGGCGAAGACGGGCCACCGCTTCGTTCAGCATCGACGGCAAAAGCGGACGCGGCTGGTCGGACGTTCGATTGCCCGACAGCACATCCAAACCGATGTTGTTGTGGCCCAGATGTTCTCGGATATCGGTGTAGCCCCGAACGTCGATCTTGGTGATGATCTCGGTGTAGCCGTCAGGTGAGCGCGTGTCGATCCGGTCGGCCAACGTCCCGAAGCCCGGTGTGGCGTCGATCGCCACGACGTTGTCTGATCGACATTCCCGAAATATGCCGCCGATACAGGTGGTCATCGTGGTCTTGCCGACGCCGCCTTTACCGGAGACCACGCCGATCACCAAGTTTTTGTGCATCCGCTGACCGATCTGATCGCGGAGTGCGTGAACATGCTGTTCAAGCGGTGATTCCCCGGCATTGATGCCGTGGAACGAGGCGGCATAAACGAGTCGGCGCCAGCCGGAAGCCGGTACGGCTTTGCGCGGCGGGGGCAGATCCGGCATATGCAGGATTTCGGCGATCGGGTAATACCGACGGGGACGGCGGCCCGCCTCGTTTCCGATCCGGTGGGCACCTGCCCGATTCGGACGCCGATGCGAACCCCGCTCCGTGCCGGCAGCGCTGCAATCTGGCAGCTGCGGTGACGGTCGGTGCAGGTCGGTCACGCTGCATTAGTAGCACGGGTGGTCAAGTGCATATCACCGATTTTGGACAGCACAACAGAACTGTTTGCCGGCCGTTACAGTTCTGCAGCTGATCCGGTACGGCGGCAGTCCCGGGATTGGCTGAACCGTCGACGAACAGCGAGAGTTCGCGTTGGACCGCTATTTTCCCAATTCCGACGCGCTGGCGATCGCCAATGCAATGCGTGCGGTCAACGGATTCATCGACCCAATTGCAGACCACGTCAATGGCCTCAACGTCCCGGTCGCTGCTGTGGGCAAAAGCGTCTCGTTCGGAGTTGAGAACCTCTCCGGTGATCCACAGCTGGACGGATTACTGGCCCGGCGCGATGACGGCGAAGCCATCGTCTCGCTGACCTCCGACACGGCAATCACATTCTGCCTGTCTGTTTTTCACCGCTTCGATGTCGATTGGAAGCTTCACGGCTTCGACTCCGCGGCTCTGCGTGAAATCGCCGAGATGACGGTGCAGTCCCTGCTGACTGATCCTGGACAGGCACCGCGCACGGGGCTCGCATTACGCCGGTTCATCGCTCGATGGTTGGGGCCGGCCATCCCTCTGTCCGCGACTGACATCGCTGTTGGCTCGGGGATCGGTCATCGGGAAGCTACGGTGCTAGTACAGCCATTCGGCGACACCGCCGTGGCGCGCGCAGGAGCCCGGACGATGGCTCGAGAAGGAATAGGTGCCGTCTCGACAGAGTGCGTTGGCTCCGGCCGGTGAATCCCCTGGCCGAGAGATGCAGTCGCCGTCGACATTTCGATAGCAGCTCGGAGCTGGGGACGGGCGGGGTGCACGTGGCGGAGGTGGGCTCGGCCGCTGAGCTGGCGGAGCTGAATGTGAAGGCGTGGCACTGCGGCTCGTCAGCACGGGTGGTAGCGCGCTGGCGGGCACGTCGGCTTTGCAGTCGTTGAGGAGGAACGCCAAGGTCTCGTGCTCGTCGGCGGTGATCCATAGTCCGTATCTGGTTTTCACATCAACGATGCGTGCCGCATAGGTACAGCGGTAGGACTTGTTGTCCGGTAGCCAGGTGGCGGCGTCGCCGGAACCCTTTTCCTGATTCACCGCCGCTGTGGTGGCTTGCAGGTTGATGGGGTCGTTGGCGAAGTTCCGGCGGGTCAACTCGTCCCAGCCTTGGGCGCCCTTCTGCCAGGCATCCAAAAGCGGCACGATGTGGTCGATCTGGATGGGACTCAGGGATTCAGGCTCGCGCTGGTAGGGGATGGCTTCGCCGGTGTAGGGGTCGTTTAGGACGCCGGAGAGAACGATGCAGGAATTGCCGGGTTGAAAGCCTGCGCCGCTGAGGTCGCGTCGCAGGATGTCGTTGCGGGTGTCGCAACCGTTGTGGCCGCCCTCCACGGTGACATCGTCGGACCAGGGAGCTCCGAAGAGTGCGCGGTCGTAATTGGTTTTCGGGGCCCGGCCCTTGACGGGCAGGTTGCTGAGCTTCTTTTGCGGGGATTGCGATGAGCTGGGATAGCTTGATGTGAGCGTGGACTCCTTGGCCGAGGTATCCCGGCTTGTTACGAGGACAATGGTAACGAGGATGCCAACACAGACGATCGCACAGATCGAGATGATCAGAAGAACTCTTCGGCGGCTTGGGGACGGCCCGAAGCCATTTGAGCTTGGAATCCTCGTGACTCGGGGGTTGCCAGACTCATCGATGTCGATGCCCACCGACCGGACGCTAGTTCACTTTCCGGTTCCTCCAGGCGCATCTGCGCAAAGTCGCATATCTCAACCCTCAACCCTGCGGCGCCGGTACCAGTGATGAGGTTGCTCAGTCGCGTCCCGGAGTCAACTGCGGCACGGAATTCTCGGGCGGAGGGGGCAGCGGCGCCGGGTCAGGCATGTGCCCCGGCTCGTCGGGGAGAACGTTGTCGGCGCGGACCTGGTAGGTCTCCTGGCTCGATATGCGGGTGGAGACCCAGCCGCCGGGGTAGTACGTGCAGTTGCTGTAGTACCTGCTGTTAGAACAGTGGCTGGTCGCGTTTTCGTAGTGGGCGGGAATCCCGATGATCCGGTCGCGTGTCCAGTAGCCGTCTGGCCGGATCGGCGAATCGCAGATGACGCGCGTCTCTCTGCCCAGAAAGCCCCAGGGGCGGGAATCGCAGTTGGCGGGGACATCGGCGCGGGCGACAGGTGGGCTGTAGGCCCCCGTGAAGGCAACCGCGCCGAAGGTAACGATGGCGATGATCGAACTGTTGATCAGATGAGCGGACATGGGGGCGCAATCCTTAGATTTCGGCTTACAACAACACACGCTCTGACGGGTCAGGCAAACAGTAGTTCACCTGTTGTTCACCGTACCGTCACTTTCCGTACACGTCATTTCGAAGGGAGTCGGCGGCCGAGCGGCGATAGCAAGGAAGTGGTAAGACCATGCTCATGTCAGTTCGTGACGCCCACTCCGGCGGCGATCGTGTCTAGCGCTCGGGAGGCCTGGCGGCTGCTGGAGCCCCTGCACGCGGTTGTCTACTTCTCGCCAGAACCCCTGGCCGCGCTCGATGCCGCCGGCTATCGCGGCTTCTGGATGGGCTACTTCGCGGGCCGTGCCGCTCCCCTGGGTGCGGTCGGCGCTGAAGTCGTGCACGCGGTGTTCTACAACTTCTCCTTCGAACGCGTCTCCAAGGCGCTGCCCGCTGCCTGGCGGTTCGCGCCACCCGACGCTGCCCTCCAGGCACGCCAAGCGGGCGCCGTCGCCGCCTTGCGGCGCCACCTCGCGGCTCTGGCGGACGGCCCGGAGGTGGCCCGCGCGGCCGCACTCGCCGCACGGGCAGCGTCTGCGGTGCCGATCGCAGGCCGTGTGCTGGGTGCCGCCAATCATGCACTGCCGCTGCCTGATCAGCCGTTGGCACAGTTGTGGCACGCGGCCACAGTGCTGCGTGAGCATCGCGGTGACGGCCATATCGCGGCACTGCTGGCTGCTGGTATCGAGGGCCGCGAATCCCATGTATTCCACGCCCTGGCTTCGGGGACTCCGCGCCACACCTACACCGTCGCCCGCGACTTCACCGATGACGAGTGGAACCGGCTGACGACGGCACTGCGCGACAAGGGTCTTGCCGGAGCAGAGGGGCTCACCCCGGACGGTGTCCGGCTCAAGGCGCAGATCGAAGAACAAACCGACCGGCTCGCCGCCCAGGCGTATGAGGCGCTGACCGATACCGAGCGACGCGACCTGATCCGTGCGCTGCAGCCGCTGACCCAGGCCGTCGTGGCGGCCGGCGAGATTCCGCTTGATTCGCCGATGGGCCTTGATCTTCGCCCACTCCTCGACCGGTAGTGAGCGGTAGGATTTCTAAGTGGCTCAGTCTGGTCGGCCGGTCATGTCCTCCTACGAGCGCAAGCAATGGGACGCGCTGCTGGCGGCGGCCACCGGCGCCGAACCGCCCGGATGGTTCGAAGGCCTGAGCCAGGGCATCGCCGATCGCGCCAAAGACGTGGTCTCCCAAGTCCGCTCCGGGGTCGAGCAGGTCCCCGGCGCCACCGCGGCAATCGGCAAGGTGGACCAGCTCACCACCAAGGCCTTGGAAGCCCTGCACACCGTGCTGGTCGAGCGCGGGCTCAATTCGGTCAAGCCGTCCAACGTCTTTGCGATGTTCGCCGATGAGGGCCTCACGGTGCGCTCCTACGGCGAGGTCAAGAGCCTCGACCTGAAACACTGCGACCGCTCGGTACCGCGCCGCAAGGAGCGTTACGTCGCCCTGGCCATTGCCGAAGGTGCGGCGTCTTCGCTGGCGGTGACGGGTTCGGCGGTGACCAGCGCGGTCACCGGCGGCACGACCATGACCGTCGCCGCCTCGGCCGTAGTGGCGGACGTGACCGCGGTGCTGGTGGGCATGGGCCGGATCGTGGCATTGGTTGCGGCGCATTACGGTTACGACGTTCGCGAGCCCGACGAGCAGGCGTTCGCCTCGGGCGTGATCGCCTATTCCACCGCCGGCAATTCCGCGGAGAAGGCGGCAGCCTTGGCGTCGCTGTCGCGCTTGACCCAGCAGGAGTCGTGGCACCAACTGCAGCCCCAGCAGGCCGACAACGTGATCAGCCAGGTCTCCATGGCGCTGGGGTTCCGGCTGGCCAAACGCAAGCTGGCGCAGGCGGTTCCGATCTTGGGAGCGGTGGTCAACGGCGGGCTCAACGCCCGTATCGCGCAGCAGACATTCGAACGCGCCCAGCAGGCCTATCGGCTGCGGTTTCTCACCGAGAAGTACGGCCTGGACGCCGGACTGTGGGCGCCGGCGGTGGTCTCCGACGGCGACGTCGATATCCCGCTGGTCGACGAGATACTTGACCGGTCAGCCCGTCGACTCCAGCCCGGCGATGAAGATCGCCAGCAGCCGTAGGACGGTCGACTCGAAGTCGGTGACTATCGGCTGGGGCGAATCCGGGTTCGTCCAGGCCCACGCAGTGCCGGTGAAGGCGTGCACCGCCGCGGTCAGGGAGCTGAGCTGGTCATCGGAGAGCGGCAGCGAGGGACGCAGCGCCGCACCGAGGCGTCGCTGTGCGTCGTTGGCCTGGTCCGCCAGGACGCGCCTCTCGTCGGGGCTGAGCTTGGCGATCAGCGTGGGCGAGGCTGCGATGAGGTCGCACAGCACAGGGCGAGCGGCAAGGCTGCGAGCCAGTGCCGTCGCCGGGGCGGTATGCGGCAGTTCGCCGGCCAGCGCCTCGATCCAGGCTAGGTGCTCCTCATGCATCACCCGCAGCAGCAGCGCCTCCCGCGACCCGGCGTAGCGCAGGATGCCCGACTTCGCCAGTCCGGCCGCCACGGCGACATCGCCGAGCGTCAGTGCGGTGGCCCGGGTGTGGGTCAGCAGCTCGCGGCTGGCGGCGGTGAGCTGTGTCAACCGGTCTTGGCGCTGCGCCTCGTTGCGGGCGCGGGCGAACGGCAGGGGTGGGGATGCTGTCACCACCACATAATAGAACAACGTTCTGTTATTGTGTCGGCCATGGTGCACCGCTACGAATGCGTCATCTCGAGCCGGACGACGGCTGCGCCGCAGGCCCTGTTCGATCTCGTCTCCGACGGCGCCCGCTGGTCGCAGTGGGCCGCGCCGTTGATCCCGTACTCGACCTGGGAGGCGCTGAGCCCGGCCGGCGATAGCGGCGTGGGCGCAATCCGCGCCGTCGGAAGGCGCAAACGGCCGACCCGCGAGATGGTGACCATCCACGAGCCGCCCGGCCGGCACGGCTACACCATGCTCGTCGATGGTCCGATCCGCGATTATCAGGCGCAGGTGACGTTCGTCGAGGGCAGCGGCGGCACCGAGGTGACATGGCGCGGCCGGTACGAGACGCGTTGGCGCGCCGTGGGTATGGCCTACTGGCTGGTGCTGCGAGTGGTGCTCGGGGCGCTGACGCGCAAGCTCGTCGCCGCCGCCGAACGCAAGGCCGTCTAGGCCGGCGATTCAGTGCAGGGTGTCAGGGCACAGTTCGTGCTGCGCGATATCGATCACCGGGCGCAGGTCGACGGTCAGATCGTCGACCATGGACGGTCCACCGAATGACGGCCGACGCACGTAGTCGTCGACGACCTGGTCGGGAGTGGAACCGGCGCGCAGTTGGTTGCAGAACCGGTGTCCGGCCGACAGGCGGGCATTGGGCGGACCGGACTTGAAGACGCCGTTGGCGTCGAGTGCCGCGAGATAGCTGGCGTCGTCGGCGTACGCCGGTGTGCTGCCGAGCAAGGCGATGGCGGCGCTCCCGGCGAACACGGCTGCACCCAGAATCCGATTCATACCGGCGATGCTACGTCTAATCACGTTGACTCTGCGTCCATGGCGCAGAAGTGCGAGTGCACCCCGCCATGGACGCAGAGCCAACAGGAACTAAATGAGGCCCAGTGCCGTCATCGCGTCGGCGACCTGGATGAAGCCGGCGATGTTGGCGCCCAGCACGTAGTTGCCGGGCGCGCCGTACTCGTCGGCGGTCACCAGGCAGCGGTGGTGGATGCTCTGCATGATCGCCGCCAGGCGCTGCTCGGTGTACTCGAAGCTCCACGAATCCCGCGAGGCGTTCTGCTGCATCTCGAGCGCGCTGGTGGCCACACCACCGGCGTTGGCCGCCTTGCCCGGAGCAACGGTCACACCGGCCTCACCGAACAGCTTGACGGCCTCCGGGGTGCACGGCATGTTGGCACCCTCGGCGACGATCTTGCAGCCGTTGCGGGCCAGCGTGGCGGCGTGGTTGCCGTCGAGCTCGTTCTGGGTGGCCGAAGGCACCGCGATCTGGCAGGCCACGTCCCAGATGGAGCCGTCGCTGACGAACTGCGTCGCCCCGCCGCGGGCCTTGGCGTAGGCCTCGATCCGGTCGCGCTTGACCTCTTTGATCTCCTTGAGCAGCTCCAGGTCGATGCCCTTCTCATCGACGATGTAGCCACTGGAGTCCGAAGCGGCCACCACGGTGCCGCCGAGTTGGTGGATCTTCTCGATGGCGTAGATCGCCACGTTGCCCGAACCGGACACCACGGCGCGCTTGCCCTCGAAGGAGTCCTTGGAGGTCTTGAGGATCTCGTCGGCGAAGAACACCGCGCCATAACCGGTCGCTTCGGTACGGACCTGCGACCCGCCCCAGCTAAGGCCCTTGCCGGTCAGCACGCCCGACTCGTAGCGGTTGGTGATCCGCTTGTACTGGCCGAACAGGTAGCCGATCTCACGGCCGCCCACGCCGATGTCACCGGCCGGGACGTCGGTGTACTCGCCCAGGTGGCGGTAGAGCTCGGTCATGAACGACTGGCAGAACCGCATGATCTCGTTGTCGGAGCGGCCCTTGGGGTCGAAGTCCGACCCGCCCTTGCCGCCGCCGATGGGCAGGCCGGTCAGGGAGTTCTTGAAGATCTGCTCGAAACCGAGGAACTTGATGATTCCCAGGTACACCGAGGGGTGGAAACGCAGGCCACCCTTGTAGGGGCCCAGGGCCGAGTTGAACTCCACCCGGAAACCCCGGTTGATCTGCACGTCGCCGTTGTCGTCGAGCCACGGCACCCGGAAGATGATCTGGCGCTCGGGCTCGCACATCCGCCGGATGACGGCGCGGTCCACGTACTCGGGGTGCTTGGTCACCACCGGGCCGAGGCTGCTGAGCACCTCGAAAACGGCCTGATGGAATTCGGCCTCACCGGGGTTGCGCCGGAGCACCTCGTCGTAGATGTCGTGCAGCTTCGGATTCAGTTCGGTCATATTGGATGATCTCTTCCTCGCGTGTCGCAGTCAGCGGCCACAGGCTAGCGGCCGGAATCGCTAACGCCGAATCCTGGCCGTTACATCGTTGTTAAATCATTAACATTCGCGGGGCACCGGTTAACCTAGATTGGCGGACTAGGGGCGGAGCACTTCAATGGTGATGTCGCGGTGGGACCCGATGACCGCAGCACCCGATGGAGCATTACCCGCCGCTAACCTCGCGGAGATGGAGATCTTCGCCGGGTGTTCCGCGGCTGATCTGGCGCCGCTGGCCGCCGGTTTGCGCCCCCTGCAGGCCCCCGCCGGTACCGAACTGATGCGGCAAGGCGAGCAGGCGCTGTCATTCCTCCTGATCTCATCGGGATCAGCCCAGGTCAAGCATATCGGCGACGACGGCGCCGTGGTAGTCAACGAGGTGACGGCCGGCATGGTCGTCGGTGAGATCGCATTGCTGCGCAAGGGTCTGCGAACCGCAACCGTCACTACCTCGACGCCGTTGACCGGCTGGATCGGTGACGAGCAGGCCTTCCACGAGATGGTGCAGATCCCCGAGGTCATGGGGCGGCTGGTGCGCATCGCGCGCCAGCGCCTGGCCGCCTACCTCACCGCCGTGCCGATCCAGGCCCGCGACGGCACCGAACTGCTACTGCGGCCGGTGCTGCCCGGCGACAGCGCGCGAACCGTGACGGGCCATGTCGAATTCTCCGGCGAGACGCTCTACCGGCGGTTCCAGACCACTCGGACCCCGAGTCCGGCGCTGATGCACTATCTGTTCGAGGTCGACTACGTCGACCACTTCGTGTGGGTGATCACCGAGCTTGACGGCTCGTTCGTCGCCGACGGACGATTCGTCCGGGATCCCGAGAACCCGACCTTCGCCGAGATCGCGTTCATCGTCGGCGACAGCTACCAGGGCCGCGGCATCGGTACCTATCTGATGGGGGCGGTGGCGGTGATCGCCCGGCTCGAGGGCATCGAGAAGTTCACTGCGCGGGTGCTCTCGGAGAACGCGCCCATGCGCGCCATCCTCGACCATCTGGGCGCCTACTGGGAGCGCGACGACCCGGGCGTCGTCACCACGGTGCTCGACGTGCCCGGCGAGGACCAGCTGCCGTTCGACCGGGCGACCGCCGATCAGATCAAAGAGGTTGGCCGCCAAGCGATCCAAGCCGTGGGGTAACCGCTGCCAACGGCCCAGGTCGCGTTGGGTAAATTGGCTGCGATGTTGACCCTTCGCGCGGTATTGGCCCTCGGCTGTGTCTGCCTGCTTGCCGCCTGCAGCTCGAGTCCGGCTGAGGTGTCCGCCGACATCAACAAGGTGGTCGACCTCAAGTCGTCCTTCGGCCCGGAATATGAGGTCAAGGGCATCTCACGCACCGGGATCGACCCGAAACTGCTGGCGGGCACCGCGCTGCCGCCGGGCCTGACCTTCGATCCGGCCGACTGCTCGAAGTTCGCCATCAGCCAGCAGCTGCCGCAGGGCGTGCAAGGCAACATGGCCGCCGTCGCCGCCGAAGGCCAGGGCAACCGGTTCATCACCATCGCCCTGGAGACCTCCGAACCGGTTCCGGTCAATGAGCCGGGCCGCACCTGCCGGCGGATCGGCTTCTCCGGTGGCCAGATGCGCGGACTGATCGAAACCGTCGACGTGCCGCACATCGACGGGGTCAAGACCCTGGGCGTGCACCGAGTGATCGAGGCCGTCGCCGGTGGCAAGTCCCGCGTCGGTGAGTTGTACAACTACTCGGCCTACTTCGGGCCCTACCAGGTGCTGGTCACCGCCAACCCCCTGGTGCAGCCGGGCAAGCCCATCGCCCCAGTCGACACCGCCCGGGCCCGCGAGCTGTTGGTGGCCGCGGTCGACGCGATCCGGAACTAGCGCGTTCGGCTAGCGCACGCCACGCGGGCGGAACTGAATGCTGATCCGCGGGCCGGTGGGCGTCGCCGTCTTGGGAATCGAGTGCTCCCACGTCCGCTGACACGAGCCGCCCATGACCACCAGGTCGCCGTGGTGTTGTGCCAACCGCAGGCCCGCGCCGCCCCCGCGCGGGCGCAGAGCCAGCGTGCGGGTGGCGCCGACGCTGACAATCGCGACCATGGTGTCCTGGCTGGCGCCGCGGCCGATGGTGTCGCCGTGCCAGGCCACGCTGTCGCCCCCGTGGCGGTACAGGCACAACCCGACCGTGGTGAACGGCTCGCCGAGTTCCCCGGCGTAGATGTCGTTGAGCCGGCGGCGCAGCTTGGCGATCGCCGGGTGCGGCGCCTCTCCGGTCGCCAGGTCGTGGAAGCTCACCAGTCTGGGGACGTCGAGCACCCGGTCATACATCCGGCGGCGTTCGGCCCGCCAGGGAATGACCGACTGCAGCTCGCTGACCAGTTCGCTGCTTTCCTCCGAGAGCCAGCCCGGACGAACGTCGAGCCAGGCGCCCTCACCGAGCTGTCGGCGTTCGCTGAGGTCGAACAGCGACTCCTGTACCGGTATCGCCACACCACGCAGTTTATCGCACACCAGTTCGATTCGTCGAGATTGCGTCTACGGCTGTTCGCGGCCGGATTTCACGACCCAGTACGCAATCTCAACGGCTGGCCGCGGCGGGCGAATGCCTCCGACAGCCGATGCAGGATGAACCTCCGGCTATGTTCGGCCACCACTTGCAGGTCTATCCACCCCTGGCTGTAGAGCAGCTCGGCACGCCCGATGCCGTGGACGTACTGCGCCCGATCCGTGCTGTGGTGTTTCCCCTCGTAATCCAGGCCGATCTTCGGCTCGTCGTATCCCATGTCGATGAAGGCGTTGTTGAAGCCGTCGCTCACCCGGATCTGTGTCCTGGGCCGCGGAAGCCCGGCATCGATGAGCAGAAGCCGCAGCCAGGTCTCTCTGGGCGATTCGCCGCCGGGGTCCATCAGGTCGAGTGCAAGTACCGCCCGACGCAATCCGCGAGCCTTGCGATGACGCTCGATCAGCGCCAGGGCGTCTCGAGCCTGAACACCGGTGGCACGACTCAACGAATCGAGGTGCCGCACGGCCAGGTCACGGGGTAGATGCCGGCCGAGGTCCAGAGCCGTACGCGCCGGGCTGGTCACCAGCATCCCGTCGATGTCGACCAGCTCGTCGGCGTCGATGCGTTCGTTGCGCACGATGATTCCCGTCGGCGACCGTCCGTTGCGCCAGATCATCTCGATCGGCGTAGTCGCGTCGATCCACCGGGCGCCGTGCAGTGCCGCCGCGGCACGGCCCGCGATCACGCCCTTGCGCCCCGACCACAGCCAGGCGCCAACGGTATTGGCGCGCAACGCCGGTGGCGCTTCCTTTGGCAGGTAGACGTCGGGAAAAAGCGCGGAGTAGTTCCACCGCAAGGCGCCGCGAGTGAGGCCGCTGGCGAGCGCCTCGGTTCCCTTGAATACCTCAAACATGGGTCGATGGTGATGAGCGGCACCGACATCTAGGGGCCCGCGCGTTGAGATTGCGCACATGGCTGTGGATAAGCTCCGCCAACAGCCCTGCGCGCAATCTCACGCGCAATCTCATGGGCGGCGATGGCCGACGATGGCCGTTACGACGCGGCTAGGACCAGCTGGGCAGCCAGATCTCCATGTTCCAGGTGGCCGGCGAGATCGGCACCCCGGTCAGAATCGGATACAGCCAGGCGAAGTTGGTCAGCACCAGCGCCACGTAGCCCGAAACCGCAAGCAACCCGAGCGCCCACCGCTCCTCGGTACGGGTTCTGCCGTCGTTGATGATGTCGACGCAGATCAGGGCCAGCAGCATCGCCAAAAACGGCGCCATCGGCACCGCGTAGAAGAAGTACATCTGCCGGCCGATGTCGGCGAACCACGGCAGCCAGCCCGCGCAGTAGCCCACCAGCGCCGCGGCGTAGCGCCAGTCGTGACGCACCAGGCTGCGCCACAACGCGTAGCCCAGCACCGGCACGGCCAGCCACCACATCGCCGGCGTGCCCACCAGCATCACCGCCTTGACGCAGGACTGCGCGCCGCACCCGGGAACGTCGTGCTGGTCGATCGCGTAGAGCACCGGGCGCAGCGACATCGGCCACGTCCACGGCTTGGACTCCCACGGGTGGTGGTTTCCGGCGGCGTTCGTCAGCCCGGCATGGAAGTGATACGCCTGATAGGTGTAGTGCCACAGCGAGCGCAGCGCATCGGGCACCGGGAACCGACTCTCGAATCCGATCGACTGGCCGACCTCGTGGCGGTCCACGCCGGTCTCGGAGGCGAACCACGGCGCATACGACGCCAGATACACCCCGAGAGGGATGAGCATGATCGCGTACGCGGTGGGCGCGACGTCGCGGCGTAGTGTCCCCAACCACGGCCGGCGTACCCGGTACTGCCGGCGGGCGGCCACGTCGAACGCCAGTGACATCGCCCCGAAGAACACCACGAAATACAGGCCGGACCACTTGGTGGCGCAGGCCAATCCGAGGAGCACCCCGGCGCCAAAGCGCCACCAACGCACCCCCAGTCGAGGGCCCCAGGGGGTGGCGCCGCTGCGCCCGTCGGTCAAGACGGTGTGCATGCGCATTCGCACTTGGTCGCGATCGACGATCAGTGCCCCGAACGCGGCCACCACGAAAAACGTCAGGAAGCCGTCCAACAGCGCCGTGCGCGCCGCGACAAAACTGACCCCGTCGCCCACCAGCAGCAGGCCGGCGATCCCGCCGGCCAGCGTCGAGCGGGTCATCCGCCGCACGATCCGCACTAGCAGCGCAATCGCCAGCACCCCGAGCAGCGCGCTGGTGAACCGCCAGCCCAGCCCGTTGTAGCCGAACAGCGCCTCACCGATCGCGATCAGCTGCTTGCCCACCGGCGGGTGCACCACCAGGCCGTAGCCGGGGTTGTCCTCGACGCCGTGGTTGTGCAGCATCTGCCAGGCCTGCGGCGCGTAGTGCTTCTCGTCGAAGATCGGGGTGCCGGCGTCGGTCGGGGTGTACAGGTTCGAAAAACGGGTCACCGCGGCCAACAGCGTCACCGCGGCGGTGACGGCCCAGCCCCGGACCCGGTCGGTCGGCCCGAAATCAGCGACCGGCACCAACAGCCCAGGGCTGATCACCGGAGCAGAGCGCTCCGGCGAGGCCGCGGGCCTGGTAGCGGTCGGAGCGCTCATTCCGACGATCGTAGGCTGTGCGCCATGCCCGCGCGCCGACGACGATGCAGAGCGAAGCGATGAGGAGGAGCGGCGCATGACTCATGGTCGATTGCTGCTGGGTGCCACCCCGCTGGGCCAGCCCGGTGACGCGTCGTCGCGGCTGGTCGAAGCGCTGAGCACCGCTGATGTCGTGGCCGCCGAGGACACCCGACGGGTGCGGATGCTGGCCAAGTCCCTCGATGTGCAGATCGCCGGCCGGGTGATCAGTCTGTTCGACGCCAACGAGGCGACGCGGGTGCCGACGCTGCTTGCCGAGATCGAGGCCGGGGCCACCGTGCTGGTGGTCAGCGATGCCGGGATGCCGCTGATCAGCGACCCGGGCTACCGCCTGGTGTCTGCGTGTGCCGAGGCCGGGCTGGCGGTGAGCTGCCTGCCAGGGCCGTCGGCGGTGACGACCGCCTTGGCGCTGTCCGGGCTGGCCTCGGAGCGGTTCTGCTTCGAGGGATTTGCGCCCCGCAAGCAGGCGGCGCGGCGGGCGTGGCTGGCCTCGCTGGCCGACGAGCGGCGCACGTGTGTGTTCTTCGAGTCGCCGCGGCGGCTGGCCGACTGCCTGCGTGACGCGGTCGACGAACTCGGCGGCGACCGTCGCGCGGTGGTCTGCCGCGAGCTGACCAAGACCCACGAAGAGGTGCTGCGCGGGACGCTGGCCGAGCTGGCCGACTGGGCCGTCGACGGCGTGCTGGGGGAGATCACCGTGGTGTTGGCCGGCGCGACCCCGCGCGCTGACTTGGCGACGTTGGTGGACGAGGTGAACCGGTTGGCGGGCGAGGGCATGCGAGTCAAGGACGCCTGCGCGCAGGTGATCGCCGACGTGCCCGCCGCGGTGTCGCGACGCGAGCTTTATGACGCGGTGCTGCGTTCCCGGCAGTAGGGGATATCGGATTCGCCCCGGCGTCGTTAGGCTTTGCCGAAGTAGCTTCTCGAGCTTGAAGAGGACGCCTATGACGTCGAACGACACGACCGAACTGACACCGCTGAAGGTTGCGTTGACCGTCGTCGGCCTGACCTTCATCGTCGGGATCTATCCGCTGACCGTGATCTGGCCTGCGGGCTGGGCCTGGGGCCACGCCGGCACGGATTCGTCGCACTACCTGGTGATGATCCTCGGCATGTACGCCACGCTGGGGGCCTTCCTGTTGTTCGCCGCACGTGATCCGTTGCCCCACCGCAGCCTCATCTGGTTCACGGTGGTCTCCAGCGTGGTGCACGCCGCGATCATGACGGTGCAGGCGATCGGCGACCCGGCCGAACGCGGTCATCTGGTTGGCGATGTGCCGGCGTTGGTGATCGTGGCGCTGGTGCTGACACTGCTGATGCCGCGCCGCGGCGCAACCGTCTGAGGGCCTACGACGCCGTGCTGCTTACTTGGGACTGACCGTCGGTGACGATCGGGGCGGCCTTGTGCAGGCACTCCTGCCACTCGGCGTCGACGTCGGAGTCCGCGGTGATACCGCCGCCCACCCCCAGCACCGCGCCACCGGCGGGGTCGAACTCCACGGTGCGGATCGCGACGTTGAGTTCACAGCCGGCCACCGGCGACGCCATTCCCGCCGTGCCGCAGTAGGCGCCGCGACGCGAAAGCTCCCACTCCGAAAGCAACTGGCGAGCACGGTGTTTGGGGGTTCCGGTCACTGACGCGGGCGGGAACGTCGCCTCCAGCAACTCCGCCATGGACAGCTGCTCGGGCACCCGGGCCGAGACCGTCGACACCAAATGCCACACACCCGGGGCGGGCCGCACCGCCAGCAGTTCGGGCACGGTGACCGTGCCGGTGATCGCCACTCGGCCCAGGTCGTTGCGGACAAGGTCCACGATCATGATGTTCTCCGCGACGTCCTTGGTCGAAGCGCGCAGCGCCGACGGGCGCGCATACAGCGGCAGGGTGCCCTTGATCGGGCTGGAGTCCACGACCTGACCGCGGCGGCGCAGGAACAGCTCCGGCGACAGCGAGGCCACCGCGCCCCAGCCGCCTGCGACATAGGCGGCACGCGCCGGACCGGTGCGCGCCACCGCGTCGGCGAAGAAGTCCAGCGGGGCGCCGGTGACCGTTCCGGTGAAGCGGGTGCACACGCAAGCCTGATACACCTCACCGGACCGGATGGCCTCCAGGCAGGCCAGCACCCCGGCGCGGTGTGCTTGGCGGTCCGGGGTCTCCCAGTAGATGCGGAAGCCGCGGGCCGGGGCGGGAGTCGTCAGCGCCTCGGCCAACCAGCTCGGCATGGCGGCGCCGGACAGGCTTTCGAACCACCACTGCCCGTCGGTGTTGTCCTGACGCAGCACGCAGTCGGTCCAGCCGCCGGCGGCCTCCGGAATGCGAGGCCCCAGGCCGTCGGCACCGCCATCGGGGTAGGACAGATATCCGATCCAGCCGCCACCCACCGCGCCGGGCTGCGGGTCGGCGGGTTCATGCGGCGGTCCGCCGGGTTCACAGAACACCTCGCCGGGGCACACCGGCTCGACGGCCACGCTGGGCGCGACCACCGCTCGCGAGCCGAACCATTCGCCGGTCAGTGCGGCCGGCGATGGCAGCCCATGCCGGTCGGTGGCATCGCCGACCGCGCGCAGCACCTCCGGGGCTGCTCCCAAGTCGCCGAGCCGCTCGATCCGCACGGCACTAGCTTGTCAGACGTCCGCGCCTCGGGTGATCTCGCGGGCGGCGGCCACCGCCGCCAGCTTGTCCGGGTTACGCATCGCGTAGAAGTTCGTGATCAGCCCGTCGACGATCTCGAAGGTGAACACGCCCTCCAGACGCTCGGCGTGAAAGAGCAGCACTGCGGGGGCGGAGTTGCAGACGCCCATGTCCACCCGGACGTCGGGCAGCTGCGCCCCCTGCCGCAGCAGCCCGATGACCGTGCGCGCGACCTTGTCGGCTCCGACGATCGGCCGCCGGGCCGCGCTGGCCTTACCGCCGCTGTCGGCGGTCCACACCACGTCCGGCGCCAGCATCGACAGCACCGTGGTGATGTCGCCGCCCGCCGCCGCGGTCATGAACTCCGCGGTGACCCGCGCGCTCTCCTGCGGGTCGACCGGGGCGTAGCGCGGGCGCCGGGCCTGAACGTGGCTGCGGGCCCGGTGCGCGACCTGACGGGCCGCGGCCGCGGATTTGCCGACCGCGGCCGCGATCTCGTCGTAGTCGAAACCGAACACTTCGCGCAGCACGAACACCGCGCGCTCCTCGGGGCGCAGCGTCTCCAGCACCACCAGCATGGCCATCGAGACTGATTCGGCCAGCACCACATCGGCCGAGGGATCGTGCTCGGTGAGCAGCAGCGGCTCGGGCAGCCACGGCCCGACGTACTCCTCGCGGCGTCGAGCGCCGGCCCGCAGGGTATTGAGCGCCTGACGGGTGACCAGGCTGGCCAGGTACGCCTTGGTATCACGGACTTCGGCCAGGTCGACCTCTGCCCAGCGCAGGTAGCTGTCCTGCAAGACATCGTCGGATTCGGTTGCCGAGCCCAGGATCTCGTAGGCGATGGTGAACAGCAGCGGCCGCAGTTCGGTGAACCGCTGGGTTTGCTCAGCGGTCCCAGTTTCGCCTCTCCTTCGTCGAGGCTCGCTGAACCGCTGGGTTTGTTCGCTTCTCACACCGCAGCCCCCCGTTCCGGTTGCCGCTGTGCGGTACGGGCCGCTCGGGTGCCGCCCTTCATCCAACGGTACGAGCCCGGCTTGGCGGCCTCGCCCCGAATCCACTTCACCGTGTATTTGCAGATCGACTCCTTGACCATGGCGCCCAGCCGGCCACCGACGAACGCCTTGATCGGGGTGTCGTCGCGGCGGGACAACTGCACGGTCGCCGCATCGCGCCCCACGCTGATGCACTGGGCGGCGAAGGACTGATCCAGCGGCACCGGTGAGGTGCCGGCGATGCGGGCCAACACGGTGTTGGCGGCCTGGGCGCCCAGTGGCAGGGCTGCCTGGCAGCTCATTCGCAACGGCTGGCCCGACGGGGCGACGGCGTCCCCGGCCGCCATGATCCACGGGTTGTCGACGCTGGTGAGGGTTTCGTCGGTGAGCAGCCGGCCTAACGCGTCGGTGGCCAGTCCACTGGCTGCCGCCAGATCCGGGACGCCGAAGCCTGCCGTCCACACCGTCACCGCGCTGGGCAGCACGGTGCCGTCGCGCAGCACTAGAGCGTCGGCACGCACCTCGGCGACGACTGCGGCCTCCCGCACGTCGACACCCAGCTTGCGCAGCGCCTTGGCCACCGAGCGCCGGCCCGCCGCGTGCAATGACGGCCCCAGCATCTCGCCGCAGACCAGGGTCACTGGCCGGCCTTGCCCGGCCAGTTCAGAGGCGGCCTCGATCCCGGTCAGTCCACCGCCCACCACGGTCACCGGCGCATCCGGTGCCACCGCGGTGAGCCGGGCCAGCAGCCGGGTCGCATGCTCCAATTCGCTGATCGAGTAGGCAAATTCGGCGGCACCGGGAACTGCCGGGGTGATCGCCCCGGTGCTGCCCACCGTGTAGATGAGGAAGTCGTAGCGCAGGACGGTGCCCGATGCCAGGTGGATGCGCCGATCCGCGGCATCGATCCGGGTGGCGGAGTCGACCAACAGCCGGACTCCGTCGCCGAGCAGTTCGGGGTAGTCGATGGTGGCCGTCCCGGTGCCGGCAACGTACTGGTGCAGCCGGATCCGCTCGACGAATGCCGGGCGCGGGTTGACCAGGGTGATGTCGACGTCGGGGTTCTGGCGCAGCCGGTTGGCGGCCAGGGTGCCGGCGTAGCCGCCGCCGATGATGACGACCTGGATGCGGGTCATGAGGTGCTCCTGTCTTGTCAAGGGTGATGCCCTCAAGACACCGCGGCGCTGCGAAGTGTGACACGTCGTGACCCACGTCACCCCGGCTCAATGTGGTGGCAGCCGCCCACTAGCCAGTTGTATACCCCTGGGGGTAACGTCACGGCCAGAGCTCACGGCTGCCGAGAAGCAGCCCGCAAGCCCGGAACGTCCGCCACAACGGAGATGGAGTATCGATGGCGCGAACCGTTATCCTCGGCGCTGGTATTGCCGGACACACCGCCGCCTTGCATCTACGTCGGATGCTGCCGCGTCAGCACGAAGTCATCGTGGTCTCACCCGAACCGGACTGGAACTGGATCCCGTCCAACATCTGGGTGGGGGTGGGCCGGATGGACGCGGCGAAGGTCCTGATCCCGCTCAAACCGATTTACGACCGTAAACACATCGGATTCCGCCAAGCGTGGGCGACCACCATCCACCCCGAAGGTACCGCCGATCAAGCGCAGCCTTCGGTGGACTTCACCTACACCGACGCGGCACGGCGCGGCGAAACCGACACCCTCACCTACGACTATCTGGTCAACGCGACCGGTCCGAAGCTGAACTTCGCGGCGACGCCCGGGCTCGGCCCGGACGGTCACTCGTGGTCGGTGTGTACGGCAAGTCACGCCGTCGAGGCCGGCCAGGCGTTCGGCCGGGTTATCGACAAGCTGAAAGACGGTGTGCCGCAACGCCTTGTGATCGGAGTCGGGCACGGTACCTGCACCTGCGAAGGCGCGGCGTTCGAGTACACGTTCAACGTGGAGCACGCCCTGCGCGACGCCGGCGTGCGCGACCTCGCCGAGATCGTCTACCTGACCAACGAGTACGAACTCGGCGACTTCGGCGTCGACGGTCTGCAATTCGTCGACAAGGGCTTCACGCAGTCCAGCCGGCTGTGGACCGAGTCGTTGTTCCGCGAGCGCGGCGTGCGGGCCATCACGCAGGCGCACGTGCACGAGGTGATGGAAGGGCGGCTGCGCTACGAGCAACTCGACGGCACCGAAAATCAACTCGACTTCGACTTCGCCATGTTGCTGCCGCCGTTCCGGGGCGCCGATCTCACCGCCTACGACCGGGCGGGCGCGGACATCACCGCGACGCTGTTCGCGCCGTCGGGGTTCATGAAGGTCGACGCGGACTACTCGGGCAAGCCTTACGGCCAATGGTCCGCCGACGACTGGCCGCATACCTACCAGTCGCCGGCCTACTCGAACATCTTCGCGCCCGGCATCGCGTTTGCGCCGCCGCACCCGATCTCGCGGCCCCGCACGAGCCACAACGGCACAGTCATCACCCCTAGTCCGCCGCGTACCGGGATGCCGTCGGGAATCATGGCCAAGACGATCGCCAGAACCATCCGCGACCGGATCACCCGGGGCGCCGAGGCTCCCGCCCACCGGGCGTCGATGGCGACCATGGGTGCGGCCTGCGTCGCCTCGGCCGGAACCGGTCTGCGGCAGGGCTCGGCAGCGGCGATGACGATGTATCCCGTGGTGCCCGACCCGGTGCGCTTCCCCCAGACCGGTCGCGATCTGACAGGAACGTACGGCGAAATAGGCTTGGCCGGTCACTGGATGAAACTGCTGCTGCATTACCTGTTCATCTACAAAGCCAAGGCACGCCCGTTCTGGTGGCTGATTCCGGAATGACTGGAAGGGAAGGCTCGCTCATGGACGAGGACGCGACCAACACGGCGGCGAACCGCCAGACCGCCGAGCGCATCGCCGATGCCCCGCTGCCGACCCGACGGACGTTGCGGCTGCGGCAGAGCCTGCTGGTGCAATGCTGGCGGTTCGTCCGCATCAACCTCAAGATGGTCCGAATCATCGGCCGCGGCCACGGCGACTAGCGTCTCGCGCTACTGGGGCTGATACCGCGGAAACACCCCGGAGGGCGCCGGCAGCGAAAGCCCCGGCGCCAGGCGCTGCGGCACCGCGGTGAACATCCGCTGATCATCGGTCTGCCCCAGCAGGTCCAGCAGCTTGCTCGCCGAGTCCGGCATCACCGGCTGCACCAGCAGCGCCGCGATCCGCACCACCTCCAGCGTGGTGTACAGAACCGTGCCGAAGCGCGCCTGATCCGCCGCGGACTCGCTCTTGGCCAGCTTCCACGGCTCGTTGGCCGAGAAGTACCGGTTGCCTGCGCCCAGCATCTGCCAGATCGCCTCCAGGCCCTGGTGCATGGCCTGGTTGCCGAACGCCGCCCGCATCTTCTCCAGCAGCGCGTCGGCCAGTGCCAGCAGTTCCTCGCCGTCGGCGGCCTGGGCGGTCGGCGCGGGCACCACCCCGTCGAGGTTCTTGGCGACCATCGACAGTGAGCGCTGTGCCAGGTTGCCCAGCTCGTTGGCCAGATCGGCGTTGATGCGGCCGATCATCGCCTCGTCGGAGATGCTGCCGTCCTGGCCGAACGGGATCTCCCGCAACAGGAAATACCGCACCTGGTCGACGCCGTACTTGTCGACGAACTCGACCGGGTCGATGACGTTGCCCACCGACTTGCTCATCTTCTCGCCGCTGTTGAGCAGGAAGCCGTGCGCGAAAATCCGGCGCGGCAACTCGATTCCGGCCGACATCAGAAACGCGGGCCAGTACACGGTGTGGAATCGGATGATGTCCTTGCCGATCATGTGCAGATCGGCCGGCCAGTACCGGCGGAAGGATTCGGAGTCGGTGTCGGGGAATCCGACGCCGGTCAGGTAGTTGGTCAGGGCGTCCACCCAGACGTACATCACGTGGTCGGGGTGTCCGGGTACCGGCACGCCCCAGTCGAACGAGGTACGCGAGATCGACAGGTCGCGCAGCCCGCCGGAGACGAAGCTGACCACCTCGTTGCGGCGCACGTCGGGGGCGATGAAGTCCGGGTTCGCCTCGTAGTGCGCCAGCAGCCGGTCGGCATAGGCCGAGAGCCGGAAGAAGAAGGTCTGCTCCTCGGTCCAGGTGACCGGCGCCCCGGTCTCGACGGCGACGCGCGAACCGTCGTCGCCCAGCCGGGTCTCGCCCTCGGTGAAGAACCGCTCGTCGCGCACCGAGTACCAGCCGCTATAGGCGCCGGGGTAGATGTCACCGGCGTCGACCATGCGCTGCCAGATCACCTTGGAGGCCTCCAGGTGATCGGCGTCGGTGGTGCGGATGAACCGGTCGAAGGAGATGTTGAGTTTCTCCTGTAGCCGCTGGAACACATCGGAGTTGCGCCGCGCCAGATCCGCGGTCGGAATGCCCTCGGCGGCGGCGGTCTCGGCCATCTTGAGCCCGTGCTCGTCGGTGCCGGTCAGATACCGCACGTCGAACCCGTCGAGCCGGTGGAACCGGGCGATCGCGTCGGTGGCGATGTACTCGTAGGCGTGGCCGATGTGCGGGTCACCGTTGGGATAGGTGATCGCGGTGGTGACGTAGAAAGGCTTCATCACCGTTCACCCTATTGTGTGCGGGTGAGCTCGAAACGATCAGGCAAAACTCCGCCGCCCGCACCGCAGGAGCTGAGTCCGCTGGTCGACGCGCACACCCACCTCGACGCCTGCGGCGGCTCCGACGCTGCTTCGGTGCGCGCGATCATGGACCGCGCCGCCGCGGTAGGGGTGCAGGCGGCGGTGACCGTCGCCGACGACCTGGAATCGGCTCGCTGGGTGACCGAGGCCGCCGACGCCGACGATCGGGTCTACGCGGCGGTCGCGCTGCACCCCACTCGCGCCAACTCGCTCACCGAGGCGGCCCGCGCCGAGATCGAGGTGCTGGCCGCTCATCCACGGGTGGTGGCGGTCGGGGAGACCGGGATGGACCTGTACTGGCCCGGGCGCCTGGAGGGCTGCGCGGACCCGCAGACCCAGCGCGAGGCCTTCGCCTGGCATATCGACCTGGCCAAGCGCACCGGCAAGCCGCTGATGATCCACAACCGTGACGCCGACGCCGCCGTGCTCGATGTGCTGCGCGCCGAAGGCGCCCCGGAGACGGTGATCTTCCACTGTTTCTCGTCGGGGCCCGCGATGGCTCACACCTGCATCGACGCCGGCTGGATATTGAGCCTGTCCGGCACGGTCAGCTTCAAAAATGCTCGTGACCTGCGGGAAGCGGCAGCACTGATTCCGGATGCGCAGCTGCTGGTGGAGACCGACGCGCCGTTTTTGACTCCACATCCGTACCGCGGTTCACCCAACGAGCCCTACTGTCTGCCATACACTGTCAGAGCGCTGGCCGAGCTGTTGGGCAGATCGGCAGCCGAGCTGGCGCAGGTCACGAACCGCAACGCGCGGCGGGTGTATGGGCTGGGCTGAAGGTCGAGCAGATCACATTTGGTTGCCGACGGCGTGTCGGTTCGTTACCGTTCCGTTATCGAACCTGGGGCACCGCGAGGGCCCCATTTCCGTGCCTTCAACGTCGTGAGGTTTTTGCCTTGAATGCTTTGACCAGGCTGCATCAGGCGCCATCGCCGATGCTGCGGCTTCTGGTCGGCGCTTTGCTGCTGGTGCTGACCTTCGCAGGCGGCTTCGCGGTCGCCAGCGCCAAGACCGTGACGCTGGACGTTGACGGAACCCCGATCACCGTCACCACGATGCGGTCGCGGGTGATTGACGTCGTCGCCGAGAACGGCTTCGACCTCGGTGAGCGCGACGATGTGAGCCCGGCCCGGACCGCGCGGGTGCGCGATTCCGACACGATCATGGTCCGCCGCGGCCGGCCGCTGCAGGTGTCCTTGGACGGTCGTGAGCCGCAGCAACTGTGGACCACGGCGCTCTCGGTGGACGAGGCGCTGGCCCAGCTGTCGATGACCGACACCGCCCCCGCCGCGGCGTCGCGCGGCAGCCGCGTCCCGCTGGCCGGCATGGCCCTGCCGGTCGTCAGCGCCAAGACCGTCACGATCGACGACGGCGGCGTGGTGCGCACCGTGCACCTGGCCGCGCCCAATGTGGCCGAACTGCTGGCCGCCGACGGCGCCCCGCTGGAGCAGGCCGACAAGGTCATCCCGGCGGCATCGACCCCGGTCACCGAGGGCATGGCGATCCAGGTGACGCGGATCCGGGTCAAGCAGGTCACCGAGCGGGTGCCGCTTCCCCCGCCCGCCCGTCGCATCGAAGATCCGACCATGAACATCAGTCGGCAGGTCGTTGACGACCCGGGCACGCCCGGCACCCAGGACGTGACCTACTCGGTGGCCACCGTCAACGGCGCCGAGACCGGCCGCCTGCCGGTCGCCAATGCGGTGGTGGACCCGGCCCGCGACTCGGTGCTGCGGGTCGGCGCCAAGCCCGGTACCGAGGTACCGCCGTCGGTATACGGCGCTGCCTGGGACCGCATCGCCAACTGTGAGTCGCACGGAAACTGGGCGATCAATACCGGCAACGGCTTCTACGGCGGCGTGCAGTTCGACTACGGCACCTGGGTGGCCAATGGCGGTCTGAAGTATGCGCCGCGCGCGGATATGGCTACCCGCGAAGAGCAGATCGCGATCGCAGAGGTCACCCAGGCCCGCCAAGGCTGGGGCGCCTGGCCGGTGTGCAGTGGGAGACGCTGACCATCGGGCTACTCGGGGCCGGTGACATCAGGGCCCTGGCAAACGAACTCGACCTGCGGCCCCGGAAATCACTGGGGCAGAACTTCGTTCACGACGCGAACACGGTGCGCCGGATTGTCGACGGCGCGGGTATCACCGCCGACGACCATGTCCTCGAGGTCGGACCTGGACTGGGCTCGCTGACCCTGGCGTTGCTCGAGCACGGCCCGACGGTGATCGCCGTCGAGAAGGATCCGGTGCTGGCCGCCCGATTGCCGCAGACCATCTCCGAGCACGCGCCCGCTGACGCGGCTCGGTTGGAGGTGCTCGGCCGGGACGTCTTGGCCCTGCGCCGCGACGAAGTGGCGACCGCGCCGACGGCGGTGGTGGCGAATCTGCCGTACAACGTGGCGGTTCCGGCGTTGTTGTACCTGCTGTCGGAGTTCGACTCCATCCGCACCGTGACGGT
Organism: Mycobacterium sp. SVM_VP21; assembly: GCA_024758765.1. Taxonomy (NCBI): domain Bacteria; kingdom Bacillati; phylum Actinomycetota; class Actinomycetes; order Mycobacteriales; family Mycobacteriaceae; genus Mycobacterium; species Mycobacterium cavoris. The sequence goes on from CP101406.1 coordinate 3,939,288, forward strand.
CATGGTGCAGTTGGAGGTAGCCGAGCGACTGGCCGCCGAGCCGGGTGGCAAGGACTACGGGGTGCCCAGCGCCAAGGCGCGGTTCTTCGGTGCGGTGCGCCGTTGCGGCACGGTGCCGCCCAGCGTGTTCTGGCCGGTGCCGCGGGTGAATTCCGGGCTGGTGCGTATCGACCGGTACGACGCCCCTGAATGGCCGGTCGATGATGCATTTCGCCGACAGGTCTTCACTCTGATCGACGTCGCGTTTGCTCAGCGCCGCAAGACTATTCGCAACGCGTTCACCGACTGGGCAGGATCGGGTGCGCGGTCTGCTGAGCTGTTGGAGGCTGCGGGCATCGATCCGATGAGTCGCGGCGAGACACTGGGGATCGACGATTTCGTGCGGCTGCTTCAGGTCTCGACAGGCTTGGGCGGCCAGGCGTGCGACATCAGCGCGCGGGACAGCTCTTCGACGAAGTCGGCGCAGGACTCGTAGCGGCGCGCCGGAAACTTCGCCAGCGCACGTTGCACCACCACGTCGGCGGCTCGCGCCGCCGGCCCGAGCGTGTCGGACAGCGGCGGCGGTAGCAGCCGCAGATGCGCATCGGCCAGATCGGCTGCGCACTGAGCGGGGAATGGTGGCGCTCCGGTGAGCAGTTCGACCGCCGTGCAGGCCAGAGCGTATTCGTCGGTGGCTGCTGATGGGGCCTTGCCCTGCAGGATCTCGGGCGCGGTGTAGGGCAACGAGACTTCGGGGTTTCCGGAATGTCGGGCCCGGTGCCACACGTCTTCGACGACGGCGTGGGCTGCTCCGAAATCGGTCAGCACCGCACCGCCTCGGCCGAAGTCGGCGTGGATCAGGACGTTGGCGGGCTTGACGTCACTGTGCACGATGCCGCGACGATGTGCGTAGTCGAGCGCGGCGGCGATCTGGGTCAGCGCGGCCAGGCGGTCCTGCAGCGTGCGTAGGCCGGTCGCCTTGCCGCCGTCGACGTACTGCATCGCCAGCCAGAACGGGCCGTGCCGGTACACCGCGACGATGTTGGGGTGCTTGAGGGCGCTCGCGAATGCGAACTCGCGCTCCAGCCGGCCCTGCTCGGCGGGGGAGCGGTGCGACTCGTCGAGGACCTTCAGCGCCACGCGCGTGTCGGGGTCGTCACGGTGATGGGCCAGATAGACGGCTGCGTGTCCGCCACGCCCGATCTCGCGCTCGATCAGGTAGCCGCCGTAGTCGACGCCGGCTCCAGTCATGGGCCCAGGCTATGGCGCGGCAGCCGGCTGCGGCGCGGATAGGGGCGCATCGCAGAAAACTAAGAACAACATGATTGAATGACTATAAATCGATGACATTTCGCTGGTGCGAGGTGATAATCGTCCGCATAACGTCACCCGGGAGGCCGCCATGACAACTTTGTCCCATCGCAACCTGAGTTCCATCGGCGCGGTACCTCTGACCCTGGCCGCCATTGCCGCGTTGGGTGTCGCTCCCGCGGTCGCACCCGGGCTGGCCGCAACCGCCAAGACGGTGGTCGCCCAGACGACCCTGCTGGACACCGAGTCGTGGATCATGGGCGGCAGCGGGCTGCCGATTCCGCCGCCGCAGTACCTGACCGCCCTCACCGATCGGTTCATCTCGCCGGAGACCCCGAAGTTCGAGGGCCAGCCGACCTTCCAGGTGGACGCTACCAACCCGCTGTTCACCCCCGAGGGCCTTTACCCGCTCACCGGTGTGAAGACGCTGCCGCTGGACACGTCGTTGCATCAGGGCTCCACCATCTTGTACCAGACGATCATGAACGAGATTGGCAAGGGCAATGACCTTGTCGTGCTGGGCTATTCGCAGAGTGGTGTCATCAATGCGCTGGTGATGGACCAGCTAATGGCCCTGCCCGAAGATGAGCGCCCCACCGCCGACCAGCTGTCCTTCGTGTCGCTGGGCAGCCCGTCCAACCCCAACGGCGGCCTGCTGTCCCGCTTCGACGTTCCCGGGGTTCCGCTGAGCCTGCCCGCCCTCGGTGTCACATTCAGCGGGGGCGCCCCGTCTGAGACACCTTGGGAGACAGTCAACTACATCCGGGAATACGACGGATTCGCCGACTTCCCGAAGTACCCGTTGAACTTCCTGGCCGACATCAATGCGTTCTTGGGCATCATGTTCATTCACGGCGGCTACCCGTCACTGACCGACGCCCAGTTGGCGACGGCTATCGAGCTGGACACCTCCGGCGACTACACCGGTCACAACCAGTACTTCATGATTCCCACCGAGGACCTGCCGCTGCTGGCGCTGTTGCGCGGCAACGCATTCGGCAACGCGTTTGCCGACCTGTTGCAGCCGGCGCTGCGGGTGTTGGTCAACCTCGGTTACGGCAACATCGAGCACGGCTGGGATCAGGGGCCGGCGGACATCTCCACGCCGTTCGGCGTGTTCCCCGACGTCAACCCGATGGACGTGCTCACCGCCCTGGCCAACGGTGCCGAGCAGGGTTGGAACGACTTCATCGCCGACCTGCAGAACATCGGGTCCGGTGGCGCGACTGACCTGTTCGGTCTGGACGGCGGCGGTCCCGCGGACTTCTCCTTGCCGAGCCTGATGGACGTCGTCAACACCCTCAGCGGTGCCGCGGCGACCTTGTACGCGACGTTGCTGCCGACTGCCGACATCATCAATTCGCTGATCTCCACGCTGCCGGCCTACTCCGCGAGCCTGTTCTTCAACGAACTGATGTCGGGTGATCTGCTGAATGCGATCGGGATGCCGCTGGCGGCCACTACCGGGCTCGTCACCATGGCCGGCGGGTTCGAGGTCGAGGTTCTGATGAATGCCTTCAGCTCGATCAGCGCCGACTTCTCGGGCCTGTTCTCCTGATCGGTAGGGATTCTCGGCCCGGAGCCCGGGTACCGGGGCTCCGTGGACCGATAGTCTCATCGGCGTGACCGCATCCGACGGCAATACCGCGACCGAGTGGTCCCCGGCCGGTTCGGTCACCGTTCGGGTACCGGGCAAGCTGAACCTCTACCTGGCCGTCGGTGACTGTCGCGATGACGGTTACCACGAGCTGACCACCGTCTTCCACGCGGTTTCGTTGGTCGACGAGGTGACCGTCCGCGACGCCGACGTGTTGTCGTTGCGGGTCAGCGGCGAGGGTGCCGATGTGCTGCCCACCGATGAGCGCAACCTGGCGTGGCAGGCCGCCGAGCTGATGGCCGAGTACGTGGGCCGGGCTCCGGACGTCGCGATCAGCATCGACAAGTCCATTCCGGTGGCTGGTGGCATGGCCGGCGGCAGCGCCGATGCCGCGGCGGTGCTGGTCGGCATGAATGTGCTGTGGGAACTGGGCGTGCCGCGCCGCGACCTGCATTCACTGGCCGCCCGGCTGGGTAGCGACGTGCCATTCGCGCTGCACGGCGGGACGGCGTTGGGCACCGGTCGCGGCGAGGAGCTGGCGACGGTGCTCACCCGGGAGACCTTCCACTGGGTGCTGGCGTTCGCCGACCGTGGGCTGTCGACGCCGGCGGTCTTCAAAGAACTGGACCGGCTGCGCGACACCGGGCGCAAGCTGCCCGAGTCGGGCGACCCCGAGCCGGTGCTGGCCGCGTTGGCCGCCGGCGACCCGCAGCGGCTGGCCGGATTGCTCGGCAATGACCTGCAGGCGGCGGCGATCAGCCTCAACCCTGACTTGCGCCGCACCTTGCGCGCCGGCGTGGAGGCAGGTGCCCTGGCCGGTGTGGTGTCCGGATCCGGTCCGACGTGCGCGTTCCTGTGCAGCTCGGCGCAGTCGGCGGCTGACGTCGCGGTCGAGCTGTCGGCGCTCGGCGCGGGACGCGCGGTGCGGGTGGCCAGCGGTCCGGTCTACGGCGCCCGGGTAGTGCCCTCGTCGGTCAGTGGGGCCTGACCGCCACCCCGTTCCGCTGGCAGATTTGCCCGCGGATTAAGAGGAGTTTAAGATGGCCCGCGGTGATTATTCGCGGCCAGGACAACCTTGTCACCCAGGCGCTCGCCGCTCTGGTGGGTCGCGCATTACGGTATCGAGATCTAACCGCCACCGAATTGTGCGCGTGTGCCTCTCGCGGTGTGGTCAACGGCAGGTGGAACATGAAATCTGAGCCCGTATGGAAAGTACTGGTGCCGGCTAGGAGGCCGTCGTGAGCAGGTTTACCGACAACATGTTCCGTAGTGCCCGGGAATCGTCCAAGGGCATGGTTACCGGTGAGCCGCACACACCCGTCCGGCACACCTGGGCCGAGGTCCATGAACGCGCCCGGCGTATCGCTGGCGGGCTGGCTGCGGCCGGCGTCGGCCCGGGAGACGCCGTCGGCGTGCTCGCCGGTGCCCCGGTCGAAATCGCCCCCACGGCCCAGGGCGTGTGGATGCGCGCCGCGAGCCTGACCATGCTGCATCAGCCCACCCCGCGCACCGACCTGGCGGTGTGGGCCGAGGACACCATGACCGTCGTCGACATGATCGACGCCAAGGCAGTCATCATCTCCGACCCGTTCATGCCGGCAGCCCCGGTGCTGGAAGAGAAGGGCCTGAAGGTCGTCACGGTCGCTGACCTGCTGGCCGCCGAACCGATCGATCCGGAAGAAGCCGGTGAAGACGATCTGGCGCTGATGCAGCTGACCTCGGGCTCGACCGGGTCGCCGAAGGCCGTGCAGATCACGCACCGCAACATCTACTCCAACGCCGAGGCGATGTTCATCAGCGCTGAGTACGACGTCGAAAAGGACGTCATGGTCAGCTGGTTGCCGTGCTTCCACGACATGGGCATGATCGGGTTCCTCACCGTGCCGATGTACTTCGGTGCCGAGCTGGTCAAGATCACCCCGATGGACTTCCTGCGGGACACCCTGCTGTGGGCCAAGCTGATCGACAAGTACAAGGGCACCATGACCGCGGCCCCGAACTTCGCCTACGCGCTGTTCGCCAAGCGGCTGCGCAAGCAGGCCACGCCGGGGCAGTTCGACCTGTCCACGCTGCGGTTCGCGCTCTCGGGCGCCGAGCCGGTGGAACCCGCCGACGTCGAGGACCTGATCGATGCCGGCAAGCCGTTCGGCCTGAACCCGACCGCGATTCTGCCCGCCTATGGCATGGCCGAGACGGTGCTGGCGGTGTCGTTCTCCAAGTGCAACGCCGGGCTGGTGGTCGACGAGGTGGACGCTGACCTGCTGGCCGCGCTGCGCCAGGCGGTGCCCGCCACCAAGGGCAACACCCGGCGACTGGCCTCGCTGGGGCCGCTGCTGGAGGGCATCGAGATCCGCATCGTCGACGAGCACGGCAATTCGTTGCCGCCGCGCGGGGTCGGAGTCATCCAGCTGCGTGGCGAGCCGGTGACCCCGGGCTACCTGACCATGGCGGGCTTCCTGCCCGCGCAGGACGAGCACGGTTGGTACGACACCGGCGACCTGGGCTACCAGATGGAGGACGGCCACGTCGTGGTGTGTGGCCGCGTCAAGGACGTCATCATCATGGCGGGCCGCAACATCTACCCCACCGACATCGAGCGGGCCGCGGGCCGGGTCGAGGGTGTGCGCCCGGGCTGCGCGGTCGCAGTGCGCCTGGACGCCGGGCATTCGCGGGAGACGTTCGCGGTCGCGGTGGAATCCAATGCCTGGCAGGACCCGGTCGAGGTACGCCGCATCGAGCACCAGGTCGCCCATGAGGTGGTCACCGAGGTCGACATGCGGCCCCGCAACGTGGTGGTGCTCGGGCCGGGCAGTATCCCCAAGACCCCGTCGGGCAAGCTGCGCCGGGCCAACTCCGTCGCGCTGGTCACCTAACTTCGCCGAGCAGACGCAGAATCGCGTCCAAGCGGTCCGATTCGTGCGAGTCTGCGTCTGCTCGCGGTCTGCTCGCGCCGGGTTAACCCCAGGCGTGGACCACGTTCTGGGCCGGTTCCAGCCCCAGCTCGATCAGCAGCTCGGTGGCGTCGGCGGACTGCTCGCAGATCCTCGGTAGTTCGTCGCGCTCCCGGGCAGTGAACGCCTGCAGCACGAACGCCGCCGGATCTTGGCGGCCGGGTGGCCGGCCGATCCCGAGACGGACCCGCTGAAAGTCCTTGCTGCCCAGCACGGTCGCGATCGAGCGCAGGCCGTTGTGACCGCCCTCGCCGCCGCCCTGCTTGAGCCGGATCCGGCCGAAGTCCAGGTCGAGGTCGTCGTGAATCACCACGACGCCGCCGGTGGGCACCGAATAGAACTTGGCCAGTGGGCCCACCTGGCGGCCCGACTCATTCATGTAGCAGCGCGGCCGGGCCAGCACCACCGAGCGCCCACTCAGGCGCCCGGTGGCCACGTCGGCACCCGACTTCTTGTGCAGCTTGAACGCCGACCCGATCCGCTCGGCGAGCAGGTCGACGACCATGAAGCCGACATTGTGCCGGGTGCGGGCGTAGGTCGGGCCGGGGTTGCCCAGGCCGACCACCAGTATCGGTGGTGACTCGGCCACGCGGTGCTCGGCTTACTCGGACTCGGCGGCCGCGCCCTCGGCGGCCGGCGCCTCGGCTTCCTCGCCCGCGGCCTCGGCTTCCGACTCCTCTTCGGCCCGCGGCTCGACGACGTTGACCAGCAGCAGCTCCGGGTCGGACACCAGCGTCACACCCTTGGGCAGCTCCAGCCCGCCGGCGGTGAATTGCGTACCGGCCTCGGCACCCTCGATGGAGACGGTCAGCTGCTCGGGGATCGACAGCGCTTCGGCCTCGATCTCCACGCTGGTGGCGTCCTGGGTGACCAGAGTGCCGGACATGGCGTCGCCCTCGATGACGACGTTGACCTCGACGACGACCTTCTCGCCGCGCTTGACCACCAGCAGGTCGGCGTGCTGGATGGTGCGACGGATCGGGTGGATCTCGAGGGCCTTGGTCAGCGCCAGCTGCTCCTTACCCTCGATGTCGAGGGTGAGCACCGCGTTGGTGCCGGAGTGCCGCAGCACGGCCGCGTAGTCGTGGGCATTGAGCTCCAGGTGCTGCGGGTCGGTGCCGTGGCCGTAGAGGACCGCGGGAACCTTGCCCTCGCGGCGGGCTCGGCGAGAAGCGCCCTTACCGGTCTCGGAACGCACCGAGACGGCGAGCTTGTTAGGGGTGGGGGACTTGGCCATGGGGAACTCCTCGGTTGCTGCGGCTGTGTTAGGCACGGCCAGATCGCGACAACCATCTAGGAGGTCCTCGTCGATAACGGCGGCCGAATGGGGGCCGCCCTCGCCGTGACGCCTGGTCAGGCTAGCGCATCGGCAGCTCAGAGCGGAAATTGAACCCCGGTGAGCTGCGCAGACAGCTCCCACAGCCCGGCGGCCGTGGAGCCGCGCTTGGCTAACTAGGCGGGCTCGCCTAGTTGCAGTTGTTGGCGTGCACCCAACGCCCGTTGTAGCCCACACAGGTGTTGGGCGGGGGAGGCGGTGGGGGCGGAGGCATGTCTTCGGGCAGCGGCGCGTAGTAGGCCGGCGGTGGCACCGGGTCGGCGCATCCGCTGACGTAGACGCGGCGTCCCACGGCGACACAGGTATCGGCGGCGGCGGTGCCTGCCGGCGCGACGATGACGAATCCGGGCAGGGCAGTCAGTGCCAGTACCGCCATGACGTGGATACGGCGTGCCATTACTGGTCCAGCAGCGGGCGCTCGGGCTGGGGCAATCCGCACCGGGCGCGGAAGTCGGCCAGCGGCTGGCGCAGCCCCAGCAGGTCGGAGTGGGCCTGCGGATTGTCGGCAAAGAAGCTGCGGACCGCTTCGGGCACCTCGTCGTCGGGCCGGTTGCGCAGGCCGGTGTAGAACTCGTTGACGTCGGGATGCGCGTAGAGGTAACCCGACGTCGAGGCGGCCACGCCGGTGGCCACGTTGGCCATATCAGCGGCGGTGCAGCCGGGTTGCGGGTCGGCCAGCGCCACGGCCGGCGCCAGCAGGCCGGCGGCGACGGCGGCCACGCCCAGACCCGTAAGGCTCAGCGATGACAGGCGAACGAAGGACATGGCGGCACTCCCTTCAGGCGGGTGCGTCACTGTAACAAGGCCGGGTGCCTGAGGAGATCACTTCGCAGTGACGGTGAAGCCCTTCATGATCGCCTCGACGTCGGTGGCGTTCTTGGGCGCCTCGTCGGCCGGGGCGGTGACCGCCAACTGCACCAGATAACGCTGTTCGGCCGGCGCCGAACCGGTGGCGATCACCATCCGGAACCAGCTGTGCAGGCGCTGACCATCCATGTCGTAGGTGCCCTGCACCATCGATGACGGGAAACCTTGGTAGTCCTCGTTGGAGGCGTCCAGCAGCCGGAAGTTCGGCGAGAGCTGGGCGTCGACCACACCGTGCCGGATGGCCTCTTTCGAGTCGAAGTTCCCGTTGAGCTTGACCACACTCAAAATTGCCCGGGGGAACTTCTCGCCCTTGCCGAGGACCAGCGTGGTGGCCGGCAGCATCGGGTTTTCTTTCTTCGTCCAGCCCGGCGGCGTGGGGATCGACACGGTCAGGTCGGTCGGCGCGTTGGGGGCCACCGCCTCCGCGGCCACGCCCTGGTCCTCCAGGTAGCGCCCCACGGTGACCGGAGCCTCCGGTTCCGACGAGGTGGTGGTCGTGCTGCCGTTACCCCAAATCGACTGATAGTCAGGGGTTTTAGCGCCGCACCCGGATGTGGTGCTGGTCAGGGCCGCGCACACCAATGCCGCGACCGTCAAGCGCAGCGGGGTCACAGGATCTCGCGGACCGCGTCAATCGGACGCGCCAAGCGGGTGCCGTTACCGGTGACGACGAATGGCCGCTGAATCAGGATCGGGTTGGCGGCCATCGCGTCGAGCAGTTCGTCATCGGATGCATCGGCCAGGCTCAGCTCGGCGTACACCGCTTCGCCGGTACGCACCGCGTCGCGCACATCGATCCCGGCGGCGCCGATCATCTCCGCCAGCTCCGCACGCGACGGCGGGGTCTTCAGGTACTCCACGACCGTCGGCTCGATACCGTTTTCGCGCAGCAACTCCAGCGTCTTGCGGGAGGTCGAACAGCGTGGATTGTGATAGACCACCGCGTCAGCCATGTCAGGCGTCCCCATCGAAAAGCCCAGTGACTGAACCGTTTTCGAACACGGCCCGGATGGTGCTGGCCAGCAGTGGAGCGATCGACAGCACGGTCAGCTGGCCGAACTGCTTGTCCTCGGTGATCGGCAGCGTGTTGGTGACGATCACCTCGCTGGCGCCGCAGGCCGCCAACCGCTCGGATGCCGGGCTGGACAGCACGCCGTGGGTGGCGGCGATCACCACGTCGACTGCCCCCGCTTCGCGCAGCAGGCCGACCGCCCCGGCGATGGTGCCGCCGGTGTCGATCATGTCGTCGGTGATCACACAGGTCTTGCCGGTGACCTCGCCGACCACCCGGTTGGCTTTGACCTGGTTGGGCACCCGCGGATCACGGGTCTTGTGGATGAAGGCCAGCGGCACGCCGCCCAGCGAGTCGGCCCACTTCTCGGCGACCCGCACCCGGCCGGAGTCGGGGGAGACCACCACCACGTCCTTGCCGTTGTTGAGGTAGTTGTCGCGGATGTAGCCGCACAGCAGCGGCTGGGCCCGCATGTGGTCGACCGGGCCGTCGAAGAAGCCCTGGATCTGGTCGGTGTGCAGGTCCACCGTGACGATCCGGTCGGCGCCGGCGGTCTTGAGCAGGTCGGCGACCAGGCGGGCCGAAATCGGCTCGCGGCCGCGGTGCTTCTTGTCCTGGCGGGCATACGGGTAGAACGGCAGGATGGCGGTGATCCGCTTGGCGCTGCCCCGCTTGAGCGCGTCGATCATGATCAGCTGTTCCATCAGGTGCTGGTTCAGTGGCGCGGGGTGCGATTGCAGCACGAAGGCATCGCAGCCACGCACGGACTCGTCGAAACGCACGAAGATCTCGCCGTTGGCAAAGTCGCGGGCGGTCTGCGCGGTAACCGGGACGTCCAGTTCCTTGGCGACCTGATCAGCCAGCTCCGGGTGCGCACGACCAGCGAAGAGCATCAGGTTTTTGCGATTGTCTGTCCAGTCGTGGCTCACGTGCTGCCCCCGCCGTAGAAGATTGTGGATTTCGGTCGAGTTAACTCGGGCCTCATGGTACGTAGCCCGGCGTGCGATTTCGCCTCGGGCTGCCTCAACGCGATCAAGCTCACGATGACAGATCGGGTGGAGTCTGGCCGACTTCTTCGGCGTTATTTGCCGACTCGGCCGCCGCGGCGGCCTGGCTGCCGGGCCGCTTGCGCTGCACCCAGTTCTCGATGTTGCGTTGCGGGCCGGCCGACACCGCCAGTGCGCCCGGAGGCACATCGTGGCGCACCACGGTCCCGGCGCCGGTGTAGGCGCCGTCGCCGATGGTGACCGGCGCGACGAACATGGTGTCCGATCCGGTGCGCACGTGCGAGCCGACCGTGGTCCGCCGTTTGGTTTGGCCGTCGTAGTTGACGAACACGCTCGAGGCGCCGATGTTGCTGTGGTCGCCGATGTCGGCGTCGCCGACGTAGGTCAGGTGCGGGACCTTGGTCCCGGTGCCGATGGTGGAGTTCTTGGTCTCGACGAATGCGCCCAGCTTGCCGTCCGAACCGAGCACCGTGCCGGGTCGCAGGTAGCTGAACGGTCCGACAGTCGCCCCGGCGCCGATCGCCGACGAGGTGGCGTGGCTGCGGATCACCGACGCACCGTCGCCCACCGTGACGTCGGTCAAGGTGGTGTCGGGGCCGATCGTGCAGTGCGCTCCGACGACGGTGCGGCCGAGCAGCTGGGTTCCGGGCGCAACGGTGGTGTCGCGCCCGATGGCCACGTCCACGTCGATCCAGGTGGTGGTGGGGTCGACGATGGTGACGCCGGCGCGCTGATGGGTGGCTACCAGGCGGCGGTTGAGTTCGCCCGCCAGCGCGGACAGTTGCACTCGGTCGTTGACGCCGGCCACCAATGCCGCGTCGTCGACATGACGAGCGTGCACCACTTGGCCGTCGCCTCGGACGATGCCGATCACGTCGGTGAGGTACAGCTCGTGCTGGGCGTTGTCGGAGCCCAGCCGGCCCAGCGCGGAACGCAACGCGGCGATGTCGAAGGCGTACACCCCGGCATTGACCTCGCGGATCTCCCGCTGCGATTCGGTGGCGTCGGCCTGCTCGACGATCGCGGTGACTTCGCCGTCCTGGGTGTGCAGGATGCGGCCGTAGCCGGTGGGGTCGGCCAGCGTGGTGGTCAGCACGGTGACCGCGGCCGGGGCGGTGCAGTGGGTATCGAGCAGCGCCTGCAGCGTGGCGGTGTCCAGCAGCGGGATGTCGCCGGAGGTAACGACGACGGTGCCGGTGAAGTCGTCGGGCAGGGCCGCCAGGCCGCACAGCACCGCGTGCCCGGTGCCGAGCTGCTGGTCCTGCAGGGCGATGTCGATGCGGCAGTCCAGGGCCTGCGCCAGCTCGGCGACCGGCTCGGTGATGCGCTCGTGCTCGTGGCCCAACACCACCACCAAGTGGCGGGGCTCGACGCCGGCGGCCGCCTGCAGGCAGTGCGCCAACATGCTGCGACCGCCCAGCTCATGCAGCACTTTGGGGGTGTCGGAGACCATCCGGGTGCCGGCTCCGGCCGCCAAGACGATGACGGCGTCCTGGCCGGCATCCGGGCGCGACTTGGGGGTACCTCCCGCTTGCGGGGGAGCGTGTTTGTGCGTCGACACGCCGCCTAGCCTGTCATTCTGCGCACGTTCGCGGCAAAGGGGTGGGCAATTCCGTGAGCTCCGTCGCCAGGACTCGAACCTGAACTATCTGAACCAAAATCAGAGGTGCTGCCGATTACACCACGACGGATCGGTGTTCCGCAGTGACTCTAGTCCAACGGACTACCCTGGTCGCGTGGCTGGTCTGGACAAGGACGGTCGGGCTCCTCGAGCCCGGATGACAGGTAGCGAGCGCCGTCACCAACTCATCGATGTCGCCCGCTCGCTGTTCGCCGAACGCGGGTATGAGGGCACCTCCATCGAGGAGATCGCGCAGCGCGCCAACGTGTCCAAGCCGGTGGTCTATGAGCACTTCGGCGGCAAAGAGGGCCTCTACGCCGTGGTGGTCGACCGCGAGATGTCGGCGTTGCTGGACGGAATCACCACGTCATTGACCAAGGCAACCAACAATCAGTCCCGGCTGCGGGTGGAGCGCGTCGCGCTGGCCTTGCTGACCTATGTCGACGAGCACACCGACGGATTCCGGATCCTGATCCGCGACTCGCCGGCGTCGATCAGCTCCGGCACTTACTCGACCTTGCTCAACGACGCGATCGGCCAGGTGTCGTCGATTCTGGCCGGCGACTTTTCCAAGCGCGGCCTGGACCCGGAGACCGCGCCGCTGTACGCCCAGGCGCTGGTCGGTTCGGTGTCGATGACGGCCCAGTGGTGGCTCGACGTACGCGAACCCAAGAAGGAAGTGGTGGCCGCGCACCTGGTCAACCTGTGTTGGAACGGATTGACTCACTTGGAGTCCGATCCGACCCTGCACGACGAATAAGGCCTGTACCGCAACGCAAATCGTCGGCCTGCACCACACCGCCTAGAATTGCCCACATCATGACCGCGCCGGGGTACCAGACTGTCCAAAACCCGATTGCGGGGCTCGTAGACCTGGCGTTGACCGCGCCGGCTTTCGCCGAACTCATCGAGCGCGCGGGCGATCCGCCCGCCGAACTGGCGCTGGTGGGTCCCGTCGGTGCCCGGCCCTTCACCGCCGCCGCGCTGGCCCGCACCGGCACGCTGCTGGTGGTCACCGCCACCGGCCACGAAGCCGACGACCTGACCGCGGAGCTGCGCGGCGTGTACGGCGACACGGTGGCCCTGTTCCCATCCTGGGAGACGCTGCCGCACGAGCGGCTCTCGCCCGGGGTGGACACCGTCGGCGCCCGCCTGCTGGTGCTGCGCCGGCTGGCCCAGCCCGACGACGCCCGACTGGGGCCGCCCCTGCGCGTGGTGGTGACCACGGCCCGGTCGCTGCTGCAGCCGATGACCGGTCAGCTGGACGCGATCGAGCCGGTCATGCTGGCTGTCGGTGACGAGATCCCGTTCGAGGCGGTGATCGCCCGGCTGGTGGAGCTGGCCTACACCCGGGTGGACCTGGTCGGCAAACGCGGCGAGTTCGCGGTCCGCGGCGGAATCCTCGACCTGTTCCCGCCGACCGCCGAACATCCGGTGCGCATCGAGTTCTGGGGTGACGAGGTCACCGAGATCCGGCCGTTCTCGGTGGCCGATCAGCGCTCCATCCCCGAGGTCGAGGTCGGCACCGTGGTCGCGGTGCCCTGTCGGGAGCTGCTGCTCACCGACGATGTGCGGGCGCGCGCGGCCGAGCTGGCCCGCGATCAGCCGCACACCGAGAACGCCGTCTTGGGCACCGTCGGCGAGATGCTGTCCAAGCTGGCCGAGGGCATCCCGGTCGACGGCATGGAGGCGCTGGGCCCGGTGCTGCGGCCGGGTCCGCAGGCGCTGCTGACCGATCAGCTGCGCCCGGGCACCCCGGTGCTGGTCTGCGATCCGGAGAAGATCCGCGCCCGCGCCGCCGACCTGATCAAGACCGGACGCGAATTCCTGGAGGCGTCCTGGTCGGTCGCCGCGATCGGCGGAGAGGCCCCGATCGACATCGAAGAGCTCGGTGGATCGGGATTCCGTGAGTTCGCCCAGGTGCGCCAGGCGGCGCTGGACACCGGGCATCCGTGGTGGACGCTGAGCCAGCTGCCCGACCCGGACGCGACCGAACTGGACGTGCGCCCGTCGCCGTCGGCCCGTGGCCGGCAGCGCGACATCGAGGCGATCTTCGCCATGCTGCGCGCGCACATCGTGACCGGGGGACGTGCGGCGGTGGTCGCCCCCGGCGTCGGCACGGCCCGGCGGATCGTCGAGCAGTTAGCCGAATCCGAGACTGCGGCAACGCTGTTGGAGCCCGGCGCCGCCCCGCAACCCGGGGTGGTCGGGGTGCTCAAGGGCCCGCTGCACGAGGGCCTGGTGATCCCCGGCGCCAACCTGGTGGTAGTGACCGAGGCCGACCTGACCGGCAACCGGGTCAGCGGCCCGGAAGGCAAGCGACTGGCGGCCAAGCGCCGTAACGCCGTCGATCCGCTGGCGCTAACCGCCGGCGACCTGGTGGTGCACGACCAGCACGGCATCGGCAAGTTCGTGGAGATGACCGAGCGCACCGTCGGCGGGGCGCGGCGCGAATACCTGGTGCTGGAATATGCGTCGGGCAAGCGTGGCGCCAACGGTACCGACAAGCTGTATGTGCCGATGGACTCGCTGGATCAGCTGTCCCGCTATGTCGGCGGCCAAGCCCCGGCGCTGAGTCGGCTCGGCGGCAGCGATTGGAGCCAGACCAAGACCAAGGCCCGCAAAGCGGTCCGTGAGATCGCCGACGAACTCGTCGCGCTCTACGCCAAACGTCAGGCCGCGCCCGGCCACGCGTTCGCCCCAGACACCCCGTGGCAGGCCGAGATGGAAGACGCGTTCGGGTTCACCGAGACCATGGACCAGCTCACCGCGATCAGCGAGGTCAAGGCGGACATGGAAAAGCCGGTCCCGATGGACCGGGTGATCTGCGGCGACGTCGGCTACGGCAAGACCGAGATCGCGGTGCGCGCGGCGTTCAAAGCGGTCCAGGACGGCAAGCAGGTCGCAGTGCTGGTGCCCACCACACTGCTAGCCGACCAGCACCTGCAGACCTTCAGCACCCGGATGGCCGGCTTCCCGGTCACCGTCAAGGGACTGTCACGGTTCACCGACGCACAAGAGTCCAAGGCGACCATCGACGGCCTGGCCGACGGCTCCGTCGACGTGGTGATCGGCACCCACCGACTGCTGCAGACCGGGGTGCGCTGGAAGGACCTCGGCCTGGTGATCGTCGACGAGGAACAGCGGTTCGGCGTCGAGCACAAGGAACACATCAAGGCCCTGCGCACCCACGTCGACGTGCTCACCATGAGCGCCACGCCGATCCCGCGCACCCTGGAGATGAGCCTGGCCGGCATCCGGGAGATGTCGACGATCCTCACCCCGCCCGAAGACCGCTATCCCGTGCTGACCTACGTCGGCGGCCACGATGACAAGCAGGTCGCGGCCGCGTTGCGTCGGGAGCTGCTGCGTGACGGCCAGGTGTTCTACGTGCACAACCGGGTCAGCTCGATCGATGCGGCCGCCGCCCGGGTGCGGGGGCTGGTACCCGAGGCCCGGGTGGTCGTGGCGCACGGTCAGATGCCCGAAGAAATGCTGGAAACCACGGTGCAGGGCTTCTGGAACCGGGAATACGACATCCTCGTGTGCACCACCATCATCGAGACCGGCCTGGACATCTCCAACGCCAACACCTTGATCGTCGAACGCGCCGACACCTTCGGACTCTCGCAGCTGCACCAGCTGCGGGGCCGGGTGGGACGCAGCCGGGAACGCGGCTACGCCTACTTCCTCTACCCGAAGGACAGCCCGCTGACCGAGACCGCCCACGACCGGCTGGCCACCATCGCCCAGAACAACGAGTTGGGCGCTGGCATGGCGGTGGCCATGAAAGACCTGGAGATTCGGGGCGCCGGCAACGTGTTGGGCGTGGAGCAGTCCGGGCATGTCGCCGGGGTGGGCTTCGACCTGTATGTGCGTCTGGTCGGCGAGGCCGTGGAGGCGTATCGAGCGGCCTCGAATCTCGCTGAAGGCGAGACGCTCACCACCGAAGAAATCAAGGACGTCCGGATCGACCTGCCGGTCGACGCCCACCTGCCGCCCGAGTACATCAACTCCGACCGGTTGCGGCTGGAGGCCTACCGGCGGCTGGCCGCCGCCCCCGACGATCGGGCGGTCAGCGCTGTCGTTGAAGAACTATCCGACCGCTACGGGCCGCTTCCCGAGCCGGCCGGCCGGCTGGTGGCGGTGGCCCGGCTGCGGCTGCTGTGCCGCGCCGCCGGGATCACCGAGGTCTCCGCGGCGTCGGCGACGACGCTGCGGCTGGCCCCGATGACACTGCCGGACTCCGCCCAGCTGCGGCTCAAGCGGATGCACCCGTCTGCCAGTTACCGCGCCACCACCGCCACCATCCAGGTCCCGATCCCGCGTGCCGGCGGTGCCGGCGCGCCCGTCGGTGCGCCCCGTATCCGCGACGTCGAACTCGTTCAGATGGTGGCCGATCTGATCTCGGCACTGGACGGCAAGCCGCAGGGCCTCATCGACGTCACCGGCGCGGTGCCCGCAGTACGGTAGCCACGATGACCGTCGTCCTGGTCGACCCCCGCAGGCCCTCGCTTGTCCCGGTCGAAGCCCTCGCGTTGCTCGCCGGTGAGGTCGTTTACACCGAGGAACTGCCGATTGTGGTGCCGTGGTCGTTGCCGGCCGCACGCTCGGTGCTCGTCGGTGCCTCAGACGCGCAAGCCCCGGTGCTGCTGTCTTCGGACCGCAACCATCCCGACGTGGTCGCCCGCCTACAGGCCGGGGAGGCGCTGATCGCGGCGCCGGATGCGCCGCCGGGAGAGCGGCTGATCGACGCGGTCGCGATCATGGACCGGCTGCGCACCACCGGTCCCTGGGAGAGCGAGCAGACCCATGACTCGCTGCGCCGGTTTCTGCTTGAGGAGACCTACGAACTGTTCGACGCGGTCCGCAGCGGCGACGCCGACGAGCTGTGCGCGGAACTCGGCGACGTGCTCCTGCAGGTGCTGTTCCACGCCCGCATCGCCGAGGATGCGCTGGAGCACCCGTTTTCCATCGACGACGTCGCGGATTCGCTGCTGCGCAAGTTGGTCAATCGGGCGCCGGCGGTGCTTGCCGGCGAGGAGATCTCGCTGGCCGACCAGGTGGCGCAGTGGGAAGAGCGCAAGTCGCTGGAGAAGAAGTCCACCAATTCGATTCTCGACGGGGTGCCGACCGCGCAGCCGGCCCTCGCGTTAACCCAAAAGGTGCTGCAACGGCTTGCCCGCGCCGGCGTGCCCGCAGACCTGATCCCCGCGACGGTCACCACCGTCACAGTCGCCGCCGACATCGATGCGGAAATCAACTTGCGGACAGCGGTTTTGGAGCTGATGGACACCGTCCGGGCCGTGGAGAAGGCGATCATCGGGGAGTTCACCGAAGAGCAGTGGCGCGCCCACTGGCCGCAGCTCTAGCGCCCGCGTCCCTGCACTCTTGCGCCGAAACCGACGTTGTGCAGGTGCCTACTCGCACTTTCGCTGCAAAACGTCGGTCTCGATGAGCTGAAGCCGATCAGTTCGGGTTCTCGCCCCAACTGCCCGGCAGCATCGGAACCCGCGGCTCGGTGTCGAGCCCGTCACCGCTGAGCACTGCGATTCCGGACGCCTGACGGCTGGTCCCGGTCGCGGTGCCGGCGAAGCCCAGCGAGCCGGCACCGGAATCCGAGGCGCTTGCCGCACCCGGGGGCCCATCCCACTCCGGCGTCACACCGATGTTCATATCCATGTATTCGTCGCCGAAGCCGCGCTGCTTGGCGCGCTGCCGCTGGCGGCGCTTGGCGGCCAGGCCCTGCGCCGCGGCTTCCCCGGGGGCGCCCTGGCTCTCCGACGCCCCTTCCTCGGCGCCGCGCGAGCGCCGCGCACCGCTGGAGCTCCGCGCCGACGAGGAGACACTGCTCACCAGGTACAGGCAAGAGGTCGGTCCGAATCCCACGCCCGGTCCGCCACCCACCCCGCCGCCGGCCGGCATGCCCGCGCCCGCAGCGGCGGGAGCGGTGGGGCCGGCGGAGGAGATCGGGTCCGCGCAGGCGCACGCCTCGGCTCCCGCGGGCACCGGGGCGCCCGAGGCGACCGGGGCGCCGACGCTGCCGCCCACCGGCATCGGCGGGGTCGGCTCGACCGGTTGGTCGAGCCCGACTGCGCCGATCGCGCCCAGCGCACCGAGCCCGGCGGCAGCGGCCAGCGCCGGCGCCGCGGCCATGATGATCGGGATCGCCATCTGCACCGCAATCTGGCCCATCGGCCACAACAGCATCAGCGTGTGGAAGGTGAACCAGCCCAGTGCCCCGGCCAGAATCGGGGACATCCCCGGGATCTGCACCAGCATCTGGGTGACCGCGCTAGCAAACGGAAACGCCTCGATCGGATATCCGTCGACGCCCAACTGCGCCCACAGCCACTTGGCGATCGGGTCCGCAAATCCCATGTTGTACTGCGTGATCAGGTCCTTGAGCTGCTGTTCCCAACTGGTGGCGGCAGCGGCCTCGGCAGCCCCCGGGGCCACGATCGGCGGCGCGGGCGTGGCAGGAGGAACCGAGGCCAGCGCCGCTCCCGCGACGCTCTGGTAGACGGTCATCATCTCCGCGGCCTGCACCCACATCCGGGCGTAGTCGGCTTCGTTCAGCGCGATCGGGACGGTGTTGATGCCGAAGAAGTTCGTCGCCACCAGCGTGGCGTGCACCGCGTGGTTGGTGGCCAGTTCGGCCAGCGTGGGCATGCCGGCCAGCGCGGCGGTGTAGGCCGCGGCAGCGGTCTGGTGCAGGCCGGCCGCGGCGGTGCTCTTGGCGGCGCTCTCGGCCAGCCAGCTCAGATACGGGGCGTGTGCGGCCGCGTACTGCTGGGCGCTGGGGCCCTGCCAGGCGCCCTGCACTCCGGCCAGCACGGCGTCGAGCTCGGCGGCCACTTCGGCGTATTCCGCGCTCATCGCCGAGTACGCCGACGCCGATTCCAGCAGCGGACCGGGTCCGGGACCGGCGCTCAGCAGCGCCGAGTGCACCTCCGGCGGCGACGCCAGCCAGACCGGTGCGGTCATCGAACGCACCTCCTTCCCGATTCGCGGCAAGCTCGATCTTGTTCGGTCAACCAATTGGTCGCGGCGTGGCCCGGTTTGGTTCCATGCAGACGAATCTTTGTATCCGGGCGCCGAATGAGCGACTATGGCGGCATGCGGTGCGAGGTGGTGCGCGAGACCCTGTCGTCGCTGCTCGACGGCGAGCAGCAAGAGCTGCCGGCGCAGCAGGTTGATGCGCACTTGGCGTCATGTCGCAGCTGCCGGCGCTGGCTGGTCGGCGCTGCCGCCCAGGCCCGCCGGCTCACTGACATCAACAGCGACGCCGATGCCGATGCCGGCCCTGACCTGGCCGCCCAGATCCTGGCGGCCGCTGGGGTGACATCGATCACCGCCCAGAACGCCGACGACGGCTTCTGGTCGCGGTGGGGTTTCCGACGTCCTGCGCTGGTTGCCGTCGGGGTGCTCCAGGTGGCGATGGCGGCTATCCAGATCGCCGGCGTGGACTTCGGCATGGTGTCGGCGCACGTGCACGGGCACGGCGCAGCCACTGGAGCGCATTTGCTGCATGAGTCCACCGCGTGGTTGTTGGCGCTCGGCGGCGCGATGATCGCCGCGGGTATCTGGCCGTCCGTAGCGGCCGGTGTTGCGGCGATCGCCGGGGTGTATGCCCTGGCATTAGGCGGTTATGTGGCTGTGGACGCTTACCACGGTCAGGTGACGGCGGCGCGCATCGCCAGCCACCTGCCGGTGCTGATCGGCTTGGTGTTCGCTTTGCTGGTGGCGCGCCAACGCGTCGGCGGCGCAGGCCCGCGCCCGGCCCGCTGGGACGCCGACGGCGCCGCTGGCGGGGCTGCCCCGGGGGCGGGTGCCGGCCGCGGTCGGCGGCGGCATCTGCGGTCGGTCAACCACACCGACAGCTCTACGACCATGCGTCGTAATAGCGCCGGGGACCCGGGTCTAAGGTGGGTGTTCATGGCGGGAGCTGACCGGGTTGACGACGATGCTGTCACCGCCCTCGCCGTTGCCGCCGCAGCCGGCGATGCCCGTGCCCTGGAGGCGTTTATCAAGGCCACCCAGCACGACGTCTGGCGATTCGTGGCCTACCTCTTCGACGGTGTCAGTGCTGACGACCTGACCCAGGAGACCTTCCTGCGAGCGATAGGCGCGATCCCGCGGTTCGCCGGCCGTTCCAGTGCCCGGACCTGGCTGCTGGCCATCGCGCGGCGGGTAGTGGCCGACCACATTCGCTACCTCAAGGCGCGTCCGCGCACCGCACCGGGCGCCGACCCCGAGCTGCTGCTGGACCGCGACCGGCCCGCCCGCGGTTTCGAAGACGTGGTCGAGGTGACCGAGTTGATCGCCGGTCTGTCAGCCGACCAGCGCGAGGCGCTGCTGCTGACCCAACTGTTCGGGCTGTCCTATTCCGACGCCGCGGCGGTCTGCGGTTGCCCGGTGGGCACCATCCGATCCCGGGTTGCGCGCGCCCGCGACGCGCTGCTGGCTGATCCGGAACGCGGTGAGCTGACCGGTTAGCCGGCGGTTTAGCGAGGCTCGACGCAGGAGAGCCGAAGCTGGAACCGCCGCATAGACTCGGCGGTTTAGCGAGGCTCGACGCAGGAGAGCCGAAGCTGGAACCGCCGCATAGACCGGCTGAATTCGCGCTGGCAGAGCCGGTTTTTGCGGCACGCGCGGGCGGAACGGCCGGTCGGCGATGCCTCGCTCATGGCCTAGTCATGGAACGATGGACGCAAAACCATAGCTTCGAGATTGGGGAGAGCGGTGTCGGCGCTACGTTGGCTGCGGACGGCCGCCGTCGTCGGCGCGACGGCCGTACTGCTGGCATCCAGTTGCAGCTGGCAGCTCGGTAATCCCATCCCGCAGGGCGTGCCACCGCCCCCCGGCGACCCGGTCCCGCCGGTCAGTACTGACGTCGCCAAGGGCCGGCCCGCCGATCAGCTCTATCAATGGGCCGCGGAGCGTGCCCCGATGCTCGGCATCCCCATCACCGCGCTGGAGGCCTACGCCTACGCGGCGCGGGTTGCGGAGGTGGAGAACCCCAACTGTCATCTGGGCTGGACCACGCTGGCTGGCATCGGCCAGATCGAGAGTCATCACGGCCACTACAACAACGCCACGGTGGCACGTAACGGCGACGTGCGGCCCAAGATCCGCGGGGTCCGGCTCGACGGCTCCGGAGGCAATCTGCACATTGTCGAGGACGTGCAACCGGACCTGGCCGACGACGATGGTGTGGTGCGCGCGATGGGCCCCATGCAGTTCATTCCGGAGACCTGGCGGCTCTACGGCGTCGACGCCAACAACGACGGCGTCGTCAGCCCCGACAACATCGACGACGCCGCCCTGTCGGCAGCCGGCTATCTGTGCTGGCGCGGCAAGGATCTGGCCACCCCCAAGGGCTGGATGACGGCGTTGATGGCCTACAACGAGTCGGAGATCTACGCCCGCGCGGTCCGGGATTGGGCCGCCGCGTACGCAGCCGGCCGCCCGCTGTAGAGGTGTCCGATACGGAGTACGGCCAGGTACGGCTAGGCTCCCAACAGGCCTCCGATCGAACACGACGGCCAGCCCCACCCACGCTCAAGGAGAAGTCAGTGCCCATCATCCAGCAGGTCGGCGCCCGCGAGATCCTCGATTCCCGCGGCAACCCCACGGTCGAGGTCGAGGTCGCGCTGGAAGACGGCACATTCGCCCGGGCCGCGGTGCCCTCGGGAGCATCCACCGGCGAGCACGAGGCCGTGGAACTCCGCGACGGTGGCACCCGCTACGGCGGCAAGGGCGTGCAGAAGGCGGTCACCGCGGTACTGGATCAGATCGCGCCGGCAGTCATCGGAATCAGCGCTGACGACCAGCGACTGGTGGACCAGGCGCTGGTGGACCTCGACGGCACCCCGGACAAGTCTCGGCTGGGCGCCAACGCCATGCTCGGGGTGTCGCTGGCAGTGGCCAAGGCGGCCGCCGACTCCGCGGCGCTGCCGCTCTACCGCTACCTGGGCGGCCCCAACGCCCACATATTGCCGGTGCCGATGATGAACATCCTCAACGGCGGCGCCCACGCCGACACCGGCGTCGACGTTCAGGAATTCATGGTCGCCCCGATCGGCGCCCCCAACTTCGCCGAGGCGCTGCGGTGGGGCACCGAGGTCTACCACTCGTTGAAGGCAGTGCTGAAGAAGCAGGGGCTGTCCACCGGGCTCGGTGACGAAGGCGGCTTTGCCCCCGATGTCGCCGGCACCACCGCCGCGCTCGACCTGATCAGCACCGCGATCGAGGCCACCGGGCTCAAGCTGGGCACCGATGTCGCGCTGGCCCTCGACGTCGCAGCCACCGAGTTCTACACCGAGGGCAGCGGTTACGCGTTCGAGAAGCAGAACCGCACCGCGGCCCAACTGGCCGAGTTCTACGCCAAACTGCTCGACAGCTACCCGCTGGTGTCCATCGAAGACCCGCTGTCCGAGGACGACTGGGACGGCTGGGTGTCGTTGACCGCCGCGATCGGCGACCGGGTGCAACTCGTCGGCGACGACCTGTTCGTCACCAACCCCGAGCGGCTCGAGGAAGGCATCGAGCGGGGCGCGGCGAACGCACTGCTGGTCAAGGTCAACCAGATCGGCACGCTGACCGAGACTCTGGACGCGGTCACCCTGGCCCACCACAGCGGCTACCGCACCATGATGAGCCACCGCAGCGGCGAGACCGAGGACACCACCATCGCCGACCTGGCGGTGGCGGTCAGCAGCGGCCAGATCAAGACCGGTGCCCCGGCCCGCAGCGAGCGGGTGGCCAAGTACAACCAGCTGTTGCGGATCGAGGAGGAACTCGGCGACGCCGCCCGTTACGCCGGCGAGCTGGCCTTCCCCCGCTACGCGCCGGAGAGCAAGTAGCCGCTAGGGGCCGCTGCCATGTCCGATCCGAAACGGCCTGACGCCAAGCGGCGTGCCGCGACGTCGCGGCCGGGACGGGGCGGGGAGAACGGACGTGCGCACCCGCGCCGGACGCCGCCGGTGCGCCGGGGGGCAGGCGCCGCGCGGACCCCACCGTCGTCACCGGTCGGTGCGGTCAAACGAGCCATTGCAGCGGCGGCCGAGCAGAGCTCGGACCTGCGGGTGGGCTTCACCGCCCGGCGGGCGGTGATCCTGGCCGCAGTGATGTGCGTCCTCACGCTGACCGTCGCCGGGCCGGTCCGTACGTTCTTCGCCCAACACGCGGAGATGAAACAGCAGTCCCAATTGGAGACCACCCTGCACCGCCAGATCACCGACCTGCAGCAACAGAAAGCCAACTTGGAGGACCCCGCGCACATCCGGGCGCAGGCCCGTCAGCGGCTCGGCTTCGTCATGCCCGGCGAGATCCCGTATCAGGTCCAGCTGCCCGCGCCGGCCGAGGTGCCGGGTGAGCCGGGTGCCGAGCCCCTGGCCGCGCCCAGCGGGGATCCTTGGTACACCGCGTTGTGGCACACCATCGCCGACGCGCCGCATCCTCCGCCGCCGCCGCCCGTACCGCCGTGGCTTCCGGCTCCGCCCGCACCGGTGGTGCCCGTTGGTTGATCCTGCCGACCTGGACGCGGTGGGCCGACAGCTGGGCCGAGAGCCTCGCGGCGTCCTGGAGATCTCCTATCGGTGCCCCAACGGCGAACCCGCCGTGGTCAAGACGGCCCCGAAGCTGCCGGACGGAACACCGTTTCCCACCCTGTACTACCTGACACACCCGGCGCTGACCGCCGCGGCCAGCCGATTGGAATCGTCGGGCCTGATGGCCGACATGACCGAGCGGCTGCGGCACGATCCCGAGCTCGCCGCCGGCTACCGGGCCGCTCACGAGTCCTATCTCGCCGAGCGGGATGCCATCGAGACGTTGGGAACCACGTTCACCGGCGGCGGCATGCCGGATCGGGTGAAATGCCTGCACGTGCTGATGGCGCATTCCCTGGCCAAGGGGCGTGGCGTCAACCCGTTCGGTGACGAGGCGCTGGCCATCCTGGCCGCCGAGCCGGCGATGGCTGGGATCCTGGTGCCGGAGCAGTGGCTGTGACTCGCCGCGCCGCCGACGATGCAGAGCGGAGCGATGAGGAGGAGCGGCGCCGATGAGCATTGCCGGAATCGACTGCGGCACCAACTCGATTCGCCTGTTGATCGCCGAGCCGGTCGACGGCCGGCTGCGCGACATCCACCGGGAGATGCGCATCGTCCGGTTGGGTGAGGGCGTCGACGCCACCGGGCGGTTTGCCCCCGAGGCGATCGAGCGCACCCGCGTGGCGTTGGCCGACTACACCGAGTTGCTTGTGGCACACGGTGTTTCACGAGTGCGGATGGTGGCGACGTCAGCTACCCGCGACGCGGCTAACCGTGACGTGTTCTTCGATATGACGGCACAGGTGCTGGGACGCGCCGTTGCGGGGGCGGTCGCCGAGGTGATCACCGGCCACGAGGAAGCCGAGTTGTCCTTCCGCGGCGCGGTGGGTGAATTGGACAGTGCCGACGGGCCCTTCGTGGTCGTCGACCTCGGCGGTGGTTCCACCGAGGTGGTGCTGGGCGATCCGGACGACGGGGTATCGGCAAGTTACTCGGCCAACATCGGCTGTGTCCGGTTGACTGAGCGCTGCCTGCACTCCGACCCGCCGACCGCTGAGGAAGTCTCCGCCGCTCGCGAGGTGACCCGCGAACTACTCGGCCAGGCAGTGCGGGCGGTGCCGGTGCAGCACGCGCGAACCTGGGTGGGGGTGGCGGGAACCATGACCACGCTGTCGGCCCTGGCGTACGGCCTGACCGAATACGATTCGGCCGCAATACATTTGTCGCGGGTCGGCTTCGATGACCTGACGGCGGTCTGCGATCAGCTGATCGGTATGACCCGCGCACAGCGGGCCGCACTGGGGCCGATGCACCCCGGCCGTGTCGACGTGATCGGCGGTGGGGCGATCGTGGTCGAAGAGCTGGCCCGCATCTTGGCTGAGCGTGCCGGAATCGCCGAGTTGGTGGTCAGTGAACACGACATCCTGGACGGCATCGTGCTCTCGATCGCCTAGCGATTTGCCGGCGAGCTGTAAAGACGTAAAGGTCGCCTCGTCGAGCGTAAAGAAAGCGTCAACGGTCTCCGACGTTCCTGGTAGCCGGGTCTAACTTCAGGTCAGACCCGGTCCCGAGAACGGAGTGCACGTGGCTGTCGTGGCCTACCTACTGTTGACGGCGGTGATCTTCACCCTGCTCGGCGGGGCGTTGAAGTTGGTTGAGCGACTGTGAACTCCGTCAATGTCATTGGTCTGACGCTGGCCGTTGCGGTGGTGGCGCTGCTGGTGGCCGCACTGTTGTTCCCGGAACGGTTCTAGTTGAGTACCACAACCGTGGGCGTCTTGTTCCTGGCGTCGTTGGTGGTGGCGCTGGTGGCGGTGCATGTACCGTTGGGCGACTACATGTATCGGGTCTACACCCGTGAAACGCACTCCCGCAGCGAGCGATTCGTCTACCGGTCGATCGGGGTCAACCCGGAGTCCGAACAGACCTGGGCCGGCTATGCGCGCAGTGTGCTGGCGTTCTCCGCCGTCTGCGTGGTGTTCTTGTTCGTTCTGCAACTCGTTCAGCGCAAGCTTCCCCTGCACCTGCATGATCCGGCGACATCGATGACGCCTGGGTTGGCGTGGAACACCGCGGTCAGCTTTGTCACCAACACCAACTGGCAGGCCTATGCCGGCGAGTCGACGCAAGGTCATCTGGTGCAGATGGCCGGCCTGACGGTGCAGAACTTCGTCTCCGCCGCGGCCGGAATGGCGGTAGCCGTCGCGTTCGTCCGCGGGTTCGTTGGCCGGCGCACCGCAGTGCTGGGCTCATTCTGGGTTGACCTGGTTCGCGGCACCCTGCGTATCTTGTTGCCGGTCGCGGTCGTCGGCGCGACGGTATTGATCGCCGGTGGGGTTGTCCAGAACTTTCACCTCAACGACCAGACAATCACGACCCTGACCGGTGCACCGCAGACCATTCCCGGCGGTCCGGTGGCCAGCCAGGAGGTGATCAAGCTGCTCGGCACCAATGGGGGCGGCTTCTACAACGCCAATTCCGCGCATCCGTTCGAGAACCCGACCGCGTGGACCAACTGGGTTGAGATCTTCCTGCTGGCGGTCATTGCCTTCTCACTGCCCCGCACTTTCGGCCGAATGGTGGGTAACACCAAGCAAGGCCATGCGATCGCCGCCGTCATGGCCGTGATCGCCCTCCTCAGCGTCAGCCTGCTCGGCTGGTCGCAGCTGGCGCACCACGGCACCGTCCCCACCGCCGTGGGGGCGGCGACAGAAGGGATCGAGCAGCGGCTCGGCGTAGCCGACTCGGCGGTCTTCGCCGCAGCGACCACGCTGACCTCCACCGGCGCAGTGGATTCCACCCACGACTCCTATACCAGTCTGGGTGGCCTGCTGACGATGGTCGACATGCAGCTTGGGGAGGTCGCCCCCGGCGGTGTCGGCTCGGGCCTGTACGGCATCTTGATCCTCGCGGTGATCACCGTGTTCGTTGCCGGGTTGATGGTGGGGCGGACCCCAGAATATCTGGGCAAGAAGATCAGTTCACGCGAGATCAAGCTGGCGGCGAGCTATTTCCTGGTCACCCCAGTGGTTGTGCTGTGCGGAACGGCAATCTCGATTGCGTTGCCGGGCCTGCGCTCGGCGATGGCCAACACCGGACCGCACGGACTCTCCGAAGTGCTTTACGCGTTTACCTCCGCGGTGAACAACAATGGTTCCGCGTTCGCGGGACTGGCGGCCGACGGGACGTGGTACGAGACCGCGCTCGGGATCGCGATGCTGGTCGGCAGGTTCTTGCCGATGATCTTGGTGCTTGCGCTGGCCGGGGCGTTCGCTGCACAGGGCCAGACTCCGCAATCCATTGGCACGCTGCCCACCCACAAGCCCCAATTCGTCGGCATGGTCGTCGGGGTGACGCTCATTCTGGTCGCCCTCACCTTCCTGCCGGCACTGGCGTTGGGGCCACTCGCTGAAGGGCTGCACTGAAATGCGCTCGGCCACAACCGTCTCGCTGGCGGCACTGCCCGCGGCGTTGCGCAAGCTCGATCCCCGGACCCTGTGGCACAACCCGGTGATGCTGATCGTCGAGGTCGGCGCGGTGTGGTCCACGGTGCTGGCCATCGGCGAGCCAACTTGGTTCGGCTGGCTGATCGTGTGCTGGTTGTGGCTGACCGTGGTCATTGCCAATCTGGCCGAGGCCGTCGCCGAAGATCGCGGGAAGGCGCAGGCCGACACGCTGCGAAAGTCGAAGTCCGACACCGTCGCACGTCGGCTGCGTGGTTGGGCGCCCAATACGCCCGGCATCGAAGAGTCGGTCGCGGCGCCCCGGTTGCAACGGGGCGACATCGTCGTTGTCGAAGCGGGTCAGATCATCCCCGGCGACGGCGACGTGGTGGAGGGCATCGCGTCGGTGGACGAATCGGCGATCACCGGCGAATCGGCGCCGGTGATCCGCGAATCCGGCGGCGACCGTTCCGCGGTCACCGGCGGAACGCTGGTCTTGTCGGACCGGATCGTGGTCCGGATTACCCAGAAGCCAGGACAGAGCTTTGTCGACCGGATGATCGCGCTGGTCGAGGGCGCCAACCGGCAGAAGACCCCGAACGAGATCGCACTGAACATCCTGCTGGCCGCGCTGACCCTGATCTTCGTGGTGGCGGTCGCAACGCTGCAACCGTTGGCGATCTACTCCAAGGCCAACAACCCGGGAATCTCGGATACGGCGGCGCTCGATGGCAACGGTGTCACCGGCATCGTCTTGGTGGCACTGCTGGTCTGTCTGATCCCCACTACGATCGGTGCGCTGCTGTCGGCCATCGGAATTGCCGGCATGGACCGGCTGGTGCAGCGCAATGTGCTCGCCATGTCCGGCCGTGCGGTCGAGGCCGCCGGCGACGTCAACACATTGCTGCTGGACAAGACCGGCACGATCACGCTGGGCAATCGGCAGGCATCGGAGTTCCTCCCGATCGCCGGGGTAAGCGCCGCCGAGCTCGCCGACGCCGCCCAATTGTCCAGTCTTGCCGACGAAACTCCCGAAGGCCGCTCCATCGTGGTCTACGCCAAGGAGGCTTACGGGTTGCGAACCCGGACATCGGGCGAGCTCACCGCAGCGTTCTGGGTCGAATTCACCGCGGTGACCCGGATGTCCGGGGTCGACATCAGCGGCCGCCAATTGCGTAAGGGCGCCGCCAATTCCGTCAGCGACTGGGTGCGCTGCCACGGCGGTGACATCCCCGCCGAGCTCGGCCGGATCGTCGACGGAATCAGCGCTGCCGGCGGAACACCGCTGGTGGTCGGTGAGGTGCTCGTCGGCGGGCCGGCCGTGGTGCTCGGTGTCATTGCGCTGCGGGACGTGGTGAAGCAGGGCATGCGCGAGCGGTTCGACGCGATGCGGCTAATGGGTATCCGGACCGTGATGATCACCGGCGACAACCCGTTGACCGCCAAGGCGATTGCCGATGAAGCCGGTGTCGACGACTTCCTCGCCGAAGCCACCCCCGAAGACAAGCTGATGCTGATCAAACGCGAGCAGCAGGGTGGACGACTGGTCGCGATGACCGGCGACGGGACCAACGACGCACCGGCGCTGGCGCAGGCCGACGTCGGGGTGGCGATGAACACCGGCACCAGCGCCGCCAAGGAGGCGGGCAACATGGTGGACCTGGACTCCGACCCCACCAAGCTCATCGAGATCGTAGAGATCGGCAAACAGCTGCTGATCACCCGAGGCGCGCTGACCACTTTCTCGATCGCCAACGACATCGCCAAGTATTTCGCCATCATCCCAGCGCTGTTCGTAACGATCTTCCCGGGCCTGGGCCTGCTCAACGTGATGAGGTTGCACAGCCCGCAATCGGCGATCCTGTCGGCGGTGGTCTTCAATGCGCTGGTGATCGCCGCGCTGATCCCGCTGGCACTGCGTGGGGTCCACTACGTTCCGGGCAGTGCGTCGGCGCTGCTCAGCCGAAACCTCGCCGTCTACGGCCTGGGCGGGATCGTCGCCCCGTTCATTGGAATCAAGCTCATCGACCTGCTGGTTCAACTCCTGCCCGGAATGGGGTGACATGAGATTTGCGGGCGTGATTCGCAGCCACTGGGCCGCGCTGCGCGCACTACTTGTCTTCACCGTTGTGCTCGGCATCGGCTACCCGCTGCTCGTCTGGCTGGTGGCGCAGATCCCGGGTCTGCACGCACGTGCCGATGGGTCGTTGATCACCGACACCGTTGGCCGACCGGTCGCCAGCGCACTGATCGGGCAGTCGTTCACCGACACTGCCGGCCGCCCACTGCCGCAGTACTTTCAGGGCAGGCCGTCAGCGGCCGGCATCGGCTACGACGCCTTGGCCAGTGGAGCGAGCAATCTTGGCCCGGAGAGCATCGTCGACCTGCCCGCTGCGCCGAGCCTGCTCACCCAGGTCTGCGCCCGCAGCGTGGCGGTTGCGAAAACCGAAGGCCTTGACGCGGGGGCTGCGTCGCGGCCGTTCTGCACCGCCAAGGGGCGGGGCGCTGTGCTGGCTGTGTTCGGCCCGCGTGGCCCCAGCGGCACCGTCGCCCATCCGACCCGGGTGGTCAGTATCAATGAGCCGTGTGCCACCGGCAGCCAGACGTTTGTCAACGGTTATCACGGCGTTCGGGTGGAATGCGCCCGGCCCGGTGAGGATTCGGCCGGCCAGATCGTGCCGATCCGTGGGCCCGCGTCCGAGCCAGCGCTGGTTCCCGCCGACGCCGTCACCGCCAGCGGCAGCGGTCTGGACCCCGATATCTCGCCGGCTTACGCCGAACTTCAAATCGACCGAGTCGCCAGGGCCCGGGGGATACGCGCCGAGCAGGTCCGTGCCGCGGTCCGCGCTCACCAGAGCGGGCGACTGCTCGGGTTCCTCGGTGAGGCCCGCGTCAACGTGGTTGCGGTGAACCTGGAACTAGACCACGAGCATCCTGTTCCCGGTTGCTGTTCCGATGGATGATCTATCGGTGAGCGCTTTTGGCTCCCGCGGCAGACGTGGGGAGTTGCGTATCTATCTGGGTGCGGCCCCCGGTGTCGGCAAGACGTACGCGATGCTGGGCGAGGCCCACCGCCGGTTGGAACGAGGCACCGACCTGGTGGCCGCCGTGGTCGAGACGCACGGTCGAAGAAAGACGGCGGAATTGCTTGAGGGCATCGAGGTGGTTCCGCCCCGCCTGATCGACTACCGGGGCAAGCGTTTCCCCGAACTCGACGTTCCAGCGGTGCTGGCGCGACGACCGCAGGTCGTGCTCGTCGACGAGTTGGCCCACACCAATACGCCGGGCAGCGTCAACGCCAAACGGTGGCAGGACGTCGAGGAACTGCTCGCCGCCGGGATCACGGTGATCTCCACGGTCAATGTGCAGCATCTGGAGAGCCTCAACGACGTCGTCGCACAGATCACTGGTGTTGAGCAACTGGAGACGGTGCCGGATTCGGTCATCCGTCAGGCCTCGCAGATCGAACTCGTCGATATC
Organism: Mycobacterium sp. SVM_VP21; assembly: GCA_024758765.1. Classification (NCBI taxonomy): domain Bacteria; kingdom Bacillati; phylum Actinomycetota; class Actinomycetes; order Mycobacteriales; family Mycobacteriaceae; genus Mycobacterium; species Mycobacterium cavoris. Next base: position 3,969,447 of record CP101406.1, read on the forward strand.
CATCCGGAGGCGCTTCGCCGCCGGCTCGCCCACGGCAATGTCTATGCACCGGAGAAGGTCGATGCGGCATTGTCCAACTATTTCCGCAGCGGAAACCTCACCGCGCTAAGGGAATTGGCACTGCTGTGGGTGGCCGACCAGGTGGACGCCGCGCTGGCGAAGTACCGCGCGGACAAGAAGATCACCGACACCTGGGAAGCCCGCGAGCGGGTGGTGGTGGCCGTGACCGGCGGCCCGGAATCGGAGACGCTGGTACGGCGTGCCTCGCGGATCGCATCGAAGTCCAGCGCCGAGTTGATGGCGCTTCATGTGCTGGCCGGCGACGGCCACTCGGCCGTTCCCACGGCACGGATGGGAAAGATCCGTGAGTTGGCGGCTGGGCTCGGCGCCTCACTGCACATCGTCGTCGGCGACGACGTGCCGACCGCGCTATTGGACTTTGCCCGGGAAGTCAACGCCACCCAACTGGTGATCGGGACGTCGCGGCGGTCCCGCTGGGCGCGCTTGTTCGACGAGGGCATCGGCGCAATGGTGGTCCGGCGGTCGGGCAAGATCGATGTCCACATCGTGACTCATGAAGAGTCCAAACAAGGTTTCCGGATCACACCCATCTCACCGCGGCAACGCCGCGCGCTGCCCTGGCTGGCGGCGCTGCTCGTTCCTTCGGCGGTCTGCGCTACTACGACGACCTGGCTGGATCCGGTACTGCGCCTGGGCGGAGAGAGTGCACTGTTCTTCGTCAGCGTTCTGGCGGTGGCCCTGCTCGGCGGTGTGGCCCCAGCAATTCTTTCGGCCGTGATATCCGGTCTGCTCCTCAACTACTTCCTGATCGATCCCCGGCACAGTTTCACCATCGCCGAGACCGATTCGGCGGTCACGGAGATCGTGCTGCTGCTGGTGGCGGTCGCGGTGTCGGTGCTCGTGGATCGTGCGGCCGAACGAGCCAGGGAGGCCGGCCGCGCATCCCAGGAGGCGGAGTTGCTGGCCCTGTTCGCCGGGTCGGTATTGCGGGGCGCCGACCTCGAGACGCTGCTGGAGCGCGTCCGGGAGACCTATGCACTACGGGCGGTGAGCATCCTGCGGATATCTACTGTCGACGGCCAGCAGGCCGGTCAGACGGTGATTGCTGCCGCGGGCGCTGACCCGTGTACGACTATCGACTCTGCGGACACCGCCATCGACGTCGGCGACGACGAATTCTGGATGCTGATCGCGGGCAGACAGTTGGCGGCGCGTGATCGACGCGTGTTGTCCGCAGTGGCCAAGCAGGCGGCCGGATTGATCAGGCAACGCGAATTGACCGACGAGGCGAGCCGATCCGAGGCTGTGATGCGAGCCGATGAACTGCGCCGCTCGCTGCTGTCCGCCGTCAGCCACGATCTGCGTACGCCGCTGGCGGGTGCCAAGGCCGCGGTGTCGAGTCTGCGCGCCGACGACGTCGGGTTCTCACCGGAGGACACCAGCGAACTGTTGGCCACCGTGGAGGAGTCGATCGACCAACTCACCGTTCTGGTCGGAAATCTCCTCGACTCGTCCCGGTTGGCCGCCGGAGTGGTACACCCCGAGCTGGGTCGGGTGTATCTGGAAGAAGTCGTGGAACGGGCCCTGGTCAGTATCGGACGGGGGAAGACCGGCATCTTCCGTTCGGGCATCGACAGAGTCAAAGTCGACGTTGGTGACGGGGTCGTGCTCGCCGACGCCGGACTCCTGGAACGCGTGTTGGCCAACCTCCTCGACAACGCGTTGCGCTATGCCCCCGATGGCCCGATCCGGGTCAGTGCGTGTCAGGTCAGTGGTCGGGTTCTGATCAATGTTGCCGACCAGGGACGTGGCCTACCGCCGGGCGGGGAGCGCCTGTTTGAGCCGTTCCAGCGGATCGGCGATCAGAACAACACCACCGGTATCGGCCTGGGCTTGTCGGTAGCACGCGGGTTCGTCGAGTCGATGGGCGGAACGGTCTCCGCCACCGAGACGCCGGGCGGCGGCCTCACTATGGTGGTGGATCTGGCTCCGCCGCAGGAGACTCCGTGACTCCCATTTTGGTCGCGGCTGAGAGGCTGGCGCAGTTGGTCGTTGTCGAGCGTTCAACTGCGGCGTGCAGTGACCAGGCGTCCTCGTGAGATGAGGGAGGCGGACTGCTTGAGCCGTTGGGTGCGGATGCTTACCTCGCAGGCATGGATGTGGTCAACGGCCGCCAGCTGCTCGGTGAGATAACGATAGAGGTCATCCACGTCGCGACAGATGGCGATGGCTAGCAGATTCCTGCGCCCGCTGATGGCGCCGGCGAACGCGATCTCCCGGTGGGCGGCGATCACCTCGCCGACCTGATGCAGGTGCTGCGGAGCAACGTCGAGCCACAGCATGGCATTGAGTCGGAAGCCCAGCTGCTCGGGGAGCAGGTCGATGTCGTAGAGCAGGGTGCCGGCACTTTCCAGGTCCGCCATCCGTCGTGCCACGCGCGCCACCGACCAGCCGGTGCGCTGCACCATCAGCGCCTGCGGGGCTCGGCCGTCGTCGGCGAGCACATCGAAGAGTGCCTGATCCTGCGCGGTGGGGGCCGGTGGCCGCCCGCTCGGCGACAGGCCGGCCGGGCCATCGAGGATCTGGGCCGTCTGCTCGCCGGTGAGTTGGTGCCCGTAGCCGGACCACGGCGCGGTGGGTGGTTCGCCGAACGCATGCAACAGTAGATCGACGCTGATGTCGAGTACCGCTGCGGTTCGGGGAAGTTGTTGCAGCAGAAGGCCATCTCCGCTCTCACCGACCGGGGCGCGGATAACGCAGACCAGTTCGGTCCCGCCGGACAGGATGTTGGCGTGGGTGACCTCCGATCGGCGCACCAGCGCCTCGGCGAGCTGCGGCATGCGGTCCGGCTTGGCATGGATACGGGTCACCCATTGGGTGTCCCCGTGCACCCGGGGGTTGACCAGTCCGACGACGCGCATCACGCCGGCACGACGCATGCGGTGGTAGCGGCGGGCGACGCTCTGCTCGGATGCGTCGACGGCGTTGGCGATCCGGCGAAACGGCGCCCGTGGCGCCAACTCCAGCGCGTGGAGGATTTGTGCGTCGAGCACATCCATCATGACGAAAGTATGCGCTATCCACCCATCTGATGCGTATTCCTCTACATTCTGCCGGATCGTGTAGATATCACGAGGCTGAGGGTGGGAATCTGGGTTGCGGGATCGAACGGAAGGGCAGCTCATGCAGTGGACCGGCGACACCGTCCTGGTAACCGGCGGCGGTAGCGGAATCGGCCGCGGCCTGGCCGAAGCACTACACCGGTTGGGCAATCGGGTCGTCATCGCGGGCCGTCGCCGCACCCTGTTGGACAGCGTCGCCGCCGCCAACCCCGGAATGGGCTGCCTGCCGCTGGATCAATCCGATGCCGGCGACATCGCGCGGTTCGCCGCCGAACTTGCCGAGCGGTATCCGGATCTCAACGTTGTGATCAACAACGCCGGAATCATGCACGTCGAGGATCTCGCCGGCGGCGCCGCAGCAGCCGCAGAATCCATCGTGGCGGTGAATCTGCTGGGGCCGATCCGACTGACCGCAGCACTGCTGCCGTCGTTGTCGGAGCAACCCCGCGCGGCGATCATCAACGTCACCTCAGCACTGGCATTCGTGCCCAAAGCCGGCACCCCGACATACAGCGCAACCAAGGCCGCGCTGCACTCCTACACTGAGTCGCTGCGGTTTCAACTGCGGGACAGCAGGATCCAGGTCATCGAGTTGATCCCACCGCGGGTCGAGACCGAGATACAGCAGGAACTCGAGCCGGACCCGAACACCGTACCGCTGAACACTTTTGTTGCCGAGACGATCAGGCTGCTGCAGAGCAGGCCGCAGGCCACCGAGATCGTGGTGGGCCAGGCCTGGCCGTGTCGGCTGGCGGCGCGTGCCGAAACCTATGAGCGGATTTACGCCGCCATCAATCCCGCATCATCAACGCGAAAGTAACGGAACTGCAATGCAGATAGGTATCGGCCTGCCGAACCAGATCTCAGGCGTGCCGGGCTCGGTGATCTCCGAATGGGCACGCCGCGCCGAGGAGCGCGGATTCGCCTCCGTGACGACCATCGATCGGGTGGTCTATCCGAGCCTCGATTCGCTCGTCGCGCTGGCCGTCGCAGCGGGGGCAACCCGCGACCTCGGCTTGGTGACCAACGTCCTGCTGGCGCCGCTGTACCCCGCCGCACCGTTGGCGAAGCAACTGGGCAGCTTGGCCGAGATCAGCGGCAACCGGCTCACCCTGGGGCTGGGCGTGGGATCGAGGACCGACGACTACGCAGTCTGTGGCGCCGACTTCCGGCAGCGTGGGCGCAAGCTCGACGAAGCGGTCGAGGTGATGCGGCGGGAGTGGCGAGCCGATCCGTCCAACGTTGCCGCCGCACTCTGCCCGGCTCCCGTACAGATCCCGATCCTGTTCGGTGGTAGCTCGCCGGCCACTGTGCGCCGGATCGCCACGGTGGGGGACGGCTGGGCCGCCGGGGCCGTCCGCGACTACCGAAGTCAGTCGTCGTTCGCCGATACCGTGCGATCGGCCTGGCAGCAGGCCGGGCGAGCGGGCAAACCATGGTTGAATGCCAGCGTCAACTTCGCACTCGGCGACGCGGCGACGGTGCGTGCCGGGCGCGCGAGCCTACGCAACTACTACGGGTTCGCCCCCGAGTACGCCGAACTCAATGTCGCCGACATGGTGGCCGTTCCGGACGACGCGGCGGCCACGGTGCGCGCCTACCGCGATCTCGGCTTCGGGGGGCTGCTGTTTCACCCCACCGTCGCATCGATCGACCAGCTCGACCGGCTCGCCGACGCGGTGCTGTGAGCTCTACCACGCAGGAGGCCGCCATGACCACGTACGCCACCCACGGAATCTCGCTGTACTACGAGGTTTACGGTGACCCCGTCAATCCGCCGGTGCTGTTGATCTCAGGGCTGGGCGGAACCGGAAAGAGCTGGAGCGGGCAGATCGAGCGCTTCGCCTCCGGACACTATGTCGTCGTCCCGGACCAGCGGGGCACCGGGGAATCAAGTCGCACCGAAAGCGGCCACACGATTTCGCAACTCGCGACTGATATGGCCTCGCTGGTCGATCACCTCGGGCGGGGACCCATGCACGTGGTCGGAGCATCCACCGGCGGCGCCATCGGGCAGTGCATGGCGCTGGATCACCCACACACGGTGCGTACCCTGACGATGGTCGCCGCGTTCGCGCGCTTCGACGCCTTTGCGCGACGCGAATTCGCAGTACGACGCAAGATGGCCGCCGAGTGGGACAGCCACGACCTACTGGCCGGCTACGCGCTGTTTCTGTTCTCCCCCAACTACACCCGCGAACATCCGGACCGGGTGGCGGCGTGGGTCGAGCGGGCGGCGGCGCAGCACCGTCGGGCGGCCGACCGCGACATCGCGCTCAAGCGGATCGACATGATCACCGCGCACGACACCCTGGCGCGCCTGGACGGCATCGCGCAACCGGCCCTGGCGATCTGCGGCACCCAGGACTTCTGCACCCCGCCGGCGTTATCCGAAGAGATCGCCGACGCGATCCCGGGCTGCGAACTCGTCGCTGTTCCGGACTGCGGTCATCTGGTCGAATACGAAAACCCCGACGAGTTCCACCGCATCGTCTCCGACTTCATCGGTCGGCATCAGTGACGCCGACCGACAAAAGACGGGGTCAGCCGGCCTTCCAGACAACCTTGTCGACTCCGGCGGCGTCGCGGTAGACGACGCTGTCCGGCGCGGTGCCATTCTTGACGTCGAAGTACAGTCGTCCGCTGGTCTGACTGCCCGTGGCGATCGGTCCGTTGGGCAGGCCGTCGACCTCGTTGCCCTTCATCACCGCGAACGTTGAGCTGTTGACGGCGCGTGCGTTGAAGTCAGCGATGTTCGGCGTAGGCGAACCGCTTACCGCCCGAGCCGTCACATCCGAGTACCAAATGCCGTCGTTGTGCCCGCTGGGTTGCAGGTCGCTGACGGTGTACGCAATGGCCCCACCGGGGCCCTGAATCTCTTGGGTTTGGCCGAATCCGACCACCTGTGGGTCCGCAAAAGCTGGCGACGCCACAAGCATTCCGGCCGTCGTGAGACCGGCCGCTGCTACTGCCGTCTTCTTGGCGATGTGGGAGAACATCACGGCAAAACTCCTTCCGCTAGGTTCTTCCAGGCATATCCGCGCCGGCGGATTTCAAAACCTCAAAAATTCACACTTCGAATCGGTAGCCCATCCCTGCCTCGGTGAGCAGGTGTTTGGGGTTTGAGGGATCGTTCTCGAGTTTGCGGCGCAACTGCGCCAGATAGACCCGAAGATATTGGGTTTCCTTTGCATATGCCGGGCCCCATACCTGGGTGAGTAACTCGTCGCGGCCGACCAGCTTTCCCCGGTTTCGCACCAGCATCTCCAGCATGCCCCATTCGGTGGGAGTCAGATGGACCTCGCCGCCGTTCTTGGTGACTTTCTTGGCTGCCAGATCCACGGTGAACGAAGCGGTTTCCACTATTGGCTGGTCGGTTTCGGCGGTCGCGGCGTTGCGTCGTGCGGCGGCGCGCAGCCGAGCTAGGAATTCGTCCATTCCGAATGGCTTGGTCACGTAGTCGTCGGCGCCGGCATCGAGCGCCTCCACCTTGTCGGCCGAGTCGGTGCGAGCAGACAGCACGATCACCGGCACGGTCAGCCAGCCCCGCAATCCGGCCAGCACCTCGATGCCGGAGATGTCGGGCAGCCCCAGATCGAGGATCACCACGTCCGGGCGCTGCTCGGCGGCGGCACGCAGGGCGCCGGCGCCGGTCGCCGCGGTGACGACTTCGTAGCCGCGCACCGACAGGTTGATCTTCAGCGCGCGCAGAATCTGCGGCTCGTCGTCGACTACCAGGACTCGTGTGCTCATCAGCTCTCTCCCGCCGGTGCGGCCAGGTCCACCACCATGGTCAACCCGCCGCCCGGTGTCTCCGTCGCCGAAATGGTGCCGCCCATCGCCTCAGTGAAACCCCGTGCCACTGACAGCCCGAGGCCGACGCCGCTGGTGTTGTCGCGGTCGCCGAGGCGCTGGAACGGATCGAACACGTGCGCTTCGCCGCCGCGGGGCAGTCCGCGCCCCTCGTCGGCGACATTGATCAGGATCCGGTCGCCGACTTGGCCGGCTGTCACCCGCACCACGCTGTCCGAGGCGTAGCGCAACGCGTTGTCGATCACGTTGGCCAGCACGCGTTCCAACAAGCCGACGTCGGCCATCGCGACGGTCGGGCCCACTTCGACCTTCACCTGGTCGAGGCCGCGTCCGAAGATGTTGCTGCGCTTACCGATTCCGATCAGCGCGCGCTGCACCACCTCCTCCAGGTACACCTTGGTCAACTCCGGGCGGATCACGCCCGCGGCCAGCCGCGAGGAATCGAGCAGGTTGCCCACCAGGCCGGTGAGCTGATCGACCGATTCCTCCACGGTGGCCAGCAGTTCGGCGGTGTCGCCGGGGGAGAAGTCCACATCGTCGGCACGCAGACTCGACACTGCCGCCTTGGCCGCGGCCAGTGGGGTGCGCAGGTCGTGGCTGACCGCCGACAACAGGGAACGGCGCAGCTCGTCGGTCCGCATCACCGCGTCGGCTCGGCCGGCCTCGGCGGCCAGTTCCTCCTGCCGGACCAGTCCGGCCGCCTGCCGAGCCACCACCGACAGCACCCGGCGATCACGCGAGGCCAACTGTCGGCCGACCATCAGCATCCAGAACTCGTCGTCGCCGACATCGATCGCGGTGTCCGCGAGATCTACCGAGGTGCACGGATTGTCACCGACAGAGGCGACGACTTCCGGCGTCGCGCTGCTGTTCGGGACGCGGACGAGGCTGACCGCCCGTTGCGCGTAGGTTTCGCGAACCCGCTCCAGCAGGGTGTCCAGATCCGCGCCGCGCAGCACCGACCCGGCGAACAGCGTCATCAGCTCGGCTTCGCGGGAGGCGCGTCCGGCTTCCCGGGTTCGTTTGGCCGCGCCGTCGACCAGGGCCGCCACCGCGACGGCCACCAACAGCAGGACGACTTCGGTCACGGCGACGTCGTGTTCAGCGATGGTGAAATCGCGTCGAGGTGCGAGCACGAAGTAGTTCAGCAGCACCCCGGACAGCAACGCCGAGAGAACGGCCGGGGCGATACCGCCGAGCAGGGCCACCAACAGCACCCCGACGAAAAACAGTGCGCTCTGACCGGCATCGAAGTAGCGGTCCAGCCAGCCCACCATGATCGCGCACATGAGAAACGGCACGATGACGGCGGCCAGCCAGGACACCGCACGTCGCTCCCGCGGCGAGATCGACAGCCCCCGGAAACTGGGCTTGGCGTCCTCGTAGGTGACGATGTGGACGTCGATGTCGCCGGACTGCTGCACCACCGCCGCGCCGACACCCTCGTCGAGGATGCGGGCCCAGCGGGAGCGGCGCGAAGTGCCGATCACCAACTGGGTGGCGTTGACGTCACGCGAGAAGTCCAGCAGCGCAGTCGGCACGTCGTCGCCGATCACGGTGTGCAGCGAGGCGCCCAGGCTGATCGCCAGTTGGCGGATCTTGCCCACCCGGGGTGCCGGCGCACCAGAGATCCCGTCGCCGCCCAGGACATGCAGCACCAACAGGTCGCCGCCGGCCTTTGACGCGATCCGGGAGGCCCGCCGGACCAGGGCCTCGGACTCCGGGCCACCGGTCACCGCGGCAACGATGCGTTCGCGTGCCTCCCAGGTTTCGGTGATCTTCTTGTCGGCACGGTAGCGAGTGAGTGTTGCGTCAACCTGTCCGGCCAGCCACAGCAGCGCCAATTCCCGTAGCGCGGTAAGCGTCTCGCCACGGAAGTAGTTGGCCAACGCCGCGTCAACCTTCTCCGGCGGATAGACATTGCCGTGGGATAGCCTGCGGCGCAATGCCTCCGGTGCGACGTCGATGAGTTCGATCTGCGTGGCTTGGCGCACGACCGCGTCGGGAACGGTGTCGTGCTGGGTGGTTCCGGTGATCTTGGCGACGACGTCGCTCAGACTCTCCAGCTGCTGCACGTTGACGGTGGAGACCACGGTGATCCCGGCGGCAAGCAGTTCCTCGATGTCTTGCCAGCGTTTGGGATTACGGCTGCCCGCGGGGTTGGTGTGCGCGAGATCGTCGATCAGGACCACTTCGGGATGGCGGGCCAGCACCGCGTCGACATCGAGTTCCCCGCCGGGCTCGCCGACGATCTCGATGCCTTGCAACAGCTCCGCGGTCTTGCTGCGGCCGTGGGTCTCGACCGCGGCGGCGACCACATCGGTGCCGCGGTCGGTGCGGCGGTGCGCCTCACCGAGCATCGCGTAGGTCTTGCCGACGCCGGGCGAGGCGCCGAGGTAGATGCGCAGTTCTCCGCGTGGTTCTCCAGGCTGGCCGGCTTGTCTCACGAGACTCACCAGACCATCATCGCGGCAACCGACGGCATCAGCCAGCGACGACAGGCCGCACCATCACAGTGGGTTTGAACCCGTACCTCGGGTTGCTCAGACCGGAGCCGCTGCGGCCGGCCGATGCCATTCCTGGCACACCGGCCCCCACCGTGTTGACCGTGCCGGCCTCCTCGGCCTCCGTCCAGCCGTGGCTGACCAGCGTGGCGTTGCTCTCGGGGATCGACGTCGCCGTGGTCGGGACGGCCGCCGGCCAACTCTGGGGCACCGACAGCCCGCCCACCGGGGCGGCCGTGCCCACGCCGGCCAGCACCGGTGCGCCGCCTGATGCGGCTCCGGCCGGTGTCGTCACCGCGTCCGCCAGGACCATCTCCGGCCAGACCGGAGCCTGCGCCGGCCCGGTAGCGATGGCGTAGGCGCTGGCGATGCCCGCGAACAGGTGCCAGGCACCGGCGTTGCTCAACGCGGAACTATAGGTCTGAAGCCCGTTCCAGATCCCGATGTTCTGGGTGGAGTTGATGAAGTTGGACAGGAAATCGGTGACGCCACTCTGCGCCGGTTGTGATGCCATCGCCGGAGCCGCCAGCGTCTGCATGGCTGACGGTAGACCGGAGACCAACTGCGACAACCCGTTCTGCGCGCTGCTGGTCGAGGCCTGGGCGACAGCAGCACCCTGACCGGCGATCCCGGCCGGGTTGGTGCTCGGGGCGGGCGAGCTCAGCGGTTGCAGCGTTCCCGCAAGCGCTGAGGAGGCCGCGTAGCCATACATGGCCATCGCGTCCTGTGCCCACATCTCGGCGTACTGGGCCTCAACCGCCGCGATAGCTGCGGTGTTGAACCCCAAGAAGTTCGTTGCCACCAGCGCCGCGAACTGTGCCCGGTTGGCGGCGACCACCGCCGGGGGCACCGTCATCGCAAACGCCGCCTCGTAGGCCGCGGCCGATGCCGACGCCTGGGCGGCGGCATGCTCGGCCGCGGCGGCCGTGGTGTTGAGCCACGCCACGTAGGGGCGTGCCGCGGTCGCCATCGCCGTTGCCGCCGGGCCCCGCCACTCTTCGTCGGTCAACGTCGAGATCACCGACTCGTAGGAGGCCGCGGTAGTGGCCAGCTCGGCGCCCAGCGCGTTCCATGTCGTTGCGGCGGCGGTCATCGGCGCGGCCCCGGCACCGGAGTACATCCGAGCGGAGTTGATCTCCGGGGGAAGTGCTGCGTAGTCCATGTCGTGGAAGTCCGTTTCCTCTGGTCGGTTTCAGCCCGGTGTCGTCGTCGCTAGACGATCGGCTTGCGCGGCATCACGACCGGCTTGACGCCGTAGCGAGGTCGGCCGAACCCGGGGCCACCACGATCCGAGGACGCGACTGCCGGCGCTCCCGCGGGCACCGTGGCGGCGCCACGCGGCTCGACCTCGGTTGATTCCGCAGCGACGAGCGGGCGCGACTCGGCTGCCGGTGCGGCTTCGCCGGCCCAGTTGGGCGGCGCTGACATCTTGTTGACCGAGGCTCCTTGTCCGCCTGCGGCCGCGGCCACCGGGGCGGCGGCGCCGGCCGTGGGCTGTGAGACGAGGTTGCCGTGCTGCTGAACCTTGCCTCCGAGGTCGTGAATGACTCCCGGCGGGTTGGTGATGTAGCCCTTGCCCAGGCCGGTGAACTCCGAGGCAGCCGATCCGAGGTTGGTGGCCTGCATGGCGGCCAGGATGGCGGCGTTGCTGGCGATTCCACCCAGCCCGAATGTGGGGTCGGCGGCGGCTCCGGTTCCTGCCGTCCCCAGCCCTGTGGCAGTGCCCAACCCAGCCGTGGTGGTCGCTGCTGCCGAGTTCGCGGTCTCGGTCTCTCCGTAGGAATCGGCGCTGGTGCGCAGGGTGTGAATGAACATCTCCTGCATCGCCGCGGCCTGGGCACTGATCTGCTGGTACAGCGCGCCGTAGGCGGAGAACTGGGTGGCCTGCAGTGCGGAGACCTCGTCGGCGGCGGCCGGGGCCAGCCCGGTGATCGGGCCGGCTGCGGCCGCGTTCTGGGCGTTCAGCGCCGCGGCGATCGTCTGCAGATTCCCGGACGCCGCGGCCAGCGCCTCGGGGTGGGTGGTCAGGAACGACATGACATCTCCTCGGCGGCTACGAGCCGGACCTCAGCTGGGCTCGGTTACCGCTCCACTGTTTCGTCGGACTCTCGATTGCCAGAGGTCGTTAACGAGTTCTTTACGGTCTCGCGCGGATTATTGACGGTTTGCTTTCAGGCCCAGCTGGAGCCCACGGAGGCGTCCGTGTCGGCCATGTTGTTGCCGGCCGAGCCGGCGCCCCCCCAGAAGTCCCCGGCGGCCAGCACATCCTGCACGATCGCCTGGTGCTCGGCCTCCAGGCCGTCGCCGAGCCGATACCGGTCAATTCGCCGGCCGCGGCCGTCACTCCTAACCGATCGAGCCGGCACGGTGCCGACCACGAGATCCACCGTGCCGCAACGGTGCTCGGTCAGCTGTTGCCCTTCTGCGCTCTTAACGGCGCGGGATTCAACCTTGATGAGTCCTTGATGTCCGGAAATGGAAAAACCCGGCGCAGCCCCCTCTGCTGCGTCGGGTTTCCCGGGTCTTGGCTGGTGTTAGGCCCAGCTGGAGCCGACCGAAGCGTCGGTGTTGGCCATGTTGTTGCCGGCCGACTGCACCTTCTGACCGTGGCTGTTGGCCTGCTCGTAGATCACCGCGAAGTTGCGACCCAATTGGGCGACGAACTCCTGGCAGGCCACCGAACCGGCGCCACCCCAGAAATCACCGGCAGCCAACACGTCGTGCACGATCGCCTGGTGCTCAGCCTCCAACGACGCCGCCTGCGCACGAATCAACGCACCGTGCGCATCCACATCACCGAACTGGTAATTAATCGACATATTCGTGTTCTCCTCTAGCTCGACAGGATCTGCTGAGAAGCAGCTTCCTGCTGCTCGTAGTGGTTAGCGTCACGAATCAACCCATCCCGCACACCGTGCAGCATGTTCACGATGTTGCGGAAAGCGGTCTGCATCTGGCCCATGGTGTCCATCGAGGTCCGCTCCGCCAGACCACCCCAGCCCGCACCAGAGATATTCGTCGACGACGCCCACATCCGACGAGCCTCGTCCTCCACCGTCTGCGCATGCACATCAAAACGGCCCGCCATCGAACGCATCGCGTCCGGATCGGTCATAAAACGTGTTGCCACTGCTCTGTCTCCTTGTCTGCGGTTCCGCTTTGGGGTGAGGGGTTTTATCCGGCAACTACCGGACGGGCCATAACGGTCGGCTTGAAACCGTAGCGCGGGGTGCTCAGACCGAAGCCGCCGCGTTCTGCGCCCATCGGCATTCCGCCGGGCATGGCCGCCGTCGACTCGATCTGTTCGGGGGCGGCTGCCCAGCTGCTGGCCTGCAAGGCGTTGGCGGTGTCGACGGCACTGGCGGCGGGAGCGGCTGCGGCCCAGGTCGGTGGCGTGGACAGCTCGCCGACCAAGGTGGCCTGGCCCACGCCGGCCGATACGGACGGTGCGCTGGCGGTGAAGGCCGATGCGGCACCGCCGCCCAGCGCACCCAGGCTGCTCAACGGACCACCCGGGGCCAGCAGGGCGCCGATACCGGCGCCTGCCGCACCACCGCCGAGGGCGTTGAAACCACCGCCGGAGAAGAACGTGGTCATGGTCGGGATCAAGCTTGCCGGGGTGAACGCTGCGGAGGTTCCGGTGAAGCTCATCAGGCCGTTGAGCGGGTAAGTCACCAGGGACACAACGCCATTGATCGACGCGTTCCGGCCGATGGCTTCGAGCAGTCCGGCGAGCGTGGGCGGCGGCAGACCGGCGTCAGCGGTACCTGGCGAGGTCAGCGTCTGCAGCGTGTTGGGCAGCGACGAAATCGCCTGCGCGGTCTGCGCGGTGTTGTTGGCGGCGGTGTTGCCGGTGGCTTGTCCGACGGCGCCGGCCTGGTTGGCGGTCCCGGCCGGGTTGGTGGTCTGGTTGGGCTCGTTGAACGGTGTCACCTTGGTCGCCGTCGCCGAGGACGCGGCGTAGCTGTACATGACGTCGGTGGCCTGAGCCCACATCTCGAAATACTGTGCGTCGCTTGCCATGATCGCGGCCGAGTTCTGGCCGACGACGTTGGTTGCTACCAGTTGCTTCTGCTGGGCGCGATTGGCGGCGATCACCGCCGGGGGAGGGGTGGCCGCGTGGGCTGCCTCGAACGCCGCGGCTGCGGAGGTGGCCTGGGTGGCCGCCTCCTCGGCTTTGGCCGCGGTGTCGGCCATCCACGCCAGATACGGCTTGGTGGCCGCAGACATCGAGGCCGATGCCGGACCCATCCACTCTTCGTCGACGAGCTGGGTGATCGTCGTTTCGTATGACGTCAACGCCGAGGAGATCTCCGCGGCCAGTCCGCGCCAGGCGGAGGCGACCGTCATCATCGGCGTGGAGCCGGGACCGGCGTACAGGCGCCCGGAGTTGATCTCCGGCGACAGCAGTGCGTAGTCGATCATCGTTGCTCCTAGACCACCATCGGCTTGGGCATGAATTTGGGCCGGAACCCGTAACGCGGCGTGCCGTAGTTCATGCCGCGCTGCCCGACGCCGGTCGGCACCGGAGGCGGCATGGAGGCCATGTTGTTGTGGGTCTCGGTGGGGACCGCCCAACCGCCGGGGCCGCTGGTCAGCGCCGCAGCGCCCGGGGTGGCTGCCGCCCAGCTCGCCGGCGCCGAGAACGACGTCCCGACCAGGGAGGCCTTCCCCATGCCGGCGGTGACAGCCGGGGTGACCGCGCTGACCCCGAAGGCGCTGCTGACACCGCTGGACAGGCCTCCACCGAGCGCACCCAGGGCGCCGAGTGCACCGCCGGGGCTCAACGCCGCACCCAGACCGCTTCCGAGTGCGCTGCCGGTGGTGCCGCTGAAGCCACCACCGGTCATGAAACCGATGAGGGCCGGCAGCAGCGCAGACGGAATGAAGGCTGCGCCGGTGCCCGCGGTGTTGAACAGGCTGTACAGCGGAGTGCCGAACATGAACGCGTAGCCGTTCACCGGGTCGTTGTAGAGGAACTGGATGGCCTGCTCGATCCAGTCGGTCGACGCCGCCGGCGAGGCCATGCTCTGCAGCGCGTTGGGCAGCGAGGAGATCATCTGCGCCGTCTGCGCGGTGCTGTTGGCGGTGCTACTGCCGCCGGCCTGGGTAACCGCAGCGCCCTGGTTGGCCAGCCCAGCCGGGTTGGTGTTCTGGGCCGGCTCGTTGAACGGGGTGACTTGCGTCGCGGCAGCCGAACCGCTGGCGTAGCCGTACATGGCCGCGGCGTCTTGGGCCCACATCTGTGCGTAGTGGGCGTCGAGAGCTGCGATCGCCGGGGTGTTGATGCCAAGGATGTTGGTCGCGACCAGCGCCGCCTGCTGTACCCGGTTGGTGGTGACCGCTGCTGGGGGCACCGTGGCCGCCCGTGCGGTTTCGAATGCGGCGGCAGCGGAGGTGGCCTGGACTGCGGCCTGTTCGGCCAGCGCGGCGGTGTTGTTCATCCAGGCGATGTAGGGCGCCGCGGCCGCGGCCATCGATGACGAAGCCGGGCCGAGCCATTCCTCGCCGGACAGCTCGGTGACCACCGTCTCGTAGGAGTGGGCGGCCGCGGTCAGCTCGGCGGCCAGTCCGCGCCAGGCCGCCGCGGCGGTCATCATCGGGGTCGAGCCCGGTCCGGTGTAGATACGCCCGGAGTTGATCTCGGGGGGCAATGCTCCGTAGTCCCACATGATTTCCGCCTAACCCGCCGCCGCTGCGTTCGCGGCCTCGGTGGCCGCGTACGACTCGGAGCTGCTCTGGAGCGTGGCCACGAACATGTCGTGAATGGCCGAGGCCTGCGCGGCCACCGTCTGGTAGAGGCTGGCGTGCGCGGCGAACTGCGCGGCGGTCAGCGCCGAGACCTCGTCAGCGGCCGCTGGGGTGACGCCGGTGGTCGGGGCGGATGCCGCAGCGCTCTGCGCGTTGAGCGCCGCACCGATCGCCTGCAGGGTGCCCGCCGCCGACGCCAGCGCCTCGGGCTGGGTGGTCACGAAAGACATGGGATTCTCCTTACAGAGCCCGGTGACAAACCGGTTCCTGGCACCACCGTTGCCTATTACTGGGTGATTGTGAAAGCTGGTTAACCGCTTCTTAACCGCGGTGTCGGAACTCTTTACATGCACCTCAATGCAGGTGTGTTCGCGGTGTGCGGGGCGTCACGATTTTGCGGGACCCAGGCCGAACGACGGCTTGGATGCAAAAGCCGTGCGTGGCGGTATTGGGTGTTCGCCGAAGGGCTTTCGCGTCGCCACGACGTGGTCCAGCTCACACTCACACGCTGGGGTGGGGGCGCGGTCATCTCGGACCTGCTTGGTTGCTGTCAATTAGGTTGATGGACAACATTTTTAGCCCGTACCGGCGCATTGGGCCGGCCGCTCGCCCCGGGGCGGTGAGGGACCCGTAACGCGGATTTAACATTCGGATCCGGCGGAGTAAACGGTGCGTAACACGCTATTAACGAACGCTCAGCACACTACGAGCTATGAATCGGTTTCTGCTGCTAGTGGGCCTCACCGCCATGGTCGGTCTGGCGGCACCGGCGCACGCAGAGCCGGTCGGCAGCGATGCTGCCTTCCTGACCCAGCTGACCGGGGCCGGCCTGAGCCACAAGGGCTCGGATCAGGTGGCCATCTCGGCTGGGCACTCGGTGTGTCAGCTGATGGACGCCGGACTCACCCCGATGGACACCGTGGTCGCCGTACAGACCACCAATCCCGGCTTCACGCTGCAGCGTGCCGCGGAGTTCGCGCGGATCGCCGCGCAGAACTACTGCCCCGAGCACGCCTGATTGCTTCGTCTTCCTCGGGGTGCCGGGGCGCTGGTGAGGCCGCCGCGTTAGATTCGCCGCGAGCCCCCATAGCCCAATTGGCAGAGGCAGCGGACTTAAAATCCGCCCAGTGTCGGTTCGAGTCCGACTGGGGGCACCGTAGCTGTATTGCTATATACGCAGTTCAATTCGCTGCATTGGTTTGCTGAGGCGCTTCAGATGTCCGCCGTGCCCACATTTTGCCCACACTCTCGTCTAACTTGTCGGCAACTGCGGTGAGATCGTCATCGAAAAGATCGGCGTAAACGTCCAACGTCATCGCGGCGCTGGCGTGCCCGAGCATCCGCTGAACCACCTTCACGTTGGCGCCGGCCGAGATGGCCAGAGACGCCGCCGTGTGCCGTAATGCATGCGCTGTGACCCGTGGGAATGCCTGGACAGCCGCCGCACCGTCCTTGCTGGCCCTGATCTCCTTATCGCGCGCCGTGTCCGCCGCCGTAATGCACCGCTCCACCGCCCCCGACAGCCACGAATCGTGCGACGACGGTGGCCCCAGGTGCCCGCCCGATCGCGACGGCCACAGCAGCTCGTCACGGCCCTTACCCCTGCAGGTCTTGGCCAGCTCGTCGACAACGAACGCCGGCAGCACCACCGTTCGACTCTTGCCCGACTTCAGCGTGCCGACGTGGGTCTTGGAGCCGACCGCCACCGCGTTCTCGTGCAGCACCACCCGCCGCTTCAGGAAATCGATGTCGGAAACCCGCAGCGCCGCCGCTTCACCCCACCGCAGCCCGGCCGTGCCCAGCAGCAACACCAGCGACCCGTACCGGCCCGCCTCGCCGGCTAGGGCGTGCAGCTGTTCGGCCGTTAGGTACACATTCTTGCGGCGGCTACGGGTCGGGAGCTTGACCCCACGGGCCGGATTGGCGGCCAGCCGGCGATCCCGCACCGCGTCGTCCAAGATCCGCGCCAGCACCGAGTAAGCCGTGATGACAAGCGTGGCCTTGCGTTTCGTTGCCAGCTCCGTGACCCACGACTGGACATCCGAGTAGGCGATCTCGGCAATCTGCTTTCTGGACCACCGCGGTTCGACGTGCACCCGCCAGGCTGACTCGATCGAGTGGAATGCCGAGGGCTTCATTACCCCCTGCTGACGCTTCAGCCAGCCCGGCCCTAACTCCCCGACGGTGGCCTTCCCGAGTGAGGGGGAGACGTAGTCGCCCTTGAGCTTGGTTACCTCGACGGTGGCCGCGAACGCTTCCGCGTCGCGCTTGGTGGTGAAGCCACGTTTGTCGGTCTGTCTCCGGTCCGGTGTCCGGTATCGAACTCGGTAGCGCGTTGCGCCGCTCGCCAATTCGTATCTACTGATCGTGGCCATCTTTAGTGTCCGTCGTCAGGGACTTAATGTGAGCGAGAAGCTCCTTGTTGGACCATGGAGGTGCGGCACGACCCGCCCATTGGAGCCAAGATACCCAGTCGCGGATTCGGTCGCCGAATCGTGCTGGCGACTTGCCTAGCTTCGCGTCGGCCCGCAACCAATGCCATAAGTCTTCTGCCGCCACCGGATCGGCTGACCCGGTAACGGAAACCATTTCGGAGCCAGTCTCGGCGTTGGGCATTAGCAACGTAATCGGCGAGACGTCAAGTGCGAGCGCGATCGCCACCAGATCGTCAGCATCGACCCGCCGGTCTCCGGCTTCAATGCGGCGTAGGCCGAGCGGAGGGATTTCGCGCCCGATCTCGGATAGCTGCCGACTGAGTTCCGCGTAGCCGAGGTTCTTGTCATCCCGGAGACGCCTCATCTGGTCGCCGACGTTAACCCCAGTTGGCCCGAGTTCCGACTTTTTGCCAGCCATATACCGAGAGGGTAGGCGATCAAAGATATCGCGACAAGTGTCATCCTTGACCGCTCTGACGATCAGTGATAAAGATAGACGCCATGCGATCAATTTGATCGTTTAAACGATCAACGATGAAGGGTGTCCCATGTCGAGTCCACCTGTAACCCCAGAGCTGAGATGGCTTGTTGCCGAGCTGGAGAAGGCGATCTCAGCGGATGTCTTGCCGCCCGTAGCAACCAGCAGGCACGTGGCCGCTCTCGTCGCCAGCACCGAGTCATCCCTCGCGCAAGACCGCTACCTGGGCAAGGGGATTCCGTACACGAAGGTCGGCCGTCGCGTTCGTTACCTACGCGCCGACGTTCTCGAATTTCTCGCTGCAAACCGTGTCGGCGGTGCCGCTTGATGTCCTCCACTACGAAAAATGCCCTCGGTCGGTGCGTCAACACCGCCGAGGGCTTGCGGAACAACCCGATCACCAAAGAACAGGAGCTCTGGCGATGACTGTACCTACGACCGGCCCTGAGTCGGCAGGCCAGGCTGAATCCGTCGTCACGTCTGGGGTACGGGACGTAGTTCGGTGCGTGGCGACTGCGTCGCGAATGGTGTCGTGGTGGACTTGCCATCAGTTTCTGGCCGCGGTGTTCGCTCAGGGCAATGTGGGGCCATTGCCGTTGGCCGGCACCCCCGCCTGGTGCGCTCTCGCCGACACCGATCCGGTCAAGCTGCTGGCCCTGGCCGTGGCTGGAGAACACGCCGTCCTGCAATGGGACATCGCCCAGGAGTTCCGCGCCGATGCTGCGAAAGCTATTGCCGCAGAGCAATGCTGGCCCGCTCTAGCCCGGCGCATCCGGGCCGGACGGGGCAACGCATACGTACCGCGGAGGACCGCTTGACCAACATCGATGAGTTCTGGTTAGCCCGGCCGATCCTGACCCACGTCCACACGTTCGCTCGCGCGCGGCGCCGCAACCCCTGGGCGGTGCTCGGCGTCTCGCTAGTCCGGGCGAACGGCGTCATCCCACCTTCGACCGCTCTCCCTCCACACGCGGGTGGTAGGGCGAGCCTCAATACCTTTGTTGCCCTCGCTGGACCATCCGGTGCTGGCAAGGGTACGAGCGAGTCGGCGGCCCGCGACGCCATCGCATTCCGTTGGCCCAACGGTGAATCCGTCGACCTCCCGGAGTTTCCGATCGGCAGCGGTGAAGGCCTCGCCCGTACATTCATGCCACCGACGGGCAAGGGCGGCGTCGATAACCTGGCCGAGCAGATCGTCACCGCGATCTTTTCGGTGCCCGAGGTCGACACTGCCGCGGGGCTGTTCTCCCGCTCGGGCTCAACTCTGGAATCCGAGCTCCGCAAGGTGTTCTCCGGTGAACAGCTCGGATTCGCCAATGCCCAGGCCGCCACCCGCACCCGCGTTCCCGCGCACAGCTACCGTTGCGGCCTAATTGTCGGTGTCCAACCCGGCAGGGCCGGTGCTCTACTCGACGGCGCCGATGGCGGTACCCCGCAACGCTTCACGTGGGCTCCGGTTCTCGATCCTGACATGCCCGACGACCGCCCCGACGAGCCCGCCCCGGCCGTCATCACGGCTCCCAAGTTCACGGGAGACCTCGACGTCCCACAGGTAGCCCGGAATGCCATCGACGCCCACCAACTCGCGATGCACCGAGGTGAGGTCGACCCACTCGACGGACACCGGCTCCTGGTCCGCCTCAAGGTGGCAGTTGGGCTGATGATCCTCGACGCCCGCGACGGTGCCCCTGCCCTCACCGATGAGGACTGGGAGTTGGCCGGCACCGTCATGGCGGTCTCCGATGCCACCCGCGCATGGGTCCAACGCGAACGCGCCGAAGCCGCGCGTCGCAGCAATCGCGGTCGCGCCCTAGCCGCCGCCGACCGCGAAGAGGTCGTGTCCGATCGCAAGCTGCAACGGGCCAAGCAAGCGATCCTCCGGTGGCTCGACAAGAGTCAGGTCATGGCTGGCGCCGACCTGAGGCAGAAGCTAAAGGCGGACATCCGTGACAACTTCGAACCGGCCGCCGCAGAGTTAGCTGAAGAGGGTCTGATCCAGGAGATTGCGGTGAAGAACGGAGTCCATTATCGGATCGCAGATAAAGGTACACCTGTACCCGAGGTACACCACCCAAACTGGCAGGTCGTCCAGGGTGTACCGCAAGGTACAGGTGTACTTGGTGCCACCGTCACTGAACTAGATTTCCGCAGGCCGTATGAAGCCGAGCGGCCAGATCCGGCGCGCAGCGCCATAGCCTTCATTCACGACTACATTGCCTCCCACGGTGATCCCGAGGGCTGGGTGAGAGTTAGCCAGCTGCGCGCTGCAGGCGAGGCTGAAGGTCACTCTTGGGCTGCATTGACCAAAGCCCGCCAGACCGCTACTGAGCCCCGTGTCATCACGGACGGTCGGCCCAACCGGGCCCGCTGGAGGGTCGCCCGGCTAGACGACAAGGCCGTCCTGTGATCGCCCGGTTGGTGCTACCGCCGGCCTACATCGTCACCGGGGCGGCTGAGGTGTCGTGCCCAGAGTGCGGCGCCGAGGCCGGGAATTGGTGCCGCTATCCCGATGGTCGATGCCGCCGCCTCCCGTGTCTGGCACGCCTCCGTGCCACCCCGACGCCCGACGGCCCGCCCTCGTGGCGCGATCCAGCCGAACCACTACATCCGAAGGGTGAAGCACCATGACGCACGACCTGAACCGCACCGAGTCCGCCGCCCGCGCCGACTTCCTGCGCCTCGCTGGGCAGCTGAACTCCGGCGACCAGACCGGCGTTGACGCCGTGCTGGCCGGCCTATCGGCACGGCCCGCTGGTTACGCCGTGACCCTGCTCGAAGCTGGGTTGCGGGAATTCCTCACCGCGCTGCGCGCTGTCGTCGGCGACCCCGCAGCGGTCCAGATGATGCTCAATACCGCCGGGATGGCGGCCCTCGACCGGCTCCGCACACTCGACTAGCATTGTTTCGATTGTTTCGATTGTTTCGATTGGTGTAGCTTTACCGGTGGAAGCACCTTTCTTTCGGGGGATTCCTTCCAGTGCCAGTTGGTCGGCAGCCTCGCGATGGCACTTCGCGGGCTGCCGACCTCGGCGCCAAGATTCATAACGGCCGCACCGCTGGCACTGCAGAGCGGCATCTCGACGGGATACCGCTGGCACTGCGGCCCGTCACTCTCGACCAGTGAGCGCTGGCACTGCGCCCGGTCGAATCAAGACAGCTACCCCGCTTGCGTTGTTTAGCAACGCAATTCAGCCCATTGGAGGCAATCATCGTGAACACGCTCGAAGGACTGACCGACCTTCGCAACAAGCTGAACGCCGGCCGCGCCGCTATAACCGACCGGGTTCGTGCCGAGGACCGCAGCCACCTGAACGCCGGGGAGGACGCCAAGTTTCGCGCCCTGAGCGAAGGGATCGACGAGGTCAACCATCGGATCGCCGACTGGCACCGATCCGGTCGCGGTAATCCCAATGCAGTCCTGGCGGCATCCGCCCAGGCCTCCGTCGACACCAGCGGGTCCCGGGGAGGATGGGCCGACCGCGCGGCCGCAGGTATACAGGCAATGGGGGGCGAGGCCCGCTCGATCGTCTCCGGCTCGATAGACCTACCCAGCTTGATCGAGCCGCAGGTCGAAGCCTTACCCCGACCCGAACGCCTCATCGACTTACTGGTGAGCCGCAAGGCGCTCACAAACGGCATCGCATTCGAGTATCTACGTCAGACGGTGCGCACCACGGCCGCCGCACCGGTCGCCGACCTCGGCGACAAGCCAGCCAGTACCTACACGATGGTTCCGGTCACTGGTGCCGCCGTCGTTCTGGCCCACCTGTCCGAGGGGGTGCCGATTCGGTATTGGCAAGACCATCTTGAGGTCGTTCATTGGCTGGAGAACGAGATGATGGAGGGTGTTCTCGATTCCCTGGAGCGCCAGGTGATTCAGGGCACCGGGATCGGTATCAACCTGGAGGGCGTCGTCAAGGTCGACGGCACCACCGAGGTTGGGTGGGCGGGTGATCTCGGCAGCACTTTGCGCTCGGCACTGACAGCGCTGCAGGTCGCCGCGGTACGACCCAATGCGTGGGTGCTGCACCCCGAGGACGCCGCCCGTATCGACCTGGCCCGGTGGAACATTCCGGGGGCCCCGGGGGAGGATGCCCCCGACGGGGAGCCCGGCCCCTACTTGCACGACGGGTACACCAACGGCGTCGCCGCTTCAGCCAACATCCTGGGAGGGCCCGGCATCCAGCGGGTCGTCTCCACCAGCGTCCCCGTCGGCACCGCGATCCTCGGCGACTGGTCCAAGCTGCGGCTCTACGTGCGCGAACAGATGCGCCTAGACATCGACGCCAGTGGTGAGAACTTCAAGAACAACACCGCCACCCTGCGCGCCGAGTGCCGTGTCGGTGTCGGGCACCTACAGCCCGCTGCGTTCGCCATCGTCGACCTCACCGGCGACTGATCAAAGGCCGAGCCGTGATGCTCGACCACGGCGCCCTGACCGAAGCTGGCTTCGTCGACATCGACGAAGCCGCTTCGATCATGGGTTGGTCAACAACGACCGTGCACGCGGCCGTGAAGGCGGGGACCCTGCGAGCCGTGTCCACCGGTGCGGGCTGGCTGGTGCAGCCGGCCATCGTCACCCACCGCTGACCTCCAGAAGGTGGTGCTGCTGCTGGTGCTGACGGCGGACGCCAGCAACAGCACTACCCACTGAAGGCCCAACCGGCCACAGAATCGCCTCTACCGACGCAAATCCAGCACCATCCTGGGGCCCCCGTTGGCCAACCACCGAACGGCCCGCCACGCCGCCACCAGCCGCCACACCACCCCAACCAAGCACACCCAAGGGGAGGGGGCGGGTCAAAAGTCTCCGAACGAGCCCGGGCCCCTACCGGCGGCACTCACGCCCTCTCCCCCCGAAGAAAAGGAGAAATTGCATACGGGCGAAATGGCCGACCGCGAGGGTGATGTCGGTGCAGGTGATCGGTGGTTTTCGGTGATAGCGCCGGACGTGTCGAGTGTTCGGTTTTTTGACTGCACTTTCCGGCACACTGGAGGACGTGAAAGCGCCTGAACGCAACGCGCGCGATCGGCGGGTGAGACGCATGGTGGCAGCCGGCCGGTCCTATCGCCAGGTAGCTGCGGCAGTGGGCCTATCCAGCCCGGCATCGGTCCACGCGATCATCCACCGGAGTCGCGACGCGGCAACGTCGGCGCTCGACTTATGGCGGGCTAACGGGCCTTCTGACGATCCTGCCGCGAAGCCATTGCTCCGTGCCGATACCCGATAACGCCTCTCGCCCTACTTAGGATCTCTGGGTGGCCGATTTCGTCAGTGGACTGATCCCGGGCGGGGCTGGCCTCGTCGGCGCGCTCATCGGTGCCGTCAGTGCGCAAGCGGCGTCACGTAAGACACGAGAAGCCGACCGATTGAAACGATGTGTGGACCGCGTGCTCGCCGCAATCACCGAGATGGAGAGGGCCTATGCGGTCTACGCCGCCGCCGCGGCGTCGGGGGTCGACGGCCCGAACGAAGCACTCCCGCTACAGGGTGCTCGCCGCAGCTACAACCAGGCAGTGCAAATGTTGAACCACTGGCCGCTTCGAAACGCGGCAATGCGGTACCAAGGCCAGCTCACTGAGTTTTACCTGGTTTATGGGCAACCGCGTGACCCATTGGATGCCGATAGACCCGTGCTGACAGCTCAACAACTCGACGTTGAGCATGCGACGCTGGCGCACAAGCTACGAAACTATGAAAGAACCTGAAGCCGGTCGCCAACCCCATACACGTCTGCGCGGTCACGCAGGTAACCGATAAATTCTTGGTCGGAGACGCTGGTGACCTCAAGTCGCTGTGCATGCCGATCCACGAGTATCGTGCGCACCACCTCGTCGGCGAACGATGCGGCAGCGGCGATCAATGAATCGCATACCAACCGAACGACTGCGTCGGACAGATCGTCGGGAAGTCCGGCGAGGATCTGCTTAGCCCGTGGGCGGGAACCGGCCAAGGCCGGCGCTTCGACGAATGAAACCGTCACGTCCCTTCCTCCCTCTGGCCCGGGTTAAAGCCAGCGTAGATGACCGTTCCTGGGAAATCAGCACCCACCTCGCGACACTCCATAAGGCCCGTCTCAAGTGCACTCTCGCCTGTAGCTGTGCCACTCCATGCCATCAGCTGGCCCCTATGGCGCTTGACGCGCCGGTGGAGGTCGTCAAGGCCCGTTCCCCGTCCCGCCAGGTTAGTCCCCGAAATGGATCGCTGGAACGCTTTCTCCATCGCGTCGACCGGGCCTTCAATCCAATGGCTTCGGCTCAGAGTGAGTTTCAGCCCGTGTCCTGCGTCGGCCACCGCAAACGTGATCAACACTTGGTTCGCACTGCTGCGCATGATCTGCATTGCCGCCCAGCCACCGCCGGCGCCGCTGTGCTCGGTGACATTGTTGATTACTTCGACGATCCCCTTATAGAGCGACCCAGCGTCCTCCCGCTGGTAACCGTCTTCAATCAATGCGCCATACACGCGGTCGGCCAGTTCATCACCGCCGCTACCAGCGTCAAAGCGTCGCAACTCGCACAGGCGGTTCCCTGTCTCCCGCTCGTTCACGCTTGGGAGTGAAACCTCTGGGCAGAACGGTTCGAGGCACTCCTTGAGGTGCATGCGCGACATGTAGGTGCGAACGCTGGGTTGCTGAGGTGGTACGAATCTGACGGCACATCCGCGCATCGATGCGTCCTCAGCTACGGCGCCGATTGCAGTGAGGCCGACACAGTCAATGAAACTTGCTCTCGACATATCGATCAAGACTTCTTTGGAACCGGCAGGAGTGTCCGCGCGCCACTCGTCCAGAGTGGCAGCTTTCAACGGCCATAGGTAGCGAGGATTGCCAGGCGGTGGCCGGAGATTCACCGCACGATCATGGCATTCGTGCCACAGTTCAACGCCTAAAAGCCAGGTGAGGGCGGCGCGGCGCCGGTGCGGTGGCCTTGGCCCATGTGGTGAGGCCGCAGCGCCGGTGAGAGCGGCGGAATTCTCGGTAGATCGCCTATCTCGGCAATGCGCAGGCCGCGTGCGAGGGGTGGTGATCTTGAACTTCATGTCTGCAGGCGCACCTCCGTCGGCGTTGTCTTGACCGTTCTCAAGCTAGGTGAGGTGTGTGACAGATCCGCCCACGTTCTGCCCACAATTTGCCCACAGTTGCAGATAAATGCAGTGAACTACAATGATGTGATTTCGCAGGTGAACATGGTTTCGGGCTGCCTGCCAGGACCGTGAAATCGGTTCGAGTCCGACTGGGGGCACGGTGTTTGTGCAGCTCAGATACAAAGTGTGACGCTGTTGCCGCGTCGAACGCGGTCCTCGCTCGGATGGCGGTTCGACCGTCACTTTGAAATTGCGTCTCCCCAGACGGCGCCCGTCAGTTTCCTGGTGGTGTCGGTGACCTTGCACCAGCCGTTGTTCGGGTCATCGGGGTTGGCGGCGTTGTGGATCGGGCACGGGCCGATCAGCATCACCGCGTCACCTTTCTTGAGCATCCCGATCACGGTGCCACCACCGCCCGGTACGTCGTACAGATCCACGTCGCTGATCACGGTGTGGCCAGCTGGCGCAGGCGCCGGCGCTGGAGCGCCCCCGCCGAGCGGCTCGCCCGGTGTCACCTGCAGGGGCGCGTCCGGGCCAGGAGCGCACTTTTGGCCAGCCGGAACGGTCGGAGTGGGCGAGCCGGGCGGACACTTGATCGGCTTCGGCGGCGTGTAGGTGTAGTCCGAATACGCTGTGCACCAGTCGCCTTCGAGGTCCTTCTTGCGGCAGGCCTGGACTCCGAAGGTGAACGTCGACGTGGGGTCGATGTTGAGACCCCAGCTGACAGACTGGCCATTGATGCATTGGTAGGGATATTCATCCTGACGCCCGTTGATCATCGTGTGCAGGGCGTCGACGACGTAGTCGCCGTGCACCCGCGGGCAGCCACCCATGGTCACGCATTTCACGTGACTGTTGGTGTTGTCCAGAAAGCACTCGATGTCGAGCCCGTTGCCCAGCGGAAGGGTGTTGGCAAGAGGAGCGACCAGTGCTGCCGCCGTCCAGCACAAAGAGCTCAGGGCGGCGACGGCGGCGGATCGTTTCACGACGTGCGGCCACATCTCCATGGTTCTTGGCATGAGGTTCGCTCCGTTCGGCATCGTCCCGGTCATGCGCGCTTCATGATGCGTTGTCGCTGACGGTAAAGAAGGCTCGAGTGCGGACGAATCGGGTGTTTCCCTATGGTTTGGATGTTCTCCCGGGTGGTGTCGTGGCGTCTTGTCGAAGTCAGACCATGCTGGCATCATTTTTGACATCAAATGATGCAGTATGTGAAGCAGGGGGATCGGCAATGAGGACCACCGTGACCATCGACGATGAACTGTTGGCCCGGGCAAGCGAGCTGACCGGGATCACCGAGAAGTCGGCGCTACTCCGAGATGGTTTGCAGACGCTGATTCGCGTCGAGAGTGCCCGGCGGCTCATCGCTCTTGGAGGGTCGGATTCCCGGGCCGCAGCGGCACCGCGGCGCCGGGCCTCAACACCGTGATACTGGTCGATACTTCGGTCTGGATCGACCACCTTCACCGGACCGAGCCACGCCTTGTGGACCATCTGGCGAACGATGAGGTCGGATGCCACCCGTTGGTGATCGAGGAACTGGCTCTTGGATCGATCAAGCAGCGCAACGTGTTCTTGGAGCTTCTCGGGAACCTGCGCCAGTTCCCGCAGCTGAGCCATGCCGAGGTCATGACGTTCATCGATGAGAATCGGCTTTGGGGGCGGGGGCTGAGTGCGGTTGACGCAAACCTGCTGGGCTCTGTGTTGCTCACGGCCGGATCGCAACTCTGGACGCGCGACAAGCGGCTGGCCACCGTATGTCGCGCAGTCGGTGTCGCCCTTCTTGCCGAGTCGTAGGGTGCTCAGCGGGCCGCCCGACACGCGGCCCATACTCGCCCATCCGAAAAATTGCAAGGGCCCTGTGTCATGGACCGTGGAATTTCCTGGTCAGAGTTCTTAATTTCTTATTCAACGTTAATCGCGATGCGCATCACAAGTTGTCTAATTCTGAAAAATATCCTGCTCAAGATGCATAACGACGGTTGCTGGAAGGCCCGGATCCTGCGGTTTCGCCCGGTGTGGCGTGGGGCGGTTGGGATTAGCCTGCGACCTCGATCACAATAATTAGGACATTTTCCTGTTACCTCGAATTCACCGCTAAGATCGACCGGACGCCCCGCCCCGGCATCTCGGTCTCGACCGGGCCGCACTGCGGCAGCCGAGGGGGCGCGTGGGCAGGGACGATACGAACGAAGCGATACGAACAGTGGTTGATAGGAGCGATGTGGACGACGTGCCGACTTATAGATTGGCCAACTCTCCAGCCCGCGTCGCGAACACCGTGACCCTGGATCGCGGCCCGATCGGCGGCATCGCGGTCACCGCGGACGGCCGGCGCCTGCTGGCCACCAACTACGGCGACGACACTGTCTCCATCATCGACACCGTCAGCTGCAAGATCGTGAACACCGTCTTCCAGGCCGACGAGCCGTTCTCGATCGCCGCTGGCCCCGCCGGCACCGGCTGGGCCTATGTATCCGCAGGTTCGACCGCTCTGGACGCCGTGCTCGCAATTGACGTCGACACCGCTGAGGTCGCCGGGTGTTACCCGGTGGCCATGGACATCGGCGACCTGGTCGCCGACCCGACTAGCAGCCGCGTCTACCTCACCCGTACCGGGTCGGCCGGCGTCGACGTGCTCGCGCTCGACGCGGCCATGCGTCCCGCCGCATCCGCCGCAGTGTCCGGGCACCCCGGGGCGGCAGCGGCCGGCCTGCGGATCAGCGCGGACGGCCGGCGGCTGTATGCGGCGGTCCGCCAGCCCACCGGTGACACCGTCACCGTGCTGGACCGCGACCTGAACATCGTCGACACCATCCGGGTCGGCGCGAGCATCATCGATATGGTGGTCAGCCCCGACGGATCCCGCCTGTACGTGGCGACTGCCGGTCCCGACGGCCGCAGCCGGGTCCACGTCGTCGACGCTCGCACCCATGCAGTCAGCGCCACCCGCGCCCTCGAAGCCCAGCTGATCCAGCTGATCGCCGGACGCGACGGCCAGCGGGTCTACCTGGTGACTGACGGCGCGGTCTTGGTGCTGTGTGCGCGCACCAACGAGCCCCTCGGCACCCTGCCGGGCATCACCGAGCCGTCCTGCGCCGCGGAGAGCCCGGACGGCAGCCGGCTCTACATCGCCGGGTTCGACGGCAAGGTGACCATCGCGTCGCTGGCCGACCTGCCGGCCCCGTCGGCGTTGCTGCACGAGCAGCTGGAGCTGGACGACGCCGTCACCCGCATGCTGCAACTCGAACCCGCGGTGTAACCCACGCCACGTTCGGAATGGTGGCGTGATCGAATAGGTCGATGCACAGCACCATGCAGCACTGGCCGTTGACGGTCGGCGCCATCTTGAATCACGTCACCGCCGTCCACGGTGATCGCACCGTCACCACCGTGGCCGACGACGGGTATCGAGTCACCACCTATCGCGAGCTCGGTGGGCAGGCTGCTCAGTTGGCGAATGCGCTGCGGCGTCTCGGAATCACCGGCGACGAGCGGGTGGCCACTTTCATGTGGAACAACACCGAACACCTGGCCGCCTACCTTGCCGTGCCGTCGATGGGCGCGGTGCTGCACACCCTCAACATTCGGCTGTTCGCCGAGCAGATCGTCTTCGTCGCCAACGAGGCCGAGGACCGGGTGGTTCTGGTCGATGCCTCACTGGTGCCGCTACTGGCGCCGGTGCTGGGCGAACTGGAGACCGTGCACACCGTGATCCTCGTCGGCGACGGCGACATCGCAGCATTGGAGGCCTCCGGCAAGACCGTGCTGGGCTACGCCGAGCTGCTGGCCGCCGAGGCGTGCGAGTTCGACTGGCCGGTCATCGACGAGAACTCGGCGGCCGCCATGTGCTACACCAGCGGCACCACCGGCAACCCCAAGGGCGTGGTGTACAGCCACCGGTCCAGCTATCTGCACGCCATGGCGGGATGCACCACCAACGGCACCGGGATCGGCGCGATCGACTGCGTGCTGCCGATCGTGCCGATGTTCCACGCCAACGCCTGGGGCCTGCCGTATTCGGCGCTGATGGCCGGCGCGGATCTGGCGATGCCCGACCGGTATCTGGACGCCAAGTCGCTGGTCGCCCTCATCGAATCGCAGCGGGCCACCGTGGCCGGTGCAGTGCCGACCATCTGGAACGACGTCATGCACTACCTGGAACGTGAACCCGGCCATGACATCTCGTCGTTGCGGCTGGCGGCCTGTGGTGGGTCGGCGGTTCCGGTTTCGCTGATGCAGGCGTTCGAGCAGCATCACAACGTGCAGGTGCGGCAGCTGTGGGGCATGACTGAGACCTCGCCGATGGCCACCATGGCCTGGCCGCCGCCGGGCACCCCGCCCGAGCAGCACTGGGCGCTGCGCGGCACCCAGGGCCGGCCGGTGTGTGGGGTCGAGACCCGCATCGTCGACGACGAGGACGTGGTGCTGCCCAACGACGGTGAGGCGGTCGGCGAGCTGGAGGTGCGCGGCGCATGGATCACCGGCTCCTACTACCGCGGCCAGGACGAGTCCAAGTTCTCCTCGGGCTGGCTGCGCACCGGTGACGTCGGCCGTATCGACCCGCAGGGCTTCATCACGCTGACCGACCGGGCCAAGGACGTGATCAAGTCCGGCGGGGAGTGGATTTCGTCGGTGGAACTGGAGAACGAGCTGATCGCCCATCCCGATGTCGTCGAGGCCGCGGTGGTCGGGGTGCCCGACGAGCGCTGGCAGGAGCGGCCGCTGGCCGTGGTGGTGGCCCGTACCGGTGCCTCGGTCAGCGGCGCCGAACTGCGAACCTTCCTGTCCGACAAGGTTGCCCGCTGGTGGCTTCCGGAGCGCTGGACGTTCGTCGAGGCGATCCCGCGCACCAGCGTCGGCAAGTACGACAAGAAGACCATCCGTGCCCGGTACGCCGAGGAGCAATACCAAGTGAGCGAGGTGCATAACTGATGAGCCTGCGTGTCATCCAATGGGCAACCGGAGGGGTAGGAGTCGCGGCGATCAAGGGCGTGCTCGAGCATCCCGACCTGGAGTTGGTCGGCTGCTGGGTCCACTCGAAGTCCAAGAGCGGCAAGGACGTCGGGGAGATCATCGGCACCGAACCGGTCGGTGTCACCGCCACCGACAGCGTCGAGGAGATCCTGGCGCTCGACGCCGAAGCGGTGATTTACGCGCCCCTGATGCCCAACCCCGACGAGGTCGCCACGCTGCTGCGTTCGGGCAAGAACGTCATCACCCCGGTCGGCTGGTTCTACCCCTCCGAAAAGGAGGTGGGACCGTTGGAGGCTGCGGCACGCGAAGGTGGCGTGACTCTGCACGGCGCCGGTATCGGCCCGGGCGCGGCCTTCGAGCTGTTCCCACTGCTGCTGTCGGTGATGTCCACCGGCGTGACATTCATTCGCGGCGAAGAGTATTCGGACCTTCGCACCTATGATGCCCCGGATGTGTTGCGGTATGTCATGGGCTTTGGCGGCACCCCCGATCAGGCACTGAGCGGCCCGATGCAGAAGCTGCTCGACGGCGGGTTCCGCCAATCGGTGCGACTGTGCGTCGACCGGCTCGGCTTCGCCGCCGACGAGCGCATCCGCTCTTCGCAGGAGGTGGCGGTGGCCACCGCACCGATCGACTCGCCGATCGGTGCGATCGAACCCGGTCAGGTTGCCGGGCGCCGGTTCCACTGGGAAGCGACCGTCGGCGACGAGGTGGTGGCACGGGTCACGGTCAACTGGCAGATGGGCGAGGAGAACCTCGACCCGCCATGGAGTTTCGGTCCCGCCGGCGAGCGCTACGAGATGGAGGTGCGGGGCAACCCGGACACGTTCGTCACCGTCAAGGGCTGGCAGCCCGAAACCGTCGAAGCCGGCCTGGTCAGCAACCCGGGCGTCGTGGCAACCGCGGCGCACTGCGTCAACGCCATCCCGGCGACCTGCGCGGCACCGCCCGGGTTTGCCGGGTTCTTCGAGCTGCCCCTCATCACCGGCCGGGCCGCTCCGCACCTGGCGCGCTGAGCGCTACCCTCGGCTGATGGTCCTGGTTGTCGAGCAGTCTCGGACGGTACATGTGACCGTCGCCGACGCGTTTGCCGGAACATTGCCATTGCCGCTGCCGGAGCTCTTCCGTCGCTGGTACGGGCCGATCCCGCCGATCAGGGAAGTTCGGGGTCAAACCGGTAATTGGGCGAGCGTCGGGCAGACCCGCACCGTCCTGCTGACCGGCGGTGGCAGCATGCGCGAGGAGTTGACCGAGGTCGACCCGCCTCGGGCGTTCGCCTACCGCCTCACCGACATCACCGGCCCCATGGCGCCATTGGTGGCCTACGTCGAGGGCCGTTGGCAGTTCGCACCCGCTGGTTCGGGCACCACGGTCACCTGGAGCTGGGTCATCCACCCGCGGTCGCGGCTGGCCGCGCCGTTGCTGCCGGTGCTGGGCTGGCTGTGGAAGGGCTACGCGCGTCAGGCGTTGGCGCGACTGTCCGTCCTGCTGGAGGGCTGAGTCCGCCGATGTGCCGACTTTTCGGGCTGCACGCCGGGACCGATGCCGTCACCGCCACCTTCTGGCTGCTCGACGCTCCGGACAACCTCGCCGAGCAGAGTCGACGCAACCCGGACGGCACCGGGATCGGCGTCTTCGACGCCAACGGGGTGCCGCACCTGCGCAAAGAACCGATAGCAGCCTGGCAGGATGCCGAATTCTCCACTGAGGCAAACGAACTGACCGGAACTACGTTCGTCGCGCATGTGCGTTACGCAACCACCGGCGTGCGGGACGTCGCCAACACCCACCCTTTCTTGCAGGACGGCCGGATCTTCGCGCACAACGGCGTGCTGCGTGGTCTCGATGCCATCGACGAGCGACTTCGCGAAGTCGGCACCGCGGATCTGGTTGGGGGACAGACCGATTCCGAGCGGGTCTTCGCACTGATCACCGGTTGCGTCCGTGCGCATGACGGCGATATCGGTGCCAGCCTGCGCGACGCGGTCGGCTGGCTGGCAGCCAATGTGCCGATCTATGCGCTCAACATCCTGCTCGCCACGGCCACCGACATGTGGGCGCTGCGCTACCCCGAGACTCACGAGCTGTATCTGCTGGACCGTCGCGATGGATCCACACCGGTCGGGCTGGACCTGCAAACTCCGCGGATCCGGGCGCACTCCGCGCAGCTGCGGGGCCGCCCGGCGGTGGTGTTCGCCAGCGAGCCGATGGACACCGACCCGCGCTGGCATTTGATCGCCCCCGGGGAACTGGTACACGTCGACGCCGGGCTGAGCATCACCACCGAGCTGGCCTTCCCCGAGGCTCCGTCCCGGCAACTGCGCCGGGAAGATCTGACTGCCGCTGCCCGGGAGGCTCAACACCCATGGAAAGGACGGAAATGACGGTCAAACGCGCCCTGGTGCTTGGCGGCGGTGGGGTAGCGGGCATCGCCTGGGAGACCGGCGTCTTGTGCGGCATCGCCGACGAATCACCGGACACCGCAAGGGAACTGCTGGAATCCGCTGTGCTGGTGGGGACATCGGCCGGGTCGGCGGTGGCCGCCCAGATCGGCAGCGGGCTGGGCCTGGAACAGTTGTTCGCCCGCCAGATTTCGGAGACCTGCTCTGAGATCGATCCCGGTGTCGGTGCCGATGCGCTGACCGAGCTGTTCGTCGCGGCGATCACCGAGCCCAACACCACCACCGCGCAGAAGCTGCAGGGCATCGGCGCGGTTGCCCTGGCGGCGCAGACGGTTGCCGCACCGGTGCGACGGGGAATCATCGCCGACCGTCTGCCGTCACACGAGTGGCCGGAGCGCACGCTGCGGATCACCGCGATCGACATCGACACCGGGGAGCTGACGGTCTTCGACCGCGACTCGGGGGTGGAACTCATCGACGCGGTGGCGGCCAGTTGCGCGGTACCGGGCGCTTGGCCTCCGGTGGTACTGGGCACGCGCCGCTACATGGACGGTGGGGTGCGCAGCACGGTCAACCTCGATGTGGCCGCCGACTGCGACGAGGCCGTGCTGTTGGTGCCCACCGGGGGCGGGGTCGACGGTGAGATCGCCGCGTTCGACGGTCGCGTGTGCGCAGTACTGGCCGACGATGACGCGCTGCGCTCCTTCGGCGGCAATCCGCTCGACCCGGCGTGCCGGCTGCCGTCGGCGCAGGCCGGACGCGAACAGGGCCGACGGCAGGCCGGCGCGATCGCCGAGTTCTTGGCTGGCTCTAGGGGTTAGAGCGATTTCGCTGCGTCGAGAGCGCGGGCGGCGAGTTCTCGGCCCAGGTCGATCAATTCCGCGGCGCGGTGGAAGTCCAGACTGCGGCAGGCGACGCGAGGCACCTCGATCAGCAGATCGGGCGGGTGCGACGCGAGCTGATGGCGCGCCAGCGCCGCCTGGGCGATATCGATGGTTCGGTTCATCACCTCGAAGCTGCCGAGTTTGGGCACCACCTCGGGAGTGGACTCCTCGTCCTCGCCGGGCCGATGCGGCGGTCCCAGCTTCGCCTCTCCTTCGTCGAGCCTCGCTGAACCGCCGGCTTCGGACTCACCACTGCTGAACCGGTCCAGGATCGCCCGCGCCGTCGGCCGGTCCAACAGCGAGCGCGCGCCGCTGGTGTCCAGCAACGCAGACGTACTGCGCCACATGCGATTCAACCGACCAGCCGGCGCATCCTTCTCGGAATCGTCGGCGGCCGGGCCGGCGGCAGTAGGGTCGCCACCGTTGAGGCTGACAGCCAGCGTCAGGTCGGCGTTGACGGCGCTCAGCGGGGCCATCGGCAGCGGGTCAAGGATGCCGCCGTCGGCGAGCAGGCGCCCATCGACCACGTGAGGTGCGATCACCCCGGGGATCGCGATCGACGCGCGAATCGCGGTATCGACCGGGCCGCGCTGCAGCCACACCGATCGGCCCGCGATCAGATCGGTCGCCACAGCGGTAAAGGGAATCGGCAGCTCTTCGATGTTGATGTCACCCAAGATGTCGCGGACGACATCGAGAATCTTCTCGGCCCGTAGCACCCCCGCCGCAGTGAACGACGGATCCAGCAGGCGCAGCACCGCGCCCTGCGTCAGCGACTTGGCCCACTCGGCGAAGTCATCGAGCCGGCCGGCGGCCTGCAGCCCGCCCACCAGCGCCCCCATCGACGATCCGGAGATCCCCACGATGTCGTAGCCGCGGTCGCGCAGCTCGGCGATCACCCCGATGTGGGCATAGCCGCGCGCACCGCCGCTGCCCAGCACCAGCGCCACCCGGTGCGCCCGGTGCGCGCGGGATTCCGCAGCAGAGGTCATATCCACCATTTTGCGGGCTATATCCCGCCAGTTCTTTCCGTCATTGCGATTACAACCGTAATGCCGATAGGAAACAGCAGGTCACAGTGGGTATCGCTGGGCTGGGAGAGCCGGAACTTCCGCCCCGCGACTGACGCGCCGATGCGTCCGGCGCGGCACCCGGATAGCATGGCCGCTGTGATGGAGCACGTCGGATTCCAGGGTTGTTGTTGCCGCAGCTGAATGCTGCCGCCGACCCTTTTCTCGAATCCAGCCCATCCCCTTTGGAGTTCTCACCATGGTTATCGCCGATCCCATCGCGTTGCGCCGCCCGGCGGCCCGGCCACGGGCGCTGCGCCTGCCCGACCTCTTACAGACCACCGACCTAGCCGCCGACGCGGTGCTGCAAGGTCGCTACAACCACCTGCTGCCCGCATCTGGGCTGCCCGACGACCAGCGTTGGTTCGCCCGAATCCACGGTGACGAGCGGCTCGACATCTGGCTGATCAGCTGGGTGCCGGGACATGCCACCGAACTGCACGATCACGGCGACTCGCTCGGTGCGCTGACCGTGCTGTCCGGCTCATTGGATGAGTTCCACTGGAATGGTCGCGAGCTGGCGCAACGACGGCTGGACGCCGGGGACCAGGCCGCGTTCACCCAGGGCTGGGTGCACGACGTGGTCTGGGCGCCCCCGACAAACCAGTTGGAACCGGCCGCCCCGACGCTGAGCGTGCACGCCTACTCGCCGCCACTGGCGGAAATGTCCTACTACGACGTCGCGCAGGACCATACTCTGCGTAGGCAGCGCACCGAACTCACCCAGCACCCGGAGGCGTCATGACCACCACCCACGTCACCAGCCGCATCGATCACTTGCTCGAATCGGCCCGCGCCAAGCTGCACCGGCTGACCGCTGACGAGGTGCCCGAGGCGCTGCGCGACGGCGCATACCTGGTCGACATCCGTCCGGCGGCCCAGCGTGCGGACGAAGGTCAGGTGCCGCAAGCGCTGGTGATCGAGCGCAACGTGCTGGAGTGGCGCTGCGACCCGACCAGCGATGCTCGGCTGCCGCAGGCGGTCGACGACGACGTGCAGTGGATCATCCTGTGCTCGCAGGGCTACACCTCGAGCCTGGCCGCGGCTGCGCTGCAGGACTTGGGGCTGCACCGCGCTACCGATGTCATCGGCGGCTATCAGGCCCTGGCCGCCGTCGGGGAACTGGTGGAGCCGGCTCCACTGGCCGCACTAAGCGTTGGAGTGCAACAGGGGTCGGAGTCGTTCAGTCTTCTCCGGGGTCCACGCCGCTGGATGTAGGATCGCCGCCCACGCATTGGCGGCGTCGGCGACGTAGCTGTGGCCGTGGCCGTCGGGCACATCGATCGCCACTGCCATGTCGGCGGAGACCTGCAGGAACGTCACGATCGGGGTCCAGCGCACCTGCGGCAGCACGTCGTAGCCGCGAGGCTCTTTCAGCCAGTCGGGCTTGTGGTACAGCAGGTCCGGATGCCACCAGGCGATCGGGTCGGAGGCGTGCTGTAGGTACACCACGCGTGGCGTATCCGGTGCGCCCCAAGGGTTGTCGGGGCGGTCCAGGTCGTCCGGGCGGGCCACGAACCGCACGGCGCGGCCGTCGTGGTAGATCGGCAGCCATTGCGGGGAACCGGGATCGCGGTTGATGGTCAGGTCTGTCCAGATGGTGTTCTGAAAGGTGGGACCGGAGAACAGTGCACCGTCGGTACGCGCCAGCACGTTGTTGAGGCTCATGAAGGAGGCCTCGCCACCGAAGGAGCCGAGGCTTTCGCCGAACACCACCAGCTTGGGCCGCTGCGCCTCCGGTAGGGCCCGCACCTGTTTGTCGACGGCTTCGAACAGGGCCTGGCCGGCCTGGCGCGCGTTCTCCTTGTCGACCAGGAAGGACAGCCAGCTGGGCAGGAACGAGTACTGCATGCTCACGATCGCGGTGTCGCCGTTGAACATGTACTCCAGCGCCGAGGCCTCCGCCTCGTTGATCCAGCCGGTGCCCGTCGTGGTGGCCACCGCGACTACCTCGCGGCTCAGTCCGCCGGTGCGGGCCAGTTCGGCCGCGGCCAGCTCAGCGGTCTCCTTGATCCCGTGGGCCGAGTTCAGGCCGGCGTAGGCCCGAATCGGTTCGGTGGCCGGTGTGCCGTTGAACTCACTGAGTTGCGCGACGGTGGGTCCACCGGCGACGAAGATGCGGCCCTGATGGCCCAACGACTCCCATGAGGCCAGCGACTCCGGCCCGCCGGAACGCAGCCGGGTCGACGGGGCGGCCCGGTCGGGGCTGGCCTCCTCGTTGACCGAAGCAAAGGTGCTGTTCATGACGTGCATCGCGGTCTTGAGCACCAGACCGTTGAGTACCGCCACAAACAGAGCAATCAGCAACGACACCGCGACTACGGCCGAAACACGCGGCGGGGCAACCCGTTCGAGCTGGCGGACCAGAAAGCGGATCAGCATCCGGATCAGTTGGCCGATCTCGACCAGGATGAACAGCGTGACCACCGCTATCGCGCCGGCTTGGGGGTAGTTGTACCAAGTCAGCCGCGGCACACCCATCAGGTCGCGCATCTGGTCCTGCCAGCCGTGGATCGTCCACACCACCCATAGATGGACGATCGCCGCGGTGGGGATGAGCACCAGCCAGGCCCATCGGGGGGCCGGTGGGCTGGTGTCCTTCGAGCGCATGTAGCGGACCAGCCAGACGCTGAACACGCCCAGGGCATAGCCGATGGCGCCCGAGCCGCCGCTGACCAAACCCTGGAACAGCGGCCCGCGCGGCAGCAGCGACGGCGTCAGCGACAGCCACAGGAACACCAGGCCCACCGCGGTGCCGGTGAACGTGTAGTGCCGGACCCACCAGGGTGCGCGCGCGGTCGCTTCCGGGATTGGGCCCGCGGTTGCGGTGTCGGTGGCTGTCGCGCTCATCGGGATCGACTCAGCGGTGGGTGAAGTTCGGCGGGCGCTTCTCGGTGAACGCCGCCATGCCCTCGGTCTGGTCATCGGTGGCGAACGCGGAGTGGAACAGTCGACGCTCGTAGAGCAGTCCTTCGGCCAAAGTGGATTCGAAGGCCCGGTTGACGGCTTCCTTGGCCATCCGGGCGGCCGACAGGCTCATCCCGGCGATGGTGGCGGCGACCTTGCCGGCCTCGGCCAGCAGATCGTCGGCAGGCACCATGCGGGACACCAGGCCGGACCGCTCGGCCTCGGCGGCGTCGATGGTGCGACCGGTCAGGATCAGGTCCATCGCCTTGGCCTTGCCGATGGCCCGGGTCAGGCGCTGGGAGCCGCCCATGCCGGGTAGCACGCCCAGCTTGATCTCCGGCTGGCCGAACTTGGCGGTGTCGGCGGCGATCAGCAGGTCGCACATCATCGCCAGCTCGCAGCCGCCGCCCAGGGCGAACCCGGCCACCGCGGCGATGGTCGGGGTGCGTACCGCGGCCAGCTTGGACCAGGCGGCGAAGAAATCGGCGGCGAAGACCTCGGCGAAACTCAGATCGGCCATCTCTTTGATGTCGGCTCCGGCGGCGAACGCCTTGGCGCTGCCGGTGATGATGATCGCCCCGATGCCGGGATCGGCGTCGAATTCGGCTGCGGCGGCGGTGACTTCATTCATCACCTGGCTGTTGAGGGCGTTGAGCGCCTGCGGCCGGTTCAAGGTGATGGTGCCGACGCGGCCGTCGCGGTCGACGAGGATGGTCTCGTACTTGTTCTGGCTCATGGTGACTCCTTAGAAGGTCAGGTCGGGTTCGGCGGAAACGAAGTAGCTTTCGATGTCGGCGGCGGTCACCTCGGCCAGCGTCGCCGGCGACCACTGCGGATTGCGGTCCTTGTCGACCAGCTGGGCGCGGATTCCCTCCACCAGATCATGCGAGCGCAGCGACGCGCACGACACCCGGTACTCCTGAATCAGAACGTCTTCCAGGCTGGCGAGCTGGGCCGTCCGGCGCACCGCCTCCAACGTCACCGCGCAGGCGATCGGGGACCGGGTGCCGATCAGTTCGGCCGCGGCGTTGGCGTCGGGGCTGGCGTGGCCGGCCAGCGCGTCCACGATCTGCGCGACGGTGTCGTGCGCGTAGCACTCATCGATCCAGTCACGGTGTGCGGCAAGCTGACTCGGCGGTGCGTCGACCGCGTATGCGGCCAGGGCGTTGGCCACTCCGTCGGCGACGATCGCCGCGGTGAAGGCCTCCAGCGCCGCGTGCGGCACATAGTGGTCGGCGAAACCCAGGGCGATGGCGTCCGGACCGGAGAACGGTGCGCCGGTCAATGCCGCGTGCAGACCGAGCCGGCCGGGGGAGCGCGAGAGCAGGTAGGTGCCGCCGACATCGGGGATGAAGCCGATACCGACCTCGGGCATGGCCATCTTGGTGGTGTCGGTGACCACTCGGGTGTTGGCGTGTGCGCCGACTCCGACGCCGCCGCCCATCACGATGCCGTCCATCAACGACACGTACGGCTTGGGGTACCCGCCGATCTGAGCGTTGAGCAGGTACTCGTCGTACCAGAATCGGCGCGCGTCGGCGCCGTCGGCTTTGGCGCTGTGATAGATCGCGACCACGTCGCCGCCGGCGCACAGTCCGCGCTCGCCGGCCCCGGTGAGTACCACCGCCGTGACCGCCGGATCCTCGGCCCAGGTGGAC
Organism: Mycobacterium sp. SVM_VP21; assembly: GCA_024758765.1. Lineage (NCBI taxonomy): Bacteria > Bacillati > Actinomycetota > Actinomycetes > Mycobacteriales > Mycobacteriaceae > Mycobacterium > Mycobacterium cavoris. The sequence goes on from CP101406.1 coordinate 4,008,556, forward strand.
AGCGCCGCGGTCATGGCGGTCACCATCGGAAGGTTCAGTGAGTTGATCGCCTTCGGACGGTTGAGTGTCAGCAGGCCGACCCCGTTGTCAACGTGGGCCAGGACCTCGTCAGATTCACCTGTCACGCCTTCGCAATGTAGATCCCTACGCGCGGTCACTGATCCGCGGGTAAGGTTTGGCGGCAGAGCGGCCCGAACGCCGTCGGGAACTCCGGCGGGTCGGGAAACGTTGATTCAGTATTCGTAACCCTTCGCTTCACAGCCCCAAGAGAGGATCGGGACGGTGCGGGAGACCAGCAACCCGGTATTTCGTTCGTTGCCCAAACAGGGCGGCTACGCGCAGTTCGGAACCGGCTTAGGACAAGCCACGGCCGGTGCGACTCAGCAGATGAGCCAGGCCTACCAGGTCGACCCGTCGCTGGCGCAGTACCAGCAGCGGGAGGTCACTCGCCCGCTGACCATCGATGACGTCGTCACCAAGACCGGCATCACGCTGGGCGTGCTGAGCGTGGCGGCGATCATCTCCTTCTTCATGGTGTCGGCCAATCAGGCGCTGGCCGGGCCGCTGACCTTCGTCGGCGCGTTCGGCGGCCTTGCCGTGGTCATGGTGGCCATGTTCGCCCGCAAGCAGGACAACAAGGCGGTGGTGCTCAGCTACGCGGTGCTGGAGGGCTTGTTCCTCGGCGCCATCTCCTGGGTGCTGACCGCCTTCACGGTGGGGACCGGCAACGCCGGCTCGATGATCGGCCAAGCCGTGATGGGCACGCTCGGGGTGTTCGGCGGCATGCTGGTGGTCTACAAGACCGGTGCCATTCGGGTCACCCCCAAGTTCACCCGGATGCTTGTCGCCGGCATGTTCGGTGTGCTGGCCCTGATGATCGGCAACCTGGTGCTGTCGCTGTTCGGCGTCGGCGGCGGTGAGGGCCTGGGCCTGCGCAGCGGCGGGACGCTGTCCATCATCTTCTCGCTGGTGTGCATCGGGATCGCCGCGTTCAGCTTCCTGATCGACTTCGACGCCGCTGACCAGCTGATCCGTGCCGGCGCGCCGGAGAAGGCCGCCTGGGGCATCGCACTGGGCCTGACCGTGACCCTGGTCTGGCTGTACCTGGAGATCCTGCGGCTGCTCAGCTACTTCCAGAGCGAGTGACCCGCTAGCTTTCCCCGTTGACTCTGCGCTGAGGGCGCGAAAGTGCGAGTAGCACCCGCCCTCAGCGCAGAGTCGTTTTTTGTGTCGGTGGCCCCGGGCAGGCCGCAGTTCGTCAAAGATGCGAAGACGCTGGAATACATCCAGAGCGTCGGCTAGACGCACATCACGGTGCTCGCCGAACACCGGGGCTACGACGTCGTCCGCCGCGTCAGCGAAGCCTGGGATGCCCTAAAGCGACGTTGACTCTGCGCTGACCAGGCGAGTTACTCGCACTTTTGCCTGGTAGGCGCAGAGTCAACGGGAAAACCGGAACTAGGAGAGCCGCTCGACCACCATGGCCATGCCCTGGCCGCCGCCGACACACATGGTCTCGACGCCGAACTGCTTGTCGTGGGTCGCCAAGTTGTTCAGCAGGGTGGCGGTGATGCGGGCGCCGGTCATACCGAACGGGTGGCCCAGGGCGATCGCCCCGCCGGACACGTTCAGCTTGTCCTCGTCGATGCCCAGCTCGCGAGCCGAGCCGAGCACCTGCACCGCGAAGGCCTCATTGATCTCGAACAGGTCGATGTCGGAGACCGACATCTTGGCGTTCGCCAGCGCCTTCTTGACGGCCTCGATCGGGCCCAGGCCCATGATCTCCGGCGACAGGCCCGACACCCCGGTGGACACGATCCGGGCCAGCGGCTTGAGGCCCAGGTCCTTGGCCTTGGCGTCGCTGGTGATGATCACCGCGGCGGCGCCGTCGTTCAGCGGGCAGGCGTTGCCGGCGGTGATCGTGCCGTTGGGCCGGAACACCGGCTTCAGCTGGCTGATCTTCTCGTAGGTGGTGCCGGCACGCGGGCCGTCGTCGGTGCTCACCACGGTGCCGTCGGGCAGCGTGACCGGCGAGATCTCCCGGGCGAAGAAGCCGCTGTTGATGGCCTCTTCGGCGCGGTTCTGGCTGCGCACGCCCCAGTGGTCCTGGTCCTCGCGGCTGATCCCGGTGTGCAGCACCACGTTCTCGGCGGTCTGGCCCATCGCGATGTAGACGTCGGGCAGCAGGCCGTCGGCGCGCGGGTCGTGCCACTCGGTGGCACCGGCCGCGGCGGCCTCCGAGCGAGCCATTCCCTCGTTGAACAGCGGGTTCTTGCTGTTCGGGGCGCCGTCGGCGGCACCGATACCGAACTGCGAGACGGTCTCCACACCGGCGGAGATGAATGCGTCACCCTCGCCGGCCTTGATCGCGTGGAACGCCATCCGGGTGGTCTGCAGCGACGACGAGCAGTACCGGTTCACCGTGGTGCCGGGCAGGAAGTCGTAGCCGAGCAGCACCGAGACCACGCGCCCGATGTTGTAGCCAGAGGCGCCGCCCGGCTGCCCACAGCCCATCATCAGGTCGTCGATCTCGCGCGGGTCCAGCGCGGGCACCTTGTCCAGGGCGGCGCGCACCATCTGGGCGGCGAGGTCGTCGGGCCGCATGGTGACCAGGGATCCCTTACCGGCCCGGCCGATCGGCGAACGCGCAGTTGAGACGATTACAGCTTCAGGCACTTCTGGCTCCTTGAGATCGGGTAATAGAGCCGAATCTAGCCCGACGAGGCCACTACGCGGGAATCGGGCCGGTCCAGCACAGCGCAGAGGGCCGGGATCATTTGGCCCGCCGCCAGAGCGTAACCCGCCGCCGACGGGTGGTACTGGTCCGCGGCGAACAGCAGTTCGGGACTGTCGTGGAACTCCCGGGCCCGGAAGTCGGCGAAGGGCACGGCAATACCGCCAGCTGCTTTGACCGCAAGGGTCTGCGCCCGGGCCAGCTGGCACGCCCGGGCGTGTGCGACCCAGCGCAGCGGCCGCGGTATCGCGCTGATCGCCCCGAACTTGGGGCAGGTGCCCACGATCACCACCGCGCCGCTGGCGCGCAGTCGCTTTACCGCGGCGCGCAGTCGCTGCACCGAGCCGGCGATGCTGTGCAGTGCGGTCACGTCATTGGCGCCGATCATGATCACGGCAACGTCCGGTGGTGGACCCGCGACGAACATCGCGTCCACCTGCCCGGCCAGGCCCTTGGAGGTGGCACCCACAATTGCCTTAGTGCTCAACCGAATCCGCGATCCGGTGCGCTCCGCCAGTGCTCTGGCGATCAGCGCGCCGGGTACCTCTGCCGCCGAACGGCAGCCGTAGCCGGTCGCGGTGGAGTCGCCGAAGACCATCAGCTGCAGATCGACATTCGCCCCGCGGCGAAACGGCTGAACTTCGGTGTCGTCGGGACCGTATAAACCGTCAGCACGCGGTGGAAGATCCCAAGCCTTGGGGATCGTCTGACGGGCCCGGTCGGCCTGGCCCGCCAGAAGATTGCGCACACCCAGATAGAGGGTGCCGCCAAAAGCGAACACGCCCGCAGTGGCCAGCGTGACCGCCGAACCTCGCGTTGCCCCGATCGCCATGTCGGTGATTCTAGGGAAAGGACGCCCATGTCACCTGAGCGCAGCAAACAAATATGGTCACGAAGCGGACCCGATGCAGTATCGGAACGAATCGTAAGATTTCTTCTCAATTTTTCGCGTGTGACGATAAGTGGAACCGCGTTGGCTGTGCCGGCCCGGGCCGGCTGGAGGGAGTGTCCGTCATGACCGCACCCGACACAATTCCCAGCTCGTTACGTGTTCGTACCCGCCTGTATCCCAGTCCGCGACCCTACCGTTACGGCCGTCATGACGGGCTGCCCGTCGAGGTTTCCGAGGAGTCGACCAGCGTCGAGGGCCGGATGGCGTGGCTGGCGGCCCGGGCCACCATTCGGCCGGTTCTCTCGGTCGGCAGCTACCTTCCGAGGATGCCGTGGCCGTTCGGATTGCTCGACTTCGCCGCGAAGGCGATGTTGCCGGCGCCGGGCACCATCCGCGCCACCATCCGGCTGCCGCGCTGCAAAGCCCAGATGGTGCGCGCTGCCGGTGTCCTGCCCGCCGACGGCACCCGTCGCGTCGTGCTCTACATGCACGGCGGGGCCTTTCTGACCTGTGGGGCCAACACCCACGGCCGGCTCGTCACCAAGCTGTCGAAGTATGCCGACAGTCCGGTCTTGGTGGTGGAGTACCGGATGATCCCGAAGTACTCCATCGCCGACGCGGTCGACGACTGTTACGACGCCTACCGTTGGCTGCGCCGTCAGGGGTACGAACCCGACCAGATCGTGCTGGCCGGCGATTCAGCCGGCGGCTATCTGTCGCTGGCGCTGGCCGAGCGACTGTTGGACGAAAGCGAGGAGGAAGTGCCGGCCGCCATCGTCGCGATGTCGCCGCTGCTAGAGATCGCCAAGGAAGCCAAGAAGGCACACCCCAATATCCATACCGGTGCGATGTTCCCGCCCAAGGCATTTGACGCGTTGGTGGAACTGGTCGAAGCGGCCGCCCGCCGCGACCGTACCCATGGCAGTGAAGTTCTCGAGCCGCTGCAGCATGTCCGGCCCGGGCTTCCGCGCACCCTGATCCACGTCTCCGGCTCCGAGGTGTTGCTGCACGACGCCCGGCTGGGGGCCAACGTGCTCGCGGCCGCCGGTGTACCGGTGGAGCTGCGGGTGTGGCCCGGCCAGATTCACGTCTTCCAGATCGCCGCCCCGTTCGTGCCGGAGGCCACCCGCTCGTTGCGCCAGATCGGCGAATACATCCGGGAAGCCACCGGTTGAACGGCCCGGGTGAAGGCCCGTCGAGCCTCGCTGAACCGCCGGGTTCGTGGGGCGGTCCCAGCTTCGGCTCTCCTCCGTCGAGCCTCGCTGAACCGCCGGGGCAAATAACCTGAGACGATGGCAGGCATGCGGATAGCGAGCCACATCAGTGAACTCATCGGCAACACCCCACTCGTCGAGCTGAATTCGATCGTTCCCCCCGGCGCAGGCCGGGTGGTGGCCAAAGTCGAGTACCTCAACCCGGGTGCCAGTTCCAAGGACCGCATCGCGGTGAAGATGATCGACGCGGCCGAGGCCAGCGGCGCACTCAAGCCCGGCGGCACCATCGTCGAACCCACTTCCGGCAACACCGGTGTCGGCCTGGCGCTGGTGGCCCAGCGCCGCGGCTACAAGTGCGTGTTCGTCTGCCCGGACAAGGTCAGCGAGGACAAACAGAACGTGTTGCGGGCCTACGGCGCCGAAGTGGTGGTGTGCCCGACGGCCGTACCACCGGACGACCCGGCCAGCTACTACAGCGTCTCCAACCGGCTGGTCGAGGAGATCGAGGGCGCCTGGAAGCCGGATCAGTACTCCAACCCCGCGGGCCCCGAGAGTCATTACGAGACCACGGGTCCCGAGATCTGGGGCGACACCGACGGCCAGATCACCCATTTCGTCGCCGGGATTGGAACCGGCGGCACCATCACCGGCACCGGCCGCTACCTCAAAGAGGTATCGGAAGGCCGGGTTCAGATCATCGGCGCGGACCCCGAAGGTTCGGTGTATTCCGGCGGTACCGGCCGGCCGTATCTGGTGGAAGGCGTCGGCGAGGACTTCTGGCCGGCCGCCTACGACCCCAGCATTCCCGACGGCATCATCGCGGTCTCCGACGCGGATTCGTTCGACATGACCCGGCGCCTGGCCCGGGAGGAGGCGCTGCTGGTCGGTGGCTCCTGCGGGATGGCCGTGGTGGCGGCCGTCGAGACCGCCGTCAAAGCCGGCCCCGACTCACTGGTCGTCGTTCTGCTGCCCGACGGCGGGCGCGGCTACATGTCGAAGCTGTTCAATGACTCCTGGATGTCGTCCTACGGGTTCCTGCGATCCCGGCTGGACGGTTCGACGGTGCAACCCACGGTCGCCGACGTGCTGCGGGCCAAGTCGGGGGTGCTGCCGGACCTGGTGCACACCCATCCGGCCGAGACTCTGCGCGACGCCATCGGGATCCTGCGGGAGTACGGGGTATCGCAGATGCCCGTCGTCGGCGCCGAACCGCCGGTGATGGCCGGAGAGGTGGCCGGCAGCGTGTCCGAACGCGATCTGCTCTCCGCGGTGTTCGAGGGCCGCGCGAAGCTTGCCGACGCGGTGTCGCAGCACATGGGACCGCCGCTGCCGCTCATCGGGTCCGGCGAGGTCGTCGGCGTCGCCGCCACCACGTTGGCCGAGGTCGACGCGGTGATGGTGGTGGAGGACGGCAAACCGGTGGGCGTCATCACTCGCCACGACCTGTTGGGCTTTTTGTCCGACGGGCCACGCCGCCGATAAGGCGTTGACGTTCACTGTCCTGCGGTAGCGTTTGGACCGTTCACCGACACGACCCGAAAGGGTGGAGATGACCGACTTTCCGCCGCCCCCGCAGGGCAACTACCCACCCCCGTCCGGTGACTTCCCGTCGCAGGGCAACTACCCGCCACCTCCCGGCAACTACCCGCCGCCTCCGGGTAACTACCCCCCGCCACCCCCGGGCAATTACCCGCCTCCGCCTCCCGGGAACTACCCCCCGCCGCCGCCGGGAAATTACCCGCCACCACCTCCGGGCTACGGCGCGTATCCGGGAGCGGTCGGAAACCCGGTGGGCCAGCTGCCGCAAGAGGCCTACACCTCATGGCTGACTCGCGTCGGCGCCTACTTCATCGACTTCCTTCCGATCCTGGTGCTCTACGGCATTCCGTCGATCATCGCCGGAACCACCGCCGACAGGGAGTGCATCACCAGCTCCGACGGATTCGCCTGCACGGTCACGCCGTCGAGCACCGGAGCGGCGCTGATGTTCGTCGGCTGGCTCGCCGCGCTGGCCTACGGGATCTGGAACTTCGGCTATCGGCAGGGCACCACCGGATCGAGCATCGGTAAGTCGGTGCTGAAGTTCAAGGTGGTCTCCGAAGCCACCGGCCAGCCCATCGGGTTCGGGATGTCGATCGTGCGCCAGTTGGCACACATCATCGACGGCGCGATCTTGTGCATCGGCTACCTGTTCCCGCTGTGGGACGCCAAACGTCAGACGATCGCTGACAAAATCATGACCACCGTCTGCTTGCCGATCCGTTGAGTCAGAAGCAACCCCACGGCAATACGGGCCTGTCCACTACTGCGATTCACGCCGGGTTCCGTCCGGATCCGGCAACCGGGGCCGTCAACGTACCGATCTACGCCAGCAGCACCTTCGCCCAAGACGGCGTCGGCGGTCTGCGTGGCGGATTCGAGTACGCGCGCACCGGCAATCCGACCCGGTCCGCACTGGAGACTGCGCTCGCCGCCGTGGAGCGCGGCCGATTCGGTCGGGCCTTCGGTTCGGGGATGGCCGCCACGGACTGCGCGTTGCGGTCGATCCTGCGCCCCGGCGATCATCTGATCATTCCCGACGACGCCTACGGGGGCACCTTCCGGCTGATCGACAAGGTTTTCACCCAGTGGGGGGTGGCACACACCCCGGTGGCGCTGTCCGACCTGGACGCGGTCCGCGGGGCACTTACGGACAAAACCAGGCTGATCTGGGTCGAGACCCCTACCAACCCGCTGCTGTCGATCGCCGACATCGCGGGCATCGCGGCCATCGGCAAAGAAGCCGGCGCAAAGGTCCTGGTGGACAACACCTTCGCCTCGCCCGCGCTGCAGCAGCCGCTGACGCTGGGCGCCGACGTGGTGTTGCATTCGACCACCAAATACATCGGCGGCCACTCCGACGTGGTGGGTGGCGCGCTGGTCACCGATAACGAAGAACTCGACGCGGCATTCGCGTTCCTGCAGAACGGGGCTGGCGGCGTACCTGGTCCCTTCGATGCCTACCTGACCCTGCGCGGCCTGAAGACCTTGGTGCTGCGGATGCAGCGGCACAGCGAGAACGCCGCCGTGGTCGCCGAATTCCTCAACGGGCATCCGGCAGTGAGCCAGGTGCTCTACCCGGGCCTGCCGGAGCACCCCGGCCACGATGTCGCCGCGGCGCAGATGCGCGGGTTCGGCGGCATGGTGTCGGTCCGGATGCGTGGTGGACGAGCCGCCGCCGAAAAGCTGTGCGCCGGAACCGAGATCTTCATCCTGGCCGAGTCGCTGGGCGGCGTGGAGTCACTGATCGAACTACCCGGCGCGATGACGCATGCCTCGACGGCGGGTTCGCAACTCGAGGTTCCCGACGACCTGGTGCGCCTGTCGGTGGGCATCGAGGACATCGATGACCTGATCGCCGACCTGAAGCAGGCGCTGGACTAACGCGACGAGCCCCCCAATCGGGGCTCAGGGGCTCAGGAGTGGTAGGGCTCCGCGCTGACCAGGGTCACCTTGACGGTCTTGCCGCTGGGCACCGTGTAGCTGCGCTCCTCGTCGACCTTGGCGCCCAGCAGGGCGTGGCCGAGCGGCGAGTTCGGTGAATACACCTCGAGCTTGTCTTCGTTGACGCCCTCCTGGCGGGTGGCGATCAGGAACGTCTCGGTGTCGGACTTGTCGCCGTCGTAGAAGACCTTGACCACCGAGCCCGGCAATGCCACACCGGACTGCGTCGGAGCCTCGCCCACCTTGGCGTTGTTGAGCAACTCCTGCAGCTGCCGGATGCGGGCCTCCTGCTGGCCCTGCTCCTCACGTGCGGCGTGGTAGCCGCCATTCTCGCGCAGGTCGCCTTCTTCGCGGCGGTCGTTGATCTCCGCGGCGATCACCGGACGGTTCGCGATCAGCTGGTCGAGCTCCGCCTTGAGCCGGTCGTGTGACTCCTGCGTCAACCAGGTCACCTGGGTGTCCGTCATCTCACTGTGCTCCTTGCGTCGTCGGATCCGGCGCCATCGGGCAGCGGGGGGCGACATCGTTCTAATGCAGCAATACACGGTCCCAGCTGGAACCGTGTATCCATACAGGGTACCACCGCGGCATCATGGCGATCGTAAGTAATCGGGCACGTCGCTGCCGCAACCGTAGACGTCGCCCATGACAGGTTGCTGGGAAGATTTCACCGTCGTGGTCACCTGTACGGTGGCCGACTCCGACGGCGGAATCAGCACTTCCCGGCGGCCAACCTCGCTGCCGTCGCTGGATCGGACCCGCACGATGCAGGCCGCAGGAGTCGACGGGTCTGATCGAGTCACGCTGAACTTGACCGAGACCGTCTGGTCGTCGAGCACTTCGTAGCCGTACAACTCGCCCTTGACCTCGGCGGTGGCAAAACGCTGGTAGCCCACTACCGCGATGGCGGCGACAGTGGCGATCGCCAGCGCACCCAGGGCGATTGCCAGCAACCGACGGGGCAGGGCACGGCCCTGGGTATCCCCGTATCGGGCCGGCTTGGAGTCGGTCATCGTGAGGTGTCCCATGGTCAACGGTGGATTCGGGAGCGATTACCGCACCCGCCGCAGGTGGTGTAACGATGGGGGCCGGAAACCATCTGGAACTATAGGCGTCCGGTCCGGGGTTCCGGCAGGAGGAACCTGGAGGGAACGGGGAATGTGCGCATGAGTGGACTGCGACTGATGGCGGTGCACGCCCACCCCGACGACGAGTCGAGCAAGGGCGCGGCTACGGTGGCCCGCTACACCGCCGCTGGGCACCGGGTGATGGTGGTGACCCTGACCGGTGGCGAGCGCGGCGACATTCTCAACCCCGCGATGGACCTGCCCGATGTGCACGGAAACATCGCCGCGGTCCGGCGCGACGAGATGGCGAAGGCCGCCGAGATCCTCGGGGTCGAGCACCACTGGCTGGGCTTCGTCGACTCCGGCCTGCCCAAGGGCGACCCACTGCCGCCGCTGCCCGAGGACTGTTTTGCCCTGGTGCCGCTGGAGGTGTCCACCGAAGCCCTGGTGCGGGCGGTGCGCGCGTTCCGTCCGCATGTGATGACCACGTACGACGAAAACGGCGGCTACCCGCACCCCGATCACATCCGTTGTCACCAGGTGTCGGTGGCCGCGTTCGAGGCCGCCGGCGACCATCGACTCTTTCCCGACGCCGGTGAGCCCTGGTCGGTCGCCAAGCTCTACTACAACCACGGGTTCCTGCGGCAGCGCATGCAGCTGTTGCAGGACGAGTTCGCCCGCAACGGCGAGGTCGGCCCGTTCGCCAAATGGCTGGAGCACTGGCAGCCCGACCACGACGTGTTCGCCGACCGGGTGACCACCCGCATCGAATGCGCTGACTACTTCAGCCAGCGTGACGACGCACTACGCGCGCACGCCACGCAGATCGATCCCAACGGCGACTTCTTCGCCGCGCCGATCGAGTGGCAGCAGCGGCTCTGGCCGACGGAGGAGTTCGAGCTGGCCCGGTCTCGGGTGCCGGTTACTCTGCCGGAGACGGACCTGTTCGCCGGGATCGAGGACAACGGATGAACCATGCTGTGCTGACCATGCTGTGGCTGGCGGCCGACGATATCGTGGCCGATGGCGTGCCCCGCGATACCGGGCCGGATTTCGGCAAGGCCAGCCCGTTCGGGCTGTTGGTCATCGTGCTGCTGATGCTCGGCACGTTCGCGCTGGTGTGGTCGATGAACCGTCAGCTCAAGAAGTTGCCGGAGTCGTTCGACCGGGACCACCCCGCCGCGGACCAAGCCGCCGACGAGGGGACCGTCGGGTCCGGTCTGTCCGGGGATCTCCCGGGCGACGACGGGCCGGGCTCGCCGCCGCAGACGTCGTAGCTAACAACTCCCGAACGAGGAGTTTCGTGCATGCGACCTCCGGATTAACCTTTGCCCCTTCGGGTTTCGGCAGTAGCGCGCGTATCGCCGACGCTGGCACAGCGTGAGATGATTGCCCGGACCGCGGCGTGGGAGAAAGGTTCGGGGTTGGCCATGCTCGGAGATCGCTCACCCGGGTTGGCGGTTTCGCCGATCATCTTGATGGTGCTACTGGTCGGCCTCATCAAGGTTCCCGCCGTGCACGCCGATGCGGTCGACACCACTTTCCTGGGCGCGCTCAACTCCAAGGGCATCGACTTCGCCAATGGTCAGTCGGCGGTCATCGCCGGCCATGAGGTCTGCGACGAGCTCGACAGCGGCCGGCAGAAGAACGATGTGGTGTCCGAAGTGATGCAGAGCAGTCAGCTCGACGGCTACCACGCCGGTTTCTTCGTCGGGGTCAGCGTCAGCGCGTTCTGCCCGAGGCATCACGGCTAATCCTGCTCAGCCCGCAGATGGTGGCTTCGGCATGACCGGGCCCCGCAGCTCCAAACCGACTTCCAGGTCCTCGTACTTTTGCTGCTTGCGTTTACGCCAGCCACTGCCCGCGGCATTCGACGGGGGCATGATCGGCGGCATGATCGGCGGGACGCCGGCGAACGTCGTGGACTGGCCTGCGGGCAGCGGTGCCGCCGACGACGCCAGCTGCACCGGCGCCTGTGTCGCGGCCAGAAACCCCGCCGCGGCGGGTGGCGCGGTCAGCGGGCCCACCTTCACCCCGACACCGATAGCCGCCGCGGGCATTTCGGTAAGGCCGGCGGCGCCCAGCGCTCCCAGGCCCCCGAGCGGCATCGCCGGGATCAAGGCGGACTCGCCCTCGGCAAGGCCTTGCGCCATGGCGGTATTGACGTTCTGCAACGCCTGCGCCGACGTGTTCTGGGCGAGGTAGCTGAGCAGGTTGATCGGGAATCCGGATGACACGAACTGGTTCGCGTAGGTGTTCGCCAGGCCCGTCCAACTAGCGTTGGGGTCGAATGTGGGCAAGGACGACTCCAATGACGCCAAAGTTGAACCCGCAGAGGTGGTTCCGCTGTTGGCTGTCGCGGGTGCCGGAGGGCTGAACGAGGGAAGTGTGGTGGCTTGCGCCGAGGCCGCCCGGTAGCGGGTCATCGCGGAGGTGTTGTTCGTCCACATGCCCAGATACTGGCTCTCGTTCTCCGCGATTGCCGCGGAGTTGGTCCCGAATCGATTGGACGCCAGTAGTTGCACTCGGCGAGTGCGGTTGGCGTTGATCGCTGCAGTCGGGGCCACCGCCGTGCGGACCGCTTCGAAAGCCGCAGCGGCTTGCTGCATCGAGGCGGCGGTGCGCCGGCACTGCTGTGCTGTGGCACGCAGCCACAGCAGGTAGGGCTCGGCGGCCTGCACCATGGCTGTCGCGGAACGCCCGCGCCATGAATCGACCAATGACGACAGCGCGGCGACATAGTCGTCGGCGTATTCATCCAGGCAGGTGCCGAGCTGTCGCCACGCGGCCGACCCCTCAATGAGGGATCTCGCGCCGGGTCCGTTGTGGACCAGCGCGGAGGTGACCTCGGGGGGCGCCGCAACGAACCGCATGGCGTGGTTTCAGGTGATCGCGCTGATGGCGGCCGAGAGGCGCGACTTGAACGCATCGGGGATGGAGACGTAGCCGTGGTCGGCCAGCTCGTTCTGGCCGTCGCCGATCGCGCTCTGCAGGAACGCGCGCACCGCGGTTCCGACCTGCGGATCGGGATACTTCGAGCAGACCACCTCGTAGGTGGCCAGCACGATCGGGTAGGCGCCGGTCTGGTTGGGTCGATAGAAGGAGATGGTGTCCAGCGCCAGGTCGTTGCCTTCGCGGATGAACCAGGCCGACAGGATGGTCTTGCTGACGGATTCCTCACTGAGTGACACCGGATCTGGGCCGGCCGAGGTGATGACGGCGGCCATGCCCAGGTGGTGGCTCTGGGCGAATGACCACTCGGTATAGGTGATCGATCCCTCGAGGTCGGCCGCGGCCGCGGCGACGCCCTCGTTGCCCTGGGCGCTCCGGCCGGCAGCGCCGTTGAACGTTCGACCGGCCCCCTTGCCCCAGGTGCCCGCGGATGCGGTGTCCAGGTAGCGCTGGAAGTTGTCCGTGGTCCCGGACGCGTCGCTGCGCGACACCACTCGAATCGGCAGGGCGGGCAGGTCGGCGCCGGTGTTGAGGGCGGCGATCGCGGGATCGTTCCAGGTGGTGATGGTGCCGTTGAAGATGTTGGCCGCGGTGGGGCCGTCCAGATTCAGCGAGGCCACACCGCCTAGGCGGAACGCGATGGCAACGGGCCCGAACACCAACGGCAGGTTCCATACCGGCGCGCCGCAGCGCTGCTGGGCGCGATCGTATTCACCCTTGCTCAGCGGCGAATCAGATCCACCGAAATCCGTTTGGTCGGCCATGAACTCGTCGATGCCCGCGCCGGATCCGTTCGGCTGGTAGGTCAAGCTCTGGCCGGGGCAGGCTCGGCTGAACGACGCGGCGAACCGCGTCATGGCGTTGGCCTGAGCGGTGGATCCGCTGGCCTTCAGGTTCGGGTGCCCGCCACAGTCCACGCCGGAGTCTGGAGCCGGTGCCGCGTGGCGCGGAGCTGTCGCGTCATGGCTCTCGCTGCACCCGGCCAGCAGCACAGCGCCCGCGGCCAGCAAGCTCGGTACGGCACGTCGATTGATGTCAATCACATCCCTCGGGTCGTCTCACCGGCGAATGCTAGCAATGGTGTAGTCCTGCAACAATGGTGCTCTACAGGCGAATTCAAGTATTCAGCAACCGTTTTCGAACTGGTCATGAGCTGTATGGACATCGTCCGCGCGTGGGTCTCAGCGTCCGCTGTGTCGCTCAGGATTAGCGTGGATGGATGGCCAACCGTCTCGCAGCGTCCGCCAGCCCCTACCTGCGTCAACACGCCGACAACCCGGTGCACTGGTGGGAGTGGACGCCCGAGGCGCTGGCCGAGGCCGCCGAGCGTGACGTGCCGATCCTGCTGTCAGTCGGCTACGCGGCCTGCCACTGGTGTCACGTGATGGCGCACGGTTCCTTCGAGGATGCCGAGGTCGCCGCGGCGATGAACGAGGGCTTCGTGTGCATCAAGGTGGACCGGGAGGAGCGCCCGGATATCGACGCGATCTACATGACCGCCACCCAGGCTCTGACCGGGCGCGGCGGCTGGCCGATGACCTGTTTCCTGACCCCCGACGGCCGGCCGTTCTACTGCGGCACGTACTACCCCAAAGATGCGTTCTTGAATTTGCTTTCGGCGATCACCGGCACTTGGAACGAGCGCCGTGACGAAGTCGAGGAGGCTTCGGACAACATTGCCAACGAGCTGCGCTCGATGGCCGCAGGACTGCCGGGGGAGGGGCCGCCGGTCGACGCGATGCTCTGCGACGCCGCGGTGGCCGCGGTGCTGCGTGATGAGGATGTCACCCACGGCGGATTCGGCGGTGCACCGAAGTTCCCGCCCTCGGCGCTGCTGGAAACCCTGCTGCGTCACCACGAACGGACCGCGACCCGCCCGGCGCTTCAGGCGGTGGAACGCGCCGGTGCGGCGATGGCCCGCGGCGGGATCTACGACCAGCTTGCCGGCGGATTCGCCCGCTACAGCGTCGACAATGCCTGGGTGGTACCGCATTTCGAGAAGATGCTCTACGACAACGCGTTGCTGCTGCGGGCCTACGCGCATTGGGCCCGGCGCACCGGCGATCCGCTGGCCACCCGGGTGACCGCTCAGACTGCCCGATTCCTACTTGAAGAGTTGTCCGACGGCGGGATGTTCATCTCGTCGCTGGACGCCGACGCCGCCGGACAGGAGGGCTTGACCTATGTGTGGACGCCCGAGCAACTGACCGAAGTTCTCGGCGCCGACGACGGGGCCTGGGCGGCAGAGATTTTCGAGGTGACGGCAAGCGGCACGTTTGAGGCCGGCGGTTCAGCGAGGCTCGACGCAGGAGAGGGGAAGCTGGGACCGCCGAATGAACAGGGTACCTCGGTGCTGCAGTTGCTGGTCGATCCCGATGATCCCGAGCGCCTTGACCGGGTTCGCCAGCGGCTGCTGGCCGCCCGGCGGCTTCGGCCCCAGCCTGGCCGCGACGACAAGGTGGTGACCGCTTGGAACGGCATGGCGATCACCGCGCTAGCCGAAGCCGCTGTGGCACTGGGAGATCCGAGCCTGGCTACCGCGGCGCAGGAGTGCGCCGCCAAGCTGCTCGACCTGCACCTGGTGGACGGCCGGCTGCGGCGGGCCAGCCTGGGTGGCCGGGTGGGGGACAGTGCCGCGATCCTGGAGGACTACGGCGCCCTGGCCACCGGACTGCTCAGCCTGCATCAGCTCAGCGGTGAGCAGAGTCTGCTCGATGCCGCCGCCGGCCTGCTGGACACCGCGCTGGCCCACTTCGCCGATCCGGACGCACCCGGGCGCTGGTTCGACAGCGCCGACGACGCCGAAGCACTGATGCTGCGCCCCAGCGACCCGATGGACGGTGCCACTCCGTCGGGCGCGGCGTTGATCACCGAGGCGCTGCTGACCGCGGCCCACCTGGTCTCCGCGGACCGTAGCGAGCGCTACCGTCAGGCGGCCACCGATGCGCTGGCGGCGCATGCCGCGTTGCTGGAGCGGGTACCCCGCGCGGTCGGGCACTGGCTCGGCATCGCCGAGGCCTCCGTGCGCGGTCCGCTGCAGATCGCGGTGGTCTGCGAGAGCCCGGACTCGGCACTGTTGGAGCAGGCGCGCCGGCTGGCGCCCGGCGGGACGATCGTGGTCGGCGGAACGGCTGACTCATCGGGGCTGCTGGCCGGACGAGGCCGGGTCGACGGCAGCGACGCGGCCTACGTCTGCCGGGGCCCGGTGTGCGACCTGCCGGTGCGCAGTGCGGCGGAGTTGGCGGCCGCCCTTGGAGTGCCCGCGGATCCGGCATCCGTGTAACGTGCGGCACATGACGAGCGCACCGGACAAGGCACAGGCCATCACCGAGACCGTCCACCGCTACATCGAGCTGGTCGGCGGCGGCGACGCCGATGCGCTGGTCGGGCTTTACGCGTCCGACGCCACCCTGGAGGACCCGGTGGGTGGCGAGGTGCACATCGGCCATCAGGCCATTCGTAACTTCTACTCGGCCATCACCGGACTGGACCGCAAGTCGGAGCTGGTGTCGCTGCGAGTCGCCGGTAACGAGGCTGCCTTCCAGTTCGCGCTGACCATCACCAACGGTGACCACCGGATGCTCATCGAACCGATCGACGTGATGGTGTTCGACGGCGAGGGCAAGATCGCCGGGATGAAGGCCTACTGGTCGGCGGAGAACATCACCCAGCTGTAAGCCCGTGAGGTAGGCACCGCTAGTGCAGCACCGCGAACCAGATCGCGATGTACTGGCAGATCGCGGCCACGGCGGTGCAGGCGTGGAAGAACTCGTGGTAGCCGAACGTCGCCGGCCACGGGTCCGGCCATTTCAGCGCGTACATGATCGCGCCGACGCTGTAGAGCATTCCGCCGGCAGCCAGCAGCACCATCGCCGCGACGCCGGCGTTGTGCATGATCGTCGCGATGAAAAACGCTGACACCCAGCCCAGCAGCAGGTAGAGCGGCACCCCGACCCACTTGGGCGCGGTCGGCCAGCACAGCTTGAGCACCACCCCGGCCAGCGCGCCACCCCACACGATCGTCATCACCAGCCGTTCTTGGTCGCCGTGGTCCATCGCCAGCAGCGCGAACGGGGTGTAGGTGCCGGCGATGAAGACGAAGATCATCGCGTGGTCGAGCCGCTTCATCCGCATCCGGGCGGCGACGGTCTTCCAGGTGATCCGGTGATAGGTCGCGCTGACCGCGAACATGCCCACCACCGAGATGGTGTAGGCCAATGTCGCCAGACCGGCCTCGAGCCCGGACATCGACCAGGCCACCGCGGTCAGGGTGATCCCGGCGATGACGGCGACGATTGCCGACACGAAGTGAATCCACCCGCGTGCCCGCGGTTTGGTGTGCGGGCCGGTGATGTCTGCCGGCAGATCGTTCGGATTCGGCTCGGCGATGGTGTCGGTGTGGGTGCTCATGCGCCTTCCTGAACTCCACGCGGATCCCGGACTGATTCCCGTCATTGCTTTCAGATCACAGTAGTCTGGGTTTTTGTGGCAATCATCCCGGCGCGCTTGAAGGAGCCGCTGTACCGGATCTACGAACTGCGCCTCCGGCAGGGCCTGGCGGCGTCGCGGTCGAACCTACCCCGCCACATCGCTGTTCTCTGCGACGGTAACCGCCGGTGGGCGCGCGATGCCGGCTACGACGACGTCAGCTACGGCTACCGGATGGGCGCGGCCAAGATCGCCGAGATGCTGCGGTGGTGCGCCGACGCGGGCATCGAGATGGCCACCGTCTACCTGCTGTCCACCGAGAACCTGCAGCGCGACCCCGCCGAACTGGCTGCACTCATCGAGATCATCACCGATGTGGTGGAGGAGATCTGCGCGCCCGCGAACCGGTGGAGCGTGCGCACGGTCGGAGACCTGGCATTGCTGGGTGAAGAACCAGCTCGTCGCCTGCGTGAGGCCACGGAAGGCACAGTAAGCACCGCCGATCCTGACCGCGCAAGCTCGCGCCTGCACGTCAACGTCGCAGTCGGCTACGGCGGTCGGCAGGAGATCGTCGACGCTGTGCGCGGCCTGCTCGGCAAGCAGCTGGCCAACGGCGCCACGGCCGAGGAACTGGTCGACGCGGTGACCGTCGAAGGCATCTCGGAGAACCTCTACACCTCGGGTCAGCCCGACCCGGACCTGGTGATTCGCACCTCCGGGGAGCAGCGGCTGTCCGGCTTCCTGCTGTGGCAGAGCGCCTACTCGGAGATGTGGTTCACCGAGGCGCACTGGCCGGCGTTTCGCCGGGTCGACTTCCTGCGCGCGCTGCGCGACTACAGCGTGCGGCACCGGAGATTCGGGCGGTAGCGAGGGAGTGGTTGTGTTGTCGGCGCTGGTCTTCACCCTGAGTTGGTGGCTCGGGATGTACCTGTTGGCGCGCGACCCGCGCAAACCGGTGCTGGTGCTGGCCGCGGTCGGGTTGTGCGGCTTCGCCGCCGTGGTGGCCGCCGACGCGGTCCGTGCGGTGTGGCATCCGGTGCTGCTCGGTCGGGTGGAGATCTACCTGGCGGTGGTTCCCGGGGTGGCCTGGTTCGCCGTGCTGTTGGAGCTGGCCCGGCCGTGTGATCGCTGGACCGGTCGGGCGCGCGACGTGACGTTCATCGGCGCGGTTGCAGCGGCGGCACTGGTTGGCGCGACCTGGGCCGGCAGCGTCGAAGGCCCGCCGCGGGCCGGACACTGGCTGCTGTTCGCGGTGATCTCGGTGTCGACGTTGGCGGCGATGGTCAAGGCGCTGATCCGGCCCGCGCAACCCGGTTCGGTGCTTGGGGTGGCCGCCGTCGCGACGCTGTTCTTCGCCCTGGCCAACGCGATCCTGATCATCCCGCTCGGCGTGGTGCCCAGCGGGATCGCGCTGGCCAGCACCGGCGTCGACGTGCTTCTGCTGGGCCTGGCGGTGGCGCTGTGGGATGCCTTCGACGAAGGCCAGGCGCTGCGGCTGGACATGCTGCGGTCATTTCTTGCCTGCGTCGCGATGGCGGCGTTGCTGGGTGGGCAGGCGCTGATCGGATTGTGGTTGACCCGGCCCGAACCCGTGGCGCAGACCGCGCTGACGGTGCTGCTGTTCACCACGATCGCGGTCGGGATCGAGGTCCAGGTGTTCGTCGACCGGCTGGCCGGATTCTGGGACCGGCTGGCGTTCTGGCGCTCGCCGGCGTTGCGCGCCGACCGAGCCGTGCTGCGCGGCACCGAGGCGGCGCTGGCGCTGCGCTCGACCGGCCCGCTCGACGACCTCGACGAGGAGACCTTCGTCCGGCTGACCCGCCGGGCGCTGGGGCACTACGGCGACCTGTCGAAGCTCGTCGCCAGCCCGCTGACCGCGCTACCGGTCATCGACGAGCGATTGGCCGCCCGCGGCGCGCCCGACGCACCGCTGGAACGAGCCAACGAACTCAAAGCTCTGCTCGCCGACCGAATCGCCGCACTCAAGCCGCGTGACTGCGGCGAGTTCGGCACCACCGAACAATGGCGTCACTACAACGCCCTGTACTTCCCCTACGTGGTCGGCGTGCGTGCCTACGCACAGAACGCCACCGCGGCCGGACTGGATCCCACCGCACGCCAAGCTTGGCAGTGGCTGGTGACCGAGGTGCCGCAGCGTTCGCTGCACAACTGGCAGAACGCCGGGGCCCGGGTGATCGCTGCAGACCTGCGGGGCCGGATGACGGTGTCGCCGGCTCTCTGACCTGCGCTTGGCAGCGCTTGGCAGCGCCACGGGTCGATGTGGCAGCGGTTGCGCCGCAAGGTCGAGGGGTGTCCGCACCACACTCGAAGGGAGTTACCTCATGACTGCCATCACCACCCCGGTCCTGTCCGACTCGACCGACTCGTTGTTGCGCTTCGCACTGCGCGCCGACGCCGCCGTCACCGGAACCATCGGCCTGGCCGGTGTGTTCGCCGCCCGCCCCATGGCCGCGCTGGAGGGCCTGACCCTGGCCCACGAATACGCCCTAGCCGCGTTCTGCGTCCTCTACGGCGCAGTGGTCTACTTCCTGTCCGCGCTGCCGGACCTTCGCCGCGCGGGTATTGGGGTGATCGCCGCCAATGTGGCGTGCACCATTGCCGCTGTCGGTGTGGTCGAGGCCGGGGTGCTGCCGCTGACCGGGATCGGCGTGGTGGCAACACTGGCGAGCGCGGTCTACACGGCGTTCTTCGCGTTGATGCAGTACCGCGGGCTGCGCCGCCTGGGCTGAGACGCAGCCCACTCAAAGTGTCGCCGCGGCCGTCACCGTCTACAGTTCTCTCCCATGAAGTGGCGGCTGGCGGCGACGACGCTGATCCCCGGAATCCTGATCTACGCCGCGGCGCCGGCGCAGGCCGACGAGAAGAGCTACCTCAGTTACCTTGAGTCGCACGGTTTCAAATACCAGAACAGCCCCGGCCTGACCACCCCGTCCGGGGCGCTGCAGTTCGGCAAGATCATCTGCGAGAACCTGCGGAAGGGTCGCCCGGCCAAAGACCGGTTCGGCACGAAGGTCGCCGACGGCGTCACCAAGGTCATGATCGACGGGGCGCAACGCGAAATGTGCCCGGACACCTTGGCGGCCGCCGCCAACCCGACTCCGACGCCGGCCGTGCCGCCACCGGGTGCCGGTGAACCGCCGTCGCCGGGGCCTGAGGTGCCGCCGCCGGGCGACCCGGCACCGCCGCCAGGGTTCCCGCCGCCTCCGGGCTTCCCGCCGCCCCCTGGTTTCCCGCCGCCGCCGGACTTCCCGCCGCCGCCGGGTTTTCCCCCGCCGCCTGAGCCGGCACCCGCACCCGCGGGTGAGCTGCCGTCCCCGCCGGCACCTGAGCCGCCGCCGGGACAGCCGCAGCCGGGTACCGCGACGCAGCCCTAGCGCCGCACGCTAGAGCTTGCGCAGCCGCAGCCTGTTGATGGAGTGATCGGCGTCCTTGCGCAGCACCAGGGTCGCTCGCGGCCGGGTGGGCAGGATGTTCTCGATCAGGTTGGGCCGGTTGATCGAACGCCAGATGTCACGCGCGGCGGCCACCGCCTGCTGGTCGTTCAGGGCCGCGTAGTGGTGGAAGTGCGAGTCAGGGTTGGCGAACGAGGTGGAGCGCATCGCCAGGAAGCGCGAGACATACCAGTGCTCGATGTCTTCCACCCGGGCGTCGACGTACAGCGAAAAGTCGAACAGGTCGGAGATCATCAGCGTCGGCCCGGTCTGCAGCACGTTGAGACCTTCGAGGATCAAGATGTCGGGATGGCGGACCACCTGCTTGGCGCTGGGCACGATGTCGTAACTCATGTGTGAGTAGACCGGCGCACACACGTAGTCCGCGCCGGACTTCACCGAGGTGACAAACCGCATCAGCGCGCGACGGTTGTAGCTTTCCGGGAACCCTTTGCGGTGCATCAGGTTCCGGCGCTGCAACTCGTGATTGGGGTACAGGAACCCGTCGGTGGTGACCAGGTCCACCCGCGGGTGATGGTCCCAGCGGGCCAGCAGCGCCTGCAGCACGCGGGCCGTTGTCGACTTACCGACTGCCACGCTGCCGGCCACCCCGATGACGAAGGGCACCGGCCGATCGGGATTCTGGTCATTCTCGGCACCCAGGAACTCCGCGGTGGCGGCGAAGAGCTGCTGGCGGGCGGCGACCTGCAGGTGCAACAGACGCGCGAGCGGCAGATAGACCTCTTCGACCTCCAACAGGTCGACCTGCTCGCCGAGGCCGCGCAGTGCGACGACTTCTTCTTCGGTGAGCGGCATCGGCGTCGACATACGCAGTGTCCGCCATTGACGTCGGTCGAACTCCACGTAGGGAGTCGGCTCACTAAGCCGCCGCATGACCGTACAGTCTTGCAGGAGCCGCGACGGTTAGCCTGATCGGGTATGGAGCCCGCCGAATTGATCCGTGAATACCTGTTGCTCGGTCTGCGCTTTGACCGCATCGAGCAGGGTTACGTCGACGCCTTCACCGGCGACCCCGAGCTGCAGCGGCTTGTCGCGAACGAGCCGATGCCCAACCCGTCCGACCTGGCTCGCCAGGCCGAGAAGCTGCTCGCAGCACTGCCCGGAGGTCTCGATCCGGCGCGCGCCGAGTACCTGCGGGTACACCTGCGGGCGCTGGCGTGCGCCGGGCGCAAGTTCGCCGGGGAGCAGGTCGGCTTCGTCGAGGAGGTCAGTGACTACTTTGACCTGCCGGTCATCGTCAAGGGCGACACCGACCGCTATCGCCAAGCCCACGCCCGGCTGGACGAAGCGCTGGGTGGTACGGGGCCGCTGGCCGAGCGGATGGCCGCGCACCGGAAGGCCGAGGAGATTCCGCCGGACCGGCTCGAAGCCGCTATCCACGCGTTTTCCTCGGCGCTGCGCGACCGGGTGCGGGTGGACTTCCCGCTGCCGGAGACCGAAACCATCACCTACGAGGTGGTCACCGACAAGCCGTGGTCGGGATTCAACTACTACCGCGGCGACTACCGCTCCACGGTGGCGGTCAACGCCGACCTCAAACAGTTGATGTCGAATCTGCCGCGGCTAGTGGCCCACGAGTCCTACCCAGGTCATCACACCGAGCACTGCCGCAAGGAGGCCGGCCTGGTCGAAAAGCTCGGCCAGACCGAGCAGACCATCTTCTTGGTCAACACGCCGCAGTGCCTGATGGCCGAGGGCCTGGCCGACTTGGCGCTGTATGCCGCGGTCGGGACGGGTTGGGGTGCCTGGGCCGCCGAGATCTACGCCGACCTGGGCCTGCAGTTCGACGGTGCGCGGGCCGAAGCAATCTCCGAGGCAGCCGCGGCGCTGGCCGACGTGCGGCAGGACGCGGCGCTGATGCTGCACGACGAACATCGCGACGCCGACGAGGTGGCCGACTACCTGCGCCGCTGGCTGCTGGTCACCGACGACCGGGCCCGCCAGACCCTGCGGTTCCTGTCCTCGCCGCTGTGGCGGGCCTACACCTCGACCTATGTGGAGGGCTACCGGCTACTGCGCGGCTGGCTGGACGCCGCGCCGCCCGGAGTGAGTCTCACCGAGCGGTTCCGTCGGCTGCTCGACGAACCGTTGACCCCGTCGACGCTGCGGGCCGACTGACGCCCCGCCGGCCCGGTCGGTCGGGTGAGTGTGCGGTTTTACACACCGGACCTCGTGATTTGCGAATAAATCCGCACAGTCTGCGCGCGGGGGACGATCGCTGGCCTGCGGCAATCGGGTGAAGGTCCGCGTGACAAACTGGAGTGCGTGACTGCCGCACCGAACACCCGCCCCGCCTCCACCATGTCGACCCCGCTGGCCGAACTCGACCCCGACATCGCCGAGCTGCTCGGCAAGGAACTGGGGCGACAGCGCGACACCCTGGAGATGATCGCCTCGGAGAACTTCGTGCCGCGGGCGGTGCTGCAGGCACAGGGCAGTGTGCTGACCAACAAGTACGCCGAGGGCCTACCGGGCCGGCGCTACTACGGCGGGTGCGAGCACGTCGACGTGGTGGAGAACATCGCCCGCGACCGCGCCAAGGAACTGTTCGGCGCCGACTTCGCCAACGTCCAGCCGCACTCAGGTGCGCAGGCCAACGCCGCGGTGCTGCAGGCGTTGATGGAGCCCGGCGACCGCCTGCTGGGCCTGGACCTGGCCAACGGGGGACACCTCACCCACGGGATGCGGCTGAACTTCTCCGGCAAGCTCTACGAGAACGCCTTCTACGGCGTCGACCCGGTCACTCACCGCGTCGACATGGACGTGGTGCGCGCCCAGGCGCTGGAGTTCAAGCCGAAGGTGATCATCGCCGGCTGGTCGGCCTACCCGCGTGTCCTCGACTTCGCGGCGTTCCGGTCCATCGCCGACGAGGTCGGCGCGACGCTGTGGGTGGACATGGCGCACTTCGCCGGCCTGGTGGCCGCGGGACTGCACCCGTCGCCGGTGCCGCACGCCCAGCTGGTCTCCACCACCGTGCACAAGACCCTCGGCGGTCCGCGGTCCGGTCTGATCATCGGCAAGAAGGAGTTCGCCAAGCAGATCAACTCGGCGGTGTTCCCGGGCCAGCAGGGCGGCCCGCTGATGCACGTCATCGCCGCCAAGGCCGTCGCGCTGAAGATCGCCGGCACGCCCGAGTTCGCCGAGCGCCAGCAGCGGGTGCTGTCCGGCGCGAAGATCCTCGCGGAGCGGCTGCTGGCCGCCGACGTGGCCAAGGCCGGTGTCTCGGTGGTCAGCGGCGGTACCGACGTGCACCTGGTGCTCGTCGACCTGCGGGACTCGCCGCTGGACGGCCAGATGGCCGAGGACCTGCTGCACGAGGTCGGCATCACCGTTAACCGCAACGCGGTCCCGAACGACCCGCGGCCGCCGATGGTGACCTCGGGGCTTCGGGTGGGCACCCCGGCGCTGGCTGCCCGTGGTTTCGGCGACGCCGAGTTCGCCGAGGTCGCCGATGTCATCGCCACCGCGCTGGCGGCCGGTTCAGCCGCTGACGTGCCAGCGCTGCGGGCCCGGGTTGCCAAGCTGGCGCAGGACTTCCCGCTGTACGACGGCCTGGAGGACTGGAAGCTCGCCTGAGTGGCGAACACGCCGTACCCCGAGTTGACAGGATAGTGTGAATTCGGGTTACAGTTACTTTCATGGCTGAACGTCCCGTTGCTAATGCACTGATCCGCGAGCTGGAGCCGGTGGTCGACGCGAACTTGGTCCGACACATCGACACGGTGGACCCGTGGTACGCGCACGACTTCGTGCCGTTCGAGCAGGGCCAGAACTTCGCGTTTCTGGGCGGCAAGGACTGGGACCCGTCGCAGGTCACGCTCCCCAAGCTGATCACCGACGCTTGCGAGATCCTGCTCGTCGAGAAGGACAGTCTGGCCGGCTACCACCGTGAGCTGGTCGAGCACTTCATCCTCGAGGACAAGTGGGGTCGCTGGATCGGCCGGTGGACCGCCGAAGAGCACCTGCACGCCATCGCGCTGCGCGAGTACCTCATCGTGACCCGGGAGATCGACCCCGACGAGAACGAGCGTGTTCGCATGGAGCACGTGCAGAAGGGCTACCGCGCCGACCGTTACAGCCAGGTCGAGACGCTGGTGTTCATGGCCCTCTACGAGCGTGCCTGCGCCGAGTTCTGCCGCAACCTGGCCGACAAGACCGATGAGCCGGTACTCAAGGGGCTGATCGGCCGGATCGGCGGCGACGAGGAACGTCACGAGGAGTTCTTCGCGAACCTGGTCGCGCACTGCCTGGACTTCGTGCACGACGAGACGGTAGCCGCGATCGCGGCCCGGGCCGCCGAGCTCAAGGTCGTCGGCGCGGACATCGATGCCTACGCCGACCGGCAGGCCGCAATCGCCGAGGCCGGCATCTTCGGGCCCGACCAGTTGCGCCGGGTGATCTCCGATCGAATCAGCGCTTGGGGCTTGGCCGCCAACCCCGATCTGAAGCCGTTCGTCATCGGCTGAAAACTCCGGCGCGCCTGCGCAGCGCCCACGCGCCGACGGGGGTACCGTCGCAATCGATGGCTAGCCATACGCTTCGCTGTCTCATCGGCACCACCGGTCGAGATTACGACAGGACCGGCCCCGGTCCTGTGCCGTGCCCCCCGTCGAAATGTTCGCGCGGGGTCGCGCGTGCCCTCACCGCTGGAGCGCTTAGTGCCTGAAATCCGGACGTACGTGCTCGACACCTCCGTACTGCTGTCGGACCCGTGGGCTTGCACCCGGTTCGCCGAACACGAGGTTGTCGTCCCGCTGGTGGTCATCAGTGAGTTGGAGGCCAAACGCCACCATCACGAGCTCGGCTGGTTCGCCCGCCAGGCGCTGCGCATCTTCGACGACATGCGACTTGAGCACGGACGGCTTGA
The DNA here is from genome assembly GCA_024758765.1 of Mycobacterium sp. SVM_VP21. Classification (NCBI taxonomy): domain Bacteria; kingdom Bacillati; phylum Actinomycetota; class Actinomycetes; order Mycobacteriales; family Mycobacteriaceae; genus Mycobacterium; species Mycobacterium cavoris. The sequence continues at coordinate 4,033,666 of CP101406.1, forward strand.
CCAGCCCATTCCCGTTGGGACACAGGGCGGTACGTTGCACGTTGAGCTCAATCACAGCGACCCCGCGGTGCTGCCGACCGGGTTCCGCACGGACAGCAACGACTCTCGGATCCTGACCTGTGCGGCCAACCTGGCAGCCGAGGGCCGCCGGGTCACATTGGTGAGCAAGGACATTCCGCTGCGGGTCAAGGCCGCCGCGCTGGGTCTGGCCGCCGACGAATATCACGCCCAGGATGTCATCGTCTCCGGCTGGACCGGGATGGACGAGGTTGAGGCGTCGGTCGAAGACATCGACGCGCTGTTCGACGAGGGGGAGATCGACTTAGCCGTTGCCCGGGATCTGCCGTGCCATACCGGAATTCGGCTTCTCGCCGGCAGCTCGCATGCTTTGGGTCGGGTCAACGCGGCCAAGCGGGTGCAGCTGGTGCGTGGTGACCGGGAGGCGTTCGGCCTGCGCGGGCGTTCTGCCGAGCAGCGGGTGGCGCTGGATCTGCTGCTCGACGAATCGGTGGGCATCGTTTCGTTGGGCGGCAAGGCCGGCACCGGCAAGTCCGCGCTGGCGCTGTGCGCCGGCCTGGAGGCCGTCTTGGAGCGGCGCACCCAGCGCAAGGTGGTGGTGTTCCGCCCGCTCTACGCCGTCGGCGGCCAAGAGCTGGGCTATCTTCCGGGCAGCGAGAACGAGAAGATGGGTCCCTGGGCTCAGGCGGTGTTCGACACCCTCGAGGGTCTGGCCAGCCCGGCGGTGCTCGAGGAGGTGCTGTCGCGCGGCATGCTCGAAGTCCTGCCGCTGACGCACATCCGGGGCCGCTCGCTGCACGACTCGTTCGTGATCGTCGACGAAGCGCAATCGCTGGAGCGCAACGTGCTGCTGACCGTGCTGTCACGCCTGGGCACCGGCTCGCGGGTGGTGCTCACCCACGACGTCGCGCAGCGGGACAACCTGCGGGTCGGTCGGCACGACGGCATCGCCGCGGTGATCGAAAAGCTCAAGGGCCACCCGCTGTTCGCCCACATCACCCTGCTGCGCAGCGAGCGCTCGCCGATCGCCGCCCTGGTCACCGAGATGCTGGAGGAGATCAGCGGACCCGACCTGGGCTGAGTCCCCGGTAGGCTGCCGGGGTGGCAAAACCCTGGCATGTCGGTGTTGTTGCGATGGCCGTTGCGGTGCTCGGCGCCTGCACCAGCCATGTCCACGAGGCGTCGGCCGAACCGGTGGACTGCGCCGTGGACAAGTGTGTGGCGTTGACCTTCGACGACGGTCCTTCGCCCTACACCGACCGGCTGTTGGGGATCTTGAACGATGCCGGTGCGCGCTCCACGTTCTTCCTGATCGGCAACAAGGTGGCGGCCGACCCGGCTGGCGCCAAGCGGATCGCCGACGCCGGCATGGAGATCGGCAGCCATACCTGGGAACACCCGAACATGACGACGATCCCGGCCGCGGATGTGCCCGCGCAGTTCGCCAAGGCCACCGACGCGATCCGTGCCGCCACCGGGGTCACGCCGACGCTGTGGCGCCCACCCGGCGGGCTGACCGACGCGGCGGTCAACGCGCGGGCCGCCGAGGCCGGACAGGCCGCGATCCTGTGGGATGTCATCCCGTTCGACTGGATCAACGACGCCGACACCAATGCCACCCGCTACATGCTGATGACCCAGATCAAGCCCGGGTCGGTGGTGTTGTTCCACGACACCTACTCGTCCACGGTGGATCTGGTCTACCAGTTCCTGCCGGTGCTCAAAGCCAATGGCTACCACGTGGTTACGGTCAGCCAGCTGCTTGGTCCGCGCGCGCCGGGCAGCGTGTACGGCAGCCGGGAGAACGGCCCGCCGGTCAACGAGCTGCAGGACATCCCGCCCGCGGAGATCCCGGGACTGCCGGCGACGCCGTCGCCGCCGCCGATGCCGAACTTCCCGATCACCGACATTGCCGGGGCGAATTCCGGGGGCCCCAACAACGGGGCGTGATCCCCGGGGTGCTTGTTCGCGAGATTGTGCTCACGCAGGTAGCTACTCGAACTTTTCCTGCATAGTTGCGATCTCGCGGCTTGAGTTCATCTCCGTCGTGACTGTGCTCGACCCTTGACACCTTGACACAAAAAACTATTCTTTGTGTCAAGCGAGCCGAGGAGGCCTGAGATGACGGCAGTGATCAATCGCGTCACCAGCATCGACCCTGCGGCTCGGGTTCGGCCCGAGGTGATGGCCCAGTTCCGCCGACACTCCGGCAGCGTGCTGTCCGGCTTGTTCGGCGCCGCGGCGTTCGACGAGGTGGCGTTGGTGCCGGTGGCCGCCGCGGTGGACAAGACCGGGCGTTTCGAGCGCAACTTCACCGATCGCGCCATTCGTAGCGGATTCTCTGCGCTGCTTGCCATCTGGGGCGATGCCGAGGATCGCGCCGCCGAAGGCGAGCGGCTCAAGCGGATGCACCGCGACGTGCACGGCCAGGGCAAGGGGGACTTCGCCGATGTCCGCTACAGCGCGCTGAACCCACGCCTTTGGAACTGGATTGCCGTCAGCGGCATGTTCGTGACGCTCAATTCGTTCACCCCGGTCACCGGCATCAAATGGAACGACGCCGAGCGGGAGGCGGCCTACCAGCAACTGGTCGAGGCGTTCAGCGCTCTCGAGCTGCCCGGCAAGGCCGGCAAGTTCCCCGCGACCTACGTCGAGGCCGCCGAGTACTACGACCAGATGGTGCAGACCGACTTGGCGGCCAACCCGTTCTTGGATCGGGTCACTGCCGGGCTGGGCAAGTTGCCGCTGCCGTCGGCGCTGCCGGCCCCGGTGCGGGCCGCGGCCGCTCCGCTGTGGTCGGTCGTCAGCGCGGGGGCCGGCCGGGTGGTGAAGATCTGTTCGTTCGGGATCATGCATCCCGGGGTTCGGGAGCTGACCGGTTTCCGGTGGCAGCCGCACCACGACCTCGAATTCAACTTCTACACCCAGCTGCTGCAGATGGCGTGGCGGGTGTTACCCGATCGCGTCGTGCTGGTGCCGCTGGCGTACAACCGGCTGCAATACGAGAAGCTGGTGAAGATGCACCGCTCGGTCGCGCTGGATTCCTTTGCGCCGCCCGGCGGCTGCCCGATGGGATGACACACTGGTGCCGATGACATCGCGACGCAGTACCGCGAGCCCAGCCGAGCAAGAGGCGGCCATCCTCAAAGCGGCCGCCGAAGAAGTCGGTCTGGTCGGGGTGGGCCGTGCCAGCCTTGATGTCATCGCCCGCCAGGCGGGGGTCAGCCGCAGCACCTTGTACCGTCGGTTCCCGACGCGCGACGCACTGATCACCGAGCTCGGTCGCCGGTCCTTCGACAACGCGATGATGCAGCTGCGCACCGTCGCGGTGGACTCCGGGCCGAAGAACGCCGCGGTTGCGGCCTTTCGCGCCGGGTTGCGGCTACTCACCACCGATCCGGTTGTGCGTAAACTGCTGCGGCTTGACGCCGGTGTACCGATGATGGCCGGGATGTATCAGGAGGCCGAAGCATTCCTGGACAGCGCGTCGAGCGCGATGGCCAAGGCGCTGCGTGCCGCCGGAGCCACCATGCCCGACGCCGACTTGCTGGCTGCCGCCGAACTGCATGTGCGCTTGGCTGCCTCGATCGCCCAGGTGTCGACGTCGGTGCTCGACCCGGCCGACGGCCAGGCGGTCAGCGCTTACGCGAATAAGTATCTGGCGCCGCTGGTTTGGTAGACGGGGCGGCGCCGAGAAGGATCACCACGGCGGCCGACGCGAGCGAGAACGCCCCGACCACCCACAGTGCGGCCTTGCCGTCGCCGGTCAGATCGGTCAGCCAACCCGTGACGTAGGGTCCACCGAAGCCGCTGATGTTGCCCAGCGAGTTGATCAGGGCGATGCCTCCGGCCGCCGCGGTTCCGGTGAGGAACGTCGAGGGCAGCGCCCAGAAGACCGGCATGGCGCACATGATCGAGCATGTCGTCACCGTGATCGCGATCATCGCCAGATACGGGTTGGCCATATACAGCGCCGCCGGAATGCTGATTCCGCCGGCGATCGCCGGGATCGCCACATGCCAGACGCGTTCGCCGGTCCGGTCGGCGTGGCGAGCCCAGGGCACCATCACGATCGCCGCGATGGCGTAGGGAATGGCGGTCACGAGGCCGCGCCCGATGATGCCCAGGTGGCTGCCGTATTGCTGCTGAAATCCCGAGATGATGGTCGGTAGGAAGAATCCAACGGCGTACAGCCCGTAGACGATTCCGAAGTAGATGAACGCCAGCGCCAGGATCCTGGGGTGGCTGAGCGCCTTGCGCAGCGGCCAGTGCTGACCGGCCTCGGCCGCCGCACGCTCCTCGGCCAAGGTGGATTCCAGCCATTGCCGCTCGTCGGTGTCGAGCCAGTCGGCCTGCGTTGGGCGATCAGTCAGGTAGAGCCAGCAGGCGAACGCCAGCGCAATGGCCGGCAGGCCTTCGGTCAGGAACATGAACCGCCAGCCGGCCAGGCCAAAAACGCCATGGCCCCAGTCGATGACGAGCGCGGACAGGGTGGCGCCGATGGCTGTGGACACCGGCACCGACACCATGAACAGCGAGACCGCCCGGGATCGATGCTTCTCCGGGAACCAGAACGTGAGGAACAGGATGATGCCGGGGAAGAACCCGGCTTCGGCCACGCCCAGCAGGAACCGCAGTGCGACCAGCGTGGCCGCGTTGGGTGCGAAAGCGATTGCGGTGCTGACGATTCCCCAGGTCAGCATGATACGCGCCAGCCAACGTCGACCACCGAAGCGGTGCAGCGCAATGTTGCTGGGTATCTCCAGCAACAGGTAGCCGAAGAAGAAGATCCCCGACGCGAACCCGAACGTGGTGGCGGTCAGGCCGAGTTCGGCGTTCATGCCGTTGGGCCCGGCGAAGCCGATGTTGACCCGGTCCAGGTAGTTGACGAAGAACAGCAGCGCCAGGAACGGAATGAGCCGACGAGAGACTTTCGTCAGCGTCGCCCGGCCGAGCGCAGCCGCGGCGGGGTCAGGATTCATCCGCGGCCCGGCGGATTAGTCCTTCACCTTGGCCATGGCGAGTACGTCCAGGCGCTTGTCCAGCTCGGCCTCGCTCAGCTTGTCGCCGATCAGGCCGCGGTCGATCACGGTCTGGCGAATGGTCTTGCGCTCCTTGAGTGCCTGCTTGGCCACCGCGGCGGCTTCTTCGTAGCCGATCGCGGAGTTCAGCGGCGTCACGATCGACGGGCTGGACTCGGCCAGCTCACGCAGGTGCTCCTGGTTGGCGACCAGCCCGACGATGCAGCGCTCGGCGAACAGCCGCGAGACGTTGGACAGCAGCGTGAAGGACTCCAGCATGTTGCGGGCCATCATCGGGATGTAGACGTTGAGCTCGAAGGCGCCGTTGCCGCCGCCCCAGGCGATCGCCGCGTCGTTGCCGATCACCTGCGCCGCCACCTGCGTGACGGCTTCGGGCAGAACGGGATTCACCTTGCCCGGCATGATGGAGCTGCCCGGCTGCAGGTCCGGCAGCTGAATCTCGGCCAGCCCGGTCAGCGGACCCGAACCCATCCAGCGGATGTCGTTGGCGATCTTGGTCAGCGACACCGCGATGGTGCGCAGCGCCCCGGACGCCTCGACCAGGCCGTCGCGTGCCGCCTGGGCCTCGAACGAGTTTGCCGCGGTGCGCAGCTCGGTGATCCCGGTCTCTTTGACCAGTACCTCGACCACCTTGGCGCCGAAGCCGTCCGGGGCGTTGAGCCCGGTGCCGACGGCGGTGCCGCCGATCGCCAGCTCACCCAGCCGGGGAAGGCACGCGCGCACCCTTTCTATGCCGGCCTCGATCTGGCGGGCGTAACCGGAGAACTCTTGGCCCAGCGTCACCGGGACGGCGTCCATCAGGTGGGTGCGGCCGGACTTCACCACCGTGCGCCACTCGGTGGCCTTGGCGGCCAGCGCGTCGTGCAGCACCTGCAGGGCCGGAATCAGGTGGCGCACCGCGGCTTCAGTGGCCGCGATGTGGGTGGCGGTCGGGAAAGTGTCGTTGGACGACTGCGACATGTTCACGTCGTCGTTGGGGTGCACCGTCACGCCGTTCGCGGCGGCGATCGAGGCGATCACCTCGTTGGTGTTCATGTTCGAGCTGGTTCCCGAGCCGGTCTGGAACACGTCGATGGGGAACTGGTCGTCGTGGCGGCCGTCGGCGATCTCGGCGGCGGCGGCCTTAATGGCGGCGGCCTTCTCCGGGGCCAGCAGACCCAGGTCGGAGTTCACCTGCGCGCAGGCGCTCTTGAGCAGGCCGAGCGCCCGGATCTGGGTGCGTTCCAGGCCGCGCCCGGAGATCGGGAAGTTCTCCACCGCGCGCTGGGTCTGCGCGCGCCACAGTGCGGTCACCGGCACCCGGACCTCGCCCATGGTGTCGTGTTCGATGCGGTATTCGATCTCGCTCATAGCTTTTCCGGTCCTCGCTTGACGGTCAGGGCAGGGGGTAGGCGGCGTGGGAGTCGCCGGTGAAGTCGACGGCCGAGTACTCGTTGAGCTTCGACAGCCGGTGGTAGGCCTCGATCATCCGGACGGTGCCGGACTTGGAACGCATCACGATTGACTGGGTGGTGCAGCCGCCGGGGTAGTAGCGAACCCCCTTGAGCAGGTCGCCGTCGGTGACGCCGGTGGCACAGAAGAACACGTTCTCCCCGGAGACCAGGTCTTCGGTGGTCAGCACCGCGTCCAAGTCGTAGCCGGCATCGAGGGCCTTCTGCCGCTCGGCGTCATCGGTGGGCGCCAGCTGGGCCTGGATCGCCCCGCCCATACAGCGGATCGCGGCCGCGGCGATGATCCCCTCGGGGGTTCCGCCGATCCCGGCCAGCATGTCGGTGCCCGAGTCGGGCCGGCACGCCGAGATGGCGCCGGCGACGTCACCGTCGGTGATCAGCCGGATGCGGGCGCCGGTGGCACGTGCGTCGGCGATGAGCTGGGCGTGCCGGGGCCGGTCCAGGATGCAGACCGTCATGTCACGGGCGGACAGGCCCTTGACCTTGGCGACTGCGGCGATGTTGTCCGCGATCGGCTTGGTGATGTCCAGGACGTCCGCGGCCTCCGGGCCGACGGCGATCTTGTTCATGTAGAACACCGCCGACGGGTCGAACATCGCACCGCGCTCGGCCACCGCCAGCACCGAGATGGCGTTGGGCATGCCCTTGCTCATCAGCGTGGTGCCGTCGACCGGGTCGACGGCGAAGTCACAGTCGGGGCCGTCGCCGTTGCCCACTTCTTCGCCGTTGTAGAGCATCGGCGCGTGGTCTTTCTCGCCCTCGCCGATCACCACCACGCCGCGCATCGACACCGAGTTCACCAGCTCGCGCATCGCGTCGACGGCGGCGCCGTCGCCGCCTTCCTTGTCGCCGCGGCCCACCCAGCGGCCGGATGCCATGGCACCGGCCTCGGTCACCCGCACCAGCTCCAAGGCCAGGTTGCGGTCTGGGGCTTCGCGTCGCGTGGGTCCCGTCATGCCAGTCACGGCTGTTGATTCTCCCAGAACCAGATCAGCACTAGCGAGCTGGGATACTGGCGTCCGTGACCACAGAGCCCCAACCGGCGCCCAAGCCTGCCAAACCCCGCATATTGCAGGACTGGCGTGACATGTTCTGGTCGATCGTGCCGCTGGTGTTGGCCTGCGTGGCGCTGGCCGGTCTGGCCGGGACGTGCGCGTTTCGGCCGGGTGGGATCACCGCCGGGCCGGTGCCGTCCTACGACGCCGCCGCCGCGCTGAAGGCCGATGCGCAGACCCTGGGGTTCCCGGTCCGACTGCCACAGCTGCCCGAGGGATGGCAGCCCAACTCCGGCTCCCGCGGCAGCATCACCGACGGGCGCAGCGACGCTAAAGGCCAGCGGTTGCGCGCGGTCACCTCGCGGGTGGGCTACGTCAGCCCGACCGGGATGTACGTCAGCCTGACGCAGAGCAACGCCGACGAGGTCCCGCTGGTCGCGTCCGTCAGTCCCGGACTACACCCGACCGGCAGCGAGGACGTGGACGGCACCCGCTGGGTGGTCTACCAAGGCGACGGCGACCCGGTGTGGACCACCCGGTTGGCCGGAAAGGCCGGCGCGGCCCAACTGGCGATCTCCGGCTCGGGTGGCCCTGAGCTGTTCCGGACTCTGGCGGCGGCGGTCCAGTCGCAGGCGCCGCTGCCGGCGACCCGGTAACCGTGACCCGGTAACCGGATACGACCCCACAAATTTCGGCTACGCCTTTTGGCCGATGGTGCGAGCCTGCCCGTGCCACATCCTGAGCTGAAACAGGAGGTGGACGGTGATCGGGAATCACGCGATCGTGTTGGGCGGAAGCATGGCCGGCCTGCTCGCGGCACGCACCCTGGCCGACTTCTATACGACGGTGACGGTGATCGAGCGAGACACCGTGGACGAGTCGGCGTTGGTTCGCCGCGGAGTGCCGCAGGGGCGGCACACCCACGGCCTGTTGATGCGCGGTGCGATGGCGCTGGAAGAACTGTTTCCCGGCTTCTTGGATCAACTCGTTGAGCGGGGCGCGGTCCTCAATGACGGCACGGACCTGTCGCGGCTGCATTTCTGCATGAACGGGCATGTGGCCGTCCATTCCGGCACCGCCCCGGCGTTTCGGGCCTACAACATGACGCGCCCGTTCCTCGAACGGCACGTTCGTGGTCGGGTCGTGGACCTGCCCAACGTCAGCGTGCTCGGTGGCCGTGAGGCAGTGGACCTCTGCCTCACCGAAGCGGGCCGGGTGTGCGGGGTGTGCGTCGTCGACCGCACCGACAACGTCGCCGCCGAGTGGCCAGCCGACCTGGTGGTGGACGCGACCGGGCGCGGTTCGCGGACTCCGGCGCTGTTGGAGCGGAACGGGTTTGCCGCGCCCACCGACGACGAGGTTCGCGTGGACCTGTTGTACGCCAGCCAGCTGCTGCGGCCACCCGAAGCTGCCGTGCGGGAATACGGTCTGATCGTGTCGCCGGTGCCGGGCCGCCCGACCGGTGTAGCGCTGGCCGCGTGCGAGAACGACACCGTCTTCTTCACCGTCTTCGGCATGGCGGGGCGTCATCCGCCACTCGACCTGGAGGGCATGTGCAAGTTCGTATCCGCCGTGACACCACCGCACATCCTGGCCGCGGTGCGCTCCGCGGAACCGGTGAGTCCGGTTGCCCAACATCGGTTTCCCTCCAGTCGTTGGCGTCGCTACGACAAGCTGCCTCGGCTACCGGAGGGGCTGGTGGTGGTCGGTGACGCGGTGTGTAGTTTCAACCCGATCTATGCGCAGGGTATGACGGTGGCGGCAATGGAAGCACTTGTGTTGCGCGACTGTCTATCCCACGGCGAAAAGGATCTGCCGCGGAGGTTTTTTCGGGCAGCGGCCAAGCCGATCCGGCAGGCATGGCAGATGGCCGCCGGTGGTGACTTGAGCTTGCCTGAGATCGCCGGAACTCCACCGCTTGCGACGCGGCTGCTCAACGGCTATCTGGACCGAGTGCTGGCGGCCGCCGAGCAAGACATCGATGTATTCGAGCAGTTCATCAAGGTTGCGTGGCTGGTCGACCAGCCGAGTCGGCTGCTGCGTCCCGGGATGATTCGTCGGATCGCCTTCAGGCGTCGTGGCGTGCGGCTTCCTGAACCAGCTGTACCCGTGAGGTTAGGTTGAGTTTGGTGTAGATGTGGGTCAGGGTTGCGTCCAGCAGAGTGGTGTACGAGTCGGACCTGATCAGCGGGACCGGCGTGTCGTTGCCGAATGATTGAAGGTCATCGCGTGATTCTTCGAGAGACCCGTCAAAGCGTATGCCGCCGGCGCTTCTTGGCTGCCATGTCGTTGCCGATTCTTCCTGCCCGAACACCGGGCATCAGAGTCGCACAACAACTGGACCACTACGAAGGGCTCACCTCAGTCTCCCTGGATATTCCGCGGCTACCGGCCCGGCATGCACCTCACACCGACGCATCTCCGAAATCACCTGCGCCCCGTGCTCGCCTCCCTGGAAGCGCGCCTCGGCACACTCAACGAGCTGACCCAGACCACCCCAATCGCCATCCTTGCCGAAACGCTCGGATATAGCCCGCAGACCCTCGAAGTCCACGCTCGAGCGTCGGCGTCGACCTACGCGAGATACATCGCCACGCATCTGGATTGAACACTGCAACTTGCCGATTCGACTTCGAGGTGCGCCTGGGGGCTAGATGCGAACCCGGCCCCCAGGCTCACCGGGACTACGCCGCGCGAACCTTGAGTCGGGTTCCTGCGCTGATCGCCGTTGCAAGCTCCGTCAACTTCGCGTCATCCAGCGTCAATCCGATCCGACCGGTTTCGCGCTTTAGCGCAGCCTTAACTTCTCCCACTGCCTGACCGGCGCGGCGACTGTAAACCGAGTCGAATACCTTCTGGAGCTGTGCGTTGAACTGACGGGCGAACTCGCGCTCGAAGTTTGGGTTCATCTTGAATCCGGCCATGTCACACTCTCTGGGTGATCGTCTTGTCGGGATGACGCTTGGCAGTGGCCTCAGTGACGAACCGGCCAGTAGCAGCCGAACGATGAACGGTCGACTTGTTCGACGTACCCCGACCCACTTGCTCGGTCGTGGTTCCGCTCGGGTTGCGCCGGGCGGTTGACGCGGTAACAAACCGGCCAGAGCCTGCGCTCCTATTCACATTTCGTGCCATTTGACACCTCCATATTCCATCACCTCGACCCTTCGCAGCCGGCTAGCAAGGTGAGCCATTCCGATTTGACGGGACCGTGGAGTGGATTACAGTGATGGTTCCTACACGCATCTCCGCACCCCGTCTCCGTGGTCTACACCCCACGGTTGCGGGGTGCCCTGCATCAGCAGGATAGAACACACGTGCGGCTCCTCAGGTTCTTGTGGGTAGTTTGACCTGCAGTCCGCCGAGGCAGAGGTAGATCATTGCGGTCAGGGTTTGGGCGGAGTGGTGGCCGTAGCCGCGGGCGTTGATGAGGCGGATTTTGGCGTTGATGCCTTCGATGAGTGCGTTGGAGATGCCGAGTTCGATGGCGGCCAGGATGGGTTCGAAGTAGATCTGGAAGCGTTTGCTCAGGGCGACGAACGCGGGGATGCGGGAACGCTTGGCCGCGGTGATCCAGGCTTTGAGTAGGTGGCGGGCGATACCGGGTTCGTGGTCGTAGCGGTAGAGGTCGCGCGCTTGTTCTTTGAGGGTCCAGGCCCGGCCGATACGCCGGTTGGTGCACGCGATCTGGTTGACCAGAGCGCGTTTGTCATCGGTGAGTTTGTTCTCTCCGGTGCGTAGCGCCCAGCGGGCGGTTTTCCAGTCTGCGGTGGCGTATCCGGGCAGGCGGATCGATTCGGCGAAGACGCGGTCCAGGGCGCGGTTGATCCATTGCATGATGTGGAACCCGTCGTAGCAGATGACTGCGTGCGGGACTGCGGTGGTGGTGGCGCCGGTGTAGGCGCGGGAGACATCCATGCTGACCAGTTCGATCTGTGCCAGTGCTGAATCCGATTGGGTGGCATAGAAATTGGCCAGCGATTGTTCGCTGCGCCCGGGCTGGATGTCCACGACAGTGCCCGTGTCGTGATCCCCGATGACGGTCAGATACTTATGCGGGTGGCGATAGCAGATCTCATCGACACCGATGCGGTAGAGCCTCTGCAAGCGACGCTGATCGAGCAACTCGGTGACCCCGCGGCCGATGATCGCGGTGACGGTTTCCCAGGCGCAACGCATCAGCGTGGCCACCGAGGTGCGGTCGGTGCGTTGGGCCAGCCACAGCACGATGTCTTCGAAGTCGCGGGTGTGCCGCGCACCGGGACGGGCCCACGGCAGATCCTCGGTGACGATCCCACAGTCCGGGCAGTCCACCCGTCGGATCTTGAAGACCAGCCACAGTCGTCGGCCGGCCAGATCGAGGTGTCGCCACCGTCGCTCGCGGCGATCGTAGAAACGCCGGAATCGTTTGCCGCACGGGCAGCTCACCAGTCGCGCCGTCGGGCGCAGTCCGATGATGACGGCGCCATCGCGGATGTCTACTTCGGTGACCGTGGCTCCGGGGATGGACAGCATTCGGTTAAATGCAGTACTGACGCGCACGCGGATCGTCCTTGTGGTTGAGGTTGGTGTGGTAACCCCGAAACCTAGAGGCACACCGCGTGCGCGTCCTTTAATTCACCAACGAAGCACCGAAACCGTTGAACCCCACCATAAAAAGCCACTGACCAGCGAAAAGCGCCCACTAAAACCCTAGGAGCGCCACACACGTACGACGAAAGTCGCCGCGGCGCGCCGTTGGTGGACACAATCTGTAGTGCCCATAGGTTCGGTTAACCACCACAGGTTGTGTCGTGGGGCAGGGGATTCTTCCATTAGGCGGTAAATCGACGCCTTTCAAACTGGGGATCCTCGAGCGCGTGGGAGCTGCCCGGTGCGCACGCCAACTAGAGTCGATGGGAAGTTGCTAGGTTGATCGCGACCTCGCACTCGTTAGCGCTGGAGGGCCATAGTGGCAGGGTTGGCGACACCGCAGCGGGTAGATCCGCGAAACCTTCTCAGTGAATGGGCGAATGCTTCAGACGAGTGGGTGCGCTTCATCGTCAGACACGTCCTCCAGGGTGGCGGGCCGCTTGGAAACGAAGAAGAGGCCGACGCATACGCACTTTTCCGACAGGAGAAGGCCTTCGACACTCGCGAACTTGCCGTGGAGCTGCCATTGGCCACCTTCGAAAGCGAGGACGAAGCGATCGAACCCCTGACCCTGACCTCACTCTCAGGGGTCACCGGCGTCAACGCCCTCGTCGAAGGTGGCCTCATCGAGCCCCATGAGGGGCTCACGATCCTGTTCGGGGAGAACGGCACTGGGAAGACGGGTTACTCGCGGATCTTCAAGGCCCTCGCCGCCAGTCGAACTGCCGACGAAATCCTCGGGAACATCGAAGAAACCTTGCCGCAGGCGAAGTCTGCCGTTGTGTTCCTACACGCTCTGTTGATGCGGTAACTGGCCCCTCGATGTTCGTGTTCAGACGATGTTGATTGAGCCGAGCAAGCGGGTGACTTGTTCGAGGTCGCCGGTGAGTTCCAGCCCGGCGCTGTGCCAGTCGGTCCGGGTGGTTGCCCACGATGGGAAGGTGTTGACGTCGCTGCGAATGGCGCCGGCTTCGTCGCGGCATGTGCCGTCGTGAACGGTAAGCGATCCGTTGGGGTCGATCTGCCAGCGGCCGCCTCCGGCGCCGTGTAGTTCGAGAGTGATCGGGCCGCTGAGCCAGGATGGGGGTGTCGCCTTGAGTTGGTTTGCAAGCACGGCCAGCATCCATTCCACGACGACGGTCATGCGCTGTGCGTCGGTGGTGGGCGCGGTGAGTCCGACAGCGGGTGCGATGTCGTGGCGCAGGTGAACGTGGTGGTCGAAGACCAACGCCCCGGGCAGGACGAGATCCATTCTGAACGAACCGAGTTCACCCAGACGCGTGCGCAGTGCCCGGGGCGGCGTCGCGGCGATGATCGCGGCGGCCCGTAGGGTCCAGGCGCTCCACCTGTCGTACTCGGCGAGCACGCGATGGACCGACCAATCACGTCGGGAATCGACCGGGCGGTCGTTGGCCCGCTCGATATCGCGTGTGGTGAGCACGGTGATGGCAGCGGGTGTGAATAGCGTCTTGCAGCTGGCACCCAGGTGGGCGACGACATCGCGCACGCGCCACCCGGCGGCCGCACTGTCGGCGTGCCACTGCGCTTCGGAGAGTCCGCTGCAGAAACTCAGCACGGCCGAACGTTCGCGGGAGAACGCCGCGACGCGGTCGACCGTCATCGGGCTGCTTCCCCTTCCGGGATCTCGGTGGGGCCGTCGTTGCGTGCGTCGATGGTCTTGGCGAGCCGGTCGCGATAGCCGGCACGTTGTTCGGTATCGACGTCGTGCATCGCGCGGCCGTAGTCGACCGCGCGCAATAGCGGTTGTTGCAGACGTGGCGGCAGCATGGCCAGGGTCCGGATCAGGCCGCCCGCCGACTTGGGAACTGTGGTCTCCGGCCTGGCTTTGACGCTCGTCTCGACGACGGCCGCGGCGACTGTCGAGGGATCAGATACCGGCACTCCGCGCTCGGAGACCCCACTGGAGAGATCGGTGCGGACCACTCCCGGCAGCACGACGGAGGCCGTCACGCCGGTGCCCCGTAACTCCTGCTGAAGGGCGTGGGTGAAACCGACGACACCGAACTTGCTGGCGCTGTAGGCGGCCACACCGCCGCCGGCGAGGCGTCCCAGCGCCGAGGCGATGTTGATGACCTGTCCGTGACTCCGCGCCACCATTGTCGGCAACACCAGGTGGCAGCCGAGCATGACGCCCCAGAGGTTGATGTCGAGCGTCGCGCGAACAGTGGCCAGCTTGGTGTCGGTGAAAGACCCGACCGCCATGATCCCCGCGTTGTTGACCAACACCTCGATGGGCCCTGCCTGGTCTTCGATCGTGCCGATGAAACTCCGAAACGAGCTCTCCGATGACACGTCCAGACCCAGGCCCACTGTGCCGCGACCGATCCTGTCGGCAGTCAGCCTTGCCGCGGATTCGTCGATGTCGCCGATGACGACCCGCGCTCCCTGCTGGGCGAACGCGATCGCGGTCTGCTCACCGATCCCGCGGGCTCCGCCGGTAATGACCACGACGGCATCGCGGAGGTTGAGTTTGGCCATATCCTGGGTTCCCTTCAAAGTTTGACCACCGGTCAAACTTGACCGCTGCTGCTACCGTGAAGCAAGTCTGACCGAAAGTCAATATCGGGAGGTCTCGTGACCAGCAGCGCTCGCCGCCATCGCGATCCCGCCCGACGGGCAGAGTTGTTGGCCGCGGCGGCGGACTGCTTCTCGCGCCGCGGATTCGATGACGTGTCGATGGACGACATCGCCGCCAGCGCCGGCGTCACCAAGGGCCTGCTCTTCTACTACTTCGGATCCAAACGGCAGTGCTATCTCGCCGTCATCGCAGACTTCCACCAGCAACTGCGCGACTACGCACAAACACACACCGCCGACCTGTCCGGCCACGACCTCACCGCGGCGCTACTCGACCGCTACCTGGAGTTCGCCGTCAATGCCGAGCCGGCCTACCGACTCATCATGGGCGGGGGCCTCGGCGCCGACCCCGAGGTGCAGGCCTTCATCGCGTCAAATCGCGCCCAGTACCGCGCGCTGTTCACCCAGATGGTGCTCCCCGGCCAGGCAGAGCCACCCGCGCTGCGCGTAGCCCTCGAGGGATTCCTGAGTTTCATGGAAGGCGCCACCCTCGACTGGCTCAATCACCGCAACATCAGCCGAGAAGCACTGCACCGCTTGATCATGGCCGTCACCCCGGCCATCCCCCTGGCAGCCGTTGCCGCCGACGCGACCCTCAAACCCACACCCATCACCTGACACGACCGGCCAGCTCCAAACGCCGGGCCACAGTCCCGGGTCGCTAGTTCCTCGGGGTCTATGCCGCGGTTAGTTCGAGGCGTTGGGGACAGGGCCTTGAGATCGGCGAACGTCATTGGGCCTGATCGCTTTTCGCTGCAGCACCATTGATCGACAGTGGCAGATGAAATTGGTGACGGAACCTACTGCGGCAGGGCACAGATACGAAGCGGTGTCACAGGTAGAGCCCCCCGTCGACCATCAGCGTCTGTCCCTGCACCATTGCGGAGTCGGGTGAGGCAAGTTGTTCTACTGCGCGAACCACGTCGATCAGTGTCACACCACGACCGCTCGGATTGGCTGCCGCCGCGGCGTCGAGTCGGCTCTGCGCCCGATCTCCGAACATCGTGCGGAAGGCGGGGGTGTCCACGGGGCCTGCCGCAACTGTGTTCGCCCGGATTCCGCGCGGTGCGAGCTCCACAGCCAGGTATCGGATCAGCGCCTCCCCCAACGCTTTGGAGGGGCCGAGTGCAACATAGGACGGTACGTAACTGCGGGCTCCGCGACTGCTGATGTAGATCACACTGCTGCCGCGTTGAAGGACCGGGAGTAGACCCTGAACCATGGAAATCATCGAGGTGGCGTTGACCGAGATGGCGTGCGCCAAGCGTTCAGGATCGATGTCCAGGGGTCCGCCGGGGACTGCCAGAGCTGCACAGTGCACGTAGAGGTCGATGGACTCGGTGACTTCTTTCACCGCGGCCGCCACCGCGTCGACGCCGAGTTGCGTGCCGACGTCGGCCTTGATCAGATGCGCTCGGCCGCCTGCACTTTCGACTGCGGCGGCAGCCTCTTGCGCAGCCTCGTTCTTCGCGTGGTAGTTGATGATCACATCGTGCCCCAGCGCACCCCAGCGCTCAGCGACGGCACGTCCGATACCGGACGAACCACCGGTGACCAGGACTGTCATGACGGCCGCACGTGTGCTTCGACCTCGGTGCCGATGCCGACTTCCAGGCTGACCCCAAAGCGTGCCGCTATGGCTCCAGCGTCAGTTCGCATCGCTGCCCACTCCGGCGATTGTTCGCTGGCATGCAGAGCCTCAGGCGAGTCGAAGTGCATCTCTGCGACGCGGTAGAACGCCGGTCGGTCGCCCTCCAGGCCGCTTGCGGTCCGCGTGAGGACCAAACGGACCAGATTCGGCACGGCCGCGGCAGCAGGCGCATGCACCTCCGTGTAGTGCTTCTCGAAGGCCTCGATGTCCTCGGAGCGGGGCGCCGACCAGCAGGCGATAAGTTTGTACAAAGGTGTGTCCTGATTCTCGTTGGTGCTGTTCGTCTTTCCAGACGAAGGCCAGATGTTGGTGCGGTTACCGGCCTACCGCAACGGCGTCGCGGAGTTGCTTCTTGTCGACTTTTCCTGTCGAGGTCCTCGGCAAAGACGGTGTGACCTCGGTCTGGTCGGGAACCCACCAGCTAGGTACCCGTTCTTCTAGGAAGGTGCGAAGCTCTGTGAGGCAGAGTTCTGGCTCTGCTACCACAAATGCGTACGGCCGCTCGCTCCAACGGAGATCGGGCCGACCGACTACTGCTGCCTCATGAATCGACGGGTGTTCGAGGAGCGCGGATTCGAGGTCAGCGGATGAAATCCATTCTCCCCCAGACTTGATCATGTCTTTGGAGCGGTCCACCACGGTGACCCAACCGTCGGGGCTGACGGTGCCGATGTCACCGGTCCGCAGCCAGCCGTGGTCGAACTCTTCCGCGGCAGAGTCTCCGAGACGGAAGTAATCGGAGGCAACCGCAGGGCCGCGTACCTCGATCTCGCCTCGGCTCACACCGTCATGGGGCACAACGGTCCCTTCGTCGTCGACCAATCTGATCTCATAGAACGGGCTCACCCGGCCGGCGGTAGCCTGCCTGGCGAAGTTCTCCCCGTCGGTCTTGCGCGAGTCGACGTTCGCTACGGTGGCACCCGGGAAGATCTCGGTCATCCCCCAGCCGGACACGACGGTGGTACCAACTTCATTCGCAAAACGGCGGATGAGATCGCCCGGCACCTGGGCTCCCCCGAGGATCAGCTTCCTTAGGGACTTCAAGTCCGATGGGGCTGCGTCTTCCTCCGCAGTACTGACATACCTGAGAAGATCCGTCCACACCGTGGGGACACCACTGGACCATGTCACGTCTTCGTCGCGGATCACACGATGGAGACTGCGCGGGTCGAGGTGTCGGCCCGGCATGACCAGTCTTGCACCGCTGATGATCGAAACAAACGGAAGACCCCATCCCATTGCATGAAACATGGGAACTGTGGCCAGAACCGTGTCGTCGTTTCGGACAGCGAAGACGTCGCTGCCGGTCATGATCAACGCATGTATCGCGATCGAGCGGTGGCTATACAGCACGCCCTTGGGGTCACCGGTCGTGCCGGAGGTGTAGCAGAGAGCCGCAGCCGCCCGCTCGTCGAGATCGGGAAACCGGTAGTCCGCGGGGTCGGCACTGGCGAAGTCGTCGAATGCCATCGCCTGGACCCCACTCGGGACGTCGATCGTGCGCGGGACCTCACCGATGATGACGACGGCGTGGACGCTCGGCATCTGGCTCAGCAGCGGAAGGAACCGTCCGGTCAAATCGGCGTCGACAAAGATGACCCGGTCCTGCGCGTGGTTCACCATCCACACCAGTTGACTGTCGTGGACTCGCACGTTGATGGTGTGTAGCACTGCACCCATCGACATCACCCCGAGGTACGCCTCGAGATGGGCCGCGCTGTTGAAGGCGAATGTCCCGATCCGGTCGCCGGGTCGCACGCCGAAACGGGCAAGCGATGCGGCGAGCGCGAGGCTGCGGTGTGCAGCTTCGGCAAACGAACTGCCGGAGCAAGTACCGTCACCGTCAGTGACGGACACGATGCCAGTCGTTGGGTGCACATTGCGCATACGCCAGAGGAAGTGCTGCGTGGTGAGCGGGAAATCCATCATGAGGCCAAGCTGAACGTCGCTCATTGCTCGGAACACTCCTTCTGGTGTTGATCGAGATACAAAGGCCAATGCGAACATTCGCGAAAAGTGGCTGCACTTGACGTCAAGCGCATCGACCGTTGTTCCCCGACTCCTACACCGCTGTTCGCTCGACCTTTGCCGTGGAGTCGAACCTGACCTCACTCGACCCGGTCACCCGCTCCACCATTTGAGGCATCGCCGAATGCACCATGTTCCGGGCCAGCTTGTCGCACAGCGGGCGGGCCAACGGCAGCTGCCGAGCCGCGCCCAGGATGCGAGTGAGCGTTGCCGCGACGGGACGGATGACCGTTCCTGTTGCGGGGACGCGGATGTCCCATTCGTCGCTGAGTGCGGGGCCAAGACTACGGCGGGTTTCGGCGAGCACGTAGGCGTTGAAGAGATACGTCACCGTTTGGGAGGCGCTGATCGGATAGCCGTTGTCGATCAGCGGGCGCAGAACCCGCGCCGCGCTCGCCCGGTCCTTGGGAAGTGGCGCCGGCACACCGCTGAGGTAGAAGTAGAGGAAATCGCTGTAGTCCTGGTGGGTGGTCAGCAGGTCTTCCTCGGGCACGCCCTGCAGGTACGACTGGTACGCGCTGAACATCGCGATGTCGTCTTTCTCCTGCGCCGTGAGGCGATATCCCTGCTTTTCGAGAAGGGGTACGGCCCAAGATCCTTGGACCGCGGCTGCGGTAAGAACCGCGGTCAGGTGGATGGGGGTCCCGTACGCCGCAGTGTTCCATTCCACGTGGCGACTGACCTCGGTACGCACGAACCCGTGAACCAGGCGCACCCGGCACCCGGTCCGGAATGCGCTGTCGCCAGCGGGATCAACCAGGAGGTCATGAACGTACTTTGCGGTCTCCACATAGCGCTTGTGCGTCGATTCGATGATGGCTTCGTTGAGCGCCAACGTGAGTGCGGAGTTCGGTGAGATGGCCCCGAACATGAAGCCCGCAATGACACCATGCGCGACCCAGGCAGGCATCGGTATCCGGCAGAACGCTTCAGCGCCACGGGCAATGGCCGCGCGGTCCAGACGCGCCGGCAGTGTCAGCACGGGGGCGAGGAAGTCGACGATCTCGGGAGCGGCATCCGCGGTGTCGACCAGACCGCTGGCCAACGTGTCTTCAAAAGCCGCTCGTGACACCCGGCGGTCGATGATCGCAGCGGCCAGTCGATCCGCCGCAGCATCCCCCATCGTGTGCAGATGAGCCCACCGATCGGCGTAACGCTGACGGTCAACGTCGACGCGCCGCTTGCTTTCCGTTACCCCGTAGTAGTAGTCCGCGAAATGCTGCCACGGCCGACCGGTCCCCTGCTCAACACTCATCTTTCACTCCTATGTACGGGCCGCCGGCAACCGATCCGGAGAGACACGGGCCATGGCAACGCCAGGAGACTAACATTTATTCCCACTAATGGGAATATGTTGAAGGCTAATGCACCTCACCCCTCGGCAGCACCCCTGCGCTCGCGATACTGCATGACAGCCCGGTGGAACTATCGAGCCCCAAATAGTTGCTGCGCGGCGGCAACCCAGTCCCGAATCTCACGGTCGAGCGATACGTTGTCCGGATCCCGACACCACCGGAATGTCATCCCCGTGGTGGCATCGACCGCGACCTGCGCCGCACGCGCGGCATCCAGATCAGCGCGCACCGAACCGTCGCGCTGCCCGTCCACCAGGGCCCGCTCCACAGCATCGCGCGCGGCATCGATCCACTGCTCGAAAACTTCGTTGAGATCCGACGACGTTCCTGCGACCTGAAACGCGACGGTGAAGACCGCTCGGAGGAAGGCGGGGTCATTTCGCCACATGTCCTCCAGGGCGAGCATGGTGTTGAGCGCCCGATCCAGACCGGGTACTCCCGCTTCGGCGGTCGGAGCGAGCAGAGGCTGCTGGATACTGCGTTCGAACAATGCTCGGAAAAGACCTTCTTTGGATCCGAATCGATGGTGGACCATCTTCCGGTCGAAACCTGCATGGGACGCGATCAGCGCAGGACTGGCCCCGGCATACCCCCGCTCGGACACAACTTTGACGGCGGCATCGAGTAAGGCTTCGGTGGATGCTCGAACCCGTTGCTCCTGCGTGTTTCTGTCGGCCATGAACGGATTGTCCCATCGACGGTTACGTGACCTGCTGATCGAGTCGGGTCACGACGTCCTCCACGTGCGCGATCTGCGCATGGTGGGCTCAATGGGACGAGGAAGTGATAGCGCAGGCTGCGGCTCAAGGCTGGGTACTCATCAGTGCTGACACCGACCTTGGAGCGCTGCTTGCTCGAACGCATGCGATCGAGCCGTCCTTCGCGCTGATTCGCCGCGCCAGCAATCGGCGTGCCGTTGAGCTATCGAAGCTCCTGACCGACAATCTTCAAGTCGTTGCTGAGGATCTGGCTGCAGGCGCGATCGTAGTTCTCGGCGAAGATGTAATTCGCATTCGTCGCCTGCCGATATGAGCACTGCCGGTGCTCCTGCTCGAACAAGCACGTGGGGCAGACCGCTCGACATCCGGTTCATCTGAAATCCGTCAGATATAGCGCCGTACGGCGCACAATACTCGAAAGCTGTTGTGGCACCGCTTAAACGGCGTAGTTGATCATAGATAACCACTGTTATCCACGATCTTCTGACGGCGGCCGGCGGCGATCCACACTGTTACCGCTCCCCTACACCAACTCGCACCTGTTGAACACGCACCGTTACCAGCTAACCAATGCGAGTTCTGCTTGGACTGCAGAGCAATTCGGGGTGAACACCATCAATTGGATGCTCTTCGGCTGCCGTGGTCAGATGCCCAGAACGCGTCGGAGTCCTAGGTTGATCTCGCGCTTCAGGCTCGCCCGCACGTCGCCAACTCGGTCGGTGAGGTCGTTCTTGTTGAGCGTGACGAGCGCCGACAGTCTTCACCTCACCGGCGGAGCGCCCTCTGGAGTGACGTCGTCGTCGTGCCCAACCGTCACCTGCCGCGACCCCTGGCGTGACTACTCGATCGGACGGGACCGATCCGGGTCGGCCCCCTCTCGCCCGGGTCGACTTGCATCAATACGTCACAGTGACGAAATGATGATGATGCCCCGGAAGGGGTGATCTGTGCGAAATCGGTTCTCGGAGCGGCGAATCAACAACCATGGCCAGACTGAGGGGCGTTCTGGCACGCGCTGGCCTACTCTGATTAGCCTACCGACGTTGACGAGTTGGGTATGGCATGAGCACCTACGACCGCACTGGAGCGGCCTACTCGGTGACCCGCGTTCCCGATCCCCGTATCGCCGCAGCCATCGACGAGGCCTTGCGTGGCGCTGCATCGGTGGCGAACATCGGTGCCGGGACAGGTTCCTACGAGACCGCGTCCACCGTGGTGGCCGTCGAACCCAGCCGGGTGATGATCAACCAACGGTCCTCGGCGGGACCTCCGGCGGTTCAGGCAGCCGCTGAAAATCTACCAATCCGGACGGGCGCCGTCGATGCCGCGATGGCTCTGCTGACGGTTCATCACTGGACTGACCTCGCGGCCGGCTTGGCGGAAATGACTCGTATCGCACGCCGACGCATAGTCGTATTCACGTGGGATCATGCCATTTTTGGTCAGTTCTGGCTGTTGCGCGAGTATCTTCCGGCTGCCGCGGCGACCGATGCCCGGCTGGCTGTCCCGATGGACATGTTGATCGAACTCCTTGGTGGGGAACGAGTCTCAGTCGTTCCGGTACCCGTCCCGCGCGACTGTCGGGATGGTTTCGGAGGGGCCTATTGGTGCCGCCCGGAGTTATACCTCGACGTTGCTGTTCAGAACGGAATGTCGTTGTTTGCGCTGACGCCGAAAAGTCAACTACAGGAAGGCCTATCTCGCCTGCGCGCTGATGTCGCAACTGGCTCCTGGCAGCGGCGACACGCCGAACTCCTCCGATCGACACAACTTGACCTTGGATACCGACTCCTAGTTGCCGACGTCGCCGAATGACATTGCGGCTCCTCCCCTATGGGCAACATCACGACAACATCACGTGACGTATTGGTGGAAGTGTGTGTCCCACTGATGATCTGCCTGTGAGTTCGCTCAACTGGCCTGTCGACATCGACCTGCAGTGTCCAGGCAGTGTATGGTTCGTCGGGCTGGGGGGCCATCCCGAGAGCCGTAGAGGGGGATGCGATGTCGAGGCAGTTGACCGATCTGGAGATACTTCGCGAGTTGGAGCCCGTTGCGGCAACCAATGTGAATCGGCATGAGTTGGTCGCGCCCGCGTGGAATCCCCATGACTACGTGCCCTGGGACCGTGGCCGTGATTTTGCGCGGATGGGCGGCCTCGACTGGTCACCGGAGCAGTCGCAACTCAGCGACGTCGCGAAGGCGGCGATGATCACCAACCTGCTTACCGAGGACAATTTGCCGTCCTATCACCGTCAGGCGGCCAAGTACTTTTCCCATGACGGTGCCTGGGCGGCGTGGGTGGGCCGATGGACCGCCGAGGAAAACCGCCATGGCATCGTGATCCGCGACTACCTCCTGGTTACCCGAGGGGTCGACCCGGTGGCGCTGGAACAGGCACGAATGCAGCACGTGACCAACGGATTCGGGGCCACGGCTGAGGAGGAGGCGCGACACAAGACCGACTTTCTGCTGTCGGTCGCCTATGTGACGTTCCAGGAACTCGCCACTCGTGTCAGCCACCGCAACACCGGCAAGGTGTGCAATGACCCCGTTGCCGACCGGATGCTGCAGCGCGTTGCAGCCGATGAGAACCTGCACATGATCTTTTACCGCAACGTGTGCGATGCGGCATTGGACCTGGTGCCTGACCAGGCGCTGGAGGCGGTCGCCGACGTCGTGGAGAACTTCCGGATGCCCGGTCAGGGCATGCCGAATTTTCGCCGTAACGGGGTGCTGATGGCTAAACACGGGATCTACGACCCGCGGCAGCATCTGGACGAAGTCGTGCGGCCGAACCTGCGCAAGTGGCGGATCTTCGAGCGCGATGATTTCACTCCTCGCGGCGAACAGCGCCGGGAAAAGCTTGCAACGTACCTCGAAAGTCTTGAGCGCCATGTGATCCGGTTCGAGGAGCAACGCGACCGTCGTCTAGCCCGCGACGTACATAGCCGGGAGGCGAAAGTCGGCTAGACCTGCGGACTCGGATCTGCAGCCATGGCGACCGTTCCCGCAGTCGGATGACCGCCATGGCCGAGCTCCTGCCGCTAACGTGGCGGGGGCGGCGCTACCGGCTGGCACGCATTGACTGCCGGATTCCACCAGTTGCCCGGGCCGCAATTCGGCGGTGCGGTGGGCTGACACGCGTTGTCTCCCGGGTTCCACCAGTTGCCCGGACCGCAGTCCGGGGGCTGGGCCATGGCCACACCAGGTGACACTGCGACCACGAATGACATGGGCGTCAACGCAATCGCGACCGCGCACGCTATACGGCGAACGAACACATTCATCGAATCCTCCCATCAGAAGCGTCCACTCGAAGCTGGACGTGATCATGGGACGACTACCCACTGGGGCGATTCCACAATCACCCGGTGAAAGGCATGCCCGAGAAAGCTATCGGCCGACGGCGGCCATTGCCGGTCGCACATCCCCTACGCGGAGCGCACCGCCGCAGGATGGCCGCGACTATCTGGCGCGGCATCGACCAGCTCGTGGTGCACCCCGTAGCGCTGCCGTTGTTCGGCCATCAGCCTCGGGTAGTTGGCCAGAGCGCGTCGAGTCCGCAGTTTGTTGACCCCGGGAATGCGCGCGAGTACTTCGTTGACCCCGCCGACAACCGGGCCGAGCACCCGCGGCAGGTATTTGAACGGCGTGTCGGCCACGCCCAGACGGCTGGCATTGGCATCGCCCAGAAATGCCCGAGTCATGCCGTTGATAATGTTCAGGCCCACGCGGTGCTTCCACGATCCACCGACGGGCAGCAACTCGGCAATCTCGCGCGCCAGATAGTCGTGCGTCAATGCGCGGACGAAGTCACGGTCTCCGTCGTCGGGTTCCACCGCGGTCAGTGCATACAACTCCGCGATACGGACCTGATCGGCCTCGGTGGCCGGATTCAGTTCGTCCGAAACGCCGTTGAGCAGACCGACGTAGCGCCAGAAATGGTAGATGTCGTCGAGTTCGTCCTGGGTATAGCGAACCCCCAGTTGGTGCATTGCCGCCAGGGCGATCTGACCGAACTCGACGATGGTGAACGCCATGTAGCTCTGCGGAATGGGTGCGCCCCATGCATCACTGTCCCAGTCGCCCTCGGTCAGCAGATGGCGCCGCACGAACGCATGAATCATTCGGACCCGTAACGTCGTCGCCAGGCCGGCGCCGTCGCGACGCAGCCCACCGGGAGTGAGGATCGCCTCCAACCATGCGCCGACCTCGATCGACCGCACGGCCGCCTGGCTGGTGTAGCGACCCGTGAGCACCAGCGGCATCCCGGCGACGGAATTCATGGCTCCGGCCGTCAACGAGGCCGCACCCAAGACGATGCCGTAGGACGCGGTGTGCCGCACGATATGACCCGCAGCGCGATCTAGGCGGTCGTGGTCGAGCCAGTCGGGTTCGTGGTCGATCTCGGCGAACAACGCCCGCAGCGACTCCGGCGGCGACTCCACAGCGTCGATGCCGTGCTGGATCGCGGTCCGCAGCATGACCATCCCCGCGCCGCGAGGCAGTGTGGCGAAATCAGCGACCACGGCGTCGGCCAGCGGATCGGTGATCCGCGTTCCGTCGATCCAGTCGCGGCCGGCCTGGCCGTACCGCGCGACGGCGAGGTCGGCGTTGGGGGTATGGGGCACATTTGCCATACAAATATGGAAACATGAGAATCTCTCACTTACTACTCACTTTTGATGCGGAGGCGAAATGCCCGTCCAGGCACGTTCGCGGCCGCAGCAGCAGCGAGCCCGCGAGATGCGCAGCCGGCTGCTTGACACCGCTCGCCAGCTGATCGCGCGCCGCGGCGCGGAAGCGCTGACTACGCAGACCATCGCCGACACCGCGCACGTGAGTATTGGCACTGTCTACCGGTACTTTCCGGACCGCGCCGCCATCATCGCCGAGTTGGTGGACGCCGCAACCCGCGACATCTCCTTCCAACTGGTCCGCAGCGTCGGACAGGCCATCGACCTCGAGGTCGACCAGGCCGCGTTGCTGGTCGTCGACACTCTAACGACGGCCTATGAGCAGCACGCCCCGATCCTGTTGGCCGCGCTGACATCCTCATCTTTCGACCTGCCGCCCTACCTCAACCACACCGCGATGGACGAGATCGAACGCAGCCTGCTGCCGCTGGGCAGCGTGATCCCGAGCAAGTCCCGCCCGGACCTGTCGCCCGCGGAGTTGGACGATTTGGTGTTTGTGACCATGGGCGTGACGTCCAGCGCCTGCCTGCGCATCGCATTGCAGCGGCCCGCGACCGCGGATCGTGACGCGATGGTCCGGCTGACCGCGACGATGCTGGCCGCCGCGCTCACGGCTCCTGGGGCTGCCTGACGCGGTCTACAATTCTGCGCCGCCCAGCACCACCGGCCGGTGCTACGTCGACCGGCCGCTGGGCGTCGGGGTCGACGTGCGCTAAGGCGTTGCGCTCCAGCGGGGTACGCGTCGTTGGAGATACGCCTCGACGCCTTCGCGCGCATCAGGGGTCCCCATCACCTGGTGATGGAGTTGGGTTTCCAGCTCAGCGACCTGCCGCGGGGCATAGCCGTTGATCACCGTGTCCCACAGCAACCGCTTGCTCAGCGCCGCCGACGTGGGTGCCACATTGATGGCAATGTCACGGGCGATCGTCAGCGCATGGTCGAGGACGTCCCCGGCCGGCAGGCAGCGGTTGGCGACGCCCATCTGGGCGGCCTCGTGCCCGTCGAAGGTGCGCCCGGTCAGCAGCACGTCGGCGGCGACGGCGGTGCCCGCCAGTCGGGGCAGCGTCCAATGCGCCATGCAGTCCGGAACGACGCCTCGGCGGACCTGCGGCACAGCGTATTTCGCGTCAGCGGCCATGATCCGGATATCAGCCTGCAAAGCGATGGTCAGCCCGATCCCGATTGCGTGACCATTGACCGCGGCGATAACGGGAGTGTTCAACTCAAATGCCGCCGGGCTTATCGGCGAGGCGGTGAACGCGTCCTCATCCTCGGGTGCCTCGAAGGGACTTGTCGGCGATGACAGGTTGGCTCCGGCGCAGAAGGCGTCGCCGGCACCGGTCAGAACGATCGCGCGAACCGCGTCGTCAGCGTCGCAGTCGCGGTAAGCCTGGCTCAGCAGCTGCCCCATTGCCGCGGTGTAGGCGTTGCGGGACTGTGGCCGATTCAGCGTGAGCAGCGCGACGCCGTCCGCGATGCTGACCGTCAGATCGGTCGTCAGCGCAGGTAAACCTCGCTGCCGCTGGGGTACCCGCCGCCGGTGGTGGTGACATGGACGTGGTCGTAGTGGCCGTAGCCGCCGCGCTGGGCCCCGCCGCCGGGTGTGTAGTAGACACCGCGCCAGATGGCGTCCTGCAGGCCGAACCGGCCGGCGTTCTCCATCACGTAGGCCACGATCGAATCGCCGAGCGCGATTCCTTCGGCGCTGCCCGGGTTGGGGACCATCACGTCGAGCGCCAACCCGTTGGGGTGCCAGCGCAGCGCGTCGGCCCGTACGCCACCGATCTGCATGATCTGGGGAAAGGCGTCGCTGATGCTGCGAGCGGCCTGGATCGTGCGGACCTGCAGGCCCCGCTCCGGGGCGACTCCCGCGGGCAGGAACCGCGGCACGGTGCGCGTTCGTGAGGCAACGGCGAACCGCGCGGGTGGTCCCGTTTCGGGCGTCGCTGCGGGTGCGGCTACCAGCTGCAAACCGCCTGGTGAATTGTCTTCAGCAACCACGGCAATGGATTCTTTCGGCACCGCAGGATTGGCGCTACCTCCCACAGCAAAGAACAATGCAGCTGGTGCGAGGACTGCCGCCATCAATACCGATGATCGTTTGCGCTGGCTGGCTAACTCGTGTCGGCCCACGGGGAGACACAATACGAGAAATTTGGCTAATAGTCACAAATTTATAAACCTCATAAATTCCTTATTGTCTTGCTCGTCACATCTGAATGGGCGACGGGCGCCACATTGCGTGCGATTCGCGCAGGTGAGCGCGGCCTCGCGCCGGCCTCCCCTGCCTGCAAAGGAAGACCACCTAAGCAGATGGGTCTACACTGCATCTCATGAAATCGACGACCCTCGCCGCAGCGGTCTTGGGCTTGGCCGTGACCCTGGCAGCACCCGCTCACGCCGACCCCGACACCGATTTCGCCCGAGAACTGCACACCTATGGCATCTACGGCCCGCGGGACTACAACGCCTGGCTGGGCAAGATCGTCTGCGAGCGGTTGGACAAGGGCGTTGACGGCGACGCAGCCAAGTCGGTCCGCTTCATCACCCCCAACCTGCAGAAGGGCACCAACCAGGCGCAGGCCTGGCAGTTCCTCGGCGCCTCGGTCAACACCTACTGCCCGGACAAGCGGCCGGTGCTGGAGCGCGCGGCCCAGCAAGGCTGATTGAGGGCCTTCTCCCCCTGGTCCCGTCGGTAAAGCGGACCTAGGGTCGGTGATAACCGATCCGACCGGTGGGAGGGCCCGCAATGGCCGCAGACAGAAACCTCGACAGCTTCGGAACCCGGGGCCAGCTGAGCGTCGACGACACCACGTATCAGATTCGACGACTCGATCGCGTCGATGGCTCGGCGCGACTTCCCTACAGTCTCAAGGTTCTGCTGGAGAACCTGCTGCGCAACGAAGACGGCCGGCTGGTGACCGCCGAGCAGATCGACGCGATGGTGGCCTGGGACCCGAGCGCCGCGCACGGCCGGGAAATCGCCTATACGCCGGCGCGGGTGTTGATGCAGGACTTCACCGGAGTGCCGTGTGTGGTCGATCTGGTCGCGATGCGCGATGCGATCGCCGAGCTGGGCGGCAAGACCACTCGCATCAACCCGCTGTGCCCCACCGAGCTGGTGATCGACCACTCGGTGATCGCCGATGTCTTCGGCCGCACCGACGCGTTCGCGGTCAACGCCGAGCTGGAGTTCGAGCGCAATGCGGAGCGCTATCAGCTGCTGCGCTGGGGCCAGCAGGCATTCGATGACTTCTCCGTGGTCCCGCCCGACACCGGCATCTGCCACCAGGTGAACCTGGAGTACCTGGCGCGGGTGGTGTTCACCCGCGCCAGCACCGAGGGACCGCTGGCCTACCCCGACACCCTCGTCGGCACCGACTCGCACACCCCGATGGTCAACGGACTCGGCGTCCTGGGCTGGGGCGTCGGTGGGATCGAAGCCGAGGCGGCCATGCTCGGTCAACCGATGAGCATGCTGATCCCTCCGGTGGTCGGCCTGAAGCTGACCGGCGAACTCCCACCCGGCACCACCGCCACCGACCTGGTCCTCACGGTCGCCGAGCTGCTGCGCGCCACCGGGGTGGTCGGCAAGTTCGTCGAGTTCTTCGGCCCTGGCGTAGCCAATGTGCCACTGGCGAATCGCGCCACGATCGGCAACATGAGCCCGGAGTACGGGGCCACCTGCGCCATTTTCCCGATCGACCGCGTCACCTGCGACTATCTGCGCCTGACCGGCCGCTCCGAGCATCAGATCAAGCTGGTGGAGGCCTACGCCAAAGAGCAGAGCATGTGGCACGACCCGGATCGGGAACCGGTCTATTCGCAAACGCTGGAATTGGATCTGAGCAGTGTTGAGCCGTCGATCGCCGGCCCCAAGCGGCCGCAGGACCGCATCCCGCTGCGGTTGGCCCCGCACACCGTCGCTGCGCTGCTCGACGGCGCCGAGACCACCGCTCAGGCCCTGTCGGATCTGGACAAGGCGTCGGCGGCTTCGTTCCCGGCCAGCGACCCGATCGCGTTCGGCGAATCCCAATCCGAAGGCAAGCCCCGGGAACAGTGGGCCGGCGGCGACAAGCTCCCCTGGCGGACCGATGCCAAGCCGATCGAACTCGCCGACGGCACCCGCACCGAGATCGACAACGGCGACGTGGTGATCGCCGCGATCACCTCGTGCACCAACACCTCCAACCCCTCGGTGATGGTCGGCGCGGCACTGCTGGCCCGCAACGCCGTCGACAAGGGTTTGTCGCGCAAGCCGTGGGTAAAGACCACCCTGGCGCCCGGATCGCGAGTGGTTACCGACTACTACGAGCGGGCGGGCCTGACGCCCTACCTGGACAAACTGGGCTTCAACCTGGTCGGCTACGGCTGCACCACCTGCATCGGCAACTCGGGACCGCTGATCCCCGAGGTGAGCAAGGCCGTCATCGACAACGATCTGACCGTGTGCTCGGTGCTGTCAGGCAACCGCAACTTCGAGGGCCGTATCCACCCCGAAGTCCGAATGAATTTCTTAGCCTCCCCGCCGCTGGTGGTCGCCTACGCGCTGGCCGGCACGCTGCGCGTCAACCTGCTCACCGATCCGCTGGGCACCGGCAGCGACGGCGAACCGGTGTATCTGCGCGACATCTGGCCCACCACCGACGAGATCGCCGCCGTGGTCGACGACAACTTGCAGGCCGAGATGTTCACCACCAGCTACGCCGACGTCTTCACCGGCGACGACCGTTGGCGTTCCCTGGACGTTCCCGACACCGACACCTTCTCCTGGGCACCGGCTTCCACCTACGTGCGCCAGCCGCCGTACTTCGACGGCATGACCCGCGATCCGGCGCCGCTGACCGACATCGCCGGCGCCCGGGTGCTGGCCAAGCTCGGCGACTCGGTCACCACCGACCACATCAGCCCGGCCGGGTCCATCCGATACGACTCACCCGCGGGAAAATACCTGTCCGAGCACGGAATCGAGCGCACGGACTTCAACTCCTATGGCTCGCGACGCGGCAACCACGAGGTGATGATCCGCGGTACCTTCGCCAACGTACGATTGCGCAACCAATTGGCACCGGACACCGAGGGCGGCTTCACCCGCGACTTCACCCAGCCGGACGGTCCGGTCAACACCATCTACGACGCGTCGGTGAACTACCTCGCCGCCGGCACTCCCCTGGTGATCCTGGCCGGCAAGGAATACGGATCCGGCTCCTCGCGCGACTGGGCCGCCAAGGGCACCGTCCTGCTCGGTGTGCGGGCGGTGTTGGCGGTGTCCTACGAGCGCATTCACCGGTCCAACCTGATCGGGATGGGGGTGCTTCCGCTGCAGTTCCCCGACGGCGCCGACGCCGAATCGCTGGGCCTGACCGGTGAAGAGACATTCGACATCACCGGGGTGACCGCACTGAGCGACAGCATTCCCGACACCGTGCAGGTGAAAGCCGGTGACATCGAATTCGATGCCACGGTGCGCATCGACACTCCCGGCGAGGCCGACTACTACCGCCACGGCGGCATCATGCAATACGTACTGCGCCAATTGCTCGACTGATGGGCATCCAAACGGGGGCGACGGTCCCGGCGACCGGGACCCGTGCGGCGATCCGCACGCTCAACCCGGGCTACTTCGCGCTGGTGATGGCCAGTGGCATGGTGTCGACCGCGATGTACCACCAGAACTCCCAGTGGGTTTCGGTGCTGCTGCTGTGGGTAACGGTGATCTCGTACCTGGTGTTGATCGTGGTATCGACGGTGCGCGTGATCGCCTTTCGGCGCGAATTCCTGGCCGATCTCTACGATTCCGGCCGCGCCTTCGGCTTCTTTACGTTCGTCTCGGCCACCAATGTGCTGGGAGCGCGGCTGGTCATCGACGGGCACAGCACTGTCGCGGTGGGCCTGCTGGCGGTCAGCACGCTGACCTGGCTGGTGCTGGGTTATCTGATTCCGTGGACCGCGGTGCTGGGGACCTCGGAGCGGCCGGTGGTGCGCCGGGCCAACGGCACGTGGTTCATCTGGGTGGTGGCCAGCCAGTCCATTGCGGTGTTGGCCGCAGTGCTCGAGGTGGAGGTGTCCCAGCCGTGGCGCCAAAGCCTGGCGCTGCTCGCGGTGGTTTCCTGGTCAATCGGAGTGTTCCTCTACGGTGCCGCCGGAATCTTTGTGGCGCTGCGGCTGTTGCTTTACCCGCTGCTCCCCGAAGACCTCGTTCCGCAGTACTGGGTGGCGATGGGAGCCACCGCGATCACCGTGCTGGCCGGTGCGCACATCGTCGAGATGGCCGAAGCGCCGATGGTGCACGCCACTCGCGGTCTCATCGCCGGAACGTCGGTGATGTTCTGGGCGTTTGGCACCTGGCTGATCCCGCCGATGATCGCGGCCGGAGTGTGGCGCCATGTCGTGCATCGTGTTCCACTGCGCTACGAAGCGCCCTGGTGGAGTGTGATCTTCCCGCTGGGCATGTATGGGGTGGGCAGTCACTACCTGGGCCAGGCCGACCAGCTGCCGATCGTCTATTTCATCGGTTCGGTCGAGAGCTGGATTGCGCTGGCCGCCTGGAGCGTTGTGTTCGTCCTGATGCTGCACCACCTGGCGGTCACCCTGGGGCCTGGGCGGAGCGCCAAGCTGACGGGCGGTAATTCAGCCGAGCCGGCCGCCGTCGGAGCCGAAGAAGTGCAAAGCAGTCACGTCGAAGCCCAGCGACAACCGGGCGCCGCGGTGCACCTCGGTGTTACCGGGAACCCGGGCGACTACTGACTGCGGGTTCTGCGGGTCATCCGTCCCGCCATACAGGTAGGTGTCGGCGCCCAGTTCCTCGACGAAGTCCACCTCGACACCGATCCCGCGATCGGCGATCTGCAGGTGCTCGGGCCGAATGCCGACAACCAGCTGCGTTGCCGCAGCGGATATTTCCGTCGGGATGCTGATGTGATGGCCGCCCAGCGACACCGCGCCGTCGACGACGGACATAGTGAACAGGTTCATCGCCGGCGATCCGATAAAACCGGCGACGAACACGTTGGCGGGCGTGCGGTAGAGCTCGCGCGGTGGGGCGCATTGCTGCAGCACCCCGTCGCGTAATACCGCGACGCGATCGCCCATCGTCATAGCCTCCACCTGATCGTGGGTGACATAGACGGTGGTGATCCCCAGCCGCCGTTGCAGTTCGGCGATCTGGTTACGGGTCTGCACCCGCAGCATGGCGTCGAGGTTCGACAGTGGCTCGTCCATCAAGAAGACCTGCGGACGACGCACGATCGCGCGGCCCATCGCGACGCGTTGGCGTTCGCCGCCGGAGAGGTCCTTGGGCTTGCGCTCCAAGAGCTCGGCCAGGCCCAGCAGCTGGGCCGCTTCAATCACCCGGGCGCGGATCTCGGCCTTAGGGATCTTGGCCACCTTCAGGGCGAAACCCATGTTCTGCGCCGCGGTCATGTGCGGATACAGGGCGTAGTTCTGGAACACCATGGCGATGTCGCGATGGCCGGGATCGGTTGCGGTGACGTCGTGATCGCCGATGTAGATCTGACCGGCGTCAACAGGCTCCAGGCCGGCCAGCATCCGCAGCGTCGTCGTCTTGCCGCAACCCGACGGCCCGACCAGCACCATGAACTCACCGTCTTCGATCGCGAGGTCGAAGGCGTCCAGGGCGGGGCGATCGGCACCCGGATAGTGCCGGGTCACCGAGTCGAAGGTCACTGAAGCCACTGTGTTCTCCTGACTACCGGCCACCGAAGCCCGTGGCCGCGATCCCGCTGACGAACGCCCGCTGGGCGATCGCGTAGATGACCACCAGCGGGGCCAACATGAGCATGGAGGCGGCCATTAGCACCGGCCATTCGGCGACGTACTCCCCTTGCATCCACACCAATCCGAGGGTCAGGGTGGCGATGCCCTTGCGCTGAATCATCAGCAGCGGCCACAGAAAGTCGTTCCAGACGTTGATCCAGGTCAGCACCGCCAGCACCATCACCGCGGGTTTGGCGTGCGGCAACAGGATCCGCCAATAGATCGCCCACGGTGAGCACCCGTCTAAGATCGCGGCTTCCTCCAGATCGGTGGGCAGGGTGGCGAAGAACTGTCGCATCAAATAGGTGCCGAACGCGCTGCCGAACAGGCCGGGGATGATCATCGCCCACATGGTGTCGGTCCAGCCGAATACCCGCATCAAGATGAACTGCGGAATCACCGTGACCGTCAACGGCACCATCAGCGTGGCCAGATAGACCACGAACAGCGTGTCTCGACCGGTGAACGGCAATCGGGCAAAGGCATACCCGGCCAGCGAACAGAAGAACACCTGTCCGGCCGTCACGCAGCCGGCGTAGAGAATGGTGTTGAACAGCATCCGCCAGAACGGCATTCGGGCGAAGACTTCGACGTAGTTCGACCATTGCGGATGGGCCGGCAACAACATCGGTTGGCTGATCTCGGCTTGGCGCTTCAGTGACCCCGACAGCGCCCACAGAATCGGGAACAATGCGCAGGCGGTGACGGCGCCCAATCCCGCATAGGTGCCCAGCAGCCCGGCAATGCGATGCCGGGTCGGCGGGCCGGTCACTGATCCACCGCGTTCCTGCGTGACAAGCGCAGTTGGATGACCGTCAGGACCAGCAGCACGGCGAACATCACCCAGGCCAGCGCGGACGCATACCCGAAGTCCAAGAAGGCAAAGGCCTGCTGGAACAACATGATGGCCAACACGTAAGTACCAGTCTCGGGCCCGCCGCTGCTGCCGGTGAGCACATACACCAGATCGAATGCCTGGAACGCATTGATCACCGAGATCACCACCACAAACCACACGGCGCCGCGGATCATCGGCACCGTGATGGACACGAAGCGCCGCACCTCGCCGGCGCCGTCGATGCGGGCTGCCTCGTGCAGGGAGTCGGGCACGCTCTGCATGGCCGCGAGCAGGATCACCGTCGCAAACGGCACGCTCTTCCACACGCTGACCAGACATAACGAGGCCATCGCCCAGTGCGGTTCGGTGAGCCACGGTACCGGTGCGATGCCGAACCAGCCGAGCATGATGTTGAGCAGGCCGCTGTCGGTGTTGAACACGAACTGCCACACCACCGCGATCACCACCGAGGACACCGCCAACGGCAGAAAGGCAATCGCCCGAAACAGGCCGATTCCCTTGATTTTCCGGTTCAGCAATCCCGCTACGGCCAGACTGATCAGCACCGTCGGGACCACGGTGCCCAGGGTGAACACCGTCGTGTTGCGGACCGCGATGCCGAACAGCGGATCACCGGTGAACAGGTCGCGATAGTTCGTGGCGCCGACGAATGACGGCGAGGAGAACAGATCCCACCGCTGGAAACTCATGTAGAGCGAGAAGGCGAGTGGGAACGCCATGAACACCGCGACCGCCGCCAGGTTCGGGGCGATGAACCAGCGGCCTGCGCGTGCTCGTCTGCGGGTGGGATTCATGCGGTGGCCAAAACTTCGTCGATCTGCGGTGTCAGACCGGTCTTCAGTGTTGCCGCGGGCCGCTTGCCGCGCAGTACCGGCCCGATGGCGCGGTCCATCAGGGCGTGGACCTTCTGCCAGTCCGGGGAGATCGGCAGCCCTTCGGAGTGCGCCGGGCCGCCGGTCAGCACCGCAAGGTTACGGATCCTGGTGTGGGCGGCGGTGAATCCGGGTGTATCGATCGCCGAGCGCAGCACCGGTACGAACAGGCCGGACTCCCCGATCAGCGACTGTCCTACCGGACCCGCCGCGAATTTGAGGAATTCCCAGGCCTGTTCCCGGTGGCGACTGTCTGCGGCGATGGCCAGACCGGTGCTGCCGATGGCGGATTGAGCCGCCATGCCCTTGGCTGCGGCGGCCGGTCCGGTCGGCAGCACCGCCACGTCGAATTCCAGATCGTCGGCTTGGACGAAGGTTTGGTAGCGCCAGTGCCCGCCGAGTGCCATCGCCGCGTTGCCCGCGGTGAACAGGCCCATCGTGGAGATCGACTGGGTGTCTGCGGCTGCGGGCGCCACGCGATGCACGTTCGACAGATCCGCGTAGAACTGGATCCCGGCCAGAAAATCGTCGTCGTCGAAGTTCAGGTGGGTCGGGTTGACTCGCGGCACCGCCCACGGCACCCCGTTGTTCATGCCGAACAGCGCTGCAGAGTACGGCGGCGACCAGGTGTCGACGAAGCCCCATTGGATGACTCGGCCGTTGCCGGTCCGCCGGGTGAGTGCGGCGGCCGTGGCCAGGAACTCGTCGAACGTCCAAGGCGTATCCCAGCGGCCCGGTGGTGGCGGCACACCGGCTTCGGCGAAGATCTTGGTGTTATAGAACAGGAACGCACCCGACCACTGCTCCGGGAACGCGTACTGGCCGCCGTTGAAGCCGAACGTCTCGTAGAGCGCAGGAATGCTGTCGGCGCGTAACGTCGCCGCGAACTGCCGATCCCGATCCAGCAGGGTGTTGAGGTCCAACAGCACACCGCGATCGGCAAGTCCGGCGTAGTTGAACTCCCACGCCATCAGCACATCCGGGCATTTCCCGCCGGCGCAGAACGTCGACATCTGCTGGGTCGGGTCGCCGCCGGCCAGAATCGTGCGCACCCGAATGCCGGGGTGTTCGCGCTGGAACGCGTTGACGATCCGCATCCGGGCGTCGGCTTCTTCGGGATTGGCTGCGAAGAAGAAGGTCAGTGCGTCGTCGTCGCTGCCGCAGGACGACATCGCGGGTAACAGTGCTGCGGCCCCGACCGCTCCGGCGCCGCGCAGCACGCTGCGGCGCGTAAGCGGTCGTGGACCGGAGGCCAGCACCCGCGAAACCGTCAGACTTCGATCGGCGGGTAGAGGCGTTCGAGGGTGAACTGACGATCTCGGCGCGCAGCCCAGGAGCTGGCAACAAGTGACACCACCAGGATCCCGGCCAACACGGCCACCGACGTCCACAGCCGCTCGTCGATACCACCGACGGTCAGCTGGCGTAACCCGTTGACGGCGTAGGTCATCGGGTCGTAGGGGTGCAATATCTGGAACGGTTTCGCCGTCGTCTCCACCGGATACACCCCTCCCGACGACACCAGCTGGAACATCAGGAAGGCCAGGGTAAACACCCGGCCCACGGCCACTCCGAGCACGGCGTTGAACGCCTGGATCATCGCCAAGAATGACGCGGCGATCAACGCCAGGAAGGCGACCATGCCCGCGGCATGGCGCGCCTCCAGCCCCACCCCGAAGTGCACCACCGTGTACATGAGCAAGACTTGGCACACCCCCAACAGCAGGGCCGGCCAGTACGAGGCGAGGACCACCCGCAACGCGCCCAGGCCGTTGACGATGGCGCGAGTCTGCAGCGGGGTCAACAACATCCACACGATGAGCGAGCCGATGAACAGCGCCAGCGGCAAGAAGAACGGGGCGAACCCGGTGCCGAAGGTGGCGGCGTGATGGGTGAAGTCCATGTCCACCCCGACCGGGCTGGCCAGGATTGCCGAGACGTCCACACGTTGCTGGTCGGTGATTGTCGATGCGCGCTGGTCCGCCTCGCCCAATCCCGTGGCCAGCTGGGCGGCCCCGTTCTTGAGCTGATTGCTGCCGTCGGCCAGTTGGACCAGGCCGTCACTCAGCTGGTTCGCCCCGGCTACCAGCGCGGTGGCGCCGTCGCGCAGCGCGACCACATCCGACCGGAGACCGCCGTCGAGGGCGTGGGTCATGAAGGTGCGCAGCCCGCTGTTGGGATTGGCCAGATCGTTCTCCAACTGTTGGGTGTCGGTGCGCAGTTGGGTCAGGCCCTCGTCGGTGGCCGGGTCCAGCCCCTCAACGTCGAGCAGCCGCTGGGCGCCGGCGAGGGTGTCGCCGAGCCCGCGTACCGCCGGGTCGGGGTTGCCGCGCAGGGCGTCTACCACCTGGTTGACGATCCCGGCGGCCTGTTGGTAGTTGACGTTGAGCGATGCGATCCGGTCACTGACCGTCTTGAGATTGCCGCTGAGGCTCGCGGCGGCCGCACCGGCGGCGTTCGGGTCGAAGCCCATGTTGGCGAGGTCATCGGTCACCTTGAGCAGTGGATCGGTCGCCTGTTGGACACCGTGGTTCAGCTGCCGGATTCCGTCGGCGAGCGCCGTCGAGCCGTCCCGGGCGGTGCCCATGTTGTCGGCCAACGTTTTTGAGCCGTCCGAGAGCTGGCTGGCTCCATCCGCCGCCTTCTTGACCTCGTCGGTCACCTGGGTCAGTGCGGTGCCGATCACCTGTTGGCCGACCTTGGAGCTCACTTCGTTGAGCACCTCGCGGGCGGCGTTCTGCCCCATGACCGAGGCCAGGTAGTTGTTGGCGTCGTTGAACCGGAACTGGATCTGTGCTTTTTGCGGATGCGGGCCCGCCGGGGACACCACCGCCGCGCTGAAGTCGGACGGCAGGGTGATCGAGAAGTAATAGGTTCCATCGGAAACACCTTTGACGGCTTCGCTTTCCGACACCTGGTGCAGATCAAGCTGCTTGGAGTCGATCAGCGCCCGGGTCACTTCATCGCCGGCGTGCAACTGCTCGCCGGACACCACGGCACCGGTGTCCTCATTGACCAGGGCGACCGGGATCTTGTCGATGGCGGCGAAAGGATTCCAGAACGCCCACAGATACATCGCGCCGTACAGCAAAGGCAGCACGATGATGGTGATCAGGGCCAGCCGCGGCATGGTGCCACGCGAATAGCGTTTGAGGTCGGTTCCCAACGACATTCCGGCGAGCATGGTCAGCGGTTCCCCTTCTCGTGTCGGCCGGGAACGAGCTCGGCGCGCTCCAGCCGGTCGACGGTGATCTGCCCGGCGAGCCCGAACCCGTCGGGAATCGGATTGGCCGACGAGGTGATCACGGTCTGCTTCTCCCCCAGCGCCACCAGCCGGGTAAGCAAGATGGCGCGGTCGCGGCTGTTCTTGATCTCATCGATGCTGCCCACCACCAGCAGCGGTGGACGTGCGGTGTTGGCCAGTGCGATGCGCAGCAACAGCCCGGTCATTTCATCGAGATGCTCGACGTAATCGTGCAGTTGGGGTACCGGCAGGTCGCCGAAGACCGGGCCACAGATCGCGTCGCGCTCGGCGTCACCGGCCCGGCGGACCAACTGGTACCAGGGTGCATCCCAGCGGATCTGTTCAGTGATCAGGTCCGCGACCGTCACCGACTCGAAAATCGCGTCGAGCTGTTCGATCCCCGCTAGGGCAGCGACGCCGAAGATGTCGCGGGCTTTGTTGCGCCCGAGCACGGTGAGCGTGCCCGACGACGGCTTCATCCGTCCGGCCAGGTTCATCATCAAGGCGGTGCGACCCGACCCCGGAGTTCCGACCAGCACGGTGGTACCGCCGGCCGGGATGTCCAAATCAAGCGGTCCGAAGACTCGTCCCCACGGCCCGGTCATGGTGATGCCGCGGGCCGTCACCGCGGGCGGTGACGGCGCTGCCGCCGTACTCTCCCCCGCCGCTGTGGCCTGCCCTGCGGCGGTCGTTTCGTCTGGCATGGACGCCCCCTCACACATCGGTTCGCGTGACCCATCAAAGCAGAACCCGCCGCCATGGGCGGCCGTCACGTGTTCTTGCAGCGGATCAGGTCTATGGGAGTTGCAGCGTTGCCGTGCGCAACCGCACGGGATCACCTGCGATGTCAATGGTGTGGATGCGCCCATCGTCGGCGATTCCGATGCGCA
The DNA here is from genome assembly GCA_024758765.1 of Mycobacterium sp. SVM_VP21. Taxonomy (NCBI): domain Bacteria; kingdom Bacillati; phylum Actinomycetota; class Actinomycetes; order Mycobacteriales; family Mycobacteriaceae; genus Mycobacterium; species Mycobacterium cavoris. Next base: position 4,072,496 of record CP101406.1, read on the forward strand.
ACAGCGCCAGCAGGCGACCGCCGGGCGCGATCGCGATGCCCGGTGTGCCGTCGATGAGCAGCACGGCACCGGCCCGTGCACGCCAGGTGAAGCGCCGCGTCTCGGTCGCGACATCCTCGGCGCCGCGCATCTCGGTGGGCACCCCGGCAGGTATCAGCACCGGATCCACGCGGCGCACCACGTCGGGCGCCAACAACTCCAGCAGGGTGGGGATGTCGCCGCCGCGCGAAGCGGCCAGGAAAGCGCTCACGATCTCGAGATGCTCGGCGCGGTGTCGCGGCTGCTCGGCCGACGCGGCCTGCAGTCGGACCCGGGCGCGGCTGGCCAACTTCTTGGCCGCGTCCTGCGAGCGGTCCAGCACGTCGCCGATCTGCTCGAACGGCACGTCGAACACGTCGTGCAGCACGAAGGCGACTCGCTGCGCCGGCGACAACCGATCCAGCACTACCAGCAGCGCGCGGCTGACCGCCTCGGAGCGCAACGCCTGTTCGTCGGCGGCCGGTGCGGCCAGGGCTGGGGAGCTGTCCAACTCGGGCGTCTCCGAGAGAGATTGCTCGATGCGGCGCGAGCGTGCCCGCAACTGGTCTATGGCGGTGCGTGCGGTGATGGTGGTGAGCCATCCGGGCAGATTGTCCACCGCGGCGAAATCGGCACTGCTGGCCTTCAGCCAGGCGGTTTGGACAGCGTCGTCGGCGTCTGCCGTCGAGCCGAGCAGATGAAACGCCACCGAATGCAGATGTCGGCGGTTGTCCTCGAACCGTTGGGCCAAAACGTCGGTGTTGCCCATGGGTCACCTTTCCCGTTCAGGGGTCGTCACAGGGATAGAGCCACATCCACAGACGACAGGAAGAGCAACACCATGAGCGTACAGACGATCTATCTGGTGACCGTCGTGGTTACCGCGGTCACCACCATCGCCATCGCCGTACCCGACTTCATTCCGGCGCAATTCGTCCTGGCCAATTCCGCGCGGGTGGGCGTGCCGCGGTCCTGGTTGCCGCTGTTGGGCGGGCTGAAATTGGCCGGCGGCGCCGGCCTTCTCGTCGGTCTGGCCGGAGTCCCGCTGCTCGGCGTCGCCGCCGCTGCCGGCCTGGTCGCGTACTTCATCGGGGCCGTGGTGACCCACGTGCGGGCCGGGGTGCTGTCCAACATCGGATTCCCGGCCGCCTATCTGCTGCTATCGACGGCGTCGCTGGCGATCCTGCTGGCGTGAACTAGCCGAATTCGGCGGCCGGGTCGGTGTGGGTGGCCGCACCGGTACGTCGTGGCAGCTCGACGACGACGTTGGTGGCCTTGACCGAGGCGACGACCAGGCTGCCGGGCTGCAGCTGCAGTTCGTCGGCGGCCTCCCTGCTGACCAACGAGACCAACCGGAACGGTCCGGCCTGAACCTCGACCTGCGCCATCACCGTGTCCCGGGTGACCTTGGTGACCAGCCCGACCATCCGGTTGCGTGCCGACTGGCCCACCACCGGATTGCGTGACACCGGTTCGACGGCGGCGCGCTCCTGGGCGAACCGTGCCAGCTCGGCACCGTCGACCATGCGGGGCCCGCTGCCCGTCGTCAGCGACAGGCGACCGGAGTCGATCCACCGGCGGACGGTGTCGTCGCTGACCCCGAGGAGCTCGGCGACTTCGGCAATTCGAAAGCTCGGCACGTAGGTGAGTTTATCGCCGCGGTGGTGCCTAATCAGGCTCCTGGGAAATACCGGATTGTCGTGATCGGCGCCCCACGGCCGGCCACGTCGAAGAAGAGCACGGCGCGTCGCTGCGCGGAGGTGGTTGACACCGCGACGGTGCTGCCGGCGGCCAACATCTTCGTCAGGCCCGCGCCGTCCAGCTGGGCACCGAGCTCGGCAAGGTCCACGGCGGTTTCATCGCCGTAAGTGACTGTGGCACTAGGTGATAGCAGGCCCCTGGCAGTAGCAGTGTTGCCGGCCGCGACCGCCTCCAGGAATGTTTGCACCGACTTCTTGCCCTTGCTGCCCGGTCGGCGGAACCCCGCGACGAACCCGGCGGTGCCGGCCAGCCGCTGATTGCGCAGCAGCGATCGTGACAGCCCGATCCCGGCGGGCAGCGCGGCGATACCGTTACCGAGGAACTGGCCCACCATGGCTGGCAGCTCCCAGTAGGCGCGCAGCCGCTGCAGCTCCCAATCGCCCGAGGACCCCTGCAGGTCATAGCGCAGGATCGCCGGCATGTGCATGGTGACCGACGGCCCCATCGCGACTTCGAGCTGCAGATCCCGTACGACCGTCGTCCCGCGCACAATGTCCAGATCGCGATGAAAGGTGATATCGCGCGGACCGATGAACGTGTCGTAGAACCGCCCGATCTGGTCGGGACCGACGTGCGGGCGTGAACCCACCGGATCCTCCACCCGGCCGTCGGCGCTGAACAGCCCTGCCCAGCCGGCCCTATCGTGGGCGGCTGCCGCAGCCGGTGACTGCTCGACGGCGTCCAGCAGCTCGGCGGCCTTAGCGTTGGTCATCAGATCGCCTCCATCACAGTGACACCGTCGTTGCGCATCGCCGCCAGCGCGGCGGCCGTCGATTCGGCCGAGGTGCCCGCGGTCAGGGGCGACAGCACGGTGGTGGAAAACCCTTTGCGCACAGCATCTTTGGCGGTAGCGCTCACGCAGTGCTCGGTGGCGACGCCGACCACGTCGACGTTGCCCACTTCGTGTTGGTTCAGCCACTCGGCCAGTGACGTGCCCTGGTCATCGACCCCCTCGAAGCCGCTGTATCCCGCGCTGTAGGCGCCCTTTTTGAAGACCGCTTCGATCCGCTCGGTGCTCAATTCCGGATGAAATTGCGCCCCGGGACTTCCCGCGACGCAGTGCGGCGGCCAGGACGTCTGGTAGTTCGGGTCCTCGGCGAAATGCGCGCCGGGGTCGATGTGCCAGTCCTGAGTGGCCACCACGTGCGCGTAGCGGGCCTTGCCGTCCGGGCTGTCCACGTAACGGCTGATCTGCTGTGCGACGGTGGCAGCGCCGGTCACCGGGATCGCTCCCCCATCGCAGAAATCGTTCTGCACATCGACGATCACCAGCGCCCGCATGCGTCCACAGTATCGTCGGCGCCGCAGCGCTTCTCGGCCACACAGCGCCCAGGAGCCGAGCACCGTCACCAGCACCGCGACCTCGACTGCGGTGGTCCACGCGGTCGGGTACAGCACACCGGTCAGATAGTGGGCGATGAATCCGTCCGGCGGCAGCGCGGCCATTCCGGCGGCGGCGCGCGCCCGGCGCTCCAGCCAGGTCAGCGGGCAATCCAGATGTGCGACCACGATCAGCACCGCCCAGAATGTCGCCACGCCGTGCAGCCACAGGGTGCGTGGCCACCGCACGGCGAGAAAGCCGCCGACCACGACGTAGCCGACGAACGCAAGATGCGACGCGACGATGAGCACCATCGCGATCTGGTACATCAGTGCGCCGTTTCGCCCTCCGCGGAAACCGCTTCCGTCCCTGATCGTCACGGTACATTGGCGGACATCCAACGTGGTCAGGAGCAAATCTGATGACAACCGGCGATTTCGGCCCGAACGGCCCCGGCTACGGCCCCGGATACGGTCAGCCCGGCGGCTATCCACCGCCGCAGGGTTGGGGGCCGCAGCCCGGATGGGGTCAGCAACCGGGCGGGCTGGGCAGGCGCTTTTGGGCCCGCGCGCTCGACGGAGTGCTGGTCGGTATCGTGTCGTTCTTCCTGTCGGTGTTCTTGTTCTCCGACGATTACCCGTTTCTGGTGACCGGCCTGTTCTCCGGGGCGCTGACCTTCGGCTACTTCGTGCTGTTCGAGGTGACGCAGGGCGCCACCCCGGGCAAGCGGCTGCTGGGCCTGGCGGTGCACGGGCCAGATGGGGTGTCGAAGCCGACGGCTTCGGAGTCGGCCATTCGTAATTCGTTCACTCTGCTGGCCATGGTCCCCTACCTCGGTGGGCTGCTGGCCTTCGTGGCCTACGTCGTGATCGCCGTGACGATCAGCGGCAGCCCGACCAAGCAAGGCAAGCACGACGAGTTGGCCGGCGGCACCCGGGTGACCCGGACCTAGTTCGGCTGGCGTTCCCCTCGCGAGCAGACGCAAAGTTGCCCCTTTTTGGCACTTTTAGGGCAACTTTGCGTCTGCTCGCGGGAGTTGGTGGGCGCTCGGAAGGCTAGTGGGCCAGCGAAAAGCCTTGCCAGGCCTTGCGTCGCTCGGGGGCCGGGTCGTATTCCAAGCGGGTCTTGCGGTCGAACACCATGACGGCACGCTCGTCGGCGGTGTAGGCCGGCCAGTTCTCGCCCGGCGCCCCCGCCCGGCTGAACGCTCCCCACCGGCGCTGCACCTGCTTGCTGACCTGCAACGCCGTCCGGCGGTCCGCGCCGGCGGTCAACAGCCGACCAAACCCGCCACTGCGGTACACATCGAACACGGCGAACAACTCGGTCGCGTGCGTGGCACCCATGCCCGACCAGCGCAGCATCCGCGGCGCGTAGTCGTAGCGGTAGACGTAGGTGGGCGCATGGGCCCCATGGGCATCGGCGATCTGCCACACCGCAGCATTGAAGGCGAAATCACCGCCGAGCCGGACGCAGGCCGCCCGCTTCGGGTAGTCCGGATAGGCGGCGATGATGCGGTCACGCACTCCCGCGTCGGTGCCGGCCAGTACCGCCTCGACCATCGGCTCGTCGACCGGCAACATCCGCAAGAACCGGGTGAACAGGCGCCCCTCATCGGCGTTGCTGCCCACGATCAGCGGAACACGGTGCGCGGAACCCTGCCGCATCGCCTCAACCGGATCCACCGGCAGCACATCGTCGCCGCAGACCGGGCCGATCGGGAACGCGCCCAGCATGTCCCGGTTGCCGTCGGCGATCAATCGGTCCTGGGCGGCCAGCAGCTCCGACGGCGTCACGCGCAGCAGTGTCTGGGCGCCGTCGGACGGCCGCACCCCGAGCAACGCAGCGAATCGCTCGGCGAATGCCGCGGCAATGTCGGTGTTGCGCACCAGCCCGGCGGCCGGGCTTTCGGCGATCGCACGGGTGAACAGGCCTTGCGCGGCGGGCACCGCCAACAGGGTGGCCACCGCGTGCGCGCCCGCGCTTTCCCCGAAGATGGTGACGTTGTCGGGGTCGCCACCGAACGTCGCGACGTTCTCCTGGACCCAGCGCAGGGCGAGCACCAGGTCGCGCAGGTACAGGTTGCTGTCCAGGGTGACGTCGGACGTCGACAGCGACGACAGGTCCAGACACCCCAGCGCACCCAGCCGGTAGTTGACCGAGACGTACACACAGCCGCGCCTGGCCAGCGCCGCGCCGTCATAGATGGGGGTGGCCGAGCTGCCCATGATGTAGCCGCCACCGTGGATGAACACCATGACCGGCAGCGGGCCCGCGTCGGTGTCCTCCGGGGCCACCACGTTGAGCGTCAGGCAGTCCTCGCTGGTCGGCTGAAACCGGCCGGGGCCCAGGACGGTGTAGAGCCGTTCCTGCGGCGCGCAATTGGTGAATCCGTGGCAATGGCGCACCCCCGACCACGATTCGGCCGGCTGGGGAGCCCGGAACCGCAGCGGACCCACCGGTGGTCGGGCAAAGGGGATGGATCGCCATCTGCGCACCCCGTCGCGGACGAATCCCTCCACAACGCCGGTGGCGATGCGGGCCTGCACAGGGTGGTTATGCATGAGGCGAACGGTAGCGAATCACCCGGTGGTTAGCGAACCTCGACGAAGGAGAGGTGAGGCTGGACCGCCGCTTGAGCCCGGTGGTTAGCGAACCTCGACGAAGGAGAGGGGAGGCTGGACCGCCGCTTGGGCCCGGTGGTTAGCGAACCTCGACGAAGGAGAGGTGAGGCTGGACCGCCGCTTGGGCCCGGTGGTTAGCGAACCTCGACGAAGGAGAGGTGAGGCTGGACCGCCGCTTGAGCCCGGTGGTTAGCGAACCTCGACGAAGGAGAGGTGAGGCTGGACCGCCGCTTGAGCCCGGTGGTTAGCGAACCTCGACGAAGGAGAGGTGAGGCTGGACCGCCGCTTGGGCACGGCCGGTTAGCCTAACGGCATGCGTCTCACCGGGCTGATCGCCGTATTGCTGTTGGTCGCGGGATGTTCTGGCGCCAAGGTCGAAGAGCCGACCCCGACTTCGGCTGGGACGTCTCCCGCCAGCACGGCACCGCCGTCGGCATCGGTGACGTCAACATCGGCGAAGCCGTCGGGGCCGCTGGCTCCCCCTGCTGCGGGCGCAGCGATCGCCGATGTCATCGCCTGGATAGAAGCCGGCCACCCCGTCGACGCCGCCGAGTACCACAAGGCCACCCGTGACGGCGAGGTCACCGATCTCATCGATGATGTCGCCTTCACGGTGGCGGCTGCGCCCCGCCGCGCCACCACCTGCATCAGCGATTCCGGTTCCCCCGACAGCGCCCTGGCCTGCGTGGTGGATCTGGCGAACCCGCCGGCGCAACCCGCCGACATCTACGGCGAGTGGAAGGGCGGCTGGGTCGACTTCGGCGGCAACACGCTGCGGGTGGGCTCCGCGCACGGCGATCCGGGCCGGTTTGTGCACGGTGATGGGGCGCAGCTGACGGACGGATCCGCCTTGTCGTTCGGCGACTACCGCTGCCGGGCGGATCAAGTGGGCCTGATCTGCGTGAACTACGCCCACCGGTCGGCGGTGCTGTTCAGTCCCGCGGGCATCGGAACCTTCGGCTGCCTGCACCCGGTGCCGCCTGCGGCCGACGCCGGCGAGCAGTTCAGCTGCGCCAGCTGAGCTTCAGCGCCAGCGGTCGGCCGAATCGACGGCCTGCAGCAGAATGTCGCACAGTTTCCGCAGCTCATCGTGGGGAGCTTCTTCGGACAGCGCGGTCGCGATGTCCTCGGCCGCGCATCGCACCTGATAGACCCGATCGGACAGGGCGTTGGCCTCGTCGGCGGAGAGCACCACGGAGTCGGGTGTCAGCCCGGTCGTCTTCCCGCTGCTGATCAGGGCGCGTTGCTCGTAGGCGCGCTGTCGGCAGGACTGCCGGCAGTACTGCCGGCGCCGGCCGATCCCGGCATCGCCCACGTCGCGGCCGCACCATCGGCAGGGCTGGGGGCGGGGACTGCGAGGCACGTCGCACACCTTAGTCCGAGGGCCGCGACGTTCCCGGTATCATGAGAGGTCGCGCCATCTGCGCCGGGAACTTCACAGGGTTCGCTCGCGTTGACACTCGCGAGGCATTTTTCACCAATAGGCATAAGGAGAGTGGGTCATGGCTGATCGTGTTCTGCGGGGCAGTCGGCTGGGAGCCGTGAGCTACGAGACCGACCGCAATCACGACCTGGCGCCGCGTCGCATGGCGCGCTACCGCACCGACAACGGTGAAGAGTTCGAGGTGCCCTTCGCCGACGACGCGGAGATCCCCGGTACCTGGATGTGCCGTAACGGCCAGGAAGGCACCCTGCTCGAGGGTGACCTGCCCGAGCCGAAGAAGGTCAAGCCGCCGCGCACCCACTGGGACATGCTGCTGGAGCGCCGCTCGGTCGAAGAGCTCGAGGAGCTGCTCAAGGAGCGCCTGGAGCTGATCAAGACGAAGCGGCGCGGCTAAAACGACGGGCTTGTCTTCACCGCGGCGTCTCACTAGGGACGCCGCGGTGTTTTAGCTGCGGGCTCCCCGCAGCCGGTTCACCCGGCCACCGATCCCCCACCGCGCGACCTTGACCATCGCTTCGCGGATGTTCGAGCCGCTCATCTTCGACACGCCAAGCTCACGTTCGGTGAACGTGATCGGCACCTCGGTGATGGTGAACCCGCTGTTGACGGCCCGCCAGGTGAGGTCGACCTGGAAGCAGTAGCCCTTCGAGTCGACCGCGTCCAAACCGATCTTCTCCAGCACGCCGCGACGGTAGGCCCGATAACCGGCGGTGATGTCGTGGATTCCGACGCCGAGCAGCAGACGCGCATAGGTGTTGGCGGTCTTGGACAGCACCAGCCGGCGCACCGGCCAGTTTCGCACTGTCCCGCCGTCGACGTAGCGCGAGCCGATTGCCAGGTCGGCGCCCGCGTCAATGGCGTCAAGCAACCGGTAGAGCTGCTCGGGCGCGTGGCTGCCGTCGGCATCCATCTCCACGATCACCTCGTAGTTGCGGTCCAGCCCCCAGGCGAAACCGGCCAGGTAGGCCGCGCCCAGTCCGGCCTTGGAGGTCCGATGCATCACGTGGATGCGCGCCGGGTCGGCGGCGGCCCGCTCGTCGGCCAGCAGCCCGGTACCGTCCGGGCTGCCGTCGTCGACGACGAGGACGTGCACGTCGGGTCGGGCCTGCTGTAGCCGGTCCAGGATGATCGGCAGGTTTTCCAACTCGTTGTAGGTGGGGATAACCACCAGCGTGTGCAGGCTGGGACGCTCACTCATCGGCGCCGTTCCTCCCGTTCTCCGCATCGGCGCCGGTGCGGCCCCGCTTGAAATGACGTCGCGTAATCCGACCGCGCATGAAGTTTCCATTTTGCCGTATGGCGGCCAGCAGGGACGCAACGGCCGCTCCGAGCAACACCCACTGCAGCACCGGCGCCCACCGCGTCGCCGGGGTCAGTGCGGTCTTGAGCCGTATATGGCTGTCGAGGTAGGCGGGCTCGAAGAAGGCGGTCCGGGCCAACTCACGGCCGTCGGGGGCGATCACCGCACTGATTCCGGTGGTTCCGGCGACGACGACGTAGCGATCGTGCTCGACAGCGCGCACTTTGGCAAACGCCAGCTGCTGGTCGCTCATCGTCTCGTCGAAGGTGGCGTTGTTGGTCGGCACTGCCAGCAGCTGGGCGCCCGCGAGCACCGACTGACGCGGCGCGCGATCGAAGATCACTTCCCAGCAGGTGGCCACCCCGACCGGGACGCCGGCGACATGCACCACCCCGTTGCCGTGCCCGGGAACGAAATACCCGGCCCGATCGGCATAGTCGGACAGGTGACGGAAGAACCCGCGCCACGGCAGGTACTCACCGAACGGCTGCACGATCCGCTTGTCGTGGCTCTCCCCCGGCCCGGTGCGCGGATCCCACACCAGCACCGAGTTCGACGCTACTGGATTGTCCCGGCTCCAGCCGGGCGCGGCACGTACCGTGCCAACCAGGATCGGGGCGTCGACTGCTTGGGCAGCGACGGTGATCTGCTGCGCGGCATCGATGTTCGTCAAAGGGTCGATGTCCGAGGCGTTCTCCGGCCAGATCACGAACAGTGGTTGCGGGACGCGCCCGGCCGCGACATCCTCGGCCAACCGCAGGGTTTCGCGGACGTGATAGTCCAGCACCTCCCGGCGCTGGGCGTTGAAGTCGAGCCCGAGCCGCGGCACGTTGCCCTGCACGGCGGCCACCGTGACCGACGGTTCGTCGCCGGCGCCCACACCGGAACGGCGCACCCCCGGCCACACCACGACGGCGGTCAACATCACCAGGCAGATACACAGCCCGGGAACCAGCACCGCCGGCGGGCGGTCGGTGGAGTCAGGCGCAGGCGGATTCCGCAGCCACCGCACGATCTCGATCGTCAGAGCGGTGCCGGCGCAACCGATCAGCGCCACTCCGGTCGACAACAGCGGAACGCCACCGAGCGCGACCAGGGGCAGCAACGGTCCCGCGGTCTGGCCGTATCCCAGCGCGCCCCAAGGGAACCCACCGAACGGGAACACCGACTTCGCCCATTCCTGGGCAGCCCACAGCAGCGCGAACCAGATCGGCCAGCCGGCCAGCGACCGCACTGCCACCGCCGCCGATCCGAACAGGGCGAGAAACAGCGCACACATCAGCGCCAGGATCAGCCAAGGCACCGCGCCGACCAGTCCGCCCACCCACGGCAGCAGCGGCAGGTAGAACGCCAGGCCGCACAGCAGGCCGTATCCGAAACCGCCGGCAACGGTGGTCTCGCGGCGAACGAGGACCCAGCTCAGCAGGCCGAAGGCCAAAATTGCAGCCCACCACCAGTTCAGCGGGGCGAAGCTGGAACGCAACAGCATGCCCGCAGCCACCGATGCGGCCAGCTGCGCCCAGCGATCCGCCGCGGCGATGCCCAACCGTTCTAGTCGGTTCGGCCCCGGCGCGTCGGCGTGGGTGAGAACGTCGCCGTCAGGTTCGGTGGACAGGTCACCCGCCCGCTCGGCGGAGGTTTCAGCTGCCGGGTCGTCGGTGGGCTCAACCATGCAGGACCACACCACGGTGCACAGTGCGACGGCATTGGGGGCTGGCGCCGGGCTCGAGCACCGGCAGCGCGGGCACCCGGGCGCGCGGATCGGTCGACCACCGCTGGACGGAATCGCGAGGCGCCTCAACGGCCAGTGCGGTGGTCTCCCAGATCGCGTAGGACGCGGGTGCACCGGCCACCAGAGTCCCGGTGAGGCCGTCGTTGACACCGGCGGCCCGCCAGCTACCGCGCGTCGACGCGGCGAAAGCCGCCCGCACCGAAACCGCACTGCCCGGGGTGCGGTGGTTCGCGGCGGCGCGCACGGCAGCCCACGGATCCAATGTGGTCACCGGGCTGTCAGAACCGAATGCGAGGGGCACGCCTTGGGATGCTAACAGCGCAAATGGGTTCAGCCCGGCGGCTCGCTCGGCGCCCAGACGCTGGGCGTACATGCCGTCCTGGCCGCCCCACAGTGCGTCGAAAGCCGGCTGCATGCTGGCGATCACACCCCACGAACCCAACTTGGCGGCCTGCTCGGCACTGACCATCTCCAGGTGCTCCAGCCGGTGCCCGCAACGGGCCACCGCGGGCACCCCGAATTTGTCCACCACCCGTTCCAGCGCCGCGACCACCGTGGCGACCGCGGCGTCGCCGATCACGTGGAACCCAGCGGTCACCTCCGCCTCGGTGCAGGCCCACAGATGGGCCGTGACCGCGTCGAGGTCCAGGTGGCACACGCCGGTACAGCCGGGGGCATCGGCGTAGTCCTGGTGGAGCCAGGCGGTGTGCGAGCCCAACGCCCCATCCACGAAAAGGTCACCCCCGAGCCCGCGCGCACCGGTCTGGACGATCAATTCGCGTGCCCGGGCGGCGCTGGTGACCGCTTCGCCCCAGTAGCCGACGACCTCGACGCCGTGGCCGGCTTCGCCCAGGGCCCGCAGTTCGCGCCAGTCGTCGAGACCACCGATGTCCGGCCCGGCACATTCATGCACCGCGACGATCCCGGCTGCCGCGACGGCATCCAGCGCAGCCACCCGGGCCTCGGCGCGCTGCGCGGCGGTGAGCAGGGTGCCGGCCATGGCACGGACCTGATGGTGGGCATCGCCGGACAGCGGGACGGCAGCGTTGATTCCGGCCGGTAATTCCGGCACCAGGTTGCGCAGCGCGGTGGAGGCCAACGCGGAGTGGACGTCGGCGCGAGACAGGTATGCGGGTCGATCCCCCACCACGGCATCGATGGCGGCCGTGTCTGGGGCACGGCCGTCGGGCCAGCCGGATTCGTCCCAGCCGTGGCCGCGGATCGGCTCACCGGGGTGGGTTGCGGCGTAGTCGGCGATCAATTGCAGGCAGTGTTGCGCCGAGGTCGCCGGCCGAAGGTCCAGGCCGATGCGGCACAGGCCGGTCTCGGTGACGTGGACGTGGCTGTCCACGAATGCCGGTGTCACCAGGGCGCCGTCGAGTTCGATCACCTCGGCCTGCGGGAACTGCTCGCGGCCGACGTCGTCGCTGCCCAGCCAGGCCACCACGCCATCCCGCACCGCCATCGCGGTGGCATCGGGATGACTCGGGCTGTGGATTCGCCCGCCGAGCAGCAAAGTGGCAGGCCTGCCGGTCACAACAGTCACGACGTAGAAAGTACGGGTTGGCGCAGGCAGCCGGTCAGGCGACCGGAAGGGCGCGCTGCCCCGTGTCGGTGACGTCGACGAATTCGGCGTCGATGTAGTCGGCGCGGCTTCGGGGCGGGCGCCGGGTGGTGTACCACTGCCGGCCGACCGTGGCCGCAGCCACCAGCGGGGTGTGCCTGCCCAGCGCGGTGGCCGCCACCGCTGCCAGTAGCGGGCGGGCGGCGGCGCGGGTCGGGGGCGCCAACAGCAGCAGACCCACCAGCGAGGTCACCGGCCCCGGAACGAGAACCAGCACGCTGCCGGCTGTGACCAACCCGCTGTCGGCGAGCACACCCGGATCGGTGGGCTTGCGCAGGCGGCGGATCTGGCGCCTGACCTGCCCGCTTGCCAGCACCAGTCCGGCCAGGAAGATGCCCAGCAGCAGCAACGTCGTCCAGCCGAAGCCGATCGCCCAGATCAACCCGGCAACCGCCGCCAGCTCCACTAGGGCGTAGAGACCGAAGATCCGCAGCACACCGCTCACCATGCCATCCCAACGTTCGGGCCGATGATGTGGTTCCAGGCCGGCACGGCTACACCGTGGCTGCGACCGCCGATGCCTGGGAGCGGGTGTTCGGCTTCTTCGGCGAGCACCTACGGCCCAAATCGTGACCGCTCAGGCTGGACCGCCGGCCGCCGCCAGCACCCGCGGGAACAGCACGTTGTTCTCCTTGTGTACGTGTAGGTGGACATCGGACTCTAGGTCCGCCAGACCGGCCAGCATCGCGGTGTAGCTGGCGCAGGCATCCACCGGGGCGGTGTAGCCGTTGGTGAGCTCACGCAGTTCGGCCAGCAGATGCCCGGCATTGTCATGCTCTTGCTGGTTCTCGGCCACTGCGGTGCCCACCTCGTCGGGCAGCGGTCGGCCCGATCCCCCAGCATGCAGGCTGATCTGAGGGAACAACAGGGTCTCTTCGGTGCGCAGGTGCGGTTCCATGCCGCTGCGGAGCTGATGGAAGACCTCGCGGACCCGCAGCAGCTCGCCATGGTTAGGACCGTGCACCCGCGCCACCTTGTCCACCAACTCTGCCAGCCGCGGGAACTCATCCCACAGGAACCGGTGATGGGTGCTGACGATGTGGGCGATCAGCGAGGCGTCGTCGTATTCCGCCCAGTCAGCCGGCCGGCCCGGTGACGTGGCGTTGAGCGCGGCCAACAGCTCGTCGGCGTCGACTCCGTCAGAGGCGCACGCCGCACCCAGAGTCCGCTGACCGTGGCAGCAGAAATCGATCCCGAACCGGCTGAGGATGCGGGTGGACGACGGGTCGGCGGTGACGATGTCACCGAGAATCTGATCGGAAGTGACGGTGGCCATGGTGGCTCCTAGAGGTCGGGGTTCCGACCCAACAATGCTCATTTCAATGAGCAAAGTCCATTATATGTGATGCAGTCGATCACTCGGCGCCGGGCGGGGTCAACGCGATCCCGACGTTGGTGCGCATGCCGCCCCGTAGTTTGCTGAAGAAGTTGAACACCGGCCCGATCAGCTTGTAGCGCTTGCCGATTGCCGCATAGACGGCGCCGTTGTCCGATTTGTCCAAGACTGTGGCAACGGCCTCGATGGCCTCGCCCTTGGGCCGTCCCCGCACATCGCAGACCGCCAAGGTCACCCGCGGGGTGTTGCGGATTCGCTTGACCTTCCAGGACGACTCCTGGGTGATCACCAGCAGTCGGTCACCATCGGCCGCGGCCCACACCGGGGTCGGCTTGGGCCGGCCATCCTTGGTGAACGTGGTCAGCAGCAAATAGTCGGACTTGGCGATCTGGGCGAAAGTTGGGGCCATGACCGCGAACCTACCCGCCCGGAGCCCCGCGTACCTGCTCAAAGTGCGGAGCGGGCGCCGCGGCGAACAGCCCAACCGCTACAGCGGTGGGCGGCTTGCGATGGGGTGCAAGTCGGCAAGCTTGGGTAGCTCGGACTTCGGCTGCTCTGCATCCACAAAGGCCGTCACGGCATCCCGGGTGATCAGTCCGTAACGGACCAACAGATCAACCGCGTTCAAGCCGAAGTGGGTGGCAACCCGGATCAGGTTGTCGGCAGTGATCAAACGCCCTTCGTGTGCAGCCTTGTAGTAGGCAGATTTCCGGTAGCCGAAGGCCTCGTATACCTCAGTTGCCGGAAGCGGCCTACCGACCAGGTAAGGCAGCACGACCGAGGGGTCCTTGTTCCGATCGTCCATGGTTTTACACTCTAGTCCTGTGAGGCGGGAAGAGGTTAGAAAACTTTACCGAAGTTCTTCGTCTATTCCCACAACGTAGGAATGTCGCGTTCCGTTGCATCGTACTAACCGGCCGGTCGCGGCCCTGCGCCGGGTTCCCGGTTTTGTTAACGCGGCATACGGCGCCACGCAGATTGCGGGAGGAGTCGCAGGGTAGCGAACAGCGGTCGCAGCGCCCACGGCACCCACACGGTCCGGCGGCGCTTGCGTAGTGCCCGGGCTGCCGCGAGCGCTACCTGCCGCGGGGTGCTCGCCAGTGGAGCGGGGTCCATGCCGGTGGTCATCCGGCCGACGACGAAACCCGGTCGCACGAGCAGCAACTGCACACCTGTGCCGTGGAGTGCGTCGGCGAGCCCGCTGGCGAAGCCGTCGAGGCCGGCCTTGGCCGAGCCGTAGACGTAGTTGGCCCGTCGGACCCGCACCCCCGCCACCGAGGAGAACACCACCATGCGGCCGCGCCCGGCGGTCCGCATGGCCGCGGCCAGGTGGGTGAGCAAACTGATCTGGGCGACGTAGTCGGTGTGCACGACGGCCACCGCGTGTGCCGCATCCGACTCCGCCCGGGTCTGATGGCCCAGCACGCCGAATGCCAACACGGCGGTACCGATCGGGCCGTGCTCGGCGATCAGTTCCGCCACCAAGGGGCCGTGGGCGTTCACGTCGTCGGCATCGAACTCTTTCGTGTGTACCGCGGCCGCGCCCGCGTTGCGCACCGCGGTGACTTCGGCGTCGAGCCGATCCGCCGAGCGTGCCGCCAGCACCACCGTCGCCCCCGGCGCGAGCTGCTGCGCCAACTCGATGCCGATCTCACTGCGTCCGCCGAAAATCACCACCGGCCCGTCAACCGTGTCGTTCACGGCTGAGATTATCGCCTGCGCTAGCGTGGGCGGTGATGGCGAACGCGACGACTCGACTGACCAGTGACGCGTTGGCGTTTCTTACCGAACGCCACCTGGCGATGCTGACCACCTTGCGCGCCGACAATTCGCCGCACGTGGTCGCGGTGGGCTTCACCTTTGATCCGAAAACCCACATCGCCCGGGTGATCACCACCGGCGGTTCGCAGAAGGCGGTCAACGCTGAACGGGCCGGGGTTGCCGTGCTGAGCCAAGTCGACGGGGCACGCTGGCTCTCGCTGGAAGGCAGCGCCACTGTCAACGACGCCCCCGCGGCGGTTCGTGACGCCGAGCTGCGGTACGCCCAGCGCTACCGCACCCCGCGGGTGAATCCACAGCGAGTGGTGATCGAAGTGCAGGTGGAGCGGGTGTTGGGTTCCGCCGACCTGCTCGACCGCGGCAACCGCTAGTCCGCCGACTCCGGCACCGGCACCACCACCAGGTCATGCGGCCGACTGTTCAGTGATTCCACGCCGTCAGCGGTGACGATCACGATGTCCTCGATGCGGGCGCCCCAATTGCCGGGAAAGTAGATGCCGGGTTCGACCGAGAACGCCATCCCGGCCCGGAGCGTCTCGTCATTGCCGGCAACGATGTAGGGCTCTTCGTGCACCGACAGGCCTATGCCGTGTCCGGTGCGGTGCACAAAGTATTCGGCCAGGCCGGCCTTCGCCAGCACGTCACGGGCCGCCGCGTCGACCTGCTGTGCCGTCACTCCCGGGCGAACGCTGGCGACCGCGGCCCGCTGCGCCTCCTGTAGCACCGAATAGTGTTGGGCTACCTCGGGATTCGGCTCGCCTAGGCTGTAGGTTCTGGTCGAGTCGGAATGGTATCCGGGCTCGACCGGCCCGCCGATGTCGACGACCACGATGTCACCGGCCTGCAGCACCCGTTCGGAGCATTCATGGTGCGGGTCGGCGCCGTGCGGGCCCGAACCCACGATGATGAAGGCAACCTCCGAATGGCCTTCGGCCACGATCGCTTCGGCGATGTCGGCGGCGACGTCGGCTTCGGTGCGGCCCGGCACCAAGAACTCCGGCACCCGGGCGTGCACCCGGTCGATCGCTGCGCCGGCCTTGCGCAGGGCATCGATCTCGCTGGGGTCCTTGATCATTCGCAGGTCACGAAGGACACCGGTCGCCAAGACAGGCGTGGTGCCGAGCACGTCCACCAGGGGCAACAGATGCAGTGCCGGCATCGCGTCGGTGACAGCGACCGCCGACGAAGCTGCACCGCCCAGCGCCTCGCCCACCATGCGATAGGGATCCTCGCCGTCAACCCAGTCCCGCACCGCCACACCCAGGTCGGCCACCGCGGATTCCCGCAGCGCCGCCAGCTCCAGTCGCGGCACCACCATGGTGGGCGAACCCGAGGCCGGCAGCACCAGGGCGGTGAGCCGCTCGAACGTCTGGGCCCGGGATCCGATCAGGTAGCGCAGGTCGTATCCGGGGGTGATCACCATGCCGGCCAGACCGGCGTTCGCGGTGGCGGCGGCCGCGGCGCTCAGGCGGTGGGCGTAGACGCTGCTGTCGAAGCGTTGGGCAGACATGTCCCCAGGCTAGTGCGCGCGGGTTCGCAGTGATCTCAGCCGGTAAATTAGACAGGTATAACTGTTCAGTTTAAACTGTTGATATGCCCGGGGTTGACGAATCGGCGGTACGCGCCGCCAGGGACCTGCGCGTGATGTTCAGCAGGCTGCGCAGGCGCCTGCGTGAGGTCGCCACAGCCGATGACCTCACACCGTCGCAGACCGCGGTGCTGTTGCGACTGGTCAAAGACGGGCCCGCGTCGATCAGCCAGCTGGCCGGAGCCGAACGGGTGCGGCCCCAGTCCATGGCCGCCACCGTGGCCGGACTCGACCGCCATGGCCTGATCGAACGCCGCCCCGATCCCCACGACGGCCGCCGGCAGCTCATCGCATTGACCGCCGTCGGCCGCCGTCGCGCCGAGAGCGACCGCAAGGTCCGCGACGAATGGCTGGTACGCGCGATGCAGGACCGCTACAGCGAAGGTGAGCGCCAGGTGATCAACGAAGCCCTGACCCTGCTCGACCGACTCAACGACTGACGACAAGCAAGGAGACATCATGAGACTCGGCGTCCACTTCATCGACTTCCTGCCCGGCGCGCCGGAGCGCCTCGGCCCGACGCTCGCGGCGACCGCCAAAGCCGCCGAACAGGTCGGTGCCGAAATGTTCACGCTGGCTGACCATTTCTTTCAGATGGAAGGCGTCGGCCGAGCCGAGGACCCGTTCCTGGAGGGCTACACCTCGCTGGGATATCTGGCCGGTCTCACCGAACGCATCACGCTGACCATGCTGGTCACCGGTGTCACCTACCGTTATCCCGGGGTACTGGCCAAAACGGTCGCCACTCTGGATGTCCTGGCCGGTGGCCGGACCATGCTCGGAATGGGCGCCGCCTGGTACGACCGCGAACATCACGCCCTGGGCATCCCCTACCCGCCGGTGCGCGACCGATTCGAGATGCTCGAAGAGACCCTGCAGATCTGTCAGCAGATGTGGGGCGCCGACGAGGGCCCGTACCAGGGCAGGCACTACCAGCTCGCCGAAACGATCTGCTCACCCCAGCCGATCTGCCGGCCCCCGGTACTCATTGGTGGTTCGGGTGAGAAGAAGACGCTGCGCCTGGTCGCCCAATACGCCGACGTCTGGAACACCACGGCCGCGATCGAGGAGTTGCCGCACAAACTCGAGGTGCTGCGTCGGCACTGTGACACGGTCAACCGCGACTTCGACGACATCCGTCTCACCGCGGGACTGTTCGCCGACCCCTTCGCCGACGTCGATGACTACCTGCGCACGCTGGACCGGTACGCCGAACTCGGCTTCGACCTGATCAACACCGGACCGATTCCCGGCAACCCCGACCCCGTCGGCTGGGTCAACCGGCTGGGCGACGAGGTACTGCCACGTTTAGCGGGATGACGGCGCCCCTCGCGCGGTGACGCGCCCCCGCGAGGCTTTAGCCTGAGGGCCATGCCCGCTCCCGTGCTGTTGCTCGACGGTGCCAGTATGTGGTTTCGCTCCTACTTCGGGGTGCCGTCCTCGATCACCGCACCCGACGGGCGGCCGGTGAACGCGGTGCGCGGCTTCTTCGACTCGGTGGCCACCCTGATCACCCGCCAGCGCCCAGGGCGGCTGGTGGTCTGCCTGGATCTGGATTGGCGGCCGCAGTGGCGAGTGGACCTGATTCCGTCCTACAAGGCTCACCGGGTGGCCGAAGAGGTCTCCGATGATTCCGATGTCGAAGAGGTGCCCGACGAGCTGAGCCCGCAGGTGGAGATGATCGCCGAGCTGCTCGATGCGTTCGGCATCACCACCGGTGGGGCGCCCGACTTCGAGGCCGACGATGTGCTGGGCACCTTGGCGGCCACCGAACGTCAGGATCCGGTGGTCGTCGTCAGCGGTGACCGCGATCTGTTGCAGGTGGTCACCGACCAGCCGGTGCCGGTATCGGTGCTCTACCTGGGCCAGGGTCTGGCCAAAGCGACGCTATACGGCCCGAACGAGGTGGCCGAACGCTACCGCCTGCCGCCGGAGCGGGCGGGGGCTGCCTACGCCGAGATGGCGCTGTTGCGCGGTGATCCCTCCGACGGGTTGCCCGGGGTGGCCGGTATCGGCGAGAAGACGGCGGCCGGCCTACTGACCCAGTTCGGCTCGCTGGCGGCAGTGCTGGCTGCCGCCGCTGACCCGGGATCGCCTATGGCCAAAGGGGTTCGGGCCAAACTGCAGGCCGGGCAGGACTACATCGAGGCGGCCGGTCCGGTGGTGCGCGTGGCCACTGACGCGCCGGTCACGTTGTCGACACCGTCGGACAGCCTGCCGCGGGTGGCCGCCGACCCGGCGCGGGTCGCCGAATTGGCGGAGCGCCTGGGCGTCGGATCCTCGATTGCCCGGCTCCAGCGGGCGCTTGACGCGCTGCCGGATTAGGCGGGCCCGGTTAGTGCGGGACTACTTGGGTCGGCCGACCTCGTAGGTGCCCGAGTTGTCCTGGAAGGTGACGGTCACCTGACGCTTGGTCCCGTCGATGCTCACCTCGCAGTTGAAGGTGTCGCCCTGCTTGACCACCGGGCTCTGCCCGTTGTTGCAACGGACGTCCTTGACGTTCTTGGCGCCGTAGCCGTTGGTCTGGTCGGCCAGGATCTGCTGCACACCTTCCTGGGCCTTGTCGATGTCGAGCTTGGTGGTCACAAAGAAACCGGGCTTCCAGAAGCCCAGCACCAGCAGCACCAGCACGGCGATGCCCACGCACCCGGCGATCACCGTGCTGACCATCCCGGACGGGCGCTTGGTCGCGGTGCCTGGCGCCGGGTACTGGCCCGGCTGCTGAGGGTACTGACCGTACTGGCCCGGCTGGCCATATTGCCCCGGCTGTCCGTACTGACCGGGTTGACCGTACGGCGACTGCTGACCGTACTGGCCCGGTTGGCCGTACGGCGACGGCTGACCGTACTGCTCGGGCTGGCCGTAGCCGGGATATTGCTGCGGCGCCGACGGGTACGCGCCCTGCTGCGGGTATTGGGGGTACTGCTGCGGCGTGTAGGCCGGCGGCTGCCACTGCTGCTCAGCACCGGTCGCGGGACCCTGTCCGGTGCCCTGGTCCTCGGGCTGACCGGGCTGCTGAGGCTGCCACGGCTGCGTCGGGTCGTATCCCTGCGGTCCGCTCATCGTTGTTCCTCAAGTCCTCTCACGTAGCGGGTGCTGATCACCGCCGGCTCTCCACCGTAGCGCCCGGACCAGCCTACCCGGCGTCAACGGCAACGACCCCGCGCAAAACCGTGTCGATCGCCTGTTTTGCTGTGGCCCGCAACTCCGCACTGGGTGCCGCATTCCGCAGCTGATCCAGCAGGTCGAGCACCTGCCGGCACCATCGCACGAAATCACCCGCCGACAACGGCGTTCCCCCGCCGGCGGCATCCGACGCGGCCAGCGCCGAGGCCAGATCGCCGCTACGGGCCCACCGGTAGACCGCGGCGACGAACCCGTCGTCGGGCTCCCGGGTCGGGTTGATGCCGTGCCGGCGCTCGTCGGACCGCAACGCGGCTGAGAGCTTGCGGGTCTGATGCAACGCGCGGCGCACCGCTTCGGTGGGCGCCTCCAGGGTCGGCGGTCCGCCGGGCCCGTCAGCGCCGCGGGTTTCGTAGAGCACCGCGGAGACCACCGCAGCCAGTTCCGGCGGCTTGAGGCCCTGCCAGGCCCCGGTACGCAGGCACTCAGCCACCAAAAGGTCGCTCTCGCTGTAGATCCGGGCCAACATCCGGCCGTCGTCGGTGACTTTCGGATCGCCGCCCTCGGCGCCTTCACCGATGAAGCCGCGTTCGGTCAGCAGCCCGACGATCCGGTCGAAGGTGCGCGCCAGCGAATTGGTTGCGGCCTCGACCTTCCTGCGCAGCTGCGCGTTGTCGGCTTCCACGCGTAGGTAGCGCTCGGCGACACGCACCTGGGCTTCGCGGTCCGGCGCGTCGTGCACGGGATGGTCGCGCATGCGCTGGCGCAGGGCCGCCAGCTCCGGATCCACCGGTGCGTCGTCGTCCGCGTCGCCGGGGCGTTTGCGCGAGCTGGGAACCACCAGGCCGGCGGCCGCGGATCGCAGTGCCGAGGCCAGGTCGCGGCGCACTCGCGGCTGGCGGTGTTCCACGCGCTTGGGCAGGCTCATGGTGCCGATCGGCGGGACGGCACCCGAATAGTCCGCCGAGGAGATCCGGCCGGCCCAGCGATGCTCGGTGAGCACCAGCGGCCGTGGTTCGTCGGAATCCCGGTCGGCCTGCAGCACCACCGCCAGTCCCCCGCGACGGCCGTGGCTGAGGTTGATGATGTCGCCGCGGCTCAGCGCTGCCAGGGCGTCACCGGCTGCCCGACGGCGCTGCAACCGCGAGGCCCGCGCGTGGGCGCGTTCGCGTTCGGAGATCTTCGCCCGCAGCCGGGCATAGTCGAGCACTGCCGAGTCGCGCCCGCCGAACTCGGCGGCGATCTCGTCCAGGGTGCGCTCGCCGCGCTCGGCGCTGCGCACCAGGCCGACGACCGACCGGTCGGCCTGGAACTGGGCGAATGACTGCTCCAGCAGCTGGTGGGCCTGCTCGGGACCCATGTGCTGAACCAGGTTGATCGTCATGTTGTACGACGGTGCGAACGAGCTGCGCAGCGGGAAGGTGCGGGTGGAGGCCAGCCCGGCTACCTGGTCGGGGTCGGCAGTGCTCTCCCCGGGGTGCCACAGCACCACCGCATGGCCTTCGACGTCGATGCCGCGCCGGCCGGCCCGGCCGGTCAGCTGGGTGTACTCCCCTGGCGTCAGCGCGGCGTGCTGCTCACCGTTGAACTTCACCAGCCGTTCGAGCACCACCGTGCGGGCCGGCATATTGATGCCCAGCGCCAGGGTTTCGGTGGCGAACACGGCTTTGACCAAGCCCGCGGCGAACAGCTCTTCGACGGTGTGACGAAACACCGGTAGCAGCCCGGCGTGGTGGCCGGCTAGGCCGCGCAGCAGTCCCTCACGCCATTCGTAGTAACCCAGCACGTCCAGGTCGTTGTCGGCCAGATCACCGCAGCGGTGGTCGATCACCTCGGCGATACGGGCCCGTTCGGACTCGGTGGTCAACCGCAGTGGCGAGCGCAGGCACTGCTTGACCGCGGCGTCGCAGCCGGCCCGGGAGAACACGAAGGTGATCACCGGCAGCAGACCCGCGGTGTTCAGGACCGCGATCACGTCCGGGCGCATCGGCGGCCGGAAGGTCGGCCGATCGGGGCGGCCCGAACCGCCGTGCCGTCGGCGGCCGGAGCTGCCCCAGTCGGTGAGCCGGTCAGCTTCGCGGCGATGGGCGATGTGGCGCAACAACTCGGGATCGACATGCGGCCGGCCTCCAGCGGCGCGACCATCGGAATCTGGCCGGGACCCGAAAAGATCGAAGAGCCGTTTGCCGACCATCATGTGCTGCCACAGCGGCACCGGGCGATGTTCGTCGACCACGACGGAGGTGTCGCCGCGCACTGTCTGAATCCAGCCGCCGAACTCCTCGGCGTTGCTGACCGTCGCCGAGAGGCTGACCAGCCGCACCTCCTCGGGCAGATGCAGGATGACCTCCTCCCACACCGCACCGCGCATCCGGTCTGCCAGGAAGTGCACCTCGTCCATGACTACATGGGAAAGCCCTTGCAGTGCAGGAGAATTCGCGTACAGCATGTTGCGCAACACCTCGGTAGTCATCACCACTACCGGCGCATTCGAGTTGATCGACAGGTCGCCGGTCAAAAGCCCGACCCGGTCCTTGCCGTAGCGGGCGACGAGATCGGTGTGCTTCTGGTTGCTCAGCGCCTTGATCGGCGTGGTGTAGAAGCACTTTCCACCGCCGGCCAGCGCCAGGTGGACCGCGAACTCGCCGACGACGGTCTTGCCGGCGCCGGTGGGCGCACACACCAGCACTCCCCGACCGTCCTGCAGAGCCTCGCAGGCCCGATGCTGAAAGCCGTCCAGTCCGAAGGGCAGTTCCGCGGTGAACCGACTCAGCTCGGTCTGTCCGGGGGTCTCCGGCGGACTACTCATGCGGCGTAGTGACCGGTGTGGGCGCTTCGATGGGCGAGGCTTGGTCGTCGGCGAGCGCGGTGGCTGCCTCCCGCTTGGCCTTGCGCTTGTCGTGCAGCCGGGCGATCTGGATGGCGAACTCCTGCAACAGGGTCAGCGTGCAGCCGAGCACGATCATCGAGAACGGATCCGAGCCCGGCGTGAAGAACGCGGCGAATACGAACATCGCGAAGATCAGCCCGCGCCGCCACTCCTTGAGCCGGGCGTAGCTGATAACGCCGACCATGTTGAGCATCACGATCAGCAGCGGGAACTCGAAGCTGATGCCGAACACCACCAGCAGATTCAGCAAGAACCCGAAATAGCGATCGCCCGACAGAGCGGTCACCTGGACGTCGCTGCCGACGGTCAGCAGAAATCCGAGCGCCTTGGCCAGCACCAGGTAGGCCAGGATGGCGCCGGTGACGAAGAGCACGGCCGCCGAGACGACGAACACCACCGCGAAGCGCCGCTCTTTGCGGTAGAGGCCGGGAGTGATGAACGCCCACAGTTGGTAGAACCAGACCGGGCAGGCCAGCACGATTCCGGCGGCCAAGCCCACCTTGAGCCGCAGCATGAATTGGTCGAACGGCGCGGTGGCAAGGAGCCGGCACTGCCCGTCGGGTGCGATCGACGCGCGCGAGGATGCCGGCAGCTCGCAGTACGGGTGACGCAGCCACTCGCCGAGGCTTTCCAGCCCGAAGAGCGGTTGGGTGTACCAGATGAAGCCGATGATCGTGGTGAGCACGATCGCGGCCATCGAGATCAGCAGCCGGGTACGAAGCTCCCGCAGGTGGTCGACGAGCGACATCGTCCCGTCGGGATTGGTGCGGCTACGCCGCTGACGGGGGTCGAGCCGCCGCAGAACTCCGAGCGTGCGCACAGTCGAATGGGGCGCGGTCGCCGCGACGGCGGGACCGGGTTACGCCGACTGGCCGCCGGCCGCCGGCGGATCGACCCGCTCGGACTGGACGGTGGTCGAGGTGGCAGTCGAATCCGGCTTGCTCTCGTTCTGCAGCTCGCGGACCTCGGACTTGAAGATGCGCAGCGACTTACCCAGCGAGCGTGCCGCATCGGGCAGTCGCTTGGCGCCGAACAGAATGATCACGGCGACGGCGAGGATCGCCAGGTGCGACGGTCCTAAAGCGTTCACTTTGGTTACCTCCAGACGTCGACACGATGCTACCGCAGCTCATTAACCCGGCGGTTCAGCGAGGCTCGACGAAGGAGAGGCGAAGCTGGAACCGCCGCATTAACCGGGCGGTTCAGCGAGGCTCGACGAAGGAGAGGCGAAGCTGGAACCGTACATTGCCAGTGCGGCGGTCGAGGCGTCACGCACCCCGTCAACCACCGACTCCGGCGCCATCACCTGCACCTCGTCGCCCATACCGAGCAGCAGCCGGATCAGCCACTCCTGCGACGCGTACGTCAGCTGGGCTTCCCGCCAGCCGTCGGCCAGCTCGCCGAGGGCCTGCATCGGGTAGTACTCGAACATCCACGCCGCCGAGGGCGCGACCCGCACGATCGCGACCGGCAGTGACGGGTCGGCGTCGAACAGTGAGGTGTCGGTTTCGGCTTGGCGTGCCGGCTCCGGCGGCGCCGACGGCTCGTCGAGCAGCCGGGCGCCGTCGATGCGATCGAACCGGAACAGCCGCACCCCCTCGGATTCGCGACACCAGGCCTCCAAGTAACTGTGCGCGCCGATCAGCACCACCCGGATCGGGTCCACGATCCGCTGCGACACGCTGTCGCGCGATGCCGCGTAGTAGTCGATCGCCAGCGCTCGGTGTTGCTGGACGCCGTCGCGGACGACGTCTTGTCGGACAAAGTCGGCGGCCGACTCGTCGTGCGTGGCGGAGGTGGGCGCCACGGGTGCCGCAGCCCCGGCGGCCTCCTCGATCTTGGCGATCGCGCTGCGGGCGGCCCGCGGGTCGACGATGCCGGGCATGTCGACCAGGGTGCGCAAGGCCATCAGCATGGCCGTGGCTTCCCGCGAGGTCAGCCGCAGCGGCCGATCGACGCCGGCGGATTCGAACACGTCGAGACGGTCTTCGTAGAACGTCACGTCGATCAGTTCGCCGGGCCCGTAGCCGGGCAGGCCGCACATCACCAGCTGCTCCAGATCGGTCTGCAGCTGGCTGAGGCTCACGCCGAGTTCGGCGGCGGCCTGTTCCTTGCTGATCCCGGGGCGAGCCTTCAGATACGGCACCATGTTCAGCAGCCGGACCAGGCGTTTGGACAGCTGGGTCATACCGGCACCTCCCCCACGCGAGCGGTCAGGCGCGCCACCACGTCGTCGCGCAGCGAGGGCGGGTCCAACACGAGGGCGTCGGCCCCATATCCGGCGACCTCCCGGGCCAGCCGGTCATGGGTTCCCATGTCCACGCCGATGATGTCGCCGTCACGGCCGGCCAGCGCCTGCCGGCTCAATACCGTGCCGGCCCGGCGCAGCGCCACCGCGCGGCCATCGGCGACCCAGATGCGGGCCTGCAGCCCGCTGGGTGCATCGCCGACGGCGTCGGCGACGATCGCGCGCAGATCGGCGGTGTCGGGTCGGCTGACGGCATCGGTCGGCCCGATGGGGTGAACTTCCGGCGCGATCCTCGACATCCGGAAGGTGCGTACTGCGTTGCGGTCGCGATCGTGGCCCACCAGATACCAGCGTCCGGCGTGGGTGACCACTCCCCACGGCTCGACGGTGCGGGTGACATACGGCTCAACCGGTGAGGGGCGGTGCCCGAACTGCACGGCCTGCCCCGCCTGGACGGCGTCCATCAGCGCGCCCAGCGCCGGCTCGGCCCGGTGCATGCCCGGCAGCGCTGTCGGCGGCGCCACTAGCACGTCGGCCTGATTCGGGTCCACTTCGACGCCGGCGGCATGCAGCTTGGCCACCGCGCCCTCGGCGTTGGCACGCAACTCCGGGGACTGCCACAGCTGCACCGCGACCGCGACCGCGGCGGCTTCTTCGCGGGTCAGGTCGATGGCCGGCAGGGCGTAGGTGTCGGGGTTGATCCGGTAGCCGTCCACGGTGTCGAACCCGGACACTTTGCCGGTCTCCAGCGGAATGCCCAGGTCACGCAGTTCGTTCTTGTCGCGCTCGAACATCCGCGAGAACGCGTCGTCGCTGGGGCTGTCGCCGTAGCCGACCACGGTGGCTCGGATCTTCTCGGCGGTGAGGTAGCTGCGGGTAGCCAGCAACGCGATGACGAGATTGAGGAGTCGCTCGACTTTCGCGGTCGCCATGACAAGAAAGGATAAGGCTCGCGGGTTGGGTGGTCATTCAACTGTGGGTCGCCGGCGCGCATGTCATTCCCGGGAAGTCCCAGGTGCTGCACTGGTAATCCGAGAATTCAGGGTCTTCGGCGCGTGGCTCGCCCGGACGGTCGGTACGAGCCGTCATCTTGGCGCCGTAGACACCCGGGTACAGCGGCATTAGCCGCTCGTCGTTGGGGAACGCAACCGAGAAGCTGTCGCCGTTGTGCACCGCACGGGTTTCGGAGTAGGTGAGGGTGTGCGACGGACCAGCCAACTCCAGCGGCGCGCCGGAGGCGGTCAAGTGCATTTGCAGGGTCAGCGGCGTGCCGGGCAGATCGGTCCGGCAATCGCTGACGTCGACGCGGCTGCCCATGTAGTCGGCACCGTTGACCGAGTAGACGAACGGCTTTGCCACCCTGAACTGGCAGATGACCACGCTGTCGGCGTGCGCGGCCGGTGAGCCGGCCAACGCTATGCCTAGCGGGATGAGCGCGGCCAGGCCGCTGAGCTGAGTCATCGCTGGTGCGCTACATGCTGGCGATCAGGCGCTTGACCCGCTCGTCGACCGACCGGAAGGGGTCCTTGCACAGCACGGTGCGCTGGGCCTGGTCGTTGAGCTTGAGGTGCACCCAATCGACGGTGAAGTCGCGGCCGGCTGCCTGTGCGGCACTGATGAATTCGCCGCGCAGCTTGGCGCGGGTGGTCTGCGGCGGGGTGTCGACGGCCTCGTCGACGTCCTCGTCGGTGGTGACGCGGGTGGCCAATCCCTTGCGCTGCAGCAGATCGAACACCCCGCGCCCGCGCTTGATGTCGTGATAGGCCAGGTCCAACTGGGCGATCTTGGGATCGGACAGCTCCATGTTGTAGCGATCCTGGTAGCGCTGGAACAGCTTTCGCTTGATCACCCAGTCGATCTCGGTGTCCACCTTGGCGAAGTCCTGGGTTTCGACGGCGTCGAGCTGGCGGCCCCACAAATCGATGACCTGCTCAAGCTGCGGGTTGCTGGCTCGGGTCTGGACGTACTCCACGGCCCGCCCGTAGTACTCGCGCTGGATGTCCAGAGCACCGGCTTGGCGTCCGCCGGCCAGGCGTACCGGGCGCCGGCCGGTGACGTCGTGGCTGACCTCGCGGATCGCCCGGATCGGGTTGTCCAGCGAGAAGTCCCGGAAGGACACCCCGGCCTCGATCATCTCCAGCACCAGCGCCGCGCTGCCCACCTTGAGCAGGGTCGAGGTCTCGGACATGTTGGAGTCGCCGACGATGACGTGCAGGCGCCGGTACTTCTCGGCGTCGGCGTGGGGTTCGTCGCGGGTGTTGATGATCGGCCGGGATCGGGTGGTGGCGCTCGAGACGCCTTCCCAGATGTGCTCGGCACGCTGGGACAGGCAGAACGTGGCGGCCTTGGGGGTCTGCAGCACCTTGCCGGCGCCGCAGATCAGCTGGCGGGTGACCAGGAACGGCAGCAGCACGTCGGAGATCCGGGAGAACTCCCCGGCCCGCACGATCAGGTAGTTCTCGTGGCAGCCGTAGGAGTTGCCGGCCGAATCGGTGTTGTTCTTGAACAGGTAGATGTCGCCGCCGATGCCCTCATCGGCCAGCCGCTGCTCGGCGTCGATCAGCAGGTCTTCGAGTACGCGTTCACCGGCCCGGTCGTGAGTGACCAGCTGAATCAGGTTGTCGCACTCGGCGGTGGCGTACTCGGGGTGACTGCCGACATCCAGATACAACCGAGCTCCGTTGCGCAGGAACACATTCGAGCTACGTCCCCAAGACACCACCCGGCGGAACAGGTAGCGCGCCACCTCGTCGGGCGACAACCTCCGATGACCGTGGAAGGTGCAGGTGACACCGAACTCAGTCTCAATGCCCATGATTCTGCGCTGCACGTCATCGAGCGTACTGGTTGAACCAGCGCGGCGGGGCTCAGCTCCGCTGGTGGCGTGGCGGTCAGGCCGGTGGGTTGACCGGGGCCTCGACGTTTTCCAGCACCACTTCGGCCACCTGCCGCATGGTGGTCCGCTTATCCATCGCCGCGCGCTGAATCCACTTGAAGGCCTCGGGCTCGGTGAAGCCGTGCGCGGTCTGCAGCACGCCCTTGGCCCGCTCCACGAGCTTGCGGGTTTCCAGCTGGTCGGACAGGTTGCTGACCTCGCGTTCCAAAGCGGTGATCTCCTCGGCCCGGCTGAGCGCCAATTCGATGGCCGGGACCAGGTCACCGGCGGTGAACGGCTTGACCAGGTAGGCCATCGCCCCGGCGTCGCGGGCGCGTTCGACCAGGTCGCGCTGGCTGAACGCGGTCAGGATGACGATCGGTGCGATCCGCTTGGCGGCGATCTCCGAGGCCGCGTCGATGCCGTCGCGGCGCGGCATCTTCACGTCGAGGATCACCAGATCCGGGCGCAGCAGCTCGGCCAGCTCGACGGCTTCTTGACCGTCGCCGGCCTCGCCCACCACCTCGTAGCCTTCTTCGCGCAGCATCTCGGCGAGATCCAGCCGGATCAGCGCCTCATCCTCGGCGATCAGCACCCGTCGGGTGGGGCGTGGGCTGCTGTCGGACGTCGGGTCGGTCATCCCCCTATTCTGTCGTGGCTGCCGGCTGGGGCAACCCCGAGGGGCATCGTCTAAGGTAGGAAGCCGCGCGTCAGCGCGGGGCCCTCGTATCCCAACTGGCAGAGGAAACGGATTCAAAACCCGTGCAGTGTGAGTTCGAATCTCACCGAGGGCACTCAAGTTGTATCGACATATTGGCTGGTAGACGAGGTTTTAGCGGTAGCTAGCTGCCGATATCTGCCCTCCGTGCCCACATTTTGCCCACACTTTCGTCTAACTTGTCGGCAACAGCGGTGAGATCGTCGTCGAATAGGTCGGCGTAAACGTCCAGGGTCATGGCCGCCGAGGCGTGCCCCAACATCCGCTGCACCACCTTTACGTTCGCGCCGGCCGAGATCGCCAGAGACGCCGCCGTGTGCCGCAACGCATGTGCGGTCACCCGCGGGAATACCGGCGTAGTCGCCTCGCCGCTGTCGCTGGCCTTGATCTCCTTGGCCCGAGAAAGAAGCCAAGCTGCAGGTCATCGCGCACCTGTCCGAGCAGATCCCGCACTACGCACTGAGCGACAACGCCAACCTCGAGCAGTTCGTCGCCGACGAAATGCTCTACGGGCTGCAGGTCGCCATCGAGAACCAGGTTGTCAACGGCAACGGCACCGCGCCAGCGCTGCGAGGCATCCTGGCAACCTCGGGAATCCAGACCCAGACATTCGCCACCGACATCCTGACCTCGATCCGCAAGGGCATCGCCAAGCTCGAATCGCAGGGCATGAGCGCCGACCTGCTGATCATCTCCGCGACAGACTGGGAAGCCCGTCGAGCTGCTCTCGGTCACCGAGGGGGCGACCGACGTTCGCGGCGTGCCGGTCGATGCGACCGCCCGCCGCCTGTGGGGAGTGCAGGCCGTCTTGTCCACGGTGCTGCCGGCCAAGACGGCGGTCCTGCTCGACGGCAGCGCGGTCAGCGTCGACCACGATGGCAACATCGACACCCGCTGGTCGGATGCGGTGTCCGACGACTGCTCGAAGAACTACCTCCGCTGCCGTGTTGAGGGCCGGTTCGGCGTCAGTGTGTACCGGCCCCTCGGCGTCGTGTCGGTCGGTACCGCCGCGGCATAGAACCGGGTAGCGGAGGGCGCTCAGAAGCTGACCGGACCGGCCGTGGGCCATCTCCTCCCATCGGTCGGTCACAGCACCGGACAGCGCTCAGCGCCCGCCGCCAACCCTCACCGGAAGCAAAGGAAACCACCAGTTGCCCCTACAGCACCACCGCACTGCGCGCTCGGATCGCGATCCGAGATCGACTCGGCCCCAACCTAATTCATGCATGCATCATGCATATCCATGCATAAAACGTGCCGCGCCAGCAAGCTCCAGCAAACTTGGTCGCCCCGCCAGCAAACGACCAACGGGCTCTGACGGTGTTTATGCATGGGTTATGCATCACCGTCAGATTCCGTGGCAGCCGTCCTTGAGCACCAGGCCGACGACCAACGAGGCTTCGTCGTAGTCGTTGTAGATGCCCCGGTCGACCAGGGTCAACGCCAGGTCCACCGGTTGCATCTGCGGGTACTGGTAGTGCAGTGAGCAGATGATCGGCTCGGCGATCCGCGCCTGCGGTGTAGCCAGCGGCGGCACCGACGTCGTTGCAGCTGTTGGTGGGGCCGGCGGCACGGCGGCGACCGGCGGCGGGGCGACAGGCTCAGGCGGAGGCGCCGCGACCGGCGGCGGAGGGGTCGTGGAGGCTGCCGGTGCAGGGACAGCCGGCTCCGGTGGCGCGGTGGTGCGGCTGAGGAAGAACGCCGCAGTCGCCATCATCACGCCGGCCGCGAGCAGCGCCAACCCGACGATCCATGCTGGCCGAACCTGCGGTGGCCGGTAGTCGACGACGGGCATGCTGCTGGTGTGGTCGCTGTAGGCCACCGGGCCAGCTGCCGCGGTCACGGCCGGGTCCAGCTCAGTGGTGGGCAACGGCGCGTCGGCCGGTGCCTCCTGAGTCGCGTCATCATCGACAGCCATGACTCGTTTCCTCTCTCGCGTAACGTCTGAACGGTAGTACGTCGACCCCCGCCGCCTACCTGATTTCCCTGCGCTCGGACGCCTCCAGTCGCTCGGCCGCAGCGAGCAGCTCGGCCGCTTGACTTCGGAGATCCTCGATCGTCGTCCCTGCATCGACCTTGGACGGCTCCATTGTTGCCAGGCCGAACGGATCGAGCAGCTGAATCCCCTTGGCGCGCTGCTCGTCTGCGATAGCGGTGTAGACAGCTGTCGACGAGAGGTTCTGGTGCCGCATCAACGTCTGCACGGTGCGCAGATCGACGCCGGCCCGAACCGGGGCGGTCCCGAACCAATGCCGCAGACAGTGCGCTGAGCCGGGTACGCCGACGCGCACCATCGCATCCTTGATCGTTCCCGATACCGACTCGCGCCGCTGGTGGCCGCGATCGGGCCCCGGAAACCATGGGCCCTTGCGTGGCATCTGGTAGGCGATCTCAACGACAAGATGATGGATCGGCAGAGTTGCGGTCACGCCGCCCTTACCGGTCACGATCATCGTCCGGTCGATCAAGTCCAGGTGCTCACCCTTGACCTTGGCGATCTCGTGAGCGCGTAAGCCCTCCATGGCGCCCAGGAGGACCATTGCTCGAGTTCGGCGATGCATCCGCGAGCGCAGCAGGCGTCGAATGTTCTCGTCGGAGACTGGGCGAGGTTCGCCGCGAGGCCGCTTCGGCCGGCCTACCTTCGCCATTGGGTTGTCGGCGCGGTACTCCATCGTGGCGAGCCACCGAAACCACGCCGCCACGGCCGTGTAGTACGTCCACCGTGTGTTCATGGACCAGTCGCCCGAAGCAAGCCATCCCGAGGTCTGATCTGGCCGCATCGACTCAGGGGCGGCTTTCGCCCACTCAGCACAGCGCAGAACCGCGGTGACACGCTCGTCGACAGTGCGCCCCGACAAAGACTGGCCTCGCTGCCAGATTCGCCACTCGACCACGCGCACCGGAAGCAAGTCTGGTACTACCTGGCGGTCCTCGTACCAGTAAGGTGCCCGCGCACTGTCATCGACCAGCTGGACGACCGGGCGGCTCACACAGTGCTGCCGCCTGGTCGATCAGGTCCGCGGCGGCGACGAGCTGACGCGCGAGCTCCCGCGCTTGCCGCGCCGTCCACCCGCTGTCGGGTTCCTCAGTACCGAAGATCCGCGGTTCCGACCGCAGCACCCGGCCGGCAACCACCTCGTCCTCGCAACCGATGTGTAGGCAGCAGTCACCGAGACTGCGACTCCACATGCAGGCATACCCGCCGCCGGCCGCCGCGGTGCATGCAACCCAGTCCGGTTCAGTGCCTGGTAGGCACCAGCCCGGTGCGGGTGTGGCAGGCCCGACATCAAGGGGATGGTGGGGTGGCGTCTGGATCATTGGTGTTCCTCTCGGTCGAAATCGGATTGATCTGTTCGTCAACCTCGTCGACCAGCTGCCCACGCCGTGCCCACATTCTGCCCACAGTTACAGATAACTCAGGTGATCTGCTGTGATGTAAATGTGCAGGTAAACGGGTGTCCGGCCCGCTGATCAGCGGCTCGAAAACAGTTCGAATCTCACCGAGGGCACCCACGGAACCACCGGTATTTCGGCTATGCGGAGATGAGCTGCTGGGCGCGCTGGAATGACACCCCCAGCACCACGCCGACATCACGGACAGCGACCCCGTGCGCCGCGAGACTACGCGCAAGGCAGCGCGCCTCCTCCTGAGCGGCGGCTGCGAGCTGATCCGCCCGCTTTTTGTCGCGGGCAACCTTCTCGGCCGCGGCGGTGACGTCGATCCCCTCGACTCTGATCGCGATCGTCACGCCGACCTCGGAAGGTGCCGAGTCCGTCACGGTGCAGATGAAATCGACCGCTTCGCCAGGCACATCGGCGAGCCGGCGGGCCTGGGTGCTGGTGCTGAGGTTGACCGCACCGTCAGCGCCGACGCGCCCGTTGAGCTCTGGCACGTCGATCATCCACCACCTGTCGTCGCGGGTGACGTCGACGTCGTAGGTGTGCATGTCAGTCCTCCTTGCAGTTGGTGGAGCAGGTCTGGATCGCGGTGTCGACCTGGCGGCGGACGCCCGGGCTAATGGTGCGGTGTCCGTCGGCCAGGGAGACGCTGTAGTTGCCATGCGGGCAGGTCCACATGGTGTGGCTGCCTTTGCCGGGGCGCGAGGCGAAGCCCGCCCTCTTGAGCTGCTTGACGATTTCTCGTGTCGGCGCCGGCGCGATCACCACCTTAGTCTATAGCGCTAGACTATTTATAGTCAATCGAGATAGACAAATAATGCGGCTGATGAACCAAGCGGCCGCCGCGTCACCGTAACCGGACAAGTCCGTCGCGTGTGCGGGCAACCTTCGACCGCTGGGAATTTGCTTGGAGGACAGCCGCGTCAACTTGATCCCTGAGGAAGCTGGCCTAAGCTCAGTCAACCTTCGTAATGCCTCAATTCCGGCTCAGGTTCGCGCGCAAGCAATGGAGGGGACCCGATGGCCAACAATGCCCAACGTTGGGCTGCCGGTGTGACTTTGGCGGGTGGAGCAGCGGTCGCTGCGGCGATGATCGGAGCCGCCGGAATGCCGGCGGCCCGCGCCGATTCCATTGATGACCCGTTGACTCAGGCTGAGGGCAACTTCAACGATGCTGCCACCCGCTATTCCGGTATCGATGCTTCGCTGCTTCCAGCACATCAGGCGGCGAATATAGGAGTTGAAGTATCGGATCTGCACAACCAAGCCGACCTGGTCTCGCAAATTCAGTCTCAACAGGACGGGCTATCTGAAACTCTGCAAACCAACCCGCAGCTCGCCGCTGCCGACAACCAACTCGCCACGGCCTCCGGCGATCTGCTCTCAGCGGTGAACGCCTCCGTCAATGCCGCTGACGCGGGCGACTACGCGACGGGGGCCACCCTGTCTGGTGAAGTAACCGGATACTTCGACAGACTTAATCTGGCCGGCACTGAGATTTTTCAAGTCCTCCCCGCCGAACTCAATGCCGAGTTCACGACCCTGTTCGTAGGATTCCCCAAGGTGGAACCCATCACCGTGCCAGCGGGTATAGCGACCGGCGCCGACAGTACGGCCCTTGCTTCCTCCGTAACCGGCACTACCCCGGCTGGCTTGTTAAGCGACGCAACCACAAACTACATCGACGCCAACCACCTATTGTCCGAGCTTCCCGCCAGCAGCTTCGGTCAATATGCGCCGGCGTTGGCCACCGCAATACAGTTTGACGACAGCACGTTGCAGAACATTGCAAACGTGGGATCGGCGGAGGCAGCGCTGTCGTCCTACGACAATGGTGCACTGTCCGAACTTTTGACCCCGCTGTTCACCAGCGTGAATCAAAGCTGGGATCAAGCCAGTGAGGCTGCACTCGCCGCGGACCAAGCCGTGGGGAACGTAGTCGGCAGCGGTTCAACGGCAGATATCACTGCGGCGATGATCGGCATCTCGGGACCCGAGTACGACGCCATCGGATCGACTATCCAGTCGGAATTCATCGACCTTGGGGCTCACTTCCTGACCGGTGGTGATTTCACCTCGATCGGAGACCTCGCCTCTGGTTTCGACCCCGCGTCTGCTATTGACCCGTCGATGTTTGCCGACCTGTCGTCATCGATCGGGCTGTAGCCCTGCGCATGGTCGCAAGGTTCGCGGCGATTCTTGCCGCTGTGATCGTTCTGATAAGCGCAGCGACCGGTATCGCCGCAGCAGACAGCCCAGCACTGCTCGGCGGCGGCGCAGGAATAATGGTCGACGGCACTTACTGCACATTGACCACGATTGGTCACGACTACTCCGGCGGGCTGCTTGGATTGACCGCATCAAGTTGCGGGGGTCCCAATAGCCCGGTCGACATCGAAGGCGGACCTGCCGGCGTCGGAACCGTGGTCGACGCCAACAATGACTTGGGCTACGCGGTAATCAAGTTCGACCCGGCCAAGGTAGCCCCGACCGCAAATTTCGCCGGGTTCCCAATCAACGGCATCGGTCCAGACCCCAACCGCTTTGGACAGCCGGTGTGCACACAAGGCGGCGCTACCGGTTTCGGCTGCGGCACCTTTAAGTTCGGAGGCCCCAAGCCGGGGTTCGTCGCAGCTAACGTACCGGCGTGGCAACCAGGCGACGACGGGGCACCGGTGACCGTCAATGGCCAGCTCGTCGGCATGACCCGCACGGGCTCGACTACCGCTGTTCTTGGCCCGATTCCCGAGATGAGCACCCATATCGGTTTCACCTTATTCAGCGCGATCCTGAACGACGTCAACGCCAAAGGCGGTCCTGGTGCCGGATTTTCGCCGGTTCCGCCTTAAGGGGCGGTCGTCGTGTAGCTGTGGCAGTGCGCATCCTCTCTACCCGGAATGCCCGGTACCGCCCACGAGGGAGGTGTCCCGACCGCGGCGGCGATCGCCGCCGCCGCATCGACCAACACCATGCGAATTCTTCTCATGACCCGGACCCCGTCACCGCCACCGCCACCGCCACCGACATCTTTTCTCGACTCACCACCGCTCGCATCGAGATCAGCGCGGCGAATACATGATCACGCCCACCCCGATCAGACAGATCAGCGCACCCAGGACGTCAGCACGGTCGGGCCGGAACCCGTCGAACGCCATCCCCCACGCCAGCGAGCCGGCGACGAACACCCCACCGTAGGCGGCCAAGATCCGGCCGAACTGGGCGTCGGGCTGCAGCGTGGCCACGAAGCCATAGAGCCCCAGGGCGATCACCCCGGCGCCGGCCCACAGCAGGCCGCGGTGCTCTCGCACTCCCTGCCACACCAGCCAGGCCCCGCCGATCTCGGCGACGGCAGCCAACACGAACAGCGCGATGGAACGCATCACCATGAGCGCTGACCCTAGACGCAAGCCTCCGACCTGGTGAAACCACCAACGGCCCAGCTCACCGGATTAGGCTGTCGCTTGTGTCCGTCAAGCGGTTCCTCGCGGTGCCGGCCGAGGCCCAGAGCCCCTACCGGCGCACCCATTGCATACCGGCCCGGACCCGCCATTACGCGGCGCGACTGTCGCAGCGGCTGCGGATCCTCAAGGTGTCCGCGGCGCTGGCCGCGACCATCAGTGCGGGCTGGGGAATGCTGGAGATCTGGGCCGACCCCACCTACTGGTGGATCGGTGCCCTCAACCTGGTGGCCGCCGCCGCCCTGGCCCTGACCCCGCTGCTCTACCGCTACGGCGAGCTGATCGCACCGCTGACCTTCGTCGCCATCGCCTATCTGACGACGTCCGTCGTCTGCTGGGTGGTGGGAACGGGGTCGGGCATGCAGTTGTACTTCCTAGCTGCGGCCTCGATCAGCGTGCTGATTCTGGGTGTGGACCGGATCAAGCTGGCCGCCGTCGTCGCCGGCATCGGTGCGGCGCTGACCATCGCCCTGCAGTTCACAGTTCCCGCCGACAACCTGCACCAGCCGGCGTGGCTGCACAACCTGTCCTACGTGCTGGTGGTCGTCTCGGCATGCTTCATGGTGGTCGCCACGGTCTGGTTCGCGCTGCGCGAGATCTCCCACGCCGAAGCGGCGATGGAGGCTGAATACGAACGGTCCGAGGCCCTGCTGGCCAACATCTTGCCCACGGCGGTCGCCGATCGCCTGAAGAACCCGGCGGTGGACGTGATCGCCGACAGCTACCCGGACGCCTCGGTGCTGTTCGCCGACATCGCCGACTTCACCCGACGGGCCAGCCAGACCGACCCGGGCCAGCTGGTCGAGTTCCTCAACGAGCTCTACAGCGGGCTGGACCGGCTCGTCGATCAGCACGGCCTGGAGAAGATCAAGACCAGTGGTGACTCCTACATGGTGGTCAGTGGAGTTCCCGACCCCAGACCGGATCATCTGCATGCGCTGGCGCGGCTGGCGCTCGACATCGCCGCCACCGTCGCCGAGCTGCGCGATCCGTTGGGCCGGCCGGTGTCGCTGCGGATCGGGCTGGCCACCGGGCCGGTAGTGGCCGGCGTGGTCGGCAACCGCCGGTTCTTCTACGACGTGTGGGGCGACGCGGTGAACCTCGCCTCCCGGATGGAGTCGACCGGCGCGCAGGACCGCATCCAGGTGCCGCAAGCGGTCCACGAGCGACTCAACGACGACTTCGTGTTCGAGGAGCGCGGCGACGTCGACGTCAAGGGCAAGGGCGTCATGCGCACCTGGTTTCTGGTCAACGCCCGTACCCCGACCTCCCACGGCCCGGCGCCCCGATCTCTGTCGGCGACCCCAGCGGGCTGACCCGGTGGTTCAGCGAGCCTCGACGCAGGAGAGGCGAAGCTGGGACCGCCGCACAGACCGGGTGGTTCAGCGAGCCTCGACGCAGGAGAGGCGAAGCTGGGACCGCCGCACAGACCGGGCCCTTCGGCCGGCTTCGGTAGGGTGCCGAAAGCAGGTCGTCCCACAACGCTAAGGAGCGCAATGCGAAGGCTTTTGGCCGTGCTCGGTTCGCTGGCCGGTCTGGCCACCACCCTCAACGGGTATCGCCCGCTGACCAAGCGCGGTTATCCGTCGCTGTACGCATTTGCCTTCGGCCTGTTCGCTTCGGAGCTGCCGTTGCAGCTCATCGCCGGCCAGTCCGCGGCGTTGGCGGCGGTGAGCCGGCGGCTGTCACCGCGGGCTCGGCGGACCACCTGGCTGCTGTCGGCGATCTCGTGGCTGGGCCTGTTGGGGCTGAACTACGCCGGGCGTACCGCCAATAAGCCGCTGACCGCGGCACTGGACGCCGAACTCGGTGCGGGACGACGCACCGAAAGCCGGGACCTGTGGAAGCGGCCGGGCCCGGACGCGGAAATCGCCAAGGCACCCGGTGTGGTGCGCATGATGCGGGTCTACCAGGACTATGCCACCGACTCCGACATCCCTTACGGCGAATACGGCGGCCGCAACACCCTCGATGTGTGGCGGCATCGCGACCTCCCCCGCGATGGTCGCGCACCGGTTCTGCTGCAGATTCCCGGCGGGGCCTGGATGGTGGGAAGCAAACGCGGCCAAGCACATCCGCTGATGTCCCACCTGGTGGAACGCGGTTGGGTGTGTGTGTCGATCAACTACCGGCTGAGCCCACGCTCCACCTGGCCCGACCACATCATCGACGTCAAGCGCGCCCTGGCGTGGACCAAGGCGCACATCGCCGACTATGGCGGCGACCCGGATTGGGTCGCGGTGACCGGAGGCTCCGCAGGTGGTCACCTGTGCGCCCTGACCGCGCTGACCGCCAACGATCCGCGTTTCCAGCCGGGTTTCGCCGACGCCGATACCAGCGTGCGGGCGGCGGTCCCGTTCTACGGGATCTACGACTTCACCGGCGAGACCGGATTGCACCCGTTGCTGACGCCGGCATTGGGGGCCTACGTGTTCAAGCAGAGCCGGCGGCGCTTCCCCGACACCTACCGCGACGCGTCCCCGATGACGTACTTATCTGCAGAGGCGCCACCCTTTTTCGTGCTGCACGGAACCAATGATTCGTTGGTGCCGGTGGAGCAGGGCCGCGCATTTGCCGACCGGCTACGGGAAGCCAGCACGAGCCCGGTGGTCTATGCCGAGTTGCCCTTGGCCCAGCATGCTTTCGACATCTTCGGCTCGCCCCGGGCTGCGCATACAGCGGTAGCCGTCGAGCAATTCCTAGCCGAGATCTATGCGAGGCAGACCATGCAGGTCGTCTCCGGTCGCTGAAGAGGACCAATACCCGGCCGGAAAGCGACATCTGTGCCAGACTGCGGCCATGGAAACATCGGTTTCGAACCTGCTGCCGAATCTGTGGAAGTCGACACTAGTTTCTGGTGTCTTGGCCCTCGTCTTGGGCGTACTGGTCTTGGTCTGGCCGGGACGGTCCATCCTCGCCGCTGCTGTGCTGTTCGGTGTGTATCTGGTCGTCACCGGCATCGCGCAGTTGATCTTCGCTTTCAGCCTGCCCGTCATGTCTGCCGGCGGACGGGTGTTGCTGTTCCTCAGTGGCACCGCGTCGGTGATTCTGGCGGTCCTGTGTTTCCGTCACTTCAACTCCGACGAAGAAGCCCTGGCGGTGTTGCTGCTGGCCATCTGGGTCGCGGTCGGCTTCATCTTCCGCGGGGTGGCGACCGCCGTGGCGGCCATCAGCGACCCGGCGCTGCCGGGCCGGGGCTGGCAGATCTTCATGGGCGTGGTCAGCCTGTTGGCTGGTCTGGTGACTTTGGCGTCACCGTTCGCGTCGCTGTGGGTGCTGGCGTTGGTCGTTGGCAGCTGGCTGATCGTCATCGGCATCGTCGAGATCGTCACCGCGCTCAAGATTCGGAGCGCATCCCACAACGTCGCTACCGCGCTGTCGGAAGGGTAGCCGAGACAGACGGACCGCGGCCTGTTCGCCCAGTCGCGGGTACCCTTGGGTTCTGACCTATTTTGATACCTGCGTGAAGCTCTGATCTGGAGTCTGCTCAATGCCCGAGTCCGGCATGCCCTCGCTATCGCCTGAGTCTCAGCAATCCTGGCCGTCACCCGGTCCCAGCTATCCCCCGCCGCCGGGCTATCCCTACTCCTATCCGGCGCCCGGGCAATACCCCGGCTACCCGCCGCCTGCGGCGCCTCCAGTGCTCAAGAATGGTGTGGGCATCGCGGCCCTGATCGTGGCGATCGCCGGCATCGTGACCGCGTTGTCGGTGATCGGTGGCGTGGGATTAGGCCTGGCAGCGGTGGTGCTCGGCATCATCGGCCGTGGCCGCGCCAAGCGCGGCGAGGCCGACAACGGCGGCGTCGCTCTTGCTGGGATCGTGTTGGGTGCGCTGGCGGTGATCGCCGGTATCGGCTGCATCTTCGTCTACGTCGGCATCTGGCGGACCGCCGGCGCCGGCGACTACGTGGCGTGCATGTCGAAGGCCGGTTCGGACACCGACGCCCAGCAGCAGTGCACCGAACGGTTCCGTGAGCACTTCGAGAACACCTTCGGCAGCGGTGCCGACGCACCCATGGTGCAGGAGGAATCCGACTCCGCGCTGATGCCGGCCTAGCGGGAACTGCGAGCGCGGCGCAGCCGGGCGACGCAGGTTCCCGCCAGCGATCTATATCAGCGCTTCGAGCTCGGGAAGTACTTCAGCACGCCTTCTTGCGTGACGGTGGCTAACAGTTGCCCGGATCGGTCGAAGAAGTGTCCGGTGCCCAAACCGCGGGAGTCCGCCGCCACCGGCGA
Organism: Mycobacterium sp. SVM_VP21; assembly: GCA_024758765.1. Taxonomy (NCBI): domain Bacteria; kingdom Bacillati; phylum Actinomycetota; class Actinomycetes; order Mycobacteriales; family Mycobacteriaceae; genus Mycobacterium; species Mycobacterium cavoris. The sequence continues at coordinate 4,111,970 of CP101406.1, forward strand.
CGATGTCGCGTACAGCACCCAGTCGTCGAACCGAATCGGCCGGTGAAACCACAGCGTGTGGTTGGCACTGGCCGCGAAGATCCGGTCGAAGCCCCATGACAGCCCGTGGGTGGTGATGATCGAGTCGAGCACCGTGGTGTCCGACGAATAGACCATCATCGCGGTGTGCAGCACGGGGTCCTCGGGGATAACCCCGTCGGCCTTGACCCAGACTCGGTTGTGGCCCAGTTGACCACCCTTGTTGCGCATCACCCAGGCCGGGTCGTTGGTGTAGCGCCACTCGATCGGGTGCGGCGCCTTGACGAAGCCCGGGACGACTTCCTCGTAGCCGTTGAGCAGTTCGCGCAGTCGGGGCAACGACTCGGGCTCGGCGACCGTGGGCGCCTCGATGCTGTGCTCCAGCCCGCTCCCCCCGGAGAGGTAGGAGACCATCGACGTCGCGATCAAAGTGTCACCCTGCAGCGCGTCGACGCGGCGGTTGGCGAACCGGCGTTCGTCGCGCAGCCGGTGCACCCGGAATTCGATGTCGCGGGCCGGATCACCACCGTTGATGAAGTGGACCGACAGTGCACCGGGCGGCAGGTGCTCGGCCACGGTGCGGCTGGCGGCGACGAACGACTGCGCCATCAACTGGCCGCCGAACGTGCGCAACGGCGTCTTGCTCGGGTGCGATCCGACGAACACGTCGTCATCGGCACTCTTGAGATCCAGTACGGCCAGCAGCTCCTCGAGATCCGTGTTCGGCTCGGCCGTCACTAGATGTCGTCCTCCCCGAGACGGTGCACGTGGATCATGTTGGTCGAGCCCTCGGTTCCCGGCGGAGCGCCCGCGACGATCACCATCAGATCACCGCGCTCGTAACGACCCAGGTCGAGCAGCGCCTTGTCCACCTGGCGGATCATCCCGTCGGTCGTGTGTGCCTGCGGGACGATGAAAGTCTCAGTCCCCCAGGTCATCGCCAACTGGCTGCGGATCTCGGGCAGTGCGGTGAACGCCAGCAACGGCAGCGGGGTGTGCAGTCGGGCCAGCCGCCGCACGGTGTCACCCGATTGGGTGAACGCCACCAATGCCTTGGCATCCAGGCGTTCACCGATCTCGCGTGCCGCGAACGAGATCACGCCCCGCTTGGTACGCGGCACGTGCGTCAACGGCGGTGCCGCCGTGGAGTTCTGCTCCACCGCGCAGATGATCCGGCTCATGGTGCGCACGGCATCCAGGGCGTGCTTGCCCACCGCGGTCTCCCCGGACAGCATCACCGCGTCGGCGCCGTCGAGCACCGCGTTGGCCACGTCGGAGGCCTCCGCCCGAGTGGGCCGGAAGTTCTCGATCATGGACTCCAGCATCTGGGTCGCCACGATCACCGGGCGCGCGTTCTCGCGTGCCACCTGGATGACGCGCTTCTGCACCAGCGGCACCTCTTCGAGTGCCAGTTCCACACCTAGGTCACCGCGAGCCACCATGACCGCGTCAAAGGCCAGGACCACGGCCTCGAGATTCTCGATGGCCTCCGGCTTCTCCATCTTGGCGATCACCGGGACGCGACGGCCGACCCGGTCCATCACCTCGTGCACCAGTTCCACGTCCGACGGCGAGCGCACGAACGACAGCGCCACGATGTCGACGCCGAGCTCCAGCGCGAACTCCAGGTCCTCGATGTCCTTCTCGGACAGCGCCGGCGCGGAGACGTTCATGCCGGGCAGCGAAATGCCCTTGTGGTTGCTGACCGGACCGCCCTCGGTGACCGTGCAGACCACGTCGTCACCGTCGATGTGTTCCACCACCAGGCCGACCTTGCCGTCGTCGACCAGCACCCGGTCGCCCGGAGCGGCATCAGCGGCCAACTGCTTGTAGGTGGTCGACACCCGGTCGTGGTCGCCGGGGCAGTCGGAGACGGTGATCCGCACCGTCTCACCGTTGGCCCAGTAAACGGGTCCGTCGGCGAAACGCCCCAACCGGATCTTGGGGCCCTGCAGGTCGGCAAGCACACCGACCGCCCGGCCGGTCGCATCCGAGGCGGCACGCACCCACTCGTAGGACGCCTGGTGGTCTTTGTGATCACCGTGGCTGAAGTTCAGGCGGGCCACGTCCATGCCCGCGTCGACCAGTGCCCGGACCATCTCCGCGGAGTGAGTCACGGGACCAAGAGTGCAGACGATCTTTCCGCGTCTATTCACGGCGCCAGCATAGTCGGGCCGGCTGAGTCGACTCCCTCAGGAATGGTTGCCGCCAACGAAAAACCGTGTGACGCACGGGTGCGCCGGTCGGTCAGGTGCCGTCGCGCAGCGGTCGACCGCACCAGGCCCAGCCCGGTGTGGCGCAGATGTACGCGACCGAACCCCAGGAATCCGAAGAACGCCAACAGCTGCAACAGTGCCGCGGTGACTTTCGCCCCCGGCGAATAGGGCGGCGGCGGGTAGGACGTCTAGCCCGCTGTCAGTGCTGGTCAGCCTCGTCCGAGACGTCCGGTTCTTCGGATTCGCCCGACTCATCCGAGTCGTCTCGGTCAACCGGTTCGTCCGACTCCTCCGAATCGGCTTCGACGGCTTCGGGTTCGTCGGCCACCTCGTCAACGGGATCGTCGAGGTGTTCGGCGTCCTCAGAGTCGTCGGATTCTTCTGCGACGTCGCTGTCCGGCTCGGAATCAACCGCTTCGTCTTCGTCGACGTCCGTCACCGCTTCGGGCTCGGCCGACTCCTCGGCTGCATCCTCCTGCGTGACCTCCGGCTCCGCGGAGTCCTCAGCGTCGTCAGCCGGCTCGGCCTCGGCTAGCTCCTCGTCGCCGCCGTCCTCGGCCTTCTCGTCGGCCTCGTCGGCGTCCTCAACGGGGGCTTCCTCGTTGGCGTCGCCGCCGTCCTGGGCCTCCGACTCTTCCTCGTCGGAAGCCTCGGGCTCGGCGTCGCCGGCATCCGCTGAATCGGCTTCACCGGTAAGCCTTTTCGGCACCCGAACCACTGAGCCGACGCCGTTGGCGACGCCGGCCGCCACCAGCTCTTTGTCGTCGGACTCTTCGGGCTCTTCGTGGGGCTCGACTTCGGGCTCCGCCTCTACAGCAGCGTCTTGGTCGGCGGTCTCCTCGGGTTGCCAAGCTCGACGGATGGCTTCGGGATGTTCGCGACCCTTGGTTGCGAGCAGGATGTATACCACCGCTCCGATGAAGACGAACGTCGACGTGAACGAGTTGACCCGAATACCGGCGATATGGGTCGCCGCATCGTCACGCAGCAGCTCAATGCCGAACCGGCCGATGCAGTAGCCGGCGACGTAGAGCGCGAACAACCGTCCGTGCCCCATCCGGAACCGTCGGTCGGCGTAGATCAGCACGAGGAACACCACGAGGTTCCACAACAATTCGTACAAGAACGTGGGTTGGACGATCTTGTAGAGCTCGCCGGTCGACACCCCGTCAAGCAGGTGTGGGTCGCGGACCCCGGCGGCGTCTTCGCGCCAGAAGATCTCCAGGCCCCACGGCAGCGTTGTCTCCCGGCCGTAGAGCTCCTGATTGAAGTAGTTCCCGATCCGCCCGATCGCCTGCGCCAACACGATCCCGGGCGCGACGGCGTCACCGAACGCCGGCAGGGAGATCCCGTGGCGACGGCAGCCGATCCACGCACCGACCCCACCGAGGGCCACCGCGCCCCAGATTCCCAGGCCGCCATCCCAGATCCGTGGCGTCGCTTCCCATCCGACGCCGCCCTCACCGAAGTAGGTCCGCCAGTCGGTCATCAGGTGATAGAGCCGACCACCGATCAGCCCGAACGGCACCGCCCACAACGCGATGTCATAGATGACGCCCGGTTCGCCGCCACGGGCCCGCCACCGGCGATCGCCGAGGAGCAGGGCGACGACGATGCCGATGATGATGCACAGCGCGTAGGCCCGGATCGGCACCGGTCCGAGGTGCCAGACACCGCGGGCGGGACTGGGGAAATAGGTCAGCCAATCCAACGTCATTGCGTTGAAACCTTTTGCCGCACACCCGAAGCAAGCTCTTGCGTCAACGCCCGAAGCTCGGCCAGACCATCGGCGAGTGCGGTGACCAGAGCCGAACCGACGATGACGCCGTCGGTGTAGGCACCGATCTCGGCGGCCTGCGCGCCCGAGCGCACGCCCAGCCCCACGCCGACGGGAATGTCGGAGACCTCGCGCACCCTGGCCACCAGTTCCGGCGCCGCGTTCGATACCGTGTTGCGGGCGCCGGTGACACCCATCGTGGAGGCGGCGTAGACAAATCCGCTGGTCGCTTTGACGGTCTCGGACAGTCGCTGCGGCGTCGAGGAAGGCGCCACCAGGAAGATCCGATCCAGTGCGTGCTGTTCGGAGGCGGCCAGCCAGTCATCTGCCTCGTCGACGATCAGGTCCGGGGTGATCAGACCCAGCCCACCGGCCGATGCCAGGTCGCGAGCAAACGCGTCGACGCCGTAACGCAGCACCGGGTTCCAGTACGTCATCACCACGGCACGTCCGCCGGCCTTTGTGATGGCCTCCACCGCGGTCAGCGTGTCGCGCACCCGCACTCCGCCCTGCAGGGCGGTCTCGGTGGCGCGTGCGATGGTCGGGCCGTCCATTCCGGGATCGGAATAGGGCACGCCGACTTCGATGAGGTCACAACCGGATTCGACGAGGGTGGTCAACGCGGCGATGGAGCCCGGCACGTCCGGGTAGCCGGTCGGTAGATAGCCGATCAGCGCGGCGCGGCCCTCGGCTCGGCACGCGGAGAACATCGGGGCCAGCCGGTCGCCGGCGTGGTCGCTCACGACCCATCTCCTGCCTCGTCGAACAGACCGAACCACTTGGCCGCGGTCTCCACGTCTTTGTCGCCGCGACCGGACACGTTGACCACGATGACCTTGCCAGGTCCCAGCTCGGTCGCCAGCTTGAGCGCTCCGGCCACCGCGTGTGCTGATTCGATTGCCGGAATGATTCCCTCAGTGCGGCAGAGGATTCCGAACGCATCCATCGCCTCGGTGTCGGTGATCGGCCGGTATTCGGCGCGGCCGGTCTCACGCAGCCAGGCGTGCTCCGGGCCCACACCCGGGTAATCCAGACCGGCCGAGATCGAGTGCGACTCGATGGTCTGACCGTCCTCGTCCTGCAGCAGGTAGGAGAACGATCCCTGGAAGGCGCCCGGTGTCCCTCCGGCGAATGTCGCGGCGTGCCGGCCGGTGTCGACGCCGTCGCCGCCGGCCTCGAACCCGACCAGTCGGACCGCGGGATCGTCGAGAAACGCGTGGAAGATGCCGATAGCGTTCGACCCGCCGCCCACACACGCCACCACGGCGTCGGGAAGACGACCCGCCATCTGTTGGATCTGAACGCGCGTCTCCAGGCCGACGATCCGCTGGAAGTCACGCACCATGGTCGGGAACGGGTGCGGCCCGGCCGCGGTGCCGAAGCAGTAATAGGTGCGGTCGGCGTTGGTGACCCAGTCCCGGAAGGCTTCGTTGATGGCGTCCTTGAGGGTCTGCGAACCGGATTCGACCGAAATCACTTCGGCGCCCAGCAGCCGCATCCGTGCCACGTTGAGCGCCTGACGACGAGTGTCGACGGCACCCATGTAGATCACGCATTCCAGGCCGAGCAACGCGCACGCGGTGGCAGTGGCAACCCCGTGCTGACCGGCGCCGGTCTCGGCGATCACTCGGGTCTTGCCCATGTGTCGCGCCAGCAGAGCCTGCCCGAGCACGTTATTGATCTTGTGAGAACCGGTGTGGTTCAGGTCTTCTCGCTTGAGGAAGATACGGGCCCCGCCGGCATGCGCGGTCAGACGCTCGGCCTCATACAGCGGTGAGGGCCGGCCGGTGTAGTGCGTCTGCAGGTCGTCGAGGGTGTCCAAGAACGCCGGGTCGTTGCGCACCTTGTCGTAGGCGGCGGTGACCTCTTCGATGACCGCCATCAGCGCTTCGGCGACGTAGCGGCCTCCGTAGACACCGAAGTGCCCACGGGCATCGGGGTCGTGCGCGGTCGGCTCAGCCACTCCGGCGCTGGCACGCGGTAGGCGTGGGTGCGAGGTGTCTGACATTTAGCGAGCCGACTTCGGGCAGGACGGATGCTTACCCGCACTGACCAAATCGGCAACGGCCGCCCGCGGGTCGCCACTGGTGACCAGTCCCTCGCCGACCAGGACAGCGTCCGCACCGGCACCGGCGTAGGCCAGCAGGTCCGCGGTGCCCCGCACCCCGGACTCGGCGATCTTGACCACCTCGGTGGGCAGCCCGGGTGCGATCCGCGCGAAGCAGTCGCGGTCGACCTCCAGCGTGGTCAGGTCACGCGCATTGACGCCGATCACCTTGGCGCCGGCGGTCAATGCCCGGTCGGCCTCTTCTTCGGTGTGTACCTCGACCAGTGCGGTCATGCCGAGTGACTCGGTGCGATCCAGCAGGGATTCCAGTGCCTGTTGCTCAAGCGCCGCCACGATCAGCAGCAGCATGTCTGCGCCGTGGGCGCGGGCCTCATGAATCTGGTACGGCCGCACGATGAAGTCCTTGCGCAGCACCGGAACCGACACCGCGGCGCGTACCGCGTCCAGGTCGGCCAGCGAGCCGTTGAACCGGCGCTGTTCGGTCAGCACGCTGATCGCACGGGCCCCGCCATCGGCGTAAGAACTGGCCAGCTCCGCGGGGTCGGCGATGGGCGCCAACTGGCCCTTGGAGGGGCTCGCGCGCTTCACCTCAGCGATGACGGCGATGCCGGGCTCACGCAGTGCGGCCATCACGTCGCGCGGCGGCGGCATGGCCTCCGCCGCTGCCTTGACTTCCGCGAGCGGGACGAGGGCCTCTCGGGCGGCAAGGTCGGCGCAGACTCCCTCAATGATGGAGTCGAGCACGGATGCCGAAGTCATGACTGCCGCTTCCTCTCCCGCGTCCAACGGACCTTCGTCGAAGACCTTTATCGAAGGGTAACGACCGTCGCTGCCCGCGGTGTCACCGGCCCGTCAAGAACACCTAGCCGTCCGGGCCCGACGCCGCACCATCCGGATCCCCGGTGGGGTCACGGCCCTCGTCGAGCGCGTCCCACATCATGCGTTCGGACAACTGTCCATCCGCGTCGGCGCGCTTGTCTGCCTCGACATCACGCGCAGCCGCCCGGCGCTCCGCAGGCGTCGAATACTTGGTGACCCGACCGGCGCTGTGTGCGGCGACGCGCATCAACAACACCGCCGCAGCCAGCACAACCAGGGCCGCGACCAGGCTCAACACGGCGCCGGTGAGACGGCGCTCGGTGCCCAGCAGCGAAGTCAGCGGAATCTCGGCTATGTCCAGGGCCCGCAGAGTGATGTCGCGGGCCACCCACATGCCGGTGGCCAGATAACCGCACGCCAGGCTCACCGCGGCCAACACCACCGCCAGCACCCGCAGCCGCCACCCGCGCACCGCCATCGCGGCGACGGCGGCGGCCAGGCACAGCAGCGCCAGGGGCAACAGCGCCGTCGACCAGGCCGCGCCGGTGAGGGTGATCTCCTTCGGCTGTCCGAGCCCATCGAACGAGCGGATCAGGACCCACGGCAGCCGCGCGGCGCCCCACAGAACTCCGGCGGCCGCTACCAGCAGCAGTTGTGCACCGCGCAATGCGCGGGTGTCGTGGCGTTCGCGACCGTCAGCCATCGGTCCCGGGCGCTGCCAGGGTCTCGGCGGCGGCGATCGCAGCCAGCACGGCCCTGGCCTTGTTGGATGCCTCGGTGTATTCGTAGGGGCCGTTGGAGTCGGCGACCACTCCGCCACCCGCCTGGACGTAGGCGGTGCCGGCGCGCATCAACGCGGTGCGGATCGCGATCGCGAAGTCGGCGTTGCCGGCGAAGTCCAGATATCCGACGACGCCGCCGTAGAGGCCGCGCCGGGTCTTCTCGACCTCCTCGATCAGCTCCATCGCGCGCACTTTGGGCGCCCCGGACAAGGTGCCCGCCGGGAAGCACGCCGTCACGGCGTCCAGCGCGGTCCGGCCCTCGGCGAGCTCTCCGGTGACGGTGGACACCAGATGCATGACGTGGCTATAGCGCTCGATGTGGCTGTAGTCAGAGACCCGCACGGTCCCCGGAACACATACCCGGCCCAAGTCGTTGCGACCCAGATCGACCAGCATCAGGTGCTCGGCGAGTTCCTTTTCGTCGTTCAACAGGTCTTTGGCCAGCAGTTGGTCTTCGTCCTCGGTCGCCCCGCGCCACCGGGTGCCGGCGATCGGGTGGGTTGTCGCGCGGCCGTCCTGCACGGTCACCAGCGCCTCGGGACTGGAGCCCACGATCGAAAAGGCCAGGCCCCCGTCCTCGTCGGGCACCTGCAGTAGATACATGTACGGGCTCGGATTGGACACCCGAAGCATCCGGTAGACATCGAGGGGGTCTGCCGGCGTGGCCATCTCGAAACGCTGGGACGGAACCACCTGAAACGCCTCGCCAGCCTCGATCTCGCCGACCAACCGCTCGACGATCGCCCCGTACTCCTCGGGGGTGCGCTGACCGCGGTAGACCGGGTCGGGCCGGTCGAAAGTGGCGACACTGGACCCCAGCGGCTGGCTCAGTGCCGCGGTCATCACATCGAGGCGGGCGATCGCGTCGTCATAGGCCTCATCGACGCGTTCGTCCGTGCCGTTCCAGTTCACCGCGTTGGCGATCAGCGTGATGGTGCCCTCGTGGTGGTCGACGGCGGCCATGTCGGTGGCCAGCAGCAGCAGCATGTCCGGCAGCTGCAAGTCGTCGACGGCCAGCTCAGGCAAGCGCTCCAGGCGGCGCACCAGGTCGTAGGCGAAAAAGCCCACCAGGCCGCTCGACAGCGGCGGCAGGCCGGGGATGGCGGCCGTCTCCAGCAGCGCCAAAGTCTCGCGCAGGGCCTGCAGCGGATCGCCACCGGTGGGTGCGCCCTGCGGTGCAGCGCCCAGCCACACCGCGTCGCCGTCCCGCACCGTCAGCGCCGAGGTCGTGCCGGCGCCAATGAACGACCACCGCGACCACGACCGGCCGTTCTCGGCCGACTCCAGCAGGAAGGTGCCCGGGCGGTTGGCGGCCAACTTGCGGTATGCCGACAGCGGTGTCTCGGCGTCGGCCAGCACCTTGCGGATCACCGGGACCACGCGGTGCTCAGCCGCCAGCGCCCGGAAGTCCGCCCGGGATGTGACGCCGGCCCTAGAAGTGCTCGTGGTTTGCACGCGCCCATCTTCCCAGACATTGGCGATCGCAAGCGCGCCCACCACTATCACCGCCGCCGCACGCGCACCCGGAGTAGCGTGACCGCCATGAAAACCGGTGACACCGTGGCCGACTTCGAGCTCCCCGACCAGACTGGGGCGCCGCGCAAACTCAGCGACCTGCTGGCCGGCGGGCCGGTGGTGCTGTTCTTCTATCCGGCCGCCATGACGCCGGGGTGCACCAAGGAAGCCTGCCACTTCCGCGACCTGGCCGGCGAGTTCGCCGCGGTCGGGGCCACCCGAGTCGGCATCAGCGCCGACGCGGTGGCCAAGCAGGCCAAGTTCGCCGACCAGCAGGGCTTCGACTACCCCCTGCTGTCCGACACCGACGGCACGGTGGCCTCCCAGTTTGGCGTCAAGCGCGGCATGCTGGGCAAGCTCATCCCGGTGAAGCGCACCACCTTCGTCATCGACACCGACCGCACCGTGCTGGACGTCATCGCCAGCGAATTCTCGATGGACACCCACGCGGACAAGGCGCTGGAGGTGCTGCGGGCGCGCTCGTCGGCCTAGCAAACAGGCGGTCGACGCCCGGCGTTTCAGGCGGGGTTTGTGGAACGTATAAAGCCGGTACTGACGACAACCACTTCATCCATCGGGTACCGACGATCAGCCCGGACGGCCGCCTACCGCCCTTGAAGAGTCATCGGACTCCCCTAGTCGGCGTCCTGCTCTACTGCGGGCACTTCCGCGACCTGGGCGGCCGGGCCGTCAGGCGCGTCGGGCAGATCCGGCAGTGAGCGGCTCTCTCCGACGGTGGTGTCGATCCAGTTCCTGATCTCGCTGAGGTGGGTGACGATCCCGGCACGCTCACGCTTGAGCAGATCGACTTCGGCCGCCGTGCGCTCGGTGATCACCTTGGCTTCGCGCTTGGTCCCGGCGATCAATGAGGAGGCCTCCAGGCGGGCCTCCTTGTCGAGCTTGGCGATGTTGGCCTCGGCCTGCTCCCACGCCGCCTTCATCTTCTGGTCCAGGCGGTGCTGGGCCTCTCGACGGTTGCGTTCGTCCTCTTCCCAGGCCAGCTTGATCTGTTCATCGAGGGATTCCTGGGCCGCCCGACGGTTGCGTTCGTCCTCTTCGGCCAGGCGCTGGTACAGCTCGCGGCGGCTGCGTTCGGCCTCCTCGATCTCCTGGGCGATACGACTGCGCTCCTCGTGCGCAATTTGCAGGATCTGCTCGGCCTCCTGGGTCGCGGCCTCGAGGATCTTCGTCCGGCGGGCGTTGGTGGACGCCTGGAACTCGGCGAGCGCCTCACTGGCGGCGGCCCGGTCGTGTTTGGCGGCTTCCAACTGCTCGCGCAGTTCGCCGGTCAGGGCCTCGGCGTCCTGGCGGGCCAGTTCTTTGGTGCGCCGCGCTTCCTCGGAGGCGATGCGCATCATCCGAGCAATCCGGTCGGACATGCCTTCGACAGAGTCCACCGGCCCGGTGACCTGCTCGAACTGCGATCGCAGTTGTGCCAGCTCGGCGGTCAGACGTTGGCGCTCCGAATCCGCTTCAGCGGTCATCCGCACCACGTCGTTCTGCAGCCGGGTGACCTCCGCGACGAGCTGCTCGCGGTCGATGAGCGTTTGCGACTTCGTCGCTTCGAGAGATTTGCTGCGGTCCTGCAGAATATCGATTTCGTGGTGCAGCCGCGCGATGTAGTCGGCGACCTCATTGCGATCGAAACCGCGCATCTGCGTTTCGAATTCGGGAATCTCTAGTGCCACCGGCGTACTCCTAAGCACCTGACAGGTTCGGTCTTCGGTTCGATGGGCAACCAGCGTTCAACCGAGTTGGCTTGTGCGCGAGGCCAAATGGGCATGCTGGCTCCAGTCGCCATGCGACGGAGCGTATCAGACCCCCAAGTGCGTGTCACCGGCCTCGCAGTGAGCAAAAGCCCCTTGAGTGCGGACGATTTTCGCGAAACGAGGACTCATCTGCCGGCTGAACGGATTGGCGGTTGACCCGCGCAGCGGCATTAGGTTACCTAACGGGTATTGATCCAGTTCTTGATCAGTTTGAGGTCGGCGACGAGTTCGGTGCGCTCTTGCTTCAGCAGCTCCACTTCCGCCTCAGCATGTTCGCTGATCGCCTTGACTTCGTGCTGAGCGGCGGCAACCAGTGTCGCGGCCTCCCAATGCGCCTCCGTGTCGAGCTTGGCGATGGCGGCCTCGCTCTGTTCCCATGCCGCCTTCAACTGCTGCTCCAGACGACGTTGCGCCTCACCGCGGTGCAGCTCGTCTTCCTCCCAGGCCAGCTTCAACTGCTCGTCAAGCGTTTCGTGCGCTGCCAGACGGTGGCGTTCTTCCTCCTCGGCAAGCCGCTGGTACACCGCACGGCGGCGGCGTTCGGCATCTTCGGTCTCCTCGGTGATGCGGTCGCGTTCCTCGTGCGCCAGCCGGAGAATCTCGTCGGCCTGTGCCGTCGCGATCGCCAGGATCTTCGTCCGGCGGGCATTGGCGGAGGCCTGCAATTCGGCCAGCTCCGCGGCGGCGACGGCCCGGTCGGCTCTGGCGGCCATCAACTGCTTGCGCAGGTCACCGCTCAGCGATTCCGCCTCGTGGTGGGCCAGTTCCTTGGTGCGCCGGGCCTCCTCTGAGGCGATACGCATCATCCGAGCGATGCGATCGGACATCCCTTCAACGGTGTCAACCGGTGCCGTGACCTGTTCGAACTGACTGTGCAACTGCGTCATTTCGGCAATGAGTTCCCGACGCTTTGCATCGGCGTCGGCAGTCCGCTGCGCGAGGGCATTCTGCAACCGTGTGACCTCGGTGGTGAGCCGTTCGCAGTCGGATCGCGCCTGCCCCCTGGCCGTATCGAGGGATTTAACGCGCTCGCGCAGAATTTCAACTTGATGGTGGAGGCGACCAAGGTAATCGGCGACCTCATTGCGATCGAAACCGCGCATCTGCGTTTCGAATTCAGGAATATGCAGCATCGGCGACTGACCCCTTCTCCCGACAAGACCTGGTCGTCTGCCGGGCGCTACCCGGCTTCTGGCCGAACATAATTGCTAATGAAAGCAAGTCGGCTATTGTACGAAAGCCGCCGCGCGAGGAATCGTAGCAGACGTGCGCGGTCGTGTCACCGATGAATCAAATGGCAGCGCGGCGGTTCAGTGTGGGCGATTTTCGCGAAACCAGGTTTCTCTCGCAGACAAAGCAGATTCGCGATCGGCTTGAAGCGAGGAATTCACGTAAGTTTCGGGGTTAGCTTGATTCGGGCGATTAACTTGACCCGTTGAGCGCTCTATCTGGCCGACGATTTTCGCGCGCGCGTCGATCAGTTCGGCCAGGCGCCGTTGAGCGTCGGCGACGTGGCTGGTGATCGCCTGGTTCATCTCCGTCAAGATCGCCGAGGCATGACTCTCGGCTTCCTTCATGATCTCGGCCGCACTCAGCACGGCCTGTCGTCGCAGGTGCGCGGCCTGCGCCCGCAGGTGTTTGTGCTGAGTTTCCAGATCGGCCCGCAGCTCAGCCGCCTCCCGGCGCTGTGCCTCGGCGTCCGCGAGAATCGCCGCGGCTTCGTTCTCGGCAGCAGCGCGCAGTTCGTCCGCGAAGTGCTGCGCCTCCGCGCGGATGCCGTCCGCCTCGGCAACCGCGCCGTTGAGGATTCCGGAAAGCCGATCACTTAGATCGACAATGTCGCCCGGAATCGCGGACGCTAACTCATTGAACTTCGCCGATGCGGACTCCAGGTTCGCCTGCGATTCACTTAGCTGGTTTGTCAGCGCGACTATCCGCGATCCGTCCCGCGGCATGTGCGCCTCTATGTCGCTGACGGTGCCTTGCGCATAGTGCGAGTCGATCTGCAGCGACAGCCGCTCCAACTCTAAACCCCTGGGGCGCTGCTCGTGTTCCAACTGGTACCAGTCATCAGGCTCGTCGGAGTTCACAATCGGCCAGCATACCGTTCCGCCGCTATCGGAGAATCAATCTGCAGGGCCGAGCAAGACGTCCGCGTCGAAACAGCTGTGGTCGCCGGTGTGGCAGGCGCCACCGGTTTGATCGACCGTCAGCAGCACCGTGTCGCCGTCGCAGTCCAGCCGTACCGAATGCACGTACTGGGTGTGCCCGGAAGTCGCGCCCTTGATCCACTGTTCATTGCGGGATCGCGAAAAATACGTCGCTTCCCGGGTTGCCAGGGTGCGGGCCAAGGCGTCGTCGTCCATCCAGGCGACCATCAGCACGTCGCCACTGCTCCGCTCCTGCGCCACCGCCGCGATCAGTCCCTCGGCGTTTCGCTTGAGCCGCGCCGCGATCGCCGGATCCAGCTGGTGAGTCATCGGACCACGATCCCCTCGGCCGCCATCGCGGCTTTGACCTGGCCGATGGTCAGTTCCCGGAAGTGAAACACGCTGGCGGCCAGAACCGCATCGGCACCCGCGGCGACTGCTGGGGCGAAATGCTCTGCCGCACCGGCTCCCCCACTGGCGATCACCGGCACGCTCACCGCTGCCCGAACTGCGCGCAGCATCGACAGATCGAAACCGGCCTTGGTGCCGTCGGCGTCCATCGAATTCAGCAGGATCTCCCCCACGCCGAGCTCCACACCACGGATGGCCCATTCGACCGCGTCGATACCGGTGCCCTGCCGGCCGCCGTGGGTGGTCACCTCCCATCCCGAGGCGGTGGGCGGCGAACCTGCCGGGACGGTACGGGCGTCGACCGACAATACGATGCACTGCGAGCCGAATTGGCGGGACAACTCCGCCAACAGTTCCGGGCGCGCGATCGCGGCGGTGTTCACCGACACCTTGTCCGCGCCGGCCCGCAGCAACACGTCGACGTCGGCGACCGTGCGGACTCCGCCGCCGACGGTGAGCGGGATGAACACCTGATCGGCGGTGCGCGCCACGACCTCCAGCATGGTGGCCCGACCCGACGACGACGCCGTCACGTCGAGGAAGGTCAGCTCGTCGGCGCCCTCGGCGTCGTAGGCTGCGGCCAGCTCGACCGGGTCGCCGGCATCACGCAGGTTCGCGAAGTTGACTCCCTTTACGACGCGGCCGCCGTCGACGTCCAGACACGGAATGACCCGTACCGCCACATCACTGTGCCTATGCATCGGTCCCAGCTTCGCCTCTCCTGCGTCGAGCCTCGCTGAACCGCTGGGCTTATGCATCGGTCCCAGCTTCGCCTCTCCTGCGTCGAGCCTCGCTGAACCGCTGGGCTTATGCATCGGTCCCAGCTTCGCCTCTCCTGCGTCGAGCCTCGCTGAACCGCTGTGTTGTTCCATGTCAGTAGTCCCCCGGTGCGCCGACTCGCTTGAGGATGTCGAGAATCTGATCGTGTACTCCGGGTGCGGCGACCAGCGCCGAGTCCGAGTGGGCCGTCCACGGTGCGCCGGCCAGGTCGGTGACGATGCCTCCGGCCGCGCGCACCATGGCCACACCGGCGGCATGGTCCCAGATGTGGTCGCCGAAACTGATTGCTCCGCCGAGGGTTCCGTCGGCGACGTAAGCCAGGTCGATTCCGGTAGCGCCGTGCATCCTCGTGCGTGAGGTCACCCGCGTCAGGCCCTCGAGCACCGCGAGCCGGTAGCGGCCGGGGAACCGGCCGCGCCACTCGACGTTGAAAGTGCCGATGCCGACCAACGAGTCGGCCAGGTCGACGGGTTTCAGTGGCGGCTGCGCCACCCCGTTGCGGATCAACGGGCCGTCGGCAACCGCGGTGTAGCGCTGGTCGGCGAACGGCAGCCAGGTCAATCCCGCGACCGGCTCACCGTCGCGCAGCAAGCCCAGCAGGATCGCGGACATCGGTGATCCGGCGGCGTAGTTGAAGGTCCCGTCGATGGGATCCAGCACCCACACCAGCGGCGAATCAATCGGTGGCCCACCGAATTCCTCGCCGTGCACCCCGATTCCGGTCGCCGCCACCAATGCCTCGGTGATCTGCCGTTCCAGGGCCAGGTCGACCTCGGTGGCGAAGTCGTTGGCGCCCTTGCGGACTGCACAGTCGGCCCGGTGACCGGCCAGGAAAGGCTCGGCGGCGACATCGAGGATCTGCGACGCCGCTGCGACCAGCGCGTCCAGATCCGCGGTGTCCAGCGCCATGTCGGCCTACTCCTGCACCGTGGACAGCGCCTCGGGCAGGGTGAATCGGCCCGCGTACAGGGCCTTGCCGACGATAGCGCCTTCGACGCCGCGGCCGACCAGTGTGGAGATCGCCCGCAGGTCATCCAGACTCGACACTCCCCCGGAGGCGATCACCGGAGCGTCGGTGCGGTCGGCGACTGCGCCGAGCAGTTCCAGGTTGGGACCGCCCAGCGTCCCGTCCTTGGTCACGTCGGTGACTACGTAGCGTGAACAGCCCTCCCGGTCAAGACGTTCCAGCACCGGCCAGAGGTCGCCGCCGTCGGTCTCCCAACCGCGGCCCCGCAGACGGTGGATGCCCTCGGGGTGATTGGGGTCGATCTGCACGTCCAACCCGACCGCGACCTTCTCGCCGTGCTCGGCGATCGCGCGTGCGCACCACTGCGGGTTCTCCAAGGCCGCGGTGCCCAGGTTCACCCGGGCGCAGCCGGTGGCCAACGCCGCCGCCAGCGTCTCGTCGTCGCGGATGCCACCGGACAGTTCGACCAACACATCAAGGCGCCCAACGACATCGGCAAGCAGCTCGCGGTTCGACCCGCGCCCGAACGCGGCATCCAGATCGACCAGGTGGATCCATTCCGCACCGTCGCGCTGCCAGCCCAGGGCAGCGTCCAGCGCCGATCCGTATTCGGTCTCGCTGCCGGCCTTGCCCTGTACGAGGCGTACCGCACGCCCGTCGACCACGTCGACGGCCGGCAACAAAACCAGTGCCTTGTTCACAGCAGTACTCACAACGCCTCCACCCAGTTGGTCAATAGTGTCGCCCCGGCATCCCCACTCTTTTCGGGGTGAAACTGGGTGGCGGCCAACGGCCCATCCTCGACAGCCGCCACGAACGGTACCTGATGGGTTGCCCAGGTCACCAAAGCCTCCGGACGCCCCTCCCAGGTCTGCGCGGCATAGGAGTGCACGAAGTAGAACCGGGTGTCGGCGTCCAGACCGGCGAACAGGGTGCTGCCGGGCGCGGCGTCGACGACGTTCCAACCCATGTGCGGGATCACCGGGGCGTCCAGCCGGGTGACGGCACCCGGCCATTGGCCACAGCCGGCGGTGTCCACCCCGAACTCGACACCGTGGGCGAACAGGATCTGCATCCCGACGCAAACTCCGAGTACCGGGCGGCCGGCCTGCACGCGTTCGGCGATGATCTTGTCGCCGTTGACCTTGCGCAGCCCGGCCATGCATGCCGCGTACGCCCCGACGCCCGGCACCAGCAGACCGTCGGCAGCGGCGGCAGCGTCGGCGTCGGCGGTCACCTCGACCTGGGCACCGACCCGTTGCAGGGCACGCTGAGCGGAGCGCAGATTCCCGGAACCGTAGTCCAGGATCACCACCCTGGGAGAGCTGCTCACAGGGCTCCCTTGGTGGACGGCACGCCGGTCACCCGGGGGTCGGGCTCCACCGCCTGGCGCAGCGCACGCGCGACCGCCTTGTACTCGGCCTCGGTGATGTGGTGCGGGTCCCGTCCGTAGAGCACCCGCACATGCAGTGCGATACGTGCGTTCGACGCCAGCGTCTCGAATACGTGCCGGTTGATCACGGTGTGATATGGCGCCTGCGTTCCAGCAATCGTGGTGTGCATCATGTGATCCGGTTCCCCGGTGTGCACGCAGTACGGTCGGCCGGACACGTCGACGGCAGCGTGGGCCAGCGTCTCGTCCATCGGGATGAACGCGTCGCCGAATCGGCGAATGCCCTTCTTGTCGCCGAGCGCCTCGCCCAGCGCCTGGCCGAGCACGATCGCGGTGTCTTCGACGGTGTGGTGGGCCTCGATCTCGACGTCCCCGCGGGCGCGCACCGTCAGATCGAAGCTGGCGTGACTGCCGAGTGCGGTCAACATGTGATCGAAGAACGGCACGCCGGTCTCGATATCAACGATGCCGGTGCCGTCCAGGTCGAGTTCGACCGTGATGTCGGATTCGCGGGTGGCGCGTTGCACCCGGGCGCGGCGGGTCACGATGCTCCTAATGGCGGTTGGGCGAGTTCGGTGGCCGCAAGCTGTTTGCTGGCGGCGAGCAACGCGTCGTTCTCCTCCGGAAGTCCGGTGGTGGCCCGCAGATAGCCGGGGATGCCGACGTCGCGGATGAGGATGCCGGCGTCCAGGTAACGCTGCCAGGTTGCCGGTGCGTCGGCGAACCGGCCGAACAGCACGAAATTGGCATCGCTGGGTATGACCTGAAATCCCATGGCGGACAGCTCGGCTGAGACGCGCTCCCGTTCGGCAATCAACTGTGCGACGCTGCCGAGGGTATCGTCGGCGTGGCGGAGCGCGGCCCGAGCGGCTGCCTGGGTGACCACCGACAGGTGGTACGGCAGGCGAACCAGCAACATCGCATCGATCACCGCCGGGGCCGCGATCAGGTAACCGAGCCGGCCGCCGGCGAATGCGAACGCCTTGCTCATCGTGCGGCTGACGATCAGCTTGGCCGGGTAGTCGGCGATCAGCGCGATCGCGCTGGGCTGCGACGAGAATTCACCGTAGGCCTCATCGACAATCACGATCCCGGGCGCGGCATCGAGCAGGCTCCGCAGATCTTGGAGCGAGATGCTCTGCCCGGACGGGTTGTTCGGGGACGCGACGAACACCACGTCGGGGTGGTGCTCGTCGATGGCGGCGCCGGCCACATCGACGTCCAGCCCGAAGTCGGAGGTCCGATTGGCGGCCAGCCACCGCGTCTGGGTGCCGTCGGAGATGATCGGGTGCATCGAGTAGGACGGAACGAATCCGATGGCGCTACGGCCCGGGCCGCCGAATGCCTGCAGCAACTGTTGCAGGATCTCATTGGAGCCGTTGGCCGCCCACACATTGTCCGGCCCCACCTCGACACCGGTCTGTGCGGTCAGATAGGCAGCCAGGTCGGTGCGCAGCGCCAGCGCATCGCGATCGGGATAGCGGTGCAGCTCAGCCGCGACCTCACGCACCGAACGCGCCACGTCCTCGATGAGCGCCTGGCTCGGCGGGTGCGGATTCTCGTTGGTGTTGAGCCGCACCGGAACCTCCAGTTGCGGTGCACCATAGGGCGACTTGCCGCGCAGGTCGTCGCGCAGCGGCAGATCCGCCAGGGTGATTTCAGCGCCCGGGCGGGCTGGTGTGCCGCTCACTGCTCGAACCTCCGTCGTACCGCTTCGCCGTGTGAGGGCAGATCTTCGGCCGTAGCCAGCGCGATCACGTGTCCGCTGACATCTTTGAGTGCGGCTTCGGTGTAGTCCACGACGTGGATGCCACGCAGGAAGGTCTGCACCGACAGCCCACTGGAGTGCCGCGCACTGCCCGCGGTGGGCAGCACGTGATTGGAGCCGGCGCAGTAGTCACCGAGGCTGACCGGTGCATACGCGCCGACGAAAATCGCACCGGCTGAACGGATTCGAGCCGCTACCGACTGGGCGTCGGCGGTCTGGATTTCGAGGTGTTCGGCGGCATAGGCGTTGACCACGCGAATACCGGCATCCAGGTCGTCGACCAGAACGATCGCCGACTGCGGTCCAGACAGTGCGGTGGTCACCCGCTCGCGGTGCACGGTGGTCTGCAGCTGAGCAGTCACCTCGCGGTCCGTGGCATCGGCCAACTCGGGGCTGGTGGTGACCAGCACGCTGGCGGCCATCTCGTCGTGCTCGGCCTGACTGATCAGGTCCGCGGCCAGATGCGCCGGGTGCGCGGTGTTGTCCGCGAGGATGGCGATCTCGGTGGGGCCGGCTTCGGCGTCGATCCCCACCTGCGAGCGGCACAACCGCTTGGCGGCGGTGACGTAGATGTTGCCGGGGCCGGTGACCATATCGACCGGCGCCAGCTCCCCCCCGTCGGTGTCAGTGCCGCCATAGGCCAGCAACGCCACCGCCTGGGCACCGCCGACCGCCCAGACCTCCTCGACACCCAGCAGCCGGGCTGCGGCCAGGATCGTCGGGTGCGGCAGACCGTCGAAGGCGGCCTGGGGCGGACTGGCGATCACCAGGGACTCGACACCGGCGATCTGGGCCGGGACGACGTTCATCACCACGCTGGACGGGTAGACCGCGTTACCGCCCGGCACGTACAGGCCCACCCGCTCGACCGGAAGCCAGCGTTCGGTGACGGTGGCACCCGGCGCCAGCGTGGTGGTGGTGTCGGTGCGCCGCTGATCGGAGTGGACCGCCCGGGCGCGGCTGATCGCCACCTCCAGAGCGGCGCGTACGGCGGGGTCCAATTCGGCCAGCGCGCGCTCCAGCGCCGCATCCGGCACCCGGATCGTGGCCGGTCGGATCCGGTCGAACGATTCGCCGAACTCCAACGCTGCGGCGGCCCCACGCTCGGCGACTGCCTCGACGATGGGGCGCACCCTCGGCAGCACCGCCTCCACGTCCACACCGCCGCGCGGCAGGACGGCACGCAGCTCGGCCTTGGATAGGTCCGACTGTTCGGTGCCGCGCAGGTCTATGCGTCCCATCAGGCCGGTGTTCACACGGTCCATTGTCCCAGAGGGGCTCAAGTCAATATCGCAGCGCCGGGACGATCCGCTGCACAGCGGCTCGCGGCTAGGGTGGGGCGCAGTGCGACGACGGCGAACACCGATCGCCGACGCTCCCGTCCCGCCCCATCAAGAACGGAGTTGCCATGGCTTCCGACAAGGGTGCCGCTGATCCGTCCACGCTGCCGGCAGTGTTCCCGGCGTGGTTCGACCGGCTGCAGATCAAATACATAAACCCGGTGCTCAAACCGCTGTCCAAGTACGTCCCTGGCACATCGGTGATCACTCATCGGGGCCGCAAGTCCGGCAAGTCGTACCAGACGGTGGTGACCACGTATCGCAAAGGCGACATGTTGGCGGTCGCGCTGGGCCACGGCAAGACCGACTGGGTCAAGAACGTAGTTGCCGCAGGTGAGGCCGACGTCCGGCTGTCCCGCAGTGAACTGCACCTGGTGAATCCGCGGATTCTGCCGGCCGGCTCGGGTGACACCTCGCTGCCGTTCCTGCTGCGGGTGCAGAACCGCAAGGTGGCGGTACTCGTCACCGACATCAGCTGAGTCGGACCGTGACTTCGGCGCGGTTCTGCCCGCTGAGCGGGCAGGATCGCGCCGAAATCGCTGGTTGAAGCTACATGTCCAAGCCGATGTCGAGTACCTGCACCGAATGGGTGAGGCCTCCCACGGCCAGGTAGTCGACTCCAGTGGCGGCGTAGGCGCCCGCGCAGTCCAGCGTGAGTCCGCCCGATGACTCCAGCAGTACGCCGGGGGCGCGCGAGTCGCGCCGCTGCACCGCCATCTGGGTCTGCCAGACCTCGAAGTTGTCCAGCAGCACCAACTCGGGTCCCTCGGCGAGCACCTCGTCGAACTGTTCGAGCGAATCCACTTCGACCTCGCAGGGCACGTCGGGCGCGGCCGCCCGTACCGCCCGCAGCGCCGCTGCGACCGAACCCGCCGCGGCCACATGGTTGTCCTTGATCAGGGCGGCGTCGCCCAGGCCCATCCGGTGATTCACCCCGCCGCCGACGCGTACCGCGTACTTCTGCAGCACCCGCAGCCCGGGCAGCGTCTTGCGGGTGTCGCGGATGCGCGCCGACGTGCCGTCCACCGCATCGACCCAGGCCGCGGTGGCCGTAGCGATCCCGGACAGGTGGCACACCAGGTTGAGCATGGTGCGTTCGGCAGTCAGCAGCCCACGGGTGTCGGCCTTGAGGCTCAGTACCGGTGCGCCGGCAGCAAGCCGGGCACCGTCGGCGACCTTGTCCAACACCTGGTAGCCGTCGGCTCCGAGAACTTCGTCGAGTACCAGCAGGGCCAGGTCCACCCCGGCGATCACCCCGGGCACCCGAGTGACCATGGCCGCTTCGGCCGTCACGCCGGCGGGAACCGTCGCAGCGGTGGTGACATCGGGCCCGTAGCGCAGATCCTCGTCGAGCGCGCGGGCGATGACCTGGCGCGCCTCGCCGAGTTCGGTTTCGGACAGCATCACGATGCGACTCCCGCGGGTGTCTCGAGCGCGACAACTCCGTCGCGCAGCCGGATGGTGGAACTGCGGGCTTGACCGGGGTCGGCGGCCGGGTAGTCAGCGCGGTGGTGGCAGCCTCGGCTTTCAGTACGAGCTGACGCCGCCGCCGCGACCACCCGGGCGGCCAAGGTCAGTGCGGCGTCCTCCACCCCGGCCCGGTCGGCGACCTGGCGTGTACCGGCGCCCGCCAACAGCTCCTGCAGTCGGGTGAGCCCGCGCGCATCGCGGACCACCGAGGCGTCGCGCGACATCGCATCCTGCAGCGTCTGCCGGTCCAGTGCCGTGTGCAGGACAGGCTCGGGTACTGCGGCGTCGGACTGACCCACCGCGGCGGAGTGTGCCGCAGCCGCAGTGCCCGCGCGGTCACCGACCACCAGGCCTTCCAGCAGGCTGTTGGAAGCCAATCGGTTAGCACCGTGCATTCCCGTTCGTGCCACCTCGCCCGCGGCGAACAGGCCGGGCAACTCGGTGCAGCCGGTGACGTCGGTGATCACGCCACCACAGCTGTAATGCGCGCCCGGAACCACCGGAATCGGTTGGCGCACAGGGTCAATACCGGCGTCGCGGCAGGCGGCGGTGACGGTCGGGAAGCGTTCTGCGAAGCCGTCGATCCCGCGCGCATCGAGATACGCGCACTCGTCGCCAGTCTCGCGCAGGCGCGCGTCGATCGCCCCCGCGACCACGTCGCGCGGAGCCAGATCTCCCATCGGGTGCACCCCTGCGGTGATCGATGCACCGCGGGAGTCGATCAGCTTGGCTCCTTCCCCGCGCACCGCCTCGGTGATCAGCGGCCTGCGCCCACCGGTCCCACCGCCGTTGGCGGCTCCCGAGAACAGCATGGTCGGATGGAACTGGATGAATTCCAGGTCGCTGACCGCGACACCGGCCCACAGCGCCAGGGCTACCCCGTCGCCTGTCGCCCCCCCAGGATTGGTGGTCGCCCGGTACAGATGGCCCAGACCACCGGTCGCCAGCACCACCGACGGGGCGTGGATCACGCCGATTCCGTCGACATTGGCCACCAGTACACCGGTGACACGATCGGCGTCACGCAGGATCTGCAGCACCACCTGACCGCAGCGAACATCGAGTTCGGCGGCGGCCTGATCCAGGGCACGTTGCACCTCGGCCCCGGTGGCGTCGCCGCCGGCGTGAATGATCCGGCGCCGGGAGTGTCCGCCCTCGCGGGTGAGCGCCCAGTTCCCGTCCGAGCCCTGGTCGAACACCGCACCCGCGCCGGCAAGGTCGGTAACCGCGCGATAGCCGTCGGCCACGATCGAGGTCACTGCGTCGCGGTCGCACAATCCGCCACCGGCGGCCAGGGTGTCGGCGACGTGTGCCGCGACCGAGTCGTCATTGCCGGGCAGGACCACCGCGATCCCGCCCTGGGCGTAATGCGTCGCCGTTGCCGTGGAGCCCGCAGCGGACTTGCTGAGCACCACGACCTCGCGCCCGGCACGATGCGCAGCCCGCGCCGCCGCCAGCCCGCCGACACCCGTGCCGATGACGACGACATCGGCCCGCTGCTGCCAACTGGGACCAGCGGTCACTTGCTGACCGGGACGGAGTGTCCGATCGCGATCATCCGCTGCACGCTGCGGGCGGCCAGACGCGCCGTCTCGGGGTCGACGTGAATCTCGTCGGCGCCCTCGGTCAGGCTGCGCAGCAGGGCCGCCGGGGTGATCATCTTCATGTACTTGCAGGCCGCCTTGCGGTTGACCGCCTCGAAGTCGACCTGCGGGGCAGCCTTGCGTAGCTGGTGGATCATGCCGACCTCGGTGGCAACCAGCACTTTGCGGGCCCCGGTACGCGCGGCCTCTTCAAGCATTCCGCCGGTGGACAAGATCTTGACCTGCTCTGAGGGGAAATGGCCCTCGCCGACTAGGTACAACGACGACGTCGCGCAGCCGCACTCGGGGTGCACGAACAGTTCGGCGTCGGGGTTGGCCCGCGCCTTCTCCGCGAGCTCGTCGCCGTTGATGGCGGCGTGCACGTGGCACTCGCCGGCCCAGATGTGGATGTTGTCGCGGCCGGTGACCCGTTTGACGTGCTGGCCCAGGAACTGGTCAGGCAAAAACAACACCTCGCGGTCCGGATCGATCGCGTTGACCACATCGACGGCATTGGAAGAGGTGCAGCAGTAGTCGGTCAGCGCCTTGACCGCCGCGGTGGTGTTCACGTAGGACACCACGACCGCGTCGGGGTATTCGTCGCGCCAGGCCTGCAGTTCCTCGGCGGTGATCGAGTCGGCCAGCGAACAGCCCGCCCGGGTATCGGGCAGCAGCACCGTCTTGTCCGGAGACAGAATCTTGGCCGTCTCGGCCATGAAGTGCACACCGCAGAACACGATGGTGTCTTCGTCGGCGGTGGCCGCGATCCGGGCCAGCGCCAGGGAGTCCCCGACGTGGTCGGCGATGTCTTGGATCGCCGGAAGTTGGTAATTGTGGGCGAGAATCGTCGCGTTGCGTTCCTTCTTGAGCCGCAGAACCTCGGCCACCCATTCCTCGTCGGGTTCGATACCGCTGTAGCCGGCCGGCGAGTTCACGATGCGGTCTGCCAGGCTGCTTGCCTGCACACCGCTGTCGGTGAGGGTGGTCATGAGTGACTCCTTCTCAAAACAGGTTTTCGACTTATAATCGAAAACGTGGTCCATACTAGCACCGCGCACGAAGTGCTCACCGTCGTCTTCCAGGTCGGCGGCCTTGACCAGCGCCGACCCCGACTCAACGTGCTGCTGTGGGAACGAGCGCGCGAACCGCAGTCGGGGCGCTGGTCACTGCCCGGTGGCCTGCTGCGCAATGACGAGGATGTCACGGCATCGGCCCGCCGCCAGCTGGCGGAAAAGGTCGACTTACGTGAGATCGCCCACCTTGAGCAGCTCGCTGTGTTTTCCGACCCGAAGCGGGTGCCCGGCGTGCGCACCATCGCCTCGACATTTCTGGGCCTAGTGCCCTCCCCTGCCGATCCGGAACTGCCGAGCGACACCCACTGGCACCCCGTCGACGACTTGCCGCCGATGGCGTTCGACCACGGACCGATGGTGGCACACGCGCACAGTCGCCTGGTCGCCAAGATGTCCTATACGAACATTGGATTCGGCTTGGCGCCAACGGAATTCATCTTGTCAACGCTGCGCGACATCTACAGCGTCGTGCTCGGATACCAGGTCGATGCGACCAACCTGCAACGGGTGCTGGTGCGCCGCGGGGTGATCACCCGCACCGGTACCACCGCCCGCTCGGGGCGCAGCGGCGGCCGTCCGGCGGCCCGATATCGGTTCACCGACTCCGAACTGCGCGTCACCGACGAATTCGCGGCATTGCGGCCGCCCGGGTGAGTCGACTGGAATCTTAACGCCCTCTTAGGTAAGAATGCGGGGATGGACGTCGACAGTCTGGCCCGCGAAACATCTGTCGAGTGGATCGGGCAGGCCCCGCACCAGCCGCTGCAATCCGGCGAACGCCCCCTGCAGCCGGCCGAGGATCCGTTCTATGAGCCGCCGGCAGGCTTCCAGCACGCGATAACGGGCACCGTGCTGCGCTCTCGTGACGTCGAGCTGGCCTTTTTGGGCCTGGTCCCACAGCAACTGCAGGCCACCCAGCTGCTCTACCGCACCGTCGACCGCAACAGCGTCCCGCAGGTGTCGGTGACCACCGTGGTGGTGCCCGCCGACCGGGATCGGACCCAGCCGTGTCCGATCGTGTCGTACCAGTGCGCGATCGACGCGGTGGACGGCCGGTGCTTCCCATCCTTCGCGCTGCGGCGCCACGCCCGCGCACATGGGTCTTTCACCCAGCTCGAGTTCGTGCTGATCGCAGCCATCCTGTCGCAGGGGTGGGCGGTATCGATCCCCGACCATGAGGGCCGCTTCGGCCATTGGGGGGCACCGCACGAACCCGGCTACTACGTGCTGGACGGGCTGCGGGCCGCACTGAGCACCGAGCAGCTGGGACTGTCCCCCGACGCCCCGGTGGGTCTCTGGGGCTATTCCGGCGGCGGCCTGTCCACGGCGTGGGCAGCCCAGGTCTGCGGCGACTACGCGCCCGACCTCAACATCGTCGGCGCTGCGCTGGGCTCACCGGTGGGCGATTTAGGCAACACCCTGCTACGCCTGAACGGATCGTTCTGGTCCGGCCTGCCGGCACTCATGATTGCCGCCCTGAGGCGGGTCTACCCGGAACTCGACGAATTCGTCGAGGAACACGCCACCGTCGACGGACGTGCGCTGATGCGCAAGCTGGAGTCGACCAGTACCGCGGCCGCGGTAGTGCGGCTGCACCACCGTTCCCTGAGTTCCTACATCGACAAGCCGCTGGACGAACTGGTGGAGACCCCGGTGGTACAGCACGTCTTCAATGACACTCGCCTGGGCGGCGAGATCCCGGCTGTCCCGGTGCTGATGCTGCAGGCGATCCACGACCAGGTGATCTCCGTCGACGACATCGACACCCTCGCCGAGACCTACGCCGCCGGCGGCGTGCGGATCACCTATCACCGCGATCTGCTCAGCGAGCACGTGACACTGCATCCACTGTCGGCACCGATGGTGCTGGACTGGCTGCGCGACCGGTTCGCCAACCGGCCGCTGCCGCAGGCCGCGGTGAGCAGCGCGTGGCCGGCGCTGCTGAACCCTAAGACCTACCTCGGGCTGTTGCGCCTGGGCGTGGTCGCGGGCCGGGTCATCACCGGCGGGGCGGTGCGACGCCTTCCGCTGTGACGGCCGGCTGCGGTCGCCGCACGGGCTCCGGCGGATAGCCGCCGAGGTCATCACGAGTGCTCCACGTGGCGCACATGCCGTACACCAGCGCCGCAGTAGCGGCGGGCAACAGCAGCGAGGCCGCGATCTGCAGCGGAGTGTGTCCGAAGAACACCGGTGGCCCCTCGGCGACGTAGTGCACCCGGTGTTCCGGGCTCACCGGTGCGGCATCCACGTCGATAGTGCCGTACCGGCGGTGTACCAGGACGGTGCCGGTCAATACCGCCAGCGCTGCCCCGGCACTCAGCCCCACCAATAGGCTGGCGATCATTCCCGGTCCCCGATGCGCCCGCCACTGCCAGGCCAGAGTGGCCGCTACCACCGCCACTACGCCTAACAGGCCGAGCAGCAGCAATGGCGCGATGAAGAAGTGCTCGGCCTCGTTGCCCAGATAGGCCTGCACCCGTTCCCCGCTGCGGGTCAGTGCCACCACCCCGTTGATGGGCGGGGCGACCCACGCCCACAGTGCGCCGATCGGCAGGCCGACGGCGGTCAGTCCGGCGGCCATCAAAAAGAATGCCCGAGCCCGCGTGGTACGGGGGGCAGCCGCTGGTCGGGCGACCTTGCCGACTGTCGAACGTTCAACCACCTGCCCACCCCTTCCCCTCACACGGTCGACCAACCCTACCGGGCCGCCCGTACCACTCCCGCCGCCCCCAATTCATAGGGAAACACCTGATTTATCGCCGTCGGCCGCGTCGATACCGTCGGTCCATGACCGAACTCGACGAACCATGCCGGCCGACAGAATTGCTGCCGTTCTTGCTGTGCGCGGTGTTGTTCGGGACCGTCGCCTGCGGATCAGGCGCGAACGACAGCGCTCCCAGCAGGAACGCCTCGACCCCGGCCGGCACTGCCATCGATGCCTGCGCGATGGTGCCGGCCCAGGACATCACCGCGCTGCTCGGTACGACGGTGCACGGCAAGTCCTCGTCGATCCGGGCGGACATGGGCGAATGCACGTGGGAGAACGGGGAAACCTACGAATCGGTATCGCTGGAAATCGGCAATCCCGGAACCGCGCCCAACAACACGTTGCCGCCGGTCGATCCGGTATACGGCTTCACCTCCGGCCCCTACGGCACCCGATACATGGGGTCGGGACAGGTCGGGTTTGCCGCCGGCGACCGGTCGAACACGGTGCAAGTGGCGGTGCTACGACTGTCGGCCGCCGAGGCCAACGCGGCCGCGGTGGACCTGGCGCGCAAAATCGCACCGAAGGTCCCCTCCTAGCGAGGTCCCCGCCTAGCGGCTTCGGCAGCGGCAGCTCGCCGCAGTGCCTGCAGGGACCCGGCAGGGATCGGGATTAATCCGGGGCGAGCATGCAGACGTCGGTGTTGTATTTCTGGCCCGCCTGCTGCTGAAATGGGCTCGGGTTGCACGCGTTGGGCCCGTCAAGCGGATCGCCACTGCCCGCGGTGCCGGCGGGGGCACCGGACGGCGGTTCGTTGTCTTCGCGGCGCTCTCGCGGCTGCGGATCGGGATGATTGCGCTGATACCGGGATTGGGCGGCGGCGTTGTGCCGCCTTGCCTGGTCTCGAACGCCGGGGTCGACGCAGACGGTGTCACCGT
The DNA here is from genome assembly GCA_024758765.1 of Mycobacterium sp. SVM_VP21. NCBI lineage: Bacteria > Bacillati > Actinomycetota > Actinomycetes > Mycobacteriales > Mycobacteriaceae > Mycobacterium > Mycobacterium cavoris. Next base: position 4,139,514 of record CP101406.1, read on the forward strand.
CGAATGCCTCGCGCCACACGAAACCCGACTTGCAGGTGGCCGGGCCGTAAGCGCCGCCATTCGGCTCGCGGTTTTGGGCGGCACTCGCGTTCTGTCGGGCGGTGTCATCCCGGATTCCTGGCGCTACGCACACGTCGTCGCCGCCACGTGCCTCGCGCCAGACAAAGCCCTGCACGCAGGTGTCGGGACCGTAGGGCAGGTCATCGGCTACCGCCGGCGCCGGAAAGGCGGTGGCCAATCCGGTGATCGCCAGAGTCAGCGGTAGCGATGACGAATATTTGGCCTTGGTTTTCATGATGCGTTCCTCCGGTTTGCTCGTGAACGCATCCGACGTTAGGAGGCCCGACGGCAAAGATAAATCGGGTGTTTCCCTATCGATTCGGCGACGGCCTCACCCATCGGGTCGTCAAGGACCGGCTACCGCTGCGCTTCCAGTTCCGACGAATCCACCAGGCCGTGCCGCGAACACTTCGCCCACCACCCGTCCGGGCGGACCTGGACCGTCATCCGGCGTCCGCAGGAGGCACAGAATCGTGGCGGCTCCAGACCCAACTGGGCCGCGGTGGGCAGCGATGCGCCGGCCGGATCGTCGATCTGCACGCCGGTGTAGACGTTGTAGACGCCGGCTCCCACCGGAACGGGCAGGTCGCGGACCATCACAGAGTGGCGTTGAGTGCCTTGATCGGCATCTGCAGGTCGTCGAGCAGTTCCAGGTCGGTCTCGGCCGGCCGGCCCAGGGTGGTCAGGTAGTTACCGACGATGATGGCGTTGATGCCGCCCAGGATGCCCTGCTTGGCGCCCAGGTCGCCCAGCGTGATCTCCCGGCCGCCCGCGAAGCGCAGCATGGTGCGCGGCAGGGCCAGCCGGAACGCAGCGACGGCCCGCAGCGCGTCGGCGGCCGGCAGCACCTCCAGGTCACCGAACGGGGTGCCCGGGCGCGGGTTGAGGAAATTCAGCGGTACTTCGTCGGGATTCAGCTCGGCCAGATCGGCCGCGAACTCCGCGCGCTGCTCCAGCGTCTCGCCCATGCCGAGGATGCCGCCGGAGCAGACCTCCACGCCGGCTTTGGCCACCATCCGCAGGGTCTCCCACCGCTCTTCCCAGGTGTGGGTGGTGACGACGTTCGGGAAATGCGATCGCGCGGTCTCCAGGTTGTGGTTGTAGCGGTGCACGCCCATGGCGGCCAGCTTGTCCACCTGCTCCTGGGTCAGCATGCCCAGCGAACAGGCGATCTGGATGTCGACCTCGTTGCGGATCGCTTCGATACCGGCAGCGACCTGGGCGAGCAGCCGCTCGTCGGGCCCGCGCACCGCGGCGACGATGCAGAACTCGGTGGCTCCGGTCTTGGCGGTCTGCTTGGCCGCCTCGACCAGGCTGGGAATGTCCAGCCAAGCGCTGCGCACGGGTGAGGAGAACAGTCCCGACTGCGAGCAGAAGTGGCAATCCTCCGGGCAGCCACCGGTTTTCAGGCTGATGATGCCCTCGACCTCGATCTCGGGACCGCACCAGCGCATCCGCACCTCGTGGGCCAATGCCAGCAGCTCATCGAGGCGATCGTCGGGCAGCTGCAGCACCTCGAGAACCTGATCCCGCCGCAACGCCTCGCCGCGCTCCAGTACCTGTTCCCGGGCCAGCGCCAGGATGTCGTCAGTCATGCGCGCCGCTCCTCCTCATCGCTTCGTCCCCCTCGCCGCTGCGCGGGCTGGGGTGCCCCCACTACATCGTCGCCGCCGCGGGTCACGCGTGCTCCCTCAAGACTTGAACGGTGTTCAGGTTAGGCTAGCGGGGTGCAGCTGCACAAACCTGACGTGGTCGCCGCGGCGACCACCATCCTGGACGACTACGGCATCGCCGATCTGTCGATGCGCCGGCTGGCGCGCGAACTCAACGTCAGCCCCAGCGCGCTGTACTGGCATTTCGCCAACAAGCAGCAGCTCCTAGGTGCGGTCGCCGACCGCGTATTGGCACCTGCCTGTGCCGACCCAGGCCCGGGCGGCTGGCAGTGGCGGATCCAGACCGTCGGCGAACGCCTGCGGAACGCGCTGCTGTCCCACACCGACGGCGCCGAACTGGTGTCGGCCAGCATGGCGGCGGGCCAGTCCCGCGCGGCCACCGACATCCTGGCGCTGCTGGCGGAGGCGGCGACGGCTGCCGGCGTGCATCCTGATCAGGCCGGCCAAGTCGCCCGCACCGTCGTCTACTACGTCTTGGGGTTCACCGCCGACGAGCAGTCCCGCCTGCAGTGGGACGCCGCCGGGGCTGCCGAGATCACCCCCGAGGCCGACCCGAGCAGCGCCTTCGCGTTCGGGCTGGGATTGCTGGTCGACGGGCTGGCGATGCGCGCCGGGCTCTCCGTCAGCTGAGCAGATATTCGGTGCGCGCGTTGCCATCCCAGCGTCGCAGCCCGACAAACCGTCCGGTGATATCGGAGCGGCCGGCGATTCGCTGAGCCCGGCCCAACTGGGCCGGACCGACCCGGCGGGCCAGCGTGGTGTGCGCCGTCCACTGGCCGGGCGCCACGTTGGCCAGCGGGCCGGGTATCAGGTGGGGAGCGCATAATCGGTAGACCTGCTCGTGCAGCTCCAGCAGTGCCAGCGTCGGCACCACCAGCCGTGCCAGTACCCCGTGCGAGCGGCCGAAGATCAGCGTCGCGCCGAGCGTGCAGGCCATCGGCAGTCGGTCGGCAACCGCGACTAGAGCGGCGTCGACCTGCGGATCGATGCGCTGGGCGACCACCAGGGTGACGTGCGGTCGAGCGGCCGGGGCCTGGGTGGGCACTTCTGCCGCGGCCAGATCGGACCAGATCCGCCGGAGCGCGGTCTCGGTGTCGGCGTCGAAGACCAGCTCGATCGAGTGCACCATCGCTACCCCCCTAGGGTGCGCACCCAGTCGGTGTCGAACGCTGCGGTACTCATCGCGGCGAACTCCGCGCCGCCCAGCGCGCCGGCTCCGGCCGGCAGCACGGCGCGTACCGGCGCCTGCTGGGCAAGCGCCCCGCGATTACTGGTGGCGGCCGGTCCAGGCTGAGCCGGCCAGCTGCCGATCACCAATCCGGCGCACGACAGTCCTTGTCCGGCAAGTGATTCCAGGGTCAGTGCGGTGTGATTGAGGGTGCCCAGTTCGGCGTCGACCACCACCAGCACGGGGGCCCCCAGGTCGATGGCCAGATCGCGCAGGGTGACGCCGTCGGCGGCCAGCTCGACCAGCAGGCCACCGGCGCCCTCCACGAGGGTCAGTTGTCCCGGTCGGTCGGCGGCGCGGATCATGGCCAGCAGGTCTGCCCGGGTCGGCAGCGCCATCCCGGCCTGCTCGGCCGCGGCCACCGGGGCCAGCGGCGCCGGGTAGCGGGCGGCGGCGAACAGTGCGGTCACCCCCGACAGTCGGCCGACCTCGGCCAGGTCGTCGTCGCCGTCAGCGGTGCCGGTCTGGACCGGCTTGCACACCGCCACCTCCAGACCCGCCTGGCGGGCAGCGCCGGCCAGCGCGGCGGTCGCGATCGTCTTGCCCACCCCGGTGCCAGTGCCGGTGATGACCAGGACGGTCATGACGGCAAGGCGGGGTGGTGGCGCAGCACGTCGCGCAGCACCCGTCGCGCCAGCTCCAGATCGTCGGCGGTCAGCGAAGCCCGCGCAGTCAACCGCAGTCGCGACGTGCCGGCCGGCACGGTGGGCGGCCGGAAACAGCCCACCCGCACCCCGGCGTCCAGGCATGCGGTGGCGGCGGCCACCGCCACTTCGGCGTCCCCGAGGATGACCGAGACCACCGCGGATTCCGGTGGTTCAGCGAGGCTCGACGAAGGAGAGGTGAAGCTGGGACCGCCGCACGAGCCCTGCTGGTGGTGCAGCCCGCAGATCTCCGCTAGCACGCCGGCGTTTCGCAGCACGTCGGCGGCGCGGGACGGTTCGGCGACCAGCACATCCAGGGCGGCCGATGCGGCGCCCAGCGCCGCCGGCGCAAGACCGGTGTCGAAGATGAACGAACGGGCCGAATCGATCAGGTGGTCGCGAACCTCGACCGGCCCCAACACCGCGCCGCCCTGACTGCCCAAGGCCTTGGACAACGTCGTGGTGATCACCACATCGGGCGCCCCGGCCAGTCCGACCTCGTGTACCAGCCCGCGGCCGCCTGCGCCACGCACGCCCAGCGCGTGCGCCTCGTCGACGAGCAACAGTGCGCCGTGCCGGCGGCACACCTCGTGCAGCTGCCGCAGCGGGGCCAGCGCGCCGTCGGTGCTGAACACCGACTCGGTGAGTACCACGGCGCGTTCCTCGGTCCGGCCGGCCAGTGCGGCGGCCACCGCGTCGACGTCGCGGTGCTCGGTGACGACGACTCGTGACCTAGACAGCCGGCAGGCGTCGACCAGAGATGCGTGACAGTAGGCGTCGGAGACCAGCAGTGCACCCGGCCCGGACAGGCTGACCACTGCGCCGAGGTTGGCGGTGTAGCCGGAGGAGAACACCAAACCCGCTGGGGCGCCGACGAAATCGGCCAATTTCTGCTCGAAGTGCTGATGAAGTTCGGTGTTGCCGGTCACCAGGCGCGATCCCCCGGCGCCGCCGCCCCAGGTCTGCAGCGCCTGCACGCCGCCGGCGATGACGGCCGGGTGGGTGGACAGGCCGAGGTAGTCGTTGGATGCCAGGTCCAGTTCGCCGGTGACGACGGGCCGCGCCCGCAGTGAACGTCGCAGGCCGGCCTCGCGACGCCGCTGCTCCACCTCGGCCAGCCAGGCCAGTGGCGACACATCGGTGCGGGTCACGCGGCGCTCCCTGTGCGGTCTCGAGACGACTTGAACACTGTTCAGGCTAAGGCATGAACAGTGCGCACCATCGCGCCGCCGATCCGGGCGATCTCCTCGGACGTACAGACGTAGGGCGGCATCGCGTAGATCAGGTTGCGGAACGGGCGCAGCCACACGCCCTGGGACAGCGCGGCTCGAGTCGCGACGGCCAGGTCCACCGACTCTCGGCATTCGATGACGCCGATGGCGCCGCAGACCCGGACATCGACGACTCCCGGCAGGTCGCGCGCGGGTTCTAGGGCGGTGGCCAACCCGGCGCCGAGCGCGGCGACCGACGAGCGCCAGTCCTGACGCAGCAATAGCTCCGTGCTGGCGACCGAGACCGCGCACGCCAGCGGGTTCGCCATAAACGTCGGCCCATGCATCAGCGCGCCGGCCTCGCCGCCGCTGATCGTGTGGGCAATCTCGCTGCTGCACAAAGTGGCGGCCAGGCTGAGGTAGCCGCCGGTCATGGCCTTGCCGACACACATGATGTCGGGGCTCACGCCCACGTGGTCGGCGGCGAAGAGCTCGCCGGTGCGGCCGAAGCCGGTGGCGATCTCGTCGAAAATCAGCAGCACGCCGTGGCGGGTGCAGGCCTCGCGCAGGTCCGCCAGATAACGCGGATCGTGGAAGCGCATACCGCCGGCGCCCTGCACCACCGGCTCGACGATCACGGCCGCCACCTCTTCGCGATGGTGCTCCAGCTGCGCCTCGAACGCGGCACTGTAGGCCGGGTCGTAGTCCCGGGGCACCTGCGGGGCGAACAGCTGCGCCACCAATACCTCGCGCCACAGCGAATGCATGCCCCCGTCGGGGTCGCAGACGCTCATCGGGGTGAAGGTGTCGCCGTGGTAGCCGCCGCGCCAAGTCATCAACCGGTGTTTGGCGCCGCGGCCGCGAGCGCGCCAGTACTGCAGCGCCATCTTGACCGCGACCTCCACCGACACCGACCCTGAGTCGGAGAAGAACACCGTGTCCAACCCGGCCGGGGTGATCTCCACCAGCAGCTTGGCCAGCCGGGCGGCGGGTTCGTGGGTGAGCCCGCCGAACATGACGTGGCTCATGGTGCCCACCTGCGCCGTCAGCGCGGCGTCCAGTTCGGGGTGGCCGTGGCCGTGAATCGCAGTCCACCAGGAGCTCATCGCGTCGAGCACATCGACCGGTGCATCGTCGACGACCAAAGTCAGGTAGGCGCCCCGGGCGGCCAGCGCCACCGTCGGCGCCAGGGATTCGGCGCCGATTGTGCTGTACGGGTGCCACAGGTGCGCGGCGTCGATGGCGCTGATCTGGTCGGGACTCAACGCGGACATGCCTGACGACAGTAGTGGCCGCCGGCATAACCGTTGGGTCACAGGTTGCGCAATTTCTCTTCCACGGCGGCTGACTGCGCGTAAACGCCGGTAGTCTCTGTGACAGAAGTGACGAGTGATTCTGCCGTGAATATCGGCCGATAAGGGGGTTGTTCGAAGATGAAACGCGTCTGCGCTACCGCGATCGCATTGGCGGCGGCCCTGGCTCCGGCGCTCAGTGCCGCGCCCGCCTATGCCGACCCGCTGTCACAGACCGGTCAGAACCAGCTGGTCGAACGGGTGATCCAGCGTGCGCTGTCGCAGCGCGGGGTGCCGTTCGTCTATGGCGGCGGTGATGTCAACGGGCCCACCAACAGCGCGCGGGCTCGAGCGGCCACCACTCGCAGCTCGTTGACCGACATCACCGGCCGCGCCGGCCTCCCGCGCACCTCAGGCAACCCGCTGATGCCGGGCAGCGTCACCCCGGGCCTGCCGGGAACGTCGCTGGTGCCCACCGAGGACATTCCGGACACCACCACCGTCGGCTTCGACGCATCCGGCCTGATTCAGTACGCATTCGCCGGTGCCGGGATCAGGATGCCGCGTACTTCCGGCGAGCAGTGCAGCGTCGGCCAAAAGGTGCCGCCCGCCCAAGCCCGTCCCGGCGATCTGCTGTGCTACGGCCCCGGCGGAACCCAGAGCGTCGCGCTGTACCTGGGCAACAACCAGATGATCGAGGGCACCAGCCCCGCGGTCTCGGTCTCACCGGCGCGCACCTCCAACATGGTCCCTTACCTGACCCGGGTGCTCGGTTCCTGACCGACTCGGTCGACATCACAACGCGCAGAATGCGGTTTCTCCAGGCAGGTTAGGTAGATTGTCGGGCGATCATGATTGCCCTGTCCCCGCCCCGACCGGCGGTAACACCTGTTGCGGCACCCGCGTCCGGGTCGGTACCGACCCCCGGGTCGGCCACCGTGATGGGCACCCGCAAACAGGGCTTCTACCGCCACGATCTGGACGGTCTGCGGGGCGTCGCGATCGCGTTGGTCGCGGTGTTCCACGTCTGGTTCGGGCGGGTGTCCGGCGGGGTCGATGTCTTCCTGGCGCTCTCGGGTTTCTTCTTCGGCGGCAAGCTGCTGCGGGTCGCGCTGAACCCGGCCTCGTCACTGTCACCAGTCCCCGACCTGGTCCGGCTGGTCCGCCGCCTGCTGCCCGCCCTGGTGGTGGTGCTGGCCGCCTGCACGCTGCTGACTATCTGGATCCAGCCGCAGACCCGTTGGGAGACGTTCGCCGATCAGAGCCTGGCCAGCCTCGGCTACTACCAGAACTGGGAGTTGGCCCGCAGCGCCGCCGACTACCTGCAGGCCGGTGAGGCCGTCAGCCCCCTGCAGCACATCTGGTCGATGTCGGTGCAGGGCCAGTTCTACCTGAGCTTCCTGCTGCTGGTCTTCGGCTTCGCCTTCCTGTTCCGGCGCGTGCTCGGCAAGCACCTGCGTGCCGCGTTCATCGTGCTGCTCACGGCGCTGACCGTGGCCTCGTTCTGGTATGCGATCGTCGCGCACCAGGCCAATCAGTCGCTGGCCTACTACAACAGCTTCGCCCGCGCCTGGGAGCTGTTGATCGGTGCGCTGGTCGGCGCGCTGGTCCCCTACATCCGCTGGCCGATGTGGCTGCGGACCGCCGTCAGCACAGTGGCGCTGGCGGCCATCCTGAGCTGTGGGGCCCTCATTGAGGGCGTGCGGGAGTTCCCTGGCCCGTGGGCGCTGGTGCCGGTCGGCGCCACAGTGGCATTCATCCTGGCCGGGGCCAACCGGCAAGCCCGCCCGAATACCAGCGCCATGCTGCCGTGGCCCAACCGGTGGCTGGCGTCGGCGCCGCTGGTGACGCTCGGCTCGATGGCCTATTCGTTGTACCTGTGGCACTGGCCGCTGCTGATCTTTTGGCTGTCCTACAGCGGGCATCGGCACGCGAGCCTGCTGGACGGCGCGGTGATCCTGTTGGTGTCGGGTGTCTTGGCATATCTGACCACCCGGTTCGTCGAAGATCCGCTGCGCTCCCGCAAGCCGGCCGGCCAGGCCGCTGCGCAGGTGGTGCGCCCGCGGTGGCGCAGGCCCGCGGCCGGCTGGTGGCGGCGCCCGACGTCGGTGCTGGGCTCGACGGTGGTGCTGCTGGGGGTTGCGCTGACGGCAACGTCATTCTCCTGGCGCGAACATGTCACAGTGCAGCGTGCCAGCGGCACCGAGCTGGTCAAGCTCAGCAAGGACGACTACCCCGGCGCCCGCGCGCTGCTGAAGCACAAGCGCGTCCCCAAACTTCGGATGCGGCCCACCATCCTGGAGGCCAAGAAGGATCTGCCGCGCTCCACTCGGGAAGGTTGCATCAGCAACTTCACCAACCCGGACCTGATCAACTGCACCTATGGCGACAAGGAGGCGACCAGGACGGTCGCGCTGGCCGGCGGATCGCATGCCGAACACTGGCTGCCCGCGCTGGACATTCTCGGCCAGCGGCACCACTTCAAGGTGGTCACCTACCTCAAGATGGGCTGTCCACTGTCCACCGAGAAGGTCCCGCTGATCATGGGCAACAACGCCCCCTACCCGCAGTGCTACCAGTGGGTGGGCAAGACGATGGAAAAGTTGATCGCCGACCACCCGGACTTCGTATTCACCACCGCTACCCGGCCGTGGAACATCAAACCCGGCGACGTGATGCCCGGAACCTATATCGGGATCTGGAAGCAGCTGTCGGACAACCACATTCCCATCCTGGGAGTCCGCGACACCCCGTGGCTGGTGCGCGACGGCGACCCGTTCCAGCCGGCGGACTGCCTGGCCTCCGGCGGTGACGCGGAGTCCTGCGGCATCAAACGCTCCGACGTGCTCGTCGAGCGCAACCCCACCCTGGACTTCGTCGGAAAATTCCCGCTGCTCAAGCCGCTGGACCTCTCCGACGCCGTCTGCGACAAAGAGATCTGCCGCGCGGTCGAGGGGAATGTGCTGGTCTATCACGACTCTCACCACCTGTCGGCGACCTATATGCGCACCATGACCGGAGAACTCGGTCGTCAGATGGGCGCGGCCACCGGCTGGTGGTGAACCCTGCCATGCTCCACGGCGGACGCCGGGAAAGCGGATAAGGTCAAGCGGTGTCGTCGGCTGAGTCGGGCCCTGAGCCCCCACCAGAGCCGTCCGCGCCCACGGTCTGGCCCGGAAACAGCTATCCGCTGGGCGCGGTATACGACGGAGCCGGCACCAACTTCGCGGTGTTCTCCGAAGTCGCCGAGCGTGTCGAACTCTGCCTGATCGACGACCGCGACCACACCGAGACCCGGATCGGTCTCGACGAGGTAGACGGCTACGTCTGGCACGCGTACCTGCCCGGCGTCGGCCCCGGTCAGCACTACGGTTTCCGGGTACACGGCCCGTTCGACCCCGCCGCTGGCCACCGCTGCGACCCCAGCAAGCTGCTGCTGGACCCGTACGGCAAGGCCTTTCACGGCGCCTTCGACTTCGGTCCGGAACTGTTCTCCTACGACCTGGCCAATCCCGACAATGGTGCTGAGCCCCCCGCACTCGACTCGTTGGGCCACACCATGACCAGCGTGGTGATCAACCCCTACTTCGACTGGGCGGCCGACCGATCACCGCGCACCCCGTATCACCAGACGCTCATCTACGAGGCGCACGTCAAGGGCATGACCCAGACCCACCCGGGTGTTCCGGCCGAACTACGCGGCACCTACGCCGGGCTGGCGCATCCGGTGATCATCGATCACCTCAAGTCGCTGAACGTCACAGCCATCGAGCTGATGCCGGTCCACCAGTTCCTGCACGATCAGCGGCTGCTGCAGCTGGGACTGCGAAACTACTGGGGGTACAACACATTCGGCTTCTTCGCGCCGCACAACGAGTACGCGGCCAACCGTCAGGCCGGCGGTGCGGTGGCCGAGTTCAAGGCGATGGTGCGCGCGTTCCATCAAGCCGGCATCGAGGTGATCCTCGACGTGGTCTACAACCACACCGCCGAAGGCAACCACCTGGGCCCGACGCTGAACTTCCGCGGAATCGACAACGCCGCCTACTACCGCCTCGACGAGGACGACCTGCGGCACTACACCGACTACACGGGAACCGGCAACAGTCTCAACGCCCGTCATCCGCATACCCTGCAGCTGATCATGGATTCGTTGCGCTACTGGGTAACCGAGATGCACGTCGACGGTTTCCGTTTCGACCTGGCCTCCACCCTGGCTCGGGAATTGCACGACGTCGATCGGCTGTCGGCATTCTTCGACCTGGTGCAACAGGACCCGGTGGTCAGCCAGGTGAAGCTGATCGCCGAGCCCTGGGACGTCGGCGAAGGCGGCTACCAGGTGGGCAACTTCCCCGGGCTGTGGACGGAATGGAACGGCAAATACCGCGACACGGTGCGCGACTACTGGCGTGGCGAGCCGGAAACCCTCGGCGAGTTCGCCTCCCGCCTGACCGGCTCCTCGGACCTCTACGAGGCGACCGGGCGACGTCCCAGCGCAAGCATCAACTTCGTCACCTGCCACGACGGTTTCACGCTGGCGGATTTGGTGTCCTACAACGAGAAACACAACGAAGCCAACGGCGAGGACAACCGCGACGGCGAGAGCCACAACCGGTCGTGGAACTGTGGTGTGGAGGGTCCGACCGACGACCCCGCGATCCTGGCCTTGCGGGCCCACCAGGTCCGCAACATCATGGCGACCCTATTGATCAGCCAGGGCACCCCGATGATCCTGCACGGCGACGAGATGGGCCGCTCCCAGCGCGGCAACAACAACGTCTACTGCCAAGACTCCGAATTGTCCTGGATGGACTGGACGCTGGCTGAACACAACGCCGACCAACTCGCATTCACGCGCGCGATGACCGCGTTGCGCGCCGCACACCCGGTGTTCCGTCGGCGTCGGTTCTTCGAGGGCCGGCCGATCTGCGGGGGCGACGAGGTGCGTGACATCGCCTGGCTGACCCCGGCCGGCGACGAGATGACTCAGCAGGACTGGGGCAGCGAATTCGGCAGGTGCGTCATGGTTTTCCTCAACGGCGAGGCCTTGCCGGAACCGGATCTGCGCGGGCAACGGATCATCGACGACTCATTTCTGTTGTGCTTCAACGCCGGTGAGACACCGGTGGACTTCGTGACGCCCAATACCGATTACGCACAGGTCTGGACCGCGGTGATCGACACCGCGCATCCGGCCGGCAGCACTGACCTGGTGGTTGACGCCGGGCAGGCGGTAACGGTGATGGGACGCTCGCTGACCGTGCTGTGCAAGAGCCGGTGAGCTGCTAATCGGTTGACAGCAGGTCCGCCACATCGCTGTGCAGTTGCGCCATGCCCTGGTCGAAGGTGGCGAGCCGCCCGCTGTGGGATCTGGCCAGTTGGGCCAGGTACGCGTCGGTCACCTGCCGATGGCCGATGACGCCGGTGAAACTGACCTCGGTGAACGGCAGACTGTCCGGCCAGAATTCGTGTCGGGGATCGCGTGTCACGGCACCGACGAACTCCCTCGCAGTCGCGGCCGTCTGCCCCTGCCTGATCAGTAGGCGGACAAGGCTGCCCTGGGTAATGGGGCACGTCGCAAAGGCGGAACTGGTCGCGGCGAGCCACCGCTCGGCCGGGCCGTGGTGAACATGGTCTTCGACCAGCAGTGCTACCAGCACGTTGGCGTCGAGCAGTGTGGTCAACCCTCGTCCTCCAGGGATCGGACATCCTCAGAGGTCACCACGGTGCCGAGATGTATCACCGGAAGGCCGGTCACGTGACTTTCGTGTACGCGCGCGTCAGCGCCCTGGCCCAAGCCGCGCCGCATCAGATCGGCGATCGTCTCACTGATCGTGCGGCGGGTGTCCCGCGCAATCGCCTGCGCCTGTCGGTGCAAGTCGTCGGGCAGATCCACAGTCGTCCGCATCGCAACATCTTAGCATCGGCGCATCATGATGCTGAGATGGGCGATCACCGGGCCCCCGACAGTGGCGACAATGAAATGGTGAACGGCAACGGGATACCGCCATTGGCCGGCGAAGACCATGTCTGCGCGACCTGCGCCCTGACGTACGCCGACATCACCATCGAGCGTGCTGTCGATGAGATCAAGCGGCTGCCGCCGGCGGTCCTCCGCGACGTGGCTGCCCTGAGCGCCGATGCCCGGCGGCTACGACTGGATCCGTCGGAGTGGTCTGTCACCGAATACGTCTGCCATCTGCGCGACGTCTACATGGCCTCGACGATCCGACTTCACCGCATCCGCACCGAGGATCGACCGGCGGTCGAGCCGCTGTTCAACGACCTACGGGCGGTGAGATTTCGCTACAACGAGTGTGACCCGATCGGGATCGTCGACGAACTCGCATCGGCCGTCGCCGGATTCCTCGACGAGGTAGCCCGGACCATCGGACAAGACTGGGACCGCACCGCGACCCGTCTGCCGGGCGAGACGCGCTCCGCTCGTTGGATTGTCCGCCAAGCGATGCACGAAGGGATTCACCATCTCGCCGACATCCGTCGGATCGCCGGCAGCGTGCCCCCTGGCTCACCCTCCTGAATGACCCAACCGGCGCCCGAAGTAGCGAATGCCGGCGAGCTGCGGGATGCGATACGGGCTGCGGAGACGACGCGTCGCCTGCCCACGTCCACGCAGGTGATAGCGGCCGAGTTCGCGTCGCACCGAGGGCGCCAGCAACGGCCCCAACACCGCGCCGGCGCCGAGGGCCAGTGCCAGCCCGGCGGCCATCCCCAGTGAGCCTCCGGCGTTGGGCTGCCCGTTGACCAGTTGCACGAAGCCGCGGAACAGGGTCAGCCCGGGGACCAGCGGGATGATGCCGGCCATGATGATCACCAGCGGCGTGACGCGCAGCCGGGGCGCAAGCAGGGTGCCGACCAGACCGGTCGCCGCGGCGGCCGCAAATGAGCTCACGATCGGATTGGCCTGCACCAGTTGCAGCCCGAAGAACAGCAACGTTGCGGTCGCCCCGGCAAGTCCGGCCGCCAGGGCCGCCTTGAGTTGCGCATAGCCCGCGACAGCGGCGGCGGCCGCACCGATCGCGCCGGCCAGGAGGTAGACCGGGACGCTCAGCGCCGCGACCGGCATCTCGGGGCTCACCCGGACTTGCACTCCGAACGCCCCGCCGATCTGCACCGCGATCGAGACGCCGACCAGGATGCCGACCGACAGCAGCAGGATGTCCATGCCCCGCGAGACGGCCGTGAGTTGGTAGCCGGTGATGGCGTCCTGCACCGAGCCGACGGTGGCCAGCCCGGACAACAGCACCACGATGTTGGCGGCCACCACCGGCGATACCGGGGTTCCGGCGGGCAGCCAGCCGGCGGCGTGCAGGCTGATGGCGACCCCGGTGGCCACCGCGGCGGCGACGACTTGCTGGAACAGCAGTGGCAGCTGCCAGCCGTTGAGTACACGGCCGATCCGGTCGATCAGGGCGGTGGTGACCGCCGAAACCAGGGCCACCAGCGGACCGGCGCCGATCAGTACGGCGAAGCCACCGGCCATCACCGCCCAGCCGGCGGTGGCGACCCACCGGGGATAGGGATGAGCGGCCCGGTTCACGATGTCCAGCTGCTGCTGCACCCACTCGGGATCGGGCGTCGTGTTCACGACATGCTCGGCGAGATCGGTGGCCAGCTGCAGCCGCGTGTAGTCCAGTGAGCGCGACTGCACCAGATACATCGCGGTGACCGGGGCGCCCGGCACCCCTCGCGGTACCGACACCCGGATCGAGTTCGCCATGATGTCCACCTGGGTCTGCGGCAGCCCGTAGGCGGTGGCGATGGCGAGCATGCTCGAGGCGACGTCGGCGGTTCCCGCCTGTGAGCCCAACAGCAGCTGCCCGAATCGCAGGGCGATATCGAGAACCCGCCGGACGTCGGTTTCATCCATGCGCGTTGTCTCCGATGACACCATGAGGCGTCGGCTACCCGTTCGGCGCCCGGAGCTCACCTGCTGCGGCGGATCCGCGTCTCTACAGCAGGTAGCGATACGCCGGAGAGCCGGGCTCCAGTGGCTCGACGTGGATCTCCGAGGTGCGCATGCGCTCCAGCAGTCCGTCGAGATCGGCGGCCGATCCCAGTTGCACGCCGACCAGGGCCTCACCGGTCTCCCGGTTGTTGCGCTTGACGTACTCGAACAGCGTGACGTCGTCGCCGGGCCCGAGAACCTCGTCGAGGAAGCGCCGCAGCGCCCCCGGTTCCTGGGGGAAGTCGACCAGGAAGTAGTGCTTGAGGCCCAGGTGCACCAGCGAGCGCTCCAGGATCTCGCCGTACCGGGAGACGTCGTTGTTGCCACCGGAGATCAGGCACACCACCGTCGAACCCGGGGAAATGTCAGCCTCCAGCAGGCCGGCCACCGACAGGGCGCCCGCCGGCTCGGCGATGATCCCCTCGTTCTGGTACAGGTCGAGCATCGCGGTGCACACCGCACCTTCGTCGACGGTGGTCACCGACACCATGTCGCCGGCTCCGGACAGCACGGCGTACGGCAACGCACCGGCGCGCCGGACGGCCGCCCCGTCGACGAACTGGTCGACATGGTCCAGGCTCACCAGTTCCCCAGCGGCCAGCGCAGCCATCATCGAGGCGGCTCCGGCCGGTTCGATGCCCAGCACGGCACTGTTGGCGGTGCGCTCCGCCAGGTAGGTGGTGATGCCCGAGATGCAGCCGCCGCCGCCGACCGGCACGATCACCAGGTCCGGTTCGGTGTTGAGCTGGTCGAGGATCTCCACCGCGATGGTGCCCTGGCCCGCCATCGTCCGCAGGTCGTCGTAGGGCGGCACCAGGGTGGCACCGGTGCGGGCGACATCGGCCAGGGCCGCCTCCGCGGCCAGGTCGTAAGTCGCGCCGCCGACGATCAGCTCGATGAATTCGCCGCCGTGGTAGCGGATGCGGTCACGCTTCTGCTTCGGGGTTTTGGCCGGCACGTAGACCCGGCCGTGGACACCCAGCGCCCGGCAGGCGTAGGCGAATCCCTGCGCGTGGTTGCCGGCCGACGAGCACACCACGCCGGCGGCGAGCTCGGATTCGCTGAGTTGGACCAGCAGGTTGTAGGCGCCGCGCAGCTTGTAGGACCGCACCGACTGCAGGTCTTCGCGCTTGAGATACACGTCGGCACCGGTCAGCTCTGAGAGCCGGTCGCTGTGCTGCAACGGGGTGGGGGCGACCACGCCGGCGATCCGCTTGGCCGCCGCGTCGATGTCGGCCGCGGTCAACGGACCCTTCAACGGGCCCTGCGCGGGGCCTGAATTGGAGCCACTTCGGTTCTGGCGCAGTTCGGCGGACACCGCAATATGGTGTCACCCAGCAGGGGGTTCAGCCCACCGGGGTCAGCACGAACACCGGGATCTGGCGATCGGTCTTCTCCTGGTACTCCGCGTACGGCGGGTAGGCCGCCACCGCACGTTCCCACCACGTCGCCTTCTCGTCGCCGAATACCTCGCGGGCGTCGTAGTCGCCGGTGACGGTGCCGTCCTGCAGTTCGACCCGCGAGTTCTTGACGACGTTGTAGTACCAGACCGGGTTCTTCGGGGCGCCGCCCAGCGAGGCGACGATCGCGTACTGACCCTGGTGCTCCACCCGCATGAGCGGCGTTTTGCGCAGCTTGCCGGTCTTGGCTCCGACGGTGGTGAGCAGCACCACCGGCATGCCCTGCATCTCGGTGCCCTCGGTGCCACCGGAGGCCATGTACTTCTCTGCGTTCTCTCGAGACCAATCCCACGGGCTGGGTGCGTATTCTCCGCTCAGAGGCATTCCGCCAGCGTAGTCCGGCGACCCGACACGATGATCCGACCAACAGATTTCGGCTGGCCTAACAATTGGTTATCGCGTACCGTTAAATCTATGACTACCGCCGAGCTCTTCGGGCAGCAAGTGCCCATCGCCGGCGTGCCCTGGCCGGCCTACAAATTGGTTGCGCTGGGCATCGGCTTGGTCGCCCTGTTGATCGTCGGTGCCGTGACATCCAACGCCGCGGCCGCGGTTCTGACCGCTGCGGGTGCCTGTACCGCGGTGTGGCTCGTCTTGGGCTCGCAGCATCCTTCGCGGCGCTGAGCGCAGCTATTCCGGTTCGGTCGCCGCACCGTTCTAGAGCAATAACGACGTGGCGTTCTCCTGTCAGACTGCGGCGGTCGGCGTGGCTTCGGCGGCGCGGGGCTGATGCACTTGGGGCCCAGGGTCGCGGGTGTAGAGACTTTCGATCTCCTCGGCGTATTTCTCCGCGATCGGCCGTCGTTTGAGTTTCATCGTCAGCGTCACCTCATCGCCGCCGGGTTCCCATAACGCCGGCAGGACCCGGAAACGCTTGATCTGTTCGACCCGGGACAGCTTGGCATTGCCCTCGGCGACGCCCGCGGCGATCTGTGCGATCACCCCCGGGTCATCGGCCAGCGCTGACGGCGTCGCTGCCGACAGGCCATGGGCAGCGGCATAGGGCGCCACCGAGTCGGCGTCGAACACCATCAGCGCGGTGTTGTAGGGCCGGGAATCGCCAATGGTGACCATCGCCCCGATCATCGGGCAGGCCGCCAGGATCGCGTTCTCGATGTTCGCCGGCGACATGTTCTTGCCGGCCGCGTTGATGATCAGTTCCTTCTTGCGGTCGACCACCCGCAGATAGCCCTCGGCATCCTGTTCGAGGATATCGCCGGTGTGCAGCCATCCGTCGGCGTCGATCGCCTCGGCGGTCTTGGCCGGCTCCCTGCGGTAGCCCCGCATCACCAGGGGTCCCCGCACCAAGAACTCACCGTCGTCAGCGATGCGGCTTTCCAATCCCGGCAACAACTTTCCGACCGTACCGAGCCGGGCATCCCGTGGATGCACGGTCGTCGCCACGCAGCTGAGTTCCGACATACCCCAGACCTCGCAGATCGGAATCCCGAGACCCGCGAAGAACGCGATGGTCTCCCTGGGAATCGGCGCCGCGCCCGACACCGCCCACCGCAGCTCATCCAGGCCCAGCTTGGCCCGAAGCGCCGACAGCACCAGCTCGTCGGCCTGCGCCCACTGGCCGGCCAGCTCGTCGGAGACCGGTTCACCGGCCAGTTGCGCCGCAGACCGTTTCGCACCTACTGCCATCGCCCACTGCAACGCGGCGCGACGATTGTCGTCCGGCTCCCCCGTGACAGCGAATTCGATTGCTGCCTTGAGCTTCTCCCAGACCCGCGGCACCGCGCCCCAGATCGTCGGCCGCACATCCGGCAGGGCCGCACCGATCTGGCGTGCATCGGGCACCACGGTCACCTGCACTCCGGCGATCTCGGAGTTGTAGAGGCCCATCGCGCGGTCGGCGATGTGCGCCGAGGGCAGATACGAGGTGATCCGGTCCCCGAAGCGCACCCCGAGCACCGCGTCGAGGGCAGCCGCCTCGAACAGCAGATTGGTGTGCGTCATCTCCACCCCCTTGGGCAGGCCGGTAGTTCCTGAGGTATAGATCAGCGTCGCGATATCGTCGGGTTGCACTGCCCGCCAAGCGGATTCGAAATCAAAGTCGTCGGCGGCGGCGGCCAGCAGCTCCTCGACTGACAGGGTGCCGTCCGGATGCCCGTCTACGCAGACGATGTGTTCGATCGCCGCTCCGCTGGCCCGGATGGTCTCGACATACGCCTGCTCGCACATCACGACTTTGGTGCCGGCATTGGCGAACAGGTAGCCAAGCTGCTCGGCGGGCAGGGTGTTGTACACCGAGAAGGATGTGGCGCCCACATGCTGGGCGCCGACCTCCAGCGGGTAGAACTCGATCCGATTCGCCATCATCAGCGACACGGTGTCGCCACGGCGTACCCCGAGCCCGGCCAGGCCGGCCGCGACTTGGCGCACCTGCTGGGCGTAGTCACGCCAGGTCAGCGTCTGCGTATCGCCGACGGTGCGCAACGCGACCGCGTCCGGATCGATTGCGGCGGTGCGCTGAAAGGCCTCGCATAAGGTGGCCGCCGGCGGTGTCTGCGTCATCCGTTCCTCCTGTTCGCGGCCGCCTCAGCGGCGACTGACTCGTTCCAGATATGCCATGGCCGATGCCTGCGATTCGGGATCGTGCACCGCGGTGACCAGTGCATCGGCGTCGTTCCAGCTGCGTGTGGTCCCTACCATGCCGTCGGTCACGGCATTGACTTGCCGTTTGGTGCCGCCCAAGGTGAGGGCGGACTTGTTGACCAGCTGGCCCACCAGTTCGTCGACCGCCGCATCGAGGTCGGCCTCGGGCACCACCCGGTTGAGGAAACCGATCGCCTTGGCCTCGGCGGCGCCGAACGGGCGGCAGGTCAACACCAGTTCCTTGGTGAGCGCCGGACCGATCTCGCGGACCAGACGCGGAATACCGCCCCAGGCCAGCGGAATACCCAGGTCGACCTCTGGAATCGAGAATCGGGTGTCCTCGGCGGCCACCCGCAGATCGCACGCTGCGGCCAACACGACGCCGCCGCCCACACAGTGACCGTGCAGCCGTGCCACCGTCACCGCCCGCATGGCCTCGATCGCGTCCGCCATTCGTCGTCCCGCGTCGGCGGCCTCCCGCAGGGCTCCCGCCCCGTCGGCGGCGGCCACGAACGCGGCCAGGTCGGCGCCGGCCGAAAACGCCCGGCCGGCGCCGGCCACCACCACGACCTTGACTGCGGGGCGGGCGTCGAACCAGCGGGCCGCCGCCACCAACTCGTCGAGCGTCACGGTGCCCAGCGGGTTGAGCTTGTCCGGACGACTCAGCGTGATCGAGCCGAGCGCACCGTTGGCCGCCACCACGATGGTCGAGGCCGGCAGAGTTTCCGTGGCGGTTTCCATGGCGTCGACGTTAGTGGCGCCACCCCGGCCGAGGCGCGGGATTGCCGTTACGGGCCGCTGCCGCCGACATCGCTTACGGTGAGCCCATGTCGATTGCCGTCACCGGGTTCAGCCTGGTCGAACAGACCGCCTTCCTCACGGCGTACGCCCGCGCATTGGACTGTCGTGCTCCCGTCCCGATCCTCGGTGACGAGTTCTCCGACCGCGTCGTCGGCCTGATCGATTACGACTTCCCGGCATTCCGGATCCCGGCGAGCGTGGTGCGCCAAACCGCCCTACGCGCCAAGATGCTCGACGAGCGTGTCCGCGCGTACACGGCGGCGCATCCCGATGCGGTGGTGATCGACCTCGGCGCCGGGCTCAACGAGCCGTTGGCCCGGGTACAGCCGCCGGCCGGCGTCGATTGGTACAGCATCGATCTGCCGCACGTGATCGCGTTGCGCGAGAAGGTGGTGCCGGCTCAGGATGGGGAGCACGTTATCGCCGCCGATCTCACCGGCACGGACTGGACAGACGGCATCCCGGTCGGTCGACCCACCATGGTGATCGCCGACGGACTGTTCGCCTTTCTCACCGAGCCACAGGTCATTGCGCTGATCGGGCATACCATCGACCATTTCGGGACTGGCGAATTGGCGTTCAACGACTACGGCCGGGTCGGGCCGTTCAGCTGGTTGGGCATGAAGCTGGCGCCCCGGGGGATGTTCACCGTGCTGCGCCACGTCTGGGCCAACCCCGGCTTCACCGACCCTCACACGCCCCAGCGGTGGGAACCGCGGCTGCGCCTGGTCGAACAGGCCTGCCTGGCGCACGCCGCCGAGGTGGATTCGTTTCCCGGCCCGGCTCGCACGATCACCCGGCTTGCCGGCCGATTCAAGTCGGTGGCCGGCAAGGCCCGGGTGCTGCGCTACAAGTTCTGAGGCGACGGGCCGTCGCAGATCGTGATGTAGGCCGCCCACAGAAGATCCAAGTCGGCGAGCAGGTTTCGGGTTGGCGACGAAGGCTTAGGCTTTCGGTGGATGGATTCCACAGGTGCAGGCATCGATGGACGGACACGTGCACTGCATTCCCCACTCGATGACCGCGCGAGCCCGCGACAGCGACTCCAACTGGGCGTCGATCTCGGCAAGTTTCGCCTGGGCCAGCGCATGACTCGCCGGACGCCCGGGTGCGTCGTCGGCGAACAGCAGCGCAATCTCCTCGAGCGCGAACCCCGCCGCTTTGCACAGGCCGATCACCTCGAGTCGGGCCAGCACCGCATCGTCATAGCGGCGCTGGCCGCCCACCCGGTCCGGCGCCGTCAGCAGGCCGATCCGCTCGTAATAGCGCAAGGTGGTGGCGGCGACGCCGCTGCGGTGAGCCACCTCGCCAATGGTCAATCGACCGGACACCCGCGCCTCCCGAGACTTGACTTGAAGTCAACTCTAAGTTGTTCCCTGGTGGTATGCATTCCCAATCATTCGACGAGCTGCGAGACGCCCGCTACGCGCTGTTGCGCACCTTTCGCCGCGATGGCACGCCCGTGGACACCCCGGTGTGGTTCGCGATCGACGACGACACCGTGTTGTTTCGGACCAAGATCGGCCCCAAGACCAGGCGCATGACGCTGCGCCCGGACGTCCAGCTGACCGCCTGCGACTATCGCGGCCGGCGCCGAGGCAACGCGACGGTGCTGCTCGGCCGGGCCAGCGTTCTCAGCGGCGACGAGGCCGAAGCCGCCAACCGCACCCTGCATCGGCGCTACGGCTGGCAGTGGAACGTCATGCCGATGCTCCCGGTACCGGGTGTGACCAACGTGCATCGGAGTCTGCCACTGCGGGAGAAGTTGCGGCGCACCCGAACTCGTAACCTGTGGCCGGACAGTGTGATCGTCCGGGTTGGTCTGGCCACCCGGTAGCTCCCTTACCCGCCCAAGCAGCCGGGACCGAGCAATGCCTTCAGGTCCCCCATCAGCGCCGAGGACGGCGTCACGCGCAGCGAGGGATCCAACTCCAGCACGGTGATGCGCTCCCCGCTGATCAGCCGCAGCTGCACCTGTGCGGTGCCGGGATGGCGGGTCAACACCTGCTTGAGCGCGCTGACCTTGTCCATGGTGCATTGGCGGGTCGGAAGGCTCACCGCCAGCGGCCGATCCGGGGCATTGGCGGAAAAATCGGGCACCACCAGCTCGTTGGCGATCAACGAGATCCGGTCGTCGCGGATGTTGACCTTGGCGCTGACCAGCACCACGGCGTCGTCGGCGACGTCGGCACCATACGCCGAGTACGTCTGCGGAAAGAACATCACCTCGATGCCGCCGGTGAGATCCTCCAATTGCGCCGAGGCCCAGGGCAGTCCGTTCTTGTTGACCCGGCGGTTCACCGATGCCAGGATGCCGCCGACCCGCACCTGGGTGTCGGCGGCGACGTCACCTTCCAGGATCGCCGGGATCTGGGTGTCGACCTGGGCGGCCAGCAGATGCGCAATGCCGTTGAGCGGATGTCCGGACACATAAAGGCCGAGCATCTCTCGTTCCAGGGCCAGCTTGTGCTTGTCGGCCCACTCCTCGTCGGGCACCTTGATGCCGAAAACGGTCTCAGCCCCGGCGCTTTCGCCGTCTCCCCCGCCGAACAGGTCGAACTGCCCCACCGCCTCGGCCTTCTTGGTTCCCAACACCGAGTCGACGGCGTCGGTGTGCACCAAAAACAGCCCCTTACGCGGATGGCCCAGCGAGTCGAAGGCACCGGCCTTGATCAAGGATTCGGTGACCTTCTTGTTGCAGGCCGCGATATCGATCTTGTTGAGGTAGTCGGAGAAGTCGGTGAACCGGCCTTTGTGTGTCCGGGTGGTGATCAGGGAGCCGACAACATTGGCGCCGACGTTACGTACAGCACCCAGCCCGTAGCGGATGTCTTCACCCACCGACGCGAAGTTCAGCTCGGACTCGTTGACGTCCGGCGGCAAGACGGTGATCCCCAGCCGGCGGCAGTCAGCCAGGTACACCGCGGCCTTGTCCTTGTCGTCACCGACCGATGTCAACAGTCCCGCCATGTATTCGGCCGGATAGTTCGCCTTCAAGTAGGCCGTCCAGTACGACACCAATCCGTATGCGGCCGCATGCGACTTATTGAAGGCGTACCCGGCGAACGGAAGGATGGTGTCCCACAACGCTTTCACGGCCTTCTCGGAGAACCCGTTGGCCGTCATCCCCTCATAGAAGCCCTTGTACTCGGCTTCCAGCACTTCGAGCTTCTTCTTACCCATGGCTTTACGCAGCGCATCGGCCTTGCCCATCGTGTAGGAGGCGACCTTCTGCGCGATGAACATGATCTGCTCTTGATAGACGATCAGGCCATAGGTCTCCGACAGGATGCTGCGCAGCGGCTCCTCGAGCTCGGGGTGGATGGGCTTGATGACCTGACGGGCGTTCTTACGGTCGGCATAGTCGTTGTGGGCGTTCATGCCCATCGGGCCGGGCCGGTATAGCGCCAGCACCGCGACGATGTCGTTGAACTCGGTGGGCTGCATGCGGCGCAGCAAGTCGCGCATCGGGCCGCCGTCGAGCTGGAACACCCCCAGGGTGTCACCGCGGCCCAGCAGTTCGTACGTGGCGGGATCATCGAACGCCACGGTGTCCAGGTCCAGGTCGATACCCCGGTTGGCCTTGATGTTCTCCAGACAGTCGCCGATGATCGTCAGGTTGCGCAGGCCCAGGAAGTCCATCTTCAGCAGGCCGATTTCTTCACACGACGGGTAGTCCCAGCCGGTGATGACTGCGCCGTCCTGCGGGCGCTTCCACAACGGGATCGCGTCGATCAGCGGCTCGGAGCTCATGATCACCGCGCAGGCATGCACGCCGGCGTTACGCACCAGCCCCTCCAGGCCGCGTGCCGTCTCGTAGATGGTGCGCACGTCGGGATCGGTGTCGATGAGCGCGCGAACCTCCGCGGCCTCCTTGTACCGCTCGTGGTTCGGGTCGGTGATTCCCGACAGCGGAATGTCCTTGGCCATGATCGGCGGCGGCAGCGCCTTGGTGATCCGGTCGGCGATCGCATAGCCAGGCTGGCCGTAGTGCACACGGGCTGAATCTTTCAGCGCCGCCTTGGTTTTAATGGTGCCGAAGGTGATCACCTGGGCGACCCGGTCACTACCCCACCGCTCGGCGGCGTAACGCACCATCTCGCCGCGGCGGCGGTCGTCGAAGTCGATGTCGATATCGGGGGCCGACGGCCGTTCCGGGTTGAGGAAGCGCTCGAACAGCAGACCGTGCGGGATCGGGTCGATGTTGGTGATGCCCAGCGCGTAAGCCACCAGTGACCCAGCGGCCGAACCTCGGCCCGGGCCCACCCAGATGTTGATCGAGCGGGCGTAGTTGATCAGATCCGCGACGATCAAGAAGTAGGACGGAAATCCCTTGCCGCAGATGACGTCGATCTCGTAGGAGGCGCGGTCGGTGTACTCGCTCGGCACACCAGCCGGAAAGCGTCGTTCCAGACCAGCCTGCACCTCGTGGCGCAGCCAGGACCCTTGGTCATGGCCGTCGGGGACGGGAAACACCGGCATCCGGTCGCGCGGCGCCCAGACGTCGGCGTAGGACTGCACCCGCTCGGCGATCAGCAGGGTGGAGTCGCAGGCGTCGGGCAGCTGGGCGTCCCAGAGCGCGCGCATCTCGGCGGCCGACTTCAGGTAGTAGCCGTCCCCGTCGAACTTGAACCGGGTGGGGTCCGACAGCGTCTTGCCGGTCTGAATACACAGCAGCGCCTCGTGGTTGCCCGAGGCATCGCGGGTCACGTAGTGGCAGTCGTTGGTGGCCAGCGTCGGGATGCCGAGCTTGCGCCCGACCTCCAGCAGCCCGTCACGTACCCGGCGCTCAATGGACAGCCCGTGGTCCATCACCTCCAGGAAATAGTTCTCCGCGCCGAAGATCTCCCGCCATTTGGCGGCCGACTCCAGCGCCTCTCGCTCGTGGCCCAGCCGCAGCCGGGTCTGCACCTCCCCGGACGGGCAGCCGGTGGTGGCGATGATGCCCTCGGCGTGCTCGGCGATGATCTCGGCGTCCATCCGCGACCATTTGCCGAGCTGGCCCTCGAAGGAAGCCAGCGAGGACAGCTTGAACAAGTTGCGCAACCCGGTGGCGTTCTCGGCCACCATCGTCATGTGGGTGTAGGAGCCGCTGCCGGAAACGTCGTCGCTCTTCTGGCTGGGATCACCCCACTGGACCCGGCGGGTGTCGAATCGAGACGCGGGGGCAATGTAGGCCTCTACTCCGATGATCGGCTTGATACCGACCTTGGTCGCCGCGTTGTAGAACTCGCTGGCGCCGAACATGTTTCCGTGGTCGGTCATCCCGATCGCGGGCATCTCCAACCGCTGCGCCTCGGCCAGCATCGGGGCGATCTTCGCCGCGCCGTCGAGCATCGAGTACTCGGTGTGGTTATGCAGGTGCACGAAGGACCGCGACGATGAACTGTCCATAGGACCGCCAGTCTATGGCCGACCACCGACGCTTCTCGGGCGTGTCGTCAACCGTGTCTTTCCCGCTGCCGTTTCCCGGGACAGCGGGCGTTGCCGTGCACTACGTTGAGGTTCGGCTGAAGCGGAGGAGAGTCACACATGAGCGTGTACCGGGTGATCGACATCATCGGGACCAGCCCGTCGTCCTGGGAGAACGCCGCAGCCGAAGCGGTGCACCGGGCCAAGCAGACCATCGACGACATCCGGGTTGCTCAGGTCGTCGAGCAGGATCTCACCCTTGATGACAAGGGCGGGATCATCTACCGCACCAAGCTGCGCATCTCCTTCAAGATCCGGCCGCCGAAGTCGGCCAAGCCGGACGACGAATAGAGCTACCGAACTCGATGTCGCGCAGCTTCGACGACTTGGTGGCCGAAGCCGCCGCCGCACCCGTTGACGGCTGGGAATTCTCCTGGCTTGACGGCCGCGCCACAGAACAGCGCCCGTCCTGGGGCTATCAACGTCAGCTGGCCGGGCGGCTGTCGGGTGTCTCGGCCGCAGTCGACCTGAACACCGGTGGCGGCGAGGTGCTAGCCGGGATCGAGCGGTTCGGGACCTTCCCGCCCACCATGGCCGCCACCGAGTCGTGGCCGCCGAACGCCGCACGCGCCACCCAACTGCTGCATTCGCGTGGCGTGGTGGTGGTGACGGTGCCGGACCGGCCGCCGCTGCCGTTCGGCGACGAAGCATTCGATCTGGTCAGCAGCCGGCATCCGTTGGCGACCTGGTGGGACGAGATCGCGCGCGTGCTGCGGCCCGGCGGTCACTACTTCGCCCAGCAGATCGGGCCGGCGACGATGCTCGAGTTGAGCGAGTTCTTCCTCGGGCCAATGCCGGGCAAAGGTGCCCAGTATCAGCCGGAAGCGGTGCGAGCCGAGGCGGCAGCCGCCGGCATGGAGGTGCTCGATCTGCGGCTCGAGCGACTGCGGGCCGAGTTCTTCGACGTGGGCGCGGTCATCTATTTCCTGCGCAAGGTGATCTGGACCGTGCCCGACTTCGTGGTCGAGGATCACCGTGATCGGCTGCGCGAGATGCACGAGCGGATCGAGGCCGAGGGGTGCTTCGTCGCACACGCGACCCGGGTGCTCGTCGAGGCCCGCAAACCGGATTCACCGCGGTGATTCTGCACCCGAGCCAGAAGCGGCCGAAGTCAACACAGCCGGTATGGGGGCTGGTTCCCCGCAGGTAACCGTGGGTTGCCGCCCCATGTCTGGGCGGGCACCAGGAGCCCTGTTGGGTTTGCTGGGGAGTTGCTACCATCCGGATCGGGTGGAGGGGGTGCACGCTGGGGCACCCGTTCAGAGGGGAGCTCCCACCATGCACGTCAAAGTCGCGAAGACGCTTGGTATCGCCGGTGCCGTCATGTTGACCGTCGGCGCTGTCGCCGGTGCATCACCGGTGCAGGCATCCGCACCCACGCGCGACGTCCTGCTGACCGCCGGTCCAAGCCTGGGCGACAGCACCACAGCGCTGATCATGGGGCCCGGGGGGTGGCCAGACCCCAACGTCACCTATATGTCGGCTATCGACCGGATATACCTGGAACCGGGTGGGTTCACCGGCGACACCGTGGCTGCGCCATACCCCTGGTCGGCCATGTTCGATGGCTGGGACGATCGGGTCAGCGCCGAAAGCAACGCCCTGGTCGAGGCAGTCGAGAAGGAACTGGCGTCGGGCGACTTCAGCGCGACGAATCCGCTGGTGATCGTCGGTTATTCCGAGAGCGCGGTGGCTGCAGGACAAGCAATGTCGCTATTGCACGAGCGCGGCGTCAACTCCGACCTCCTGCATTTCGTTCTGCTCGGGGACACCGCCTCGGCCCACGGCGGCTTCCTCAGCAATTTGCTGCCCTCGCTGCCCGAGTCGCTTCGTGAGCCCATCGAACAGTTGCTGGCGTGGTCGGGCCTCAGGGATCTGCTCGGTGCCACGACCCCCACCAACCTCTACCCGACCGATGTGTACAGCATCAGCGGCGACCCGTGGGCCGACTGGCCGAGGGACCTGATCTCGGGTCCGTCGACGTTCTCGACCACCCTGACCGGGATGTTCAGTACACATCTGGAATACCTCGGGTTGACTCCCGGCCAGATCAGCGATGCGGTCCTGTCAAACTCCGACGGACTGACCGACTACTACACGATCTCCGATACCGGCATCAACTTCCTGAACGCACTCTGGAATGCCGCAGTAAGTATGGGCGATATACCCGATTGGTTAACTGCACTAGTCGGTTAGCCACTCGAACTCTGGCCGTTGACCGCCGCGTCAACGGCAGCGCTCAGCGGTTCAGGACGTCCAAGGCGTGTTGCAGGTCGGCGGGGTATTCGCTGGTGATCTCGATGCGCCGCCCGTCGCCGGGGTGGGCGAAGGCCAGTGAACGGGCGTGCAGCCACTGGCGGTCCAGCCCGAGCTTGCGCGCCAACGTCGGGTCGGCGCCGTAGGTGAGGTCGCCGCAGCAGGGATGCCGCAGGGCCGAGAAGTGCACCCGGATCTGATGAGTGCGGCCGGTTTCCAGGTGCACGTCGAGCAGGCTCGCGGCGACGAACGCCTCCACCGTGTCGTAGTGGGTGATGCTGTGCCGTCCGTCGGCGGTCACGGCGAACTTCCAGTCCGGTCCGTGATGCCGCCCGATCGGTGCGTCGATGGTGCCACTGGACGGGTCCGGATGGCCCTGCACCAGGGCGTGGTAGCGCTTCTCGACGGTGCGCGCCTTGAACGCGCGTTTGAGCGCGGTGTAGGCGCGTTCGGAGATCGCCACCACCATGACTCCCGAGGTTCCGACATCGAGTCGGTGCACGATGCCCTGCCGCTCCGGAACCCCGGAGGTGGTGATGCGGTAGCCGGCTGCGGCAAGCCCGCCCAGCACGGTGGGCCCGGTCCAGCCCACGGACGCGTGCGCGGCGACCCCGGGGGGTTTGTCGACGGCGACGATGTCGGCATCGGAGTACAAGATCGTCATGCCCTCGACCTCGGCCGGGGTGTTCTCCAGCGGCGGCGGTGCTTCGGGTAGCCGCACCTGCAGCCACGCGCCGGCGGCGAGCCGGTCGGACTTGCCGGCGGCGACACCGTCCAGTTCCACGTCGCCGTTTTCGGCCAGGGTCGCCACCACATTGCGCGACAGGCCCAACAGGCGGGCCAGCCCGGCGTCCACGCGCATGCCGGCCAGCCCCTCGGGGACCGGCATGGATCGTTCGGTCACAGCCGCATCAGGCTTGCTCGCCGTCGCCGTCGCCGGCATGCCGGCGACCCACCGCGTCGAAGTCGAAGCCGAACACCGACAGCGCCACCAGCAGGATCGCACCGCCCACCACGGCCGGGTCGGCGACATTGAAGACCGGCCACCAGCCGATCGACAGGAAGTCGACCACGTGGCCCTGCAGATGCCCGGGCGCCCGGAAGAACCGGTCCACCAGGTTGCCCAGCGCGCCGCCGAGGATCATTCCCAGCCCGATCGCCCACCACGGCGACACCAGGCGGCGCGACATCCAGATGATGCCGAGCACCACCGAGCTGGCGATCAGCGTCAACACCCAGGTGTAGCTGGTGGCCATCGAGAACGCGGCGCCGGAGTTGCGGACCAGGGTCCAGGTCACGGTGTCGCCGATGATCGGCACCGGCTGGCCGGGGGTCAACATCTTCACCGCGAGCACCTTGGTGACGACGTCGGCCAGCAGCACCACCGTGGCCACTGAGAGCAGTAGCCCCAGCCGGCGGGGCGGGGCGGCGGGCTCCGTCTCAGGTGCCGCGACCGGGTCCACCTCCGTCTCGGTCGAGTCGGTTGTCTCGTCAGTCACGCTCCCATCATCCCTTAACCCAGGTGCGGCATGATCGCGGCATGCTGTCCAAGCGCCTGACCGTCATCACCACCGGCGGCACCATCTCCTGCAGCACCCAGGGCGACGGGGCGCTGCGGCCCGCCCGCAGCGGCTCGGACCTGCTCGCAGACACCGGTGCCGCGAACGTCACCGTGGTGGACCTGATGGCGCGGGACAGCTCGGAGCTGGGCCCGGGGGACTGGGCTGCGCTCCTCGCCGCGGTGCATGCCGCGGTGGACGGCGGCGCCGACGGCGTGGTGGTCACCCACGGCACCGACACTTGCGAAGAGGGTGCGCTCTGGCTGGAACTGGGCTACCGCGGGGACGTGCCCGTCGTGCTGACCGGGGCCCAGCGCGGTGCGGACGCCCCCGACGCCGACGGGCCGGGCAACCTGCGAGACGCCCTGGCACTGGCTGCGGATCCAGCAGCCCGAGGACTAGGCGTGCTGTTGTGCTTCGCCGGCCGGGTTCTGGCTCCGTTGGGGCTGCAGAAGGCGACCGTCACCGGTCTGACCGGATTCACCGGTACGGTGCTGGGCAGCGTCACCGAGGGCCGGGTCACGCTGTCGCGCGACAAGACTCGGCCCTACCTCGGTGCACCGGCCACTGTGCCGCGGGTGGATGTCGTGGCGCTGTATGCGGGTGCAGACGCTGTCGCCCTGGACGCCTACGCCGCCGCCGGTGCGCGCGGGGTGGTGTTGTCCGCGCTCGGGTCGGGCAACGCCACGACGGCAGTGATCGAGGGCGTGCGACGGCACTGTGCGGACGGACTCGTGGTCGCGGTGTCCAGCCGGGTTCCGGATGGGCGCATCGGCGCGGATTACGGTCCCGGCCGAGCCCTGGTGGAGGTGGGCGCGGTGCTGGTGCCGCGGCTGCGGCCGCCGCAGGCACGGATCCTGCTGATGGCGGCGCTTGCGGCTGGACAGCCGGTCGACGACGTCATCGAGCGGTGGGGCTGACCGATGGCCAGGATTCTCGCCCTCGTCGGCGCCGCCGTTTTCACCGTCGGGACGGCTGCTGCGGCTCACGCCGAGCCGCCTCCCGGCGCGGACGCCGGCGACGACTACCCGGTAGCCACCGGCCGGTACTCGTCCCCGACCGACTTCTACTGGGTGTTCTTCAAAACACCGGACGGCCGCTCATGCGGGATCGGCCCCAATGGTGGGCCGATCGGCTGCGATGCCGTGCCGATGGACGCGCCCGCCGGCGCCAACCAGACCGTGCTCGAAGCCGGCGGGGTGCCCGCGGTCTACCGCCACACCGACATCGCCTCCTTCACCCGGGACGTGGACGTGTTGCCGGAGGGGCACCGACTCCAAAACTGGGGCTCCAGCTGCGCAGTCGGCTACCAGGGCACGGTGACCTGCAAAGGATATGGCCAGCATGGCTTTACCCTGTCCAGCGTCTACGGTGTGCTGTGGTGATCCGGCGTAATCTGCCCTCGAAGTACCTGCGTGTTCAGCCCGTGGTTGTGCGCGCGGGCACGGAGTCGAGGTTCGGGAGCTGCGCCAGACGCCACTCTCGGGCGATGAGAAAGAGCGGAACGGCCACGCTGATATCGACGACGAAGCCCAGCACTACGTACACCCACAGGTACTTGATGCCGATCCTGCGTGCCTCGACGACCATGAAGATCAGCGCTGCGACCGAGACCAGTGTCAGGTCGATGCTCATGGAGCTGACCGCGTGATTGGCGAAACAGCTGGCGACGAAGTCGAGCGGGCCTCCGCCGGCCGAGAAGTACGCGATGTTGTGCGCCCAGGTGGCGATGAGCGCCACCAGCGCGAGCAGACCGTAAAGGATGCAGCGATTTCTTCGGGCAGCGGTCATGCCGGTCAGTATGTGGTCATCAGAGCGATTGTCAATACCTGTGGTTCGGGTTGGTCAAACAGCGCGCCGGCAGCGACGAGGGCGACCGGGTGCGGTGCGTTGACGGCCCGCCGGCATGCTTGTGCAGCAGCAATGCGCCTGTAGGCCATGGCGATACCGGTCGATGGCGCCGTAGTCGATCTTGAAGGCCTTGACCGCAACCTGGGTGTTGGTCCGGACTGCGATTCGCATTCCGTGCAGGAGGGTAGATAACCGTTGTCAGTCTTGCGCTTTCGAACCGGCCAGGTAGTCCGGCCAGTCGAGGCTGTCGACGGGGTCGGCGCGAACGACCCTGGGAGTGTCGACCGGGAAGGTCCGGACCAGACCCGGACCCGAACTGCGGGTCTCGAATCGCACCGTCATCACGCCGTGGCCGGCACCCTGCACCCAACCGTGCCCGAACTCATCGTGGGAGACGTCGTCGCCGACCCGCCACGGCGAGGTGACCGGTCCCGAACTTGGCCAGGAAATCGGTTCCGGCGCTGGCATTTCCGGAGAAGCCGGTACCGAGTCGCCGAAGTCCAAATCCGGGAACAGCGATTCCTGGCGAACATCGGTCAGCCCGGAGAACCCCACACCGAGCAGCCGGATCGGTCCGATCTCCTGCGGATCGAGCAGCAGCCGGCCGGCCGCCGACGTGAGTGCGGCGGCGTCGGTGGTCGCATAGGGCAGCGTGGCCGAGCGGGTCAGCACACTCATGTCGGCCTTCTTGAGTTTCACCGTCACAGTCCGAGCGCCGCGCCCATCGCGCAGCAGCCTGCGGTAGGCGTGCTCACCGATCGGACCGATCTCAGCGCGCAGCTGGTCCAAGGTGGTCAAGTCGACCGCGAAGGTCGATTCGGCGCTGATCTGTTTGGCTTCAGCACGTTCGGCGACCCGCCGGTCGTCGATCCCCCGGGCCAGCCGGTGCAGTGCGGGACCGATGGTGGCGCCCAGAATGTCGGCGACCTCACTGTCGGTCAGTGCGGCGAGCTGACCGATCGTGTCGATGCCCAGCCGGTGCAGCTTGTCCTCGGCGACCGGACCGATCCCCCACAGCCGGCGCACCGGCAGCCCGTCCAGCAGCAACCGTTCCTCGGAGCGGCTGACGACCCGCACCCCGTTCGGCTTTGCCAGATCGGAGGCGATCTTGGCGATCTGCTTGCCCGAGCCCGCCCCGACCGACGCCACCAAGCCGGTCTCGTCGAGCACCCGTGCGCGCAGCCGTTCGCAGAACCGCAGCACATCCGCAGCGGTTGCGCCGGCCAGCTCAGCCGGTTCCCCGAATGCCTCGTCGAAGGAGAGCTGCTCGAGGACCGGAATCACCGCGCGCACGGTTTCGAAGACCCGTCGGCTGGCCATGCCGTACACGGCGCCCCGCGGCGGCAGCACCACGGCCGGGGCCCCGACCAGCCGGCGTGCCTGGTGCATCGGCATCGCCGAGCGGGCGCCGAAAACCCGCGCCTCGTAACTGGCCCCGGCCACCACGCCGCGACCCCCGAGCCCGCCGACCAGTACCGGCCTTCCCCGCAACGTCGGGCGGGTCAATTGCTCGACGGACGCGAAAAACGCGTCCATATCCAGGTGCAGGACCCATCGGGCGTCCACGGGGTTCAGCCTATGGGGCAGACCGACTCCCGGCCGCATCCGACTAGTGTCGAGACGATGGCGATGAATCTGGTTCACCGGTTGTGTTGCAGCTCGCGATACTGGGCACGCAGCGTCGAGCGCGAGCTCCTGCCGTGGGCGCTGGCAGACGTCGATCTCGGCGAGAACACCCTGGAGATCGGGCCGGGCTACGGCGCCAACATGCGGTGTCTGGTCAACATGACGCCGCGTCTGACTGCCGTCGAGATCGACCCACCGATGACCAGGCGCCTGCAGGAGAAGTACGGGTCGCGCGCCCACATCATCAACGGTGACGGCACCGCTACCGGGCTGCCGTCGGACGCGTTCAGTTCAGTGGTGTGTTTCACCATGCTGCACCACGTTCCGACGCCGGCGTTGCAGGACCGACTGTTCGCCGAGGCATTTCGCGTGCTGCGCCCCGGTGCGATCTTCGCCGGCAGCGATGGCGTGCACTCAACGCTGTTTCAGCTGACGCATTTTCGCGACACCTATAATCCGGTCTCGCCCGATACGTTGCCAGACCGCTTGCACAACAGCGGTTTCCGCGACGTACAGGTGGTCACCGCGGGTGGTCAACAGCGCTGGCTGGCCGTCAAACCCTGACGGATCGGTTACTTCGACCCGCC
Source organism: Mycobacterium sp. SVM_VP21 (assembly GCA_024758765.1). Taxonomy (NCBI): domain Bacteria; kingdom Bacillati; phylum Actinomycetota; class Actinomycetes; order Mycobacteriales; family Mycobacteriaceae; genus Mycobacterium; species Mycobacterium cavoris. The sequence continues at coordinate 4,171,804 of CP101406.1, forward strand.
GCCACCCTTATTGAGCTGGTGCGGACAATAGGTTTTCGCCGAGATCGCCGCGAACCGCGCCGCGTCGGCCACGGTCAGGTCGGGATTGGCTTCAGTGATGTCGTTCAGCAGTTCCAGGCTCGTTTCACCGTTGGCCGCCAAACCGCAAAGCGCTTCAGCTGCGGCCACAGCTTGAGCGGGGTCGTCGAAGACGATCCCGACCTGCCGAAGCGATGAGATGAACTCCGCGCTGTCGACCGCGCTCACCTCCACCACGCTGGGATCGGCATGCCCGGGTACAGCGAGAGCAAGCGCTGCCGCGGCGGCAAGCGGGACGAACAAGAGCTTCATAGGGGTCCTCCTGGAGCGGCTGAGATCGTGGGACATCGTGACCTCGTCAGCCGAGCGCGGACTGCGATCCGGCAAGCGCACTGTCCTCGTCGTCGAGGACATGCACCGCGTGGATGCCTGGTTTCAGCGACAGCTTCGCCACAAGTTCGTCGAGGCCGGCCTGATCGACGTTCCAATGCTGCACCACATCCGGCGTCTGCTGCAATTGCGCGATGACCTGATCCAGTGGGACCGGTGCCTCGCGATCCTTGATATTGGTCGACACCACGCGGGCCACCGGGGCCACCGTCCGGGTGGCCGGCGCGCCCAAGGCACCACCGGCCGCGCTGCCCAGGGCTGCCGGGGCGAGCATGCCCGGGACGGTTCCCGTTGCGGGGGCAGCGCCGAGCGCCGTCGCCGGCAGCGAGGTGGAGGCAAGCTGGATGGCCGAGGTGGCGCTGGCCCAGTTCGGCGGCACCGACAACACACCCACGCGCATGGCGCTGCCCGCAGCCGCCCCGGCGGCCCTGCTCAGACCGGCACCCGCACTCAATCCGGAGCTGTGCAGGCCGCCGAGCGCCGACTTCGGGATGGCCGGGAGTACCGCCTTGTACCCAGCCCGGAACTGGGTGATCCCCAGGTTGGTACTGGCGTTCACGGCGTTGACCCACCCGGTCTGGCCACTGACTCCCGACAGCAGTGAGAGGTCGCTTTCCAGCACCGAGCTCACCTGGGGAATGCCCGTGACCGAATCGATCAAATTCTGCCACCCAGAGGTGTACGCGGCAGTCAGCGCATTGATCTGCTGGGTGATCTGCTGTATCAGGTCGGGTTGAGGTGTGGCGGCCGCGGCCTCGGCACTCCCCGCGTCGCCTTTTGTGGTCTGCGGTGCGGCGGTGAACGAGGTCAGATTGGTTGCCGCCGACGAAGCGGCGGCGTAGCCGAGCATCGCGGCGATATCCTGTGCCCACATCCGGCCGTACTCCGCTTCGACAGCGGCGATCGCGGTGCTGTTCTGCCCCAGGATATTGCTGGCAACCAGCGATGCCAGCTGGCTGCGGTTGGCGGCGATCGCCGGCGGCGGCACGATGCCGGCGAAGGCCGATTCGTAGGCGGCTGCTGCCGCCGTCGCCTGGGCGGCGGTCTGTTCAGCCTGAGCCGCCGTGGTCGACAGCCACGTCACGTACGGCGCTGCGGCATCCGCCATCGCCGCCGCCGCCGGCCCCTGCCAGCCTCCGCTGAGGCTTGCCAGCGCCGACTGGTAGGACAACGCGGCGGCGTGCAACTCGGCGCCCAGCCCCGACCAGGCCGCCGCGGCGGCGAACAACGGGTCCGCACCCGGACCCGAATACAACTGGCCGGAGATGATCTCCGGAGGTTGCGCTGCGAAGCTCTGAAATACCATGAACGCGACCTACTTTCGTTATTTCGCGATCGGCGGGATGACGATGACGGTGGCGGTGGTGGCGATATCCGGAGCCGTCTGGTTGTTGGTGACGTGAGTGATGGCGCTGATCGCGCGGGTGGCGGTGGCGCCGGCCGCCTGACGTATCGGGGTGCCGATCGCGCGCCCGGCCAGACTCGACAACGCCATCTGGCCGGCCAGCATGCCCTCGCCGTTCACCGCCAGCGCCGGGGCGGCTTCGAGCACGCTGGCCTGCAGGGCCACGGTGGCGGTCTTGACCGCCGGAACTGCGCTGGCCCAGTTCGACGGCACCGACAGCGACCCGATCAGGCCGGCTCGGCCTACGGTCGCCGACACCGCGGCCGGGGCGGCGTGCGCGCCGCTGAGGAGCGGGCTGGACAGCAGAGGCGCCAAGGCACCGACGATCGGCTTCGGGTTGAGTGTGTTGCTCAGGTTCGCAAGTGCGGTGGCCACCGATGGAATGCTGATGGACATCTGGTAAACGCTCCGTGCCGAGCTGGCCACCCCAATGCCATACGGCCCGTTCACGGTGCTCATTACGTTGGCCAAGGTCTTCACGACGGCCTGAAAATCGTCGATAACCTGCGTGACGCCCGGAGGCAGCGTCACGGCGTTGGAGGCGGCCGCGTTCTGCAGGGCATTGGTGGCTGCCGCGGGCTGGCTGACGGCCCCGGTGGAGTTGGTGGTCTCCGGCGGATTGCTGAAGGGGCTGAGCTGGCTGGCCGCCGCCGACGAGCCGGCGTAGCCGTACATCGCGGCCGCATCCTGCGCCCACATTTCGCCGTACTGCGCTTCGGTCGCCGCGATCGCGGGAGCGTTCTGTCCGAGGAAGTTGGTGGCCACCAGCGAGGCCAGCAGGGCGCGGTTGGCGGCGATCACCGGTGGCGGCACGGTGGCGGCGTAAGCGGCCTCATAGGCGCCGGCTGCTGCCGTGGCCTTCAGCGCCGTCTCTTCAGCGCCGGCGGCGGTGGCCTTCAGCCACGCCGCGTACGGGACCGCCGCTGCCGACATTGACGCCGCCGAGGGGCCCTGCCACGCCGAGTCGGCCAGGTCGGCGATAACCGAGGCATACGACGTGGCGGTGTAGTGCAACTCGGTCGCCATCGCCGACCAGTTCGCCGCGGCCGCCAGCAACGGTGCCGAACCCGGACCGGCGTACATTCGCGCGGAGTTGACCTCTGGCGGGAGCGCCCCGAAATCCATGAATCTCCTGCCCCTCTAGCCAAGTAATGAACCGACCCACCCGAGTTGCGTCACGCAACGGCTTGCCAGGTTCCTGGCAATTCGGGTGGGTCAGAACCAACCGCAGACAACTGTTCGTATGGCCTGAAGGTTAATCGGGGACGAACGGCCCCCGAAGTCGCCGACATGGCAGTTCAGGGCTATTTCGCCGATGTTTCACGTACCTCGGCGGTGTTGCCTTCGCACGCCGCCGAAGGGGCTTTTTACCACCGCAAACTGCACAAATGCCTTGATCGAGCCGCCAACGACGAACGGCACAGGCCCCGTGCGCGCGCCACCATCGACCATAAGAATCTGGGCGCGAGAAAGTCGATCCTGGACGAGATCGGCAATTTCGGCGGCTGAACCCTCAGGCCTTGGCGATCGACACCCGCACACCGTCCCCGATTTCCACGGGATCGGCCGGGTCACCGAATTCGAAAGTGGTCGCCAAGATTTCTCCGGCGATCAACTCGGCATGATTCTGCGCCCATTCCAGCCGCTGCTCGGGTACCGCAATGACCACACTGATCCGGTCGGACACCTCAAAGCCACTGGTTTTGCGCAGCTCCTGCAGCTCCCGGATCCGGTCCTTGGCCCACCCCTCGGCTTCCAGCTCGGGCGTCACCGCACTGTCGAGCACCACCAGACCGGCGCCCTCGGGCAGCGCCACGGTGTATTCCGGATCCGCGGCCACCAGTTTGGCGGTGTATTCCCCCTCGAGCAGCACCACCGGTCCCGCGCTCAACGTGCCGTCGGTGTTGACGACGCCGTCGCCGGCCTTGAGCGCCTTGATCGCGGCTTGGACGTCCTTGCCCAGCCGCGGTCCGGCCACCTTCGCGTTGACGGCCAGGTCGAACCGGCCGTAACGCGCGATGTCGGCGGTCAGCTCGACGGCCTTGACGTTGAGTTCGTCGGCGATCAGATCGGTGAACGGCTCCAGCCGCTGCGGGTCGTCGACGGCCACCGTGAGCTTCGGCAGCGGCAACCGGACTCGCAGCTGGTGCGCCTTACGCACCGACGACGCCGCGGAACAGACCTCGCGGACCTGGTCCATCGCAGCCACCAGCGCGGCATCGGCGGGCAGGTCGGCGGCCTCGGGCCAGTCGGTCAGATGCACCGAGCGTTCCCCGGTGACGCCGCGCCAGATCACCTCCGTGGTCAGCGGCAGCAGCGGTGCGGCCAGTCGCGCGGTGACTTCCAGCACCGTGTGCAGGGTGTCGATCGCGTCGGCGTCCTCGTCCCAGAATCGTTGCCGGGACCGCCGCACGTACCAGTTGGTCAGCGCCTCGGTGAACTGCCGCAGTTGCTCGCAGGCACCGGAGATGTCGCAGACGTCCAGCGCCGCCGTCAGATCGTCGCGCAGCGAGGCCAGCTTGGCCAGGATGTAGCGGTCCAGCACGTGCGTCGAATCGGTGCGCCAGACACCGGGTTTCGGGGCATACAGCGTCAGGAAGCTGTAGGCGTTGGTGAGCGGCAGCATCACCTGCCGTACGCCTTCCCGGATGCCCGCTTCGGTGACGATCAGATTCCCACCGCGCAGGATCGGTGACGCCATCAGGAACCAGCGCATGGCGTCGGAGCCGTCGCGGTCGAACACCTCACTCACATCCGGATAGTTGCGCAACGACTTGCTCATCTTCTGCCCGTCACTGCCCAGCACGATGCCGTGCGCCACACAGGTTTTGAACGCTGGACGGTCGAACAGCGCGGTCGCCAGAACATGCATCATGTAGAACCAACCGCGCGTCTGACCGATGTATTCGACGATGAAGTCGCCCGGGTAATGGGCAGCCTGCCCCCCGCCGCCGTCGAACCATTCGGAGTTCTCGAAGGGGTAATGCACCTGGGCATAGGGCATCGAACCCGAGTCGAACCAGACGTCCAGTACGTCGGAGATGCGCCGCATGGTCGAACGGCCGGTCGGGTCGTCGGGGTTCGGCCGGGTCAGCTCGTCGATGTAGGGGCGATGCAGATTGTCCGGGCGCACCCCGAAATCGCGTTCCAGCTCATCGAGGCTGCCGTAGACATCGATCCGCGGATAGGTGGGATCGTCGGACTTCCAGACCGGGATCGGAGTGCCCCAGTAGCGGTTTCGGGAGATCGACCAGTCGCGCGCACCGCGCAACCAGTTGCCGAAGATCCCGTCCTTGATGTGCTCGGGATACCAGGTGATCTGCTCGTTGAGTTCCACCATCCGGTCCCGGAATTCGGTGACGCGCACGAACCACGACGACACCGCCTTGTAGATCAGCGGGTTACGGCAGCGCCAGCAGTGCGGGTACGGGTGCTCGTAGGTCTCGTGGCGCACCAGCACCGCTCCGTTGGCGGCAGCCGGGCCGGTGCCGTTCTTCAGGTCGGCGATGATCGCCTTGTTGGCGTCGAACACATGCTGGCCGACGTAGTCGGCAACCGTGGCATCGAAGCGGCCCTTGGCGTCCACCGGAGTGACCGGGATGATTCCGGCCGGGTCGGTGGTGTTCTTGTCGTCTTCGCCGTAGGCGGGCGCCAGGTGCACGATGCCGGTGCCGTCCTCGGTGGACACGAAGTCGGCGGCCAGCACCCGGAAAGCATTCGCCGAATCCATGAAATACGGGAACGGCGGCGCGTAGCGCATATCGAGCAGCTCCGACCCGCGGTAGCTGCCCAGCACCTGCGCCTGTTCGCCCTCGCCCAGGCCGAGCTCGCGTGCGTAGGCGCCCACCCGCGCCTCGGCCAGCAGGTATCGCCGCTCCCCCGCCGCGACCAGCACATAGGTCACATCCGGGTTGACCGCCACCGCCTGGTTGGACGGCAGTGTCCACGGAGTGGTGGTCCACACCAACACGTGAGCGCCCTCGAGTTCACCGGCCGGTCCCCCGCCAAGGATCCGGAACCCGACGGTCAGCGCCGGATCTTGGCGGCTCTTGTAGACGTCGTCGTCCATCCGCAGCTCGTGGTTGGACAACGGGGTCTCGTCACGCCAGCAGTACGGCAACACCCGGTAGCCCTCGTAGGCCAGGCCCTTGTCCCAGAGCTGCTTGAATGCCCACAACACCGACTCCATGAACGGCAGGTCGAGGGTCTTGTAGTCGTTGTCGAAGTCCACCCAGCGGGCCTGGCGGGTGACGTAGGCCTGCCATTCAGACGTGTAGCGCAGCACCGATTCCCGGCATGCCTGGTTGAACGCGGCGATGCCCATGGCGTCGATCTGTGACTTGTCGGTGATGCCGAGCTGGCGCTCCACCTCCAGTTCGGCGGGCAGCCCGTGGGTGTCCCAACCGAACCGGCGCTCCACCTTGTAGCCGCGCATGGTGCGGTAGCGCGGCACGATGTCCTTGACGTAGCCGGTCAGCAGGTGCCCGTAGTGCGGCAGGCCGTTCGCGAACGGTGGCCCGTCGTAGAACACGTATTCTTGCGCGCCGTCGCGGCGAGCGATGCTGGCCCGGAAAGTGTCGTCGGCCGCCCAGTAGTCCAAGACGGCGAGTTCAGCCGATGGGAAGTCGGGGGCGCCGGCGGCCGGCTTCGGATAGCTGCGTTCGCTCACGGTGTGTCGTCTCCCAAGGGCCCGGCCCGGGGACGACGCCGCGCGGTTGCGCGAGCGCCGCGGTACCACCCCGCTTGCCGCACTCCTGTCCTGGGGCGCGACCGCTCGATGAAGGGCTGTGACGGGCCGTCCCGTTCGGTTCTACTGAGCCGGTCGCTAGGCGGTGCGGCTGTTCTTCCGAAGGCTCCCCGGTGATGGCCGGTTCAATGCCGTTGGTCAGAAGTCTAAAGCCTGCCACCAACACCGGCTCTGGCAGGGCTGGAGCTTCTACACTGTTCAACGTGGCTTTCAGCCCGTCGTACGCCCGCGATGTGGTGCAGCCGCTGGCGTCGGCGGCCTACACCGTGATGTCCGGCGCCGAGCCCACGCTGCCGCCCGGGTTCAGCCAGACCGCCCTCATCAAGGCCGACCAGGCGCACCTGGCCGCGCTGCCCGAGCAGCATCCTGCGACGGCTATGGCCAAGGACACCAACATCTTTGGGTTGATGGGCCGCGACACCACCAGTGGCACCGCGTTCATCGCATTTCGTGGCAGCTCCGATGTGGCGGACTGGATCGCCGATCTCGACTTCATCCCGACGCCGTATGCGCCGGTGGCGGAGTTCATGCGGCGGTCCCAGCTTCGCCTCTCCTCCGTCGAGACTCGCTGGAGCGCCGGATTCGGCCAGGTGCATGCCGGCTTCCAGGACACCTACGACTGCGTCCGGGCCTCCATCGCCGCCAACCTGCCCGCGGCGACCAGCGGGTGCAGCCAGATCCTCATCACCGGGCACAGCCTGGGGGCCGCCTTGGCCGTGCTGGCCGCACCTGATGTCGAGCAAGGGATGCCCCCCAACACCCTCGAGCCGCGGCTGACCACCTTCGGTGGCCCACGCGTCGGCGTGCCCGACTTCAAGGCCGCGTTCGACGCAGCCATCGAATGCTGTTATCGCGTGGTGAATTTCCTCGACATCGTCCCGCTGGTGCCGCCCGCGCCGTATGTACACGTGGGCGCCGAGATCGCCGTGGACAGCGGCGGTGCGATCGACATCGGCTGGCGGCACAGCCTGGCCGCGTACCACGCCGGCCTCTCGGCGGTCATCTCCGCCGAATCCTGATCGCTCAGGCTGCTCCCCTTGCGCAGGTCCACCCTTCTGGCATCTGGCCCGCAGCAAGGAATTCGGCCACTTCTGCGGCGACTTCCGGCGCCAACCCGGTGTCGGCGGCCGGGTAGATCACCGGCTCCTCCACCTTGTTGTGGTCGGCCAGCTGGTCCAACAGCCGGCAACAGGCGGCCCGCAGGGCGGCATGGTCGGCGCCGGCGCGGGCCAGATCGTCGAGAGCGTTCATGGTGCGCCAGATCTCGCCGTGGCCTCGGATCATCCCGAAGACCGCCATCATGTGGGCGCCCCTGGCGATCGGCGGGAACAGCAGTTGTTCCTCCAGGTAGATGTGGCGCCGCAGCACAGCCAGAGTCGCACCCAAGCCGTCGGCGTCGACGCGGCCGACATCGAGGCCGTCCAAAAACGCGCCGATCCCCGCGTCGACCTCCAGATGCTCGCGCTCCAACGCAACCGAAAGGGATTCGTGGGACATGTGTGGCGCTCCCTTCAGACCAGCCTCACATCGACGCTGATCTCAGCGCCGACGAATAACCCGGCGCGCTCGCACCTCCTGACAGCACCCGTCCCCGGGCGCCCTCTACGGACCGGGCCGAAATGCTCATCTACCGACTCCTTTATCGGCCTTATCGGCGCGGAATCACCAGCTGAAACCGTGCCGGAACCCGCGACTATTTTCTACAACCAGAACTTGTCTAAATCTAGCCCACGGTGCAGGGAACTGGCCAGAGTCGGCATTGGAACCCGACAGGGTCCGCTGCGACAGCCGAGTGGTCAAGGCGAGTGACCGGCTAGCTGATGCCCGACCGAACTAGATACCGAGGCCGGAGAAGAAGTCCACCAGCGGATCTCCAAGAGCTTCGGGAATCCAACCAACGTTGGTTCCCGCTGCGGTCAGCAGAGTCAAAAAGCCCTCGGACGGGCTCAAGTCGATGTGGTGGACCATGTCATTGGGGTCGATGCCCTCCAATGCAGCGTAGATGTCATTGGCTGACACTCCCATGTACAGCTCATGACTGGTGAACAGTCCCAGGAGCTGCAGGAACCATGAGCCGTCAGCAAAACTCGTGGGGCTCCAGCTTGCATAGCCGTCGGGAACCGACATCCCTCCGAAACCTTGAAGAGTGAATACGCTGCCGTGAAAGTGATCCGGAGTGATGTAGAGCGAAGGCTCGTGCTCCCCGAAGTTCAGTACACCACCGTCGAGACTCAATTGAGCTGCGGCGGATCGTAGGATGTCCTGCGCCCACGACGGCAACGAGGCGTAGATCATGTTCATAATGCCGTCCGGTGAACCACCGTTGCCGACCAGTACGAAGTTGACGCGACCGGTGACGTCGTCACCGTAGGTGTCGTACAGCTCGTTGAGTGCCCCGTTGACGGCCGCCGCCGATTGCGAATACCCGAACAACGTGACTTCATGACCGCTCTGCAGCAGAGGAACCAGCGCCGCCATGATGTCAGCCTGATCCCGCGGGAGGACACCGCTGGTGTCGTAGCCAAGCTCCGGGGTGGTCAAGGCGTACACGTGGCTCAAGTCCCCGTCGAACAGCCCGCTGGGGGCCAGATACGTGTTGAACGCGGTCTCGACGTAGGTTTCGGACGGAGTAGGAATTCCACTGGAGCCGAGAACCAGCGCCACGCTCTGCCCGTAGGGCAGGTCATTGAGGCCGCCGATGTTCCACACACCGCCCGTGGCGGTGAGCGAAACGTCCAGGGGCTGAACAGCATCAGCGGCCGAAGCGACAGCAGACGACATGGACAGCGTCGTGACGGCAGCGACCGTTGCCGCGACGCCCGTCATGAGTGCATGTCTCACGCAATGAAGCTATCAGGTTTTTATCAGGCTATCAAAATTAAAGCAAGGACTTGATGGCGCCAACCTAAACAGGCTGCTGATGCCAGCAGAACAACAGAACTTGCCTAAATCTAGTGCTTAACGGGGAACGCTGACCAGCGTAGGGACGAGCGCCATGCAGGGATAGCGTGGCGATCGAGTTGTCATGGCGTCCGCGAAGTCAGGCTCACGCTTGGGAGCGGCCGGTGGACCTGAGATGTGCGGCCGCGGGTACTTACCTGCTGGGGCCACCAGAACCAGCGACCCAGCAGCGCGGCCGCCGACGGGGTCATGAACGAACGCACCACCAAGGTGTCGAACAGCAGCCCGAGACCTATCGTCGTACCAACCTGCCCGACCACCCGCAGGTCGCTGACGATCATCGCCGCCATGGTGAACGCGAAGACCAGGCCTGCCGTCGAAACAATTTTGCCGGTCCCCCCCATGCCACGGATGATGCCGGTCTTGAGACCGCCCGCGATTTCCTCCTTGAACCTCGCGACCAGCAACAAGTTGTAGTCGGCGCCCACCGCCAACAAAATGATGATCGCCATCAGCGGCACCATCCAGTGCAGGTTCAAGCCCAGCAGGTACTGCCAGACCAGGACCGACAGCCCGAACGAGGCACCCAACGAGCCGACCACAGTGCCTACAATCACCAGCGCCGCAATCAGGCTGCGGGTGAGAAGCAGCATGATGGTGAAGATGATGCACAGCGACGCCGTGCCCGCGATGAGCAGGTCGTAGGCCGATCCTTCTTTGAGGTCCTTCAGAACCGCCGCGTTGCCGGCGACATAAATCTTGGCGGTAGCCAACGGCGTGCCCTTGAGCGCCTCCTCGGCCGCCGTGATGATCGGATTGATCCGCGCGATACCCGCTTCGGTGCTTGGGTTGCCCCGGTGCGTGATGATGAAGCGCGCGGCCTTGCCGTCGGGTGACAAGAACAGCTTCATCACACGCTGGAAATCGGGGTTGCCGAACACGCTGCGGGGTAAGTAGAAGGAGTCATCATTTTGGGCAGCGTCGAAATCCTGCCCCATCGCCGACGCATCCGTGCCCAGCTGCTCCATTTGCTCGATGATGCCCACCATAGTGCTGTTGGCAGTCAAGAGCATATTCTGCACATTTTTCATGGTGGCGATCTGTGGCGGTACCAGAGCAAGGACCTGGGGCATCACCGTGTCGAAATTGTCCAGATCCGGCGTCAACTCATCCAGTTTTTCGCTGACCCTGTCGATACCATCCGAGGCGTCATAGGCTGACCGCATCGCCGCGCATACCGGGATATTGGCGCAGTGCGGCTCCCAGTAGAAATAATTCCGAAATGTTCTGAAGAAATCATCGAAATTTGCAATGTCGTCGCGTATTTCCCGGGTGATCTCTATCGTTTCCTTGCTGACCCCGACGATATGGTGCGTTGTGTGCTCGAACTCCTGCATCAACGTGTAGGCGCGCTCCAGCGACGCGATCGTGCCGGACAGTTCGTCAGCCTGCGCATGCATATCGGCGATCCGGTCCTTCACGAACTTGATGTTCTGTAACTGACCGGCGCTCTGCAAGCTCAGCAGAAACGGCACTGACGTATGCTCCAGCGGCGCGCCCTCCGGCCGGGTAACGCCCTGTACCAGCGCCACGCCTTCGACACGGAAGATCGCCTTGGCCAGTCTGTTCAATACCAAGAAATCCGCTGAATTACGCATGTCGTGATCGGACTCGATCACCAATACCTCGGGCCGCAATCGCGCTTCGGAAAAATGGCGCTCCGCTGCCGCCCAACCGACATTGGCCGGCGTGTCACGGGGCATGTACGGACGGTCATCGTAATTGACGTGGTATCCCGTTAGCGCCAACAAACCCACCAGCGCCACTGCACAGGAAGCCAGGAAGATGGGCACGGGCCAGCGTACGACCGCCGTTCCCACCCGCCGCCAACCGCGAGTCGACATGGTGCGCTTAGGCTCAAGCAAGCCGAACCGGCCGGCCACCGCGAGAACGGCCGGCACCAACGTAAGCGCGACCGCAACCGCGACCAGCATCCCTACCGCGCACGGGGCACCCATGGTCTGAAAGATTGGGAGCCGGGTGAAGCTCAGGCAGTACGTTGCCCCCGCGACGGTCAAGCCCGAAGCCAGAATCACATGCGCCACACCGCGATATGCGGTGTGGTAGGCCGACATCCGGTCTTCGCCGGCCTGGCGCGCCTCGTGGTACCGCCCGATGAAAAAAATTACGTAGTCGGTACCCGCAGCGATCGCCAAGCAGACCAGGATGCTGATCGCGAACGTCGAGATTCTGATAACGCCGGTATTACTGAGAAAGGCGACGACGCCTCGCACCGCCGTCAGTTCCACCCCGACCATCATGAGCACAAGCGCCACCGTCGCAACGGAGCGGTACACCAGCAGCAGCATGATCGCTATCACCACGACTGTTGCCAGCGTGATCTTCGTGATGGCGCGGTCACCGACCTGCATCATGTCTGCGCTCAGCGGCGTCGGACCGGTGACATAGACGCTGACTCCAGGCGGCGGGGGGATGCGGTTCACGATTTCCCGGACCGCCTCAACGGACTCGTTCGCCTTCGCCTCACCCATGTTTCCGACGAGATTCAGTTGGACGTAGACGGCCCTGCCATCGGCGCTCTGGACCCCGGGCGCGGTCAACGGATCACCCCAGAAATCCTGCACATGCTGCACGTGCGCCGAATCGGCGTTCAACTGACCGACGAGTTCGTCGTAGTAGCGGTGGGCAGCCTCGCCAAGCGGCTGCTCGCCTTCCAGCACGATCATCGTGATGCTGTCGGTATCGGATTCCTGGAACAGCTCGCCGATGCGCGCCATCGCCTTCAACGACGGTGCATCCTGGGCGCTCAGCGATACGGCGCGGTCCTTGGCGACCTGTTCGAGCGGCGGAACGCCGAGGCTGACCAGCAGGGAGATTCCCAACCAGGCAAGAATTACCGGGATGGCGAACTTATGGACGGCCGCGGCGAAGGCCGGGCGGCGGGCGCTCATGCGCCCTGCACCTCGCAATGCGTATAGGCGTTCACCCCGTGCGACACCCTCTCGGCCTCGACTTCACCGTCCACCATGATGCGGCAGCCCAGACTGGGGCTATCGCCCTGCGCCACAACATTTGCTATGACGGCAGGTGCATTGATCGACAAGGTCAACGACCACGGCAAGAGAGCGGCGTTCACTTGCTGCGGCTGGATATCGGCATTGAAATAGCTGATGTCGGCCACCGCGCCGGGCGGACCGAAGACCTCGTACACCACCTGCTTGGGGGTGTACGAGTTGGTGCCGGCGACGTGGCTGTCGGTGTAGAGCGGGCGCTGCTCCGAGCCGAAGATCCCGTGAACTCGCGAGACTATGAAGGCTCCGCCTCCGATCACCAGCAGAATGACCAGCGGTATCCATACCCGCCCGAAAAGTCTGACAACCAGGATCTCCCTCACCCGTTCCCCCCCGCACGCCAACGAATCGGTGAGCGCACGAACTGCACCAATGAGTAAAACATGGGGCGGCGTGCAGAATCAGCCTCCGCATGCGTCGGGGTAGGTGCACGAACCCCGCAACCGCGCGCGCCAACGGCAACAGTGCTCACGTGATCGCGTAGTCGGTCAGCGGGAAGCTGTCCTGCTCGTTGACGGCGCTACGAACCGAGGTGGGCCGGAAAAGCGGCGCCTCGCCGGTCTGCTGGTTGAACCAGTAGGAATTCGAGGTGGCGCAGTTGCCGAGGTGGAACACCGAGCTGTCCAGCAGGCCCATCATCCGCTCGTAGAAGCGCGTGTTGGCCTCCTCGGTGACTTCGAACGTCTGCGCACCGCGCCGCTGAACCTCGCCGAACAACCGGTTCATGTGCCGGGTCTGGTATTCCACGGTGTTGAACCAGGACAACCCGACCCAGGAGAACGGGCTCGCCATATTGATGAAGTTCGGGAAGGCAGGGGCGGTCATGCCCTGGTAGGCCTGGAAACGAGTCTCACGCCACCACTTCCCCAGGTTGCGACCGCCGCGACCGATCACCTCGATCGCCGGCAGGTTGCCCTCCCACACGTCGTAACCCGTCGCCAGCACCAGGGTGTCGATCTCGCGCTTGGTGCCGTCCCGCGACACGATGCCGTCCGGCTCGATCCGCTCGATTCCCTCGGTCACCAGGTGCACGTTCGGCTTGGCGAATGTCGGGTAGTAGTCGTTCGAGATTGACGGGCGCTTGCATCCGAAGTCGAAATCGGGCCGCATCCTGTCGGCAAGTTCACGATCCCGCACCGCCCGGCGTCGATGCAGCGCCGATTGGGCCGCCATCGCCTTGTTGAGGAACTTGAAGCGACGGTAGCGCCACATGGTGAGGACCATCATGAAGTCCGTGGTGTTGTCGGTGAGCCACCGGATGATGCGCTGGGTGAACGGAATCCGGGCGAACATCCGTTGCACCGCCGGCGGGAACACCACGTCGGACTTGGGCGTCACCAGGATTGGGGTGCGCTGATACACCGTCAGATCGGCGACCTCTTTAGCCAGCTCGGGGATCACCTGAATCCCGGTGGAGCCGGTTCCGATGACCGCCGCCCGACGGCCCGCCATCGAGTAGTCGTGGTCCCACTCCGCGGTGTGTACGACGTGGCCGGCGAATGTCTCGATGCCGGGGATCTCCGGGATCTTCGGCTGGCACAGGAAGCCGGTGGCGACGATGAGGAACTGCGAAGTCAGCGTCTCGCCGCCGGCCAGCGTCGTCCGCCACACCTTGGCGTCCTCGTCCCACTGGGCGCCGTCGACGGTGGTGTTGAAGCGCATGAAGCGCGTCACGTCATATTTGTCCGCCACATGCTCGGCGTAGGCCTGGACCTCGTTACCGGGCGCGAACAGCCGCGACCAGTACGGGTTGGGCTCGAACCAGTAGGAATAGGTAGTCGAGGGCTGGTCGACGGACAGACCCGGGTAATGGTTCACCCGCCACGTTCCGCCAAGACCGTCCAAGCGATCGAGGATCACGATCTTGTCGTAGCCCAGCCGGCGGAGTTGGATCGCTGCGCCGATGCCGCCGAAGCCCGCGCCCACGATGATGGCGTCGTAGTCCGCGTCCTGCTGGGTCCCCATAAGGACAACACGCTACCGCAACGGCCAGGCATTTCCCCGTCTGCGGAGATCAGCCCTGATCTCCGCCCCACGCCCAGGCAACGAGATGGCAGCTAGCGCAGGGGCGACGCCGCGGCATCCGACAAGTGTGTCACTTTAACGATAAGATGCTCGCAAGTCTGCTATTGGACCTAAATCATCCGTTTCGGATCTACTAACGGGGACAGTGCGATGTTTGGTATGTCGGTGGAGATGCTCGTAAGCGTGTTGCTCGGTGCCATATGCACAGCCGGACTGGCGCTGACCATCACTTCTCGAGCCACCCGGCGGCAGCTGCGCGCCACCGCAAGCAGCGACGACGCTGACTATGCAGCCCTGCTGGCTGGCCTTTCCGCCAGTTCGCTGCGGCATCAGTTCGATCCCTTCGCCGACGTGGACTGGGACGCCGCCGAGCATGCCCTCACACCGGAAGACCCGCGGTGGGTACTGACGGAGGGCCCGCTCGCGCGCACGTCCTGGTATCGCCGCCAACCCCTCGACAGGCAGATCGCGATGGGCATGTGGCAACAGGCCAACACCGCCAAGGTCGCGATGCAGTTCGAGAGCATGCTGATCCGCGGCCTGGTTCAGTACGCGTCTCGGATGCCCAACGACTCCCCCGAACACCGCTACTGCATGCACGAGACCATCGAAGAGTGCAATCACGTCCTGATGTTCCAGGAGCTGGTGAACCGCATCGGCTTCAATGTGCCGGGCATGCCGAACTGGATGCGCTGGCTTTCTCCGCTGATGCCGCTGTATGCCGGGCCCTTCCCCAATGTGTTCTTCTTCGGCGTCCTGGCAGGCGAGGTGCCCGTCGATGTGATCCAGACCAGAGCATTGCGCAACCCGGGGTCAACACATCCGCTGGTAGAGAAGATCATGGCCATCCACGTCGCCGAGGAAGCCCGCCACATTTCGTTCGCGGATGCCTACTTACGTAGACGCGTCCCAAACACACGCTGGATCAACCGGGTGTGGATGTCCTTTTATGTACCGGTCGTCATGCGAGTGCTCGCCCAGCCCATAGTGGTGCCGCCGCGCCGGTTCTGTCGGCAGTTCCAGGTACCGCGATCGGTTCGCAAACAGTTACGGGCCGGCACACCCGAGTCCCGTCAGGAACTGCGCAACACCTTCGCCGACATCCGGATGCTCTGCCACGACATCGGCCTGATGACTGTCACCGGAAAGATGATGTGGCGGCTCTGCAACATCGGCGGGCCACCCTCGCGCTACCGTAGCGAGCCCCGGCGCACGGCCGTGCCGACCGCCACCACCGGCGGCTCGGGCCACCACTGAGCTGTGCCATACTTTCGGTATGGTGCGTTCCCCATCTGAGACCTTGGAAAAAGTCGGTGCCGACCTGGTTTACCGCATCTCGGCGTTGCCGCTTTACAAGAAGGTCTTCAAATACTGGTACCCGTACATGACCAAGCGGATGGGGCACGACGACGTCGTCTTCCTCAACTGGGGCTACGAGCAGGATCCGCCGCTGGGGCTGAAGCTCGACGAAGCCGACGAGCCCAACCGGTACTCGATCCAGCTCTACCACCAGACCGCGACGCAGATCGACCTTGCCGGAAAGAAGGTGCTTGAGGTCAGCTCCGGCCACGGTGGCGGTGCTTCCTTCCTGGCTCGCACCCTGAAACCAGCCTCTTACACCGGTCTCGACTTCAACCCCGACGGGGTGGCGTTCTGCCAGCGGCGTCACCAGGTGCCGGGTCTGGACTTCGTGCAGGGCGACGCGCTGAACCTGCCCTTCCCCGACGAGTCCTTCGACGCCGTGATCAACGTCGAGGCCTCCCACATCTACCCCGACTTCGGGCAGTTCGTCCGCGAGGTTGGGCGGGTGCTGCGCCCGGGTGGCCATTTCCTGCACACCGACTTCCGGACCCGGGCGGAGATCGAGTCCTGGCAGCAGACCCTGGCCAAGCCGCCGCTGCGCCTGGTCAACGAACGCGACATCAGCAGGGAGGTCGTCCGCGGCTTGGCGGCGAATTCACCGCGCTCCAACGAGCTGATCAATGAGCGGCTGCCGTTCTTCCTGCGCCGGTTCGGCCGGGAGTTCGCCGTAGTCGAGGGATCGCTGTTCTTCCGCGATCTGGACCGCGGGGAGATGACCTACCGCATCTTCGACCTCGTCAAGGACTGACATCCACCGAACCGTCGGATCTCCGGAGCAGGCCGTGGTAAGCCACCTGCGGTCCACCAACACTCGATGCTGAACGCCGAACCGGTCGCACTGGTCACCGGGGCAACGAGCGGGATCGGTAAGGCCATCGCCGAGCGGTTGCATGCCGCCGACTACCGTGTCTTCGCGGTTGGCCGCGATCCGGAAGCACTGCAACACCTGCAGTCGCGCGGGTTGACCGCGCGCTCCCTCGACGTCACCGACGAGGCGGCAGTGGTTCGGCTTGTTCAGGAAATCCAGACCTCTCACGGTGGCGTGGACTTGCTGATCAACTGTGCGGGCTTCCCGTTGACCGGTCCGCTCGAACAGCTGACGCGGAGTGACCTGCGCAGCCTGTTTGAGACGAATTTGGTTGCTGCCCTTCATTTATCACAGCTCGTCCTGCCTGGAATGCGTGAGCGCGGGAACGGCACGATCATCAATATCGGCAGCACCGCGGGACGTTTCGTCGGCCCTGGGGCTGGCGGATATCACATAGTCAAGTACGGCATGGAGGCGTTGTCGTTGGCGCTTCGGGCCGAGGTAGCGCCCTTCGGTGTACGGGTGGTGTTGCTCGACCCGACCGGGGTACGAACGCCGTTCGTGACCAAGCAACTAGACGCGCACCCCACTTACGACGATGACGATCCCTACGGCGGGTTCAAACGCCGCTACGCCGAGAGCACCCGCCGGCTCAGCGAAATGCCCCGCGTAATGGTCAAACCCGAGACCGTCGCACGCGCCGTGGTGCGGGTGGTCGAGACCAAAAACCCCAAACCCCGCTACACCATCGGGGCTTCGGGGAAAGCCACTGTCTTTCTGCGGGCACTGTTCACCGACCGGATGTGGGATCGCGTCCTGATGCTTGGGCTGCGCGACTGAGTCGCTGCGGACCCCTGCCCCCGGCCCGGCTACTGATCCGATGACGCAGCAGCGGCGACGGTGACGAATCCCCGTCCCGCGGTCGTCATCCAGAGAGACGCTGATAGCCGGCGCTACAGGCCGCGGTCGCCGAGCCAGCCATGGATTCGTTGGGCCACGGCCTCCCAGCCCGGCTCAAGCATCATGTTGTGTCCCATGTCGGGGAAGAACTCGGCCTCGGTGCGGTAGGCGCGCGCCGTCGCCTCGACCTCCTTGTGGGTATGCGCGCCGTCCTGGTCTGCTCCCAGCACCAGTAGCGGCGTCGTCACCCGGTCCGGGTGCGGCAAGTCCAGCAGTAGGCAGTCGATGCTGACCCGGGCACTGTCCTCCTGTAGTCGCGCTGCGCATTGCACTACCCGCTCCTCAGGAGTCCCCGCGGAGAAGAATTTCTCCCGGGCCAACGCGGGCGTATTGATGTAGGGCAGCGACCTTCCGGTGATCACCATCTTCATCGCATGCCACGGACGGTTACGCAACCAGCGCAGATTCGACCCGAAATTCCCTTGCGGGGGAATCGACGACATCAGGACTGCCGCCGGCGACGGCCGATTCTCGAGGTACTTCTGCACGATCAGTCCGCCCAAGGAATGCCCGATCACCACCGGTTGCTCCGGCAGGGTGTCGGCAACCGACCGGATGTCCGCGACATAATCCGCGACGCTGCACGCTCGCAGAGGCTTATCGGTGGCACTGCCGCCATGGCCCCGAAAGCTGAGCGCCAGAGCACGGTAACCCAGATCGGCGAAGTATCCGAGGAAGTTCTCATCCCAGCACCAAGCCGCATGCCAGGCGCCGTGGACGAACAGCAGCGGAACGGGATGGGCGTCGCTGACGCTGCCCTTGTCGATTACCTCAAGCATCACACCCCTCCCCTCGAGGCCGACGTGTCAGTACGCCGGAGGAGGAACGAACCGCGCTGCCATCGGCGGGACGACACGCTGGTAGGCGGACCCGGTGAGACGCACCAGCAGATCGAGGATCTTGGTATCGGGGCCGATCAGGATCCGAGGTTGGTCGCGACGGACCGCACGCAGGATGACCTGCGCGGCACGCTCCGGTGAGGTTGTCCAGGCGCGTTTGTCATACCTGCTCACCAGGTCGACCTCGCCGAGGTGTTCGGCCGCCCCCATGCTGTCGATGAACGAGGTCTTGGTGCCGCCGGGATATACCGCGGTGACTTTCACCGGGCGCTTGGCCAGAACCATCTCCTGACGTAACGCTTCGGTGAACCCACGCACGGCGAACTTCGCCGAGTTGTAGGCGGCCTGGCCGGGCAGCGCGAACAACCCGAATGCGCTCGAGACGTTCACCACATGGCCGTCTCCAGAAGCGATCAGGTGCGGCAGGAATGCCTTGGTCCCGTTGACCACGCCCCAGAAGTCGATGTTCATCACGCGCTCGAACTCGTCGAATCTGGTGATCTCGACGTCTCCGAAGAACGCAATACCGGCGTTGTTGTAGATGTGGTTGACGCTCCCGAAGTGCTCCGCGACCCGATCGGCGTAGTCAAGAAATGCAGCCCGGTCGGCTACGTCGAGCGAGTCAGAGCGCACCTCGGCGCCGACGGCGGTCAGTTGCCGTTGGGTTTCGGCGAGCCCGTCTGCGTTCACGTCGCTGATCGCAACCCTGGCCCCGGCATGGGCCAGCTCCATTGCCAGAGCCCGGCCGATGCCCGAACCGGCCCCGGTGACGACCGCAACCTTCCCAGCGAAACCTCGCGTCCTCATAATCCGGCGAGCTGCCCGTAGACACGACCGATGATCGGCACACTAATGCGGCGCGGCGCGTACTGGTTAGCGAGTGACATGACCTTCGCCGGACCGCCCGGAACGACCCGGGTCTTGTTGCGCGCCAGGCCATCCAACGCAGCCTTCGCCGCGTGTTCACCCGAGACCCAGAGATAATCCGGCACCAGCCTGCTGCTGGTCGCTTCATCCACCGACTCCACCGTGAAGGTCCGCACGGGACCGGGCGCCAGCAGTGTGACGTGCACACCCGATCCGCGCACCTCGTGGTGCAGTGATTCGCTGAAGCTGTTGATGAAGGCCTTCGTGGCGGCATAGGTGGCGTTGTTAGGAATCGGCGCGTTGCCCGCGGTCGAACCGGACATCAGGATGCCGCCGGACCTCCGCTCAAGCATGCCTGGCAGCACCGCCAACACCAGGTCGTGCACGCCCGCGGCATTGAGCTGCACCAGCGCACGCTCCCCTGCCGCGTCAAGCTGCGCGACCGGCCCGATTGTTGCGGCACCGGCGTTGGCGCACAGAACCGAGATATTGCGAGTCGCCAGCTCGTCTCGCAATTCGGCTCGCTGGGCTGCGTCGGCCAGGTCGGCGGGTCGGACTTCGACCGAGACGTTATGCCGGTCCGTCAGCCGGCCGGCCAGGTCGTTGAGTAGCTCTTCGCGTCTGCTGGTGATGATCAGATTGTGACCACGGGCCGCCAGCTCTGAAGCCAATGCCTCGCCGATACCGTGGGACGCACCGGTGACTACTGCGCGCGCATCTGGATGGGGAACGGGTAGTGACACACGCCGCAGTCTACAGCGCGCCTGCCCCCGCTCTGGCCCACGCTCGGCGTGCGGGTGATCAGGCCTCGTCTGCGGCCAGCCGGTGCAGCAGAGCCCGTCGCAACGGTGCGTCGTCGCCGACGACTTCGGTCTTGTAGCGCCCGATGATGGTCTCGACCAGAAGCCGCAGCCGGACAAGGACAGGGTCTCGCCGAACCGCACCGAGGCCCTGCGAACCCGCATCCAAACGGTGGATCATGTTGTCCAGCAACGGATTGCCCTCATGCTTGCGTAGCTCAGCGGCCCGTCAAACCTGGGGAATCAGGCGACCGCTACCCCTACGCGGAGAGACCGAATAGTCCGTCGAGCCCCCAGTGGCCAAGCAACGTGTCGTACCACGGCACAGACGCGTCCGCCGGGGCAACGGCATCGTCGCCGTAAATGGGCTCATACCCCAGGAAATCTGCCACCTTGTGGACGAAGTCCTGCACCCCGAGATCCTTCATCAGGTTGATGAGCCACTGCATCTCATCGGAGATCGGCGTCGAGATCGGGGTGTCGACCGAGCTGGGCGGATTCGCCGGTGACGGATTGCCGAAGTCGAACAACTGCCGAAGGACCTCGGTGTACGTGATCTGGTGGTTGGTGGGCGCGTTGACAGACCCCCAGCCTGCCGGGGTCCCGCCTTCCACCGGGGATTCGATAGCCGCCAACCTGAGCCACTCCTCGATCGAGGCATTGCCCGGCCACAGCGCATCCAGGCCCTTCACCAGCGACGGCAATTGCAGCCAGACCGGAATATCGCACTGCCCCAGGCAGACCACACTGCCGGGCACGAGCGGGTCGAAACCGATCAGCAGTCCGGCCAGCAGGGTTTGCACTGCGCGGGCCATCTCCTCAAGAGTCGGCAGGTCGAACCCGTCCAGGTAGGCCTGCATGCTGTCCGGAGTCTGCTGCAGTTCGGTCCAGAACTGCTGGAACGGGTAGGCCAGATCCAACTTCCAGGTCAGGCCTTCCCAGGGCATCAAGTTCACGCCGTTGCCGTTGGCGTTGAGCACCGGGTTCCCGTCAGCATCGAGCAGCGGGTGAGTGCCGACGGTGCCCCAGATCGGATTGTCCGGCACCTCACCGTTGACTCCAACACCCTGCGAGGGGTTGATCACACCGGCGCCAGGGCCGGTGATGGTGCCGTGCACCGGATCCGGGTCGTAGTTGTCGCTGGTGATGTGCGGGAACGTGTAGCCGTTCAGCAGATCGCTCAGCGAAACCTGCGACCAGTTGTCGATCAGCGGAAACTTCTGCAGACCCGTCATCATCGCGATGAACCAGATGCCCAAGTCGATCCCGGTAATACCAGTTATCGGATAGGTCGGGATCCCCGGTGCGCTCCAGTCCGCGTCACTGGATGCGTTCACCGGAATCTCGGCATTCATCCACAACGTGATCTGCTGCCCGAGACCCAGGTGGCCCAGTGCGGCCTCGTTCGGGTCAAACGGCTTCACATAGCCGGGGTCACCCGGCTGCAGGCCCAGAGCACCACTCGGGTCGAACGGCAGACCGTCATTGCCGACCCCCGGCGCCGCCTGGCCAATCCCCGAAATCGTCCTGAACGGAAACAGCATGTCGATGATGCCCATGAAGTGCAACGGGTCGCCCGGGTCCTCACCCCAGATGTTGGTGGCGCTGGCACCGAACCAAGGACCGCTCGAAATCAACGAGTTACCCAGTACCTGCATCCCCGCGAACTCGTTGGCAGGAATGTTGACCAACTGCTGGAACAGATTCAGCGGTACGTTGAGCAGCGACTCGCCGCTCATGAGGTTCGCGGCTCGCTGCGTGATGGAGCCCTCGGCCACCCACGGCGCAGGCGCCAGCAGCGGCGTAACACCAATCAGACCGGACGCGGCCATCGCAATGCCCAGTCGGACGTGCTCACGTCGGCGTGCAGCGGCACCCATGCGTGTTCCTCCCAAAAACCACAGAGCTGTAAGGACTGCGTCGAAACTACCTGAAGAGTTATCGAAGTGCGACTTATGCAGCTCTGATATGCCGTGGGGTGGCGTGGAGTCGGTTTGCTCGATTTCGGGCCACGACGTCCACCCACCGAAGGATCCGCGGCCGCCCCAAGCGTTATCCCGCGGACTTCCGCCCGCCGCGAGGTACTCGATCTGGTTGCCGCCGGTCGGCTAGATCGCTGCCGATCTGGCCATCAGGACCAGACGATCTACAACGCGACCGGCTGGGCGTTCACTGCGCGCCGATGGCCCCCAACTGTGCCACTCTCAGGTCCGGATCGTCGTCGGCGAGCACCAATTCAACGGGCAGGTGCTCCAGCCCGCGCATCGTCGCATTGACCATGTAGCGGTACTCCCCGTCCAGCCGGATCGCCTTGACCCGCTGGATCAGCTGCGTCAGCACTCGGCTGACCTCCATACGGGTCAGGTGGGTGCCCAAGCAGTAGTGCGCACCGCCGCCGAACGCGACGTGGTCGGTCGGATTGCGGTCCAGGTCGAAATTATCCGGATCCGAGTAGTGACGTGGATCCCGGTTGGCGGCCGCGTACAGCACCAGTACCCGCGCACCGGCCGGGATCGTGTGCTCGCCGACCGGGTAATCGCGGGTCGCGGTGCGGTAGAACCCCTGAACAGGGGAGACCAACCGCAGCTGTTCGTCGATCGCCGGGCGGATAAGTTCTGGGTTCTCGCGTAGCCGTGAGTAAACGTCCGGACGCTGCGCCAGGGTTAAGAACAGGCCGGATATCAGGTTTGTCGTGGTCTCGCTGCCGGCTCCGACGAGCATCGAGGTGGTCCAGAACACCTCGTCATCGGAGAGCGTGTCCTCCCCGCCGGGAGCCGCCAGCATCGAGATCAGGTCGTCACCCGGCGCAGCCCGACGTGCCTTGATCATCGGGTAGAGGCTGCGGTACATCGCGATGACCGCCTGGCTGGAGCGCATATTCATCGCGACGCCGTGCGGGGTCAGCGGCGCGAACGCCGCCTCGTTGATGGTGTCTGCCCAATCCAGGAATTGTTGACGGTCTTCCTCCGGTATTGCCAGCATCATCGTGATCAGCCGGTTAGGGAGCGGTTTGGCCAGGTCAGTCACGATCTCGACCCGCCGGCGGCGGAGCATCGAGTTGACGAGCTCGTCGGCAGCCCGGTTGATGTGGACTTCCCACGACTTCATCGCTCGGGGGGTAAAGGCCCGGGACACGGAATGGCGCAGCCGGGTGTGCTCCGGCGCGTCGGTAGCGTTCATCGTCTTCAGGCGGACCCGGAAGCGGGCCTGGCTCTCCGCCGAGGACAACGCATCGTCGTCTCGCAGAGCCTGCCAGACCTCGTCGTAGCCCGGAATGATCCAGATGCCGCGCTTGCGGCTATACCAGACCTTCGACCCGGACAGCAGCGCGCGGTATCCCGGGTAGGGATCGCGCATCGTCTCGGGTGCGAACGGGTCGAAGTCGGTCAGCGGGGCGGTCTCGCGTCCGGTTAGGGCGTACCGATAAGCGGTAGCTCGATCGCGGGCTACGCCGACCAGCCCGTCGGCGCCGATCTTGAGCAAGCTGGCGCGAAATCGAATACGGCGCGTCACTTCCTTCTGATCCATCTCTGGCACGCCCCTTGTCACGATCGTCGGTGGCAGTTGATCTCGCAGGCCACGCGGGGTGACCTGTGTAGCTGCACCGCGCAGCGTACATGTAGCCCAGCGCAGAATGGCAGTAACTGTGGATGTGGTCGTGCTTAGAGTGGCCTTGGGCGGCATGGAATCGGTTTGCTCGATTTCGGGCCACGACGTCCACCCACCGAAGGATCCGCGTCCGCCCCCAAGCGTTATCCCGAGGACTTCCGCCCGCCGCGAGGTACTCGATCTGTGCTCCGCCGCTCGGCCGGATCGCTGCCAATCTTGCCCTCAAAGACCAGACGGTCTACAGCTGGCGAAAACAAGAATCGGCGAACTCGTCGACACGAGCCAACTACCTGCCCCCGACCGCAGCGAGCACGCCAGACTGACTGCCGCCAACAGCACATCCGAGAGCTGCAGACCGAAGTCGCCATCCGCAAAAGGGCACATTTGTGCGGAGAGAGCCACCGGGCCCAAAAGGCGGTACGCGACGGTAGCCAGCATGGCCGCAACAGGACTACCCGCAGCAGCCGTCGCGCCCGGCATACCGGTCACACGGCTTCAGTCAAGATGCGCCGAATCACTGGTGAGTCAACGACATTCCCAAGAACTCACCCTAGCCGCAGCGATTGCGGCGAGTGCAGCGATTACCGGCCCACAAGCCGTCGGAACATCGATGATCGAGGCTGATGTTCTGACGGTCGGGTCTGACTCCCGGCTCAGAACCCCAGACCGGCGAACAGCGAGGCGAGCCATTCTTCGATGGTGTTCGGCGGTATGGCATCAATCAACCAGTTGGGGTCGCTGTAGTCGATCGGTGTGTAGTGGAAAGCGGCCGCGATGGAGCCGACGAAGTCCTGCACGCTGCTGTCATTCAAGCCCGGAACCAGGTCCTTCTGCATCAAGTCGATCAAGGCCTGAGCAGTCGGGCCTACCGGGAACTCAATCGGGGTATTCACACCCTCCGGCGCCTGATCTGGAAGCGGATTGCCGAGATCGAACTGTGAGCGAATCCCCAACATGAACAAGTTCGAAAAGTTAACTGATGTCTGCACCGGGTTGTTGGTCATACCGAACGGGTTGGCCAGGTCACCTGGGCCCGTACCCGGGGTGTTATACAGCTCAAGCCAGTGCTCAATCGAGGTGTTTCCCGGCCACAGCTGGCCAATAGTCTGGACGATCCCCGGCATGCTCAACCCGTCCGGTATGGAACCGCAGACCTGCAGGCAAACCGGGCTGCCCACAACAAATGGGTCGAAGCCGACGACCGAGCCCGCGGCGAAGCCCTGCAGGGCCCGGCCCAATTCGATCAAGTCGGGCAATTGGAAGCCCTGCAAGTAGGTGTTGGGGTCGACCGGAGCCTGCAAGCTCTCCCAGAAGTGTTGGAAGGGATACGCCAAATCCAGCTTGAACTCCTGGTTAGACCACGGCATGAGTTGGATCACGTTGCCATTGGCGTTCAGGACGGGGTCACCGTTTTCGTCCAGCAGCGGATGCGTGCCAGGCATCTGGTAGACGTCGTCGGCGGGAACCGCCCCGTTCTCGCCGACCCCGGCGGAGGGGTCGACGACGTTACCGAACGCGTACCCGTCCTGCAGATCAGACAAGGGAACTCTGAACCAGTTGTCGATCAGCGGGAACTCCTGCAGCCCGGTCCATATCATGGTGTTCCACAGGGCCGAGTCGAGCGGGGCATAACCGGTGATGGGAGCTATCGGAATCACCGGCCCGCTCCAGTCGGCCTCGCTGGATGCACTGACCGGGAGCTCAGCGTCCAGCATCAGGGCGATCTGCTGGCTCAGGCCCAAATGACCAGCCGCCGCATCATCCCAACTGAAGTCGCCGTATCCGGGGGCCGGGTCATTGATCCCGGAAATCGCCGGGAACGGGAACAGCATCTGGGTGAGTGCCATGAAGCGCCCCCCGTCGCCCGGGTCCTCACCCCAAAGGTTCGTGGCGCTGGATGTGAACCAAGTCCCGCCGAAAAACATCGCGTTCCCGAAGTTCTCAATCGCCTGGATCTCGTTAGACGGGATGTTCACGATGTTCTGGAACAGGTTCAACGGGACGTTGAGAAGCGAATCCGCAGCAAGCAGGCGCGCCGCGCGCTCCGCACTCGGTATGCCCGGGAGCGGCGCAACAGCAAACGTCGGTCCGGCGACGACCGCGGCGACGGCAGCGGCCACGCCCCCTTTGACCTGCCGACGGTTGCAAGCGGCAACATACATCGTTCTTCTTCCCCCCAGAAGTGAAGCAACGTTGGACCACAGGCTACCCCGAGGGTTGCGAAAATGCGACCTATGTAGACCTGTGCGTCTCGGGGTCTCGGCGGTGCAACCACTCTCTGTTGTCATAGCCGTCGAGATGAGCCACCTCCCCGACCGGCCTGCGGGTGGTCGGGCCGTAGCGCCCACGCGGCCATCCGAGCGGCACGATGCAACATGGCGTGACCGCGTGCGGCAGGCGCAGGACACGCCGCACGGCGCGTTGATTCCACAGCGGGAGGGTGATCAGCGACGCACCCAAGCCCATGGCACGGGCCGCGAGCAGCAGATTCTGCACGCTCGGGTAGATCGACCCCCAGTAGGCGGATTCGGCGATGTGCGGCATTCGCACTACCGGCAACCGGCCTTCCCGTGCGCCCAGCCGCAGGCAGGCCACCACCAGCACGGGGAGCTCGGCGAAATGATCGATCTGCCACTCCATCGCCCGGGCGATACCGGCGATCGATTCGTCGGTCTTGATTTTTCTCCGCAACACCACACCGCGCTGAATTTTCCACGCCTGCCGATATCGCTTGGCCAATTCTTCTTTGACCCGGCGATCCTTTACGACGATGAATTCCCAGTTCTGCCCGTCATTTCCGGTCGGGGCCCGCAACGCCAGCTCGATGCACTTGAGCACCACCGCGTCATCGACCGGGTCGGAGTACACCCGCCGTATCGCACGCTGGGTCATCATGGCCTCGCCCAGCGGCATGTCCAGCCGTGCCAACGCCTCGGCCGTTGTCGGCACATGCGAATAAGTGAACTCAGATTCAGCCATTTTCACCCAGCCAGGTCGTGGTGAACCGTTGAATTTCCGGAATGCCTTGCGAGAATTCGCGGGCCAGGAAGCTCTCGATGGGACCGCCCACCAATGGCATCTTGAACCGGATCGTGCCATTCAACGCCAGCTTCGAGCCGGAGCCCTCGCGTTCGAGCATCGCGGTGCCGCTCCCCGACCCCGGAGCGCCGGTCACCGCAACCGTGATCTCCCCGTTGACCCGTCCGTCCCCGGCCGGCGTCCAGACCTCGGTGGTGACGATGTTGAGGTCGCCGCGGTACACCTTCGCCAACATCCCGGGCAACGCGCCGTGGCGCAGGTCCTCAGTCACCACGACCCGAATACGGCCGTCCGCATCCACATCCAGGGAATCCAGGGTCTTGCTTCCGCCAAAGGCCTCCAGCCGGGCCGCCCAGTAGGAGCGGTTCCCGAAGGCACCGTGGACCTGTTCGACGGAGGCAGGCGAGGAGAACGACACCTCAAAAGAACGGGGCATTACCGCTGACCTCTCACTTGCCGAACAACCGGCGCACCAGGCCCGCAGCGAACTTGCGGACCCGGTCGAGCTGTTCGGGTTGGACGTTGGTGGGTGGCAGGCGCAGGCCCAGGTAGCGCTCCCGGTAGCGGCCGCTGCCCAGGTAGCTGGTCAACGCCAGCATCGAGCGCAGCGGGTCACCGGGGTAGCTGAGGTGAATCTCATCCTGATAGCGACCGCCGCACTCTTCGGCGAGCCGACAGACCTCGGCATAGTTCTCCTGCCAGAACTCGCGGCACACGGTGAACACCACAAACGGCTTGCCGTCAAGAAGCTTTCGGGCCTCATCGGTTTGCAGAAACGACCTGATCGGCATGGCGGGCGCCTTCCACCAGGTCGGCGAGCCGATACAGATCAAGTCGTACTCACCGTCGCGCACCGCATCGGGAGTGCGGATCTCCCCCGTCTCGCCTCGCTGCTGCGCCTTGAGCACGCTGAGCATGTCCGGCCAGACCTTGCGCAGCGGGAACTGTGCAAAACGCTCGGAGTAGCGCGGATCGGTGAATTCGATACCTGCGGTGACCACCTCGCAGCCCCGCTGGGCGAACACCTCGCCGGCAGCCTCGAGCACCTTGCGCGACTGCCCGGAGAAGCTGTAGTACAACAACAGGATCCGCGGCGCTCGCCCGCTGCTTTCAGTCATCTGTGCCTCCTGGTTCATGCGGGTTCGCCCGTGCGGTGCATCGACTTTCCGTCAAGCGTATTAGGCTCGCCGACGTGGCAGACAAGATCCCCGTCGACCTGCACGGCGCCGCGGCAACCATGCTGACGACGCTCTACCTCAAGGCACTCGACGCCGATTTCGACCGGCCGGTGCTGGGCGATCGGTACGCCAAAGAGGCGGTCGCGCGTATGGACTTCGACTGGGACGCCCTCAAGGCTCCCGGCCGCTGGGCGCCCCTGGTGACGGTGCGCACCGCGCAGTACGACATCTGGGCGCGTCAGTTCCTGGCCGCCCACCCGAATGCGACCGTCATTCACCTCGGCTGCGGTATGGACGCCCGAGTCTTCCGGATCGATCCCGGTCCCGAGGTGGCCTGGTACGACGTCGATCAGCCACCGGTGATCGCGTTGCGCAAGCAGGTGTACCCCGACCGCCCGGGTTACCACCTGGTGGCGACGCTGGCGACCGACCCGTCCTGGCTCGACGACATTCCCACCGATCGCCCGGTCCTGCTGCTGGCCGAGGGCATCAGCATGTACCTGTCCGAAACCGATGGTGTGGCACTGCTGCAGAGCATCGTGGACCGATTCCCGACTGGCGAACTGCAGATCGACTTCTACAACTGGTTCGGTATCAAGACCCAGAAAACCCATCGGCTGCAACGACAATCCGGCGCCACGCTGCACTGGGCGGTCAACGATCCCGCCGACATTCTGGGCAAGGTCACCGGCATTCGGTTGCTGGCTGCCGCGAATTTCTTCGACGCCGAGACCTTCAGTCGGGTCCCGGCCGGATTCCGGCGGTCCAGCCGACTGGCCCGGGCGGTGCGGCCGCTGCGCGGAATGCTGCAGTACCACCGCTACGCCTTCGGCCCGGTCAGCTGACGCCGGCGGCGTGCCGATCGGCGATATCGCACAGCAGCGCGCGAATCGCCTCCACCGAGCGCTCCGGCGCCGGTCCGTGGGAGTGGTATTCGATGTTGAGCTGCCCGGAGAAGATCTGGGTGAAGTAGATATCGATACCCGCGCTCACGGCGAAGTACAGCTCGCCATGTGTCGTGGTCACCTCGACGCCCGGTGGCGTCCGCACCGGCGGAACCAGACCGTTGTTACTCAAGACGACGACGTCGGGCAGTCCCGGCGGGTTTCCGACGTACTGCGGACTGAAGTGCAACCGGGACTGTTGGATGACGCCTTCGTCGAGGTCCTTCTGGAAGTTCGCGGCAATATCGCGAGCCATCTCCACCAGATCGGTCTTGGCGTCGACCTCGGCGAGGTAGGTGGCCAGCCCGATCGGGTTGGTGCATCCGGTAGCCGAAACCGGCGGTGACAGAAAGTATCTCAAGTCAACGGTGTAGACGTAGGGCACCGGGATACTCAGCTTGCCGCGCAGCTGCCATTCAGCGATCAGCACCGCAGCCGAGAGCACCGCGTGCAGGCTCAGGTCGTGGGCCCGGCCGAACGCGACCACGTTGTCGGTCTGGCTTTCGGTCAACCGGCACGACGCCATCGGCACAAGCATCGGCGATGACGGCGTCTCCTGCCCGACGGCCCGACGGGTGGGCGGCAGGTCGTAGGCGAACAGCGCCGGCATGAACCGCTCGATCCCGGAGCGCTGTTGCTTCGCGATCCCCCGATCGGCCAGCACCGCTTCAATGGACAGCGGGGCGGGTTCAACGTTGATCGCACCGATCCGGCCGGTCGTGACCAGGTCGGTGTAGAAGGACAGCATCTCCTCGATCAGCGCGTACATGTGGTGACCGTCGGCGACGGCGTGGTGCACGTACAGAGTCGGCTGGGCCTGCCCGTCACGGATGATCACCCGCATCGCCACCAGCGACTCGGTCTGGTCGAAGCGCGGCGCGGGCGGCTGCGCGTCGGGCCCGTCGAGCTCAATGACTTCGATGCCGTCGGGCATCAGGTCGTCGGTGACGAACTGGTGGCGCCCGTCGGGCAGTCGCTCCAGGCGCCCGGTGAGGATCGGATGCGCCTCCAGCAGCGCCTCGTAGGCCTCCGAGAGCAGATCGATGTCGACCGGACCGGTGACGTGCGCGGCCAGGCCCACGAAATTGTGGGTTTCGGCCAGCATCTCCTCACTGATCGCGAGCTTCCTAATGACCGATGTGGCAAACACTTTCGGTTCTCTCCTAAATCAAAGGCCTAAGACAGCTCGACCAAGGTCATTTCGTCTTCGCCTTCCGAGGCCATGTCCTCTTCGGCGAGGGCCGCGCGGACCAGGTCCATCACCGCCGCGGAGAATCCGTCGGCGATCGCGCGCACCACAGACTCCTCGATCCGCCGACTGTCATGCCACCAATCCAGGTACAGCACGCCGCCGGTGCGATAGGCCCGCAGCTCCAGCGCGTGGCCCAGCCCCGGGATCGCCTCGCGGACCGGCATCGCGGTATCGGGGTCGAACTGCACGGGAGCATCACCGAGCGACGGCGGCTCGGGAATCGCCCCGACGTAGGAGAAGTGCACGTCGGCAGGGGCAACCGAGCCGAACAGCCGCGCGGTCGGTGCGTACAGGTAACGGAGTAGGCCGTAGCCGATCCCGTAATGCGGTACACCGTCCAACGTTTCGTGGATCGAGTCCAGCAGCTGCCGAGCACTTGCCTGGCCGTCGGCGGAACAGTCCAGCGCGACCGGATAGAGCGTGGTGAACCAGCCCACCGTACGACGCAGGTCGACCTCGGGCTTGAGCACCGAACGGCCCGCTCCCCCCATGTCGACGGCGAGAGTGCCCTCACCGACCGCCGATGCCACCGCCCGGCTCAGCCCGGCCAGCAGGATCTCGTTGATCGGCAGCCGCAGCCGCCGACGCGCATCGTCGATCTCGCTGGTGTCGGCGGCGGGCAGCGTCGTGGTGAGCTTGGACAGGTCGGCCGCAGCCGGGGGCTCGGCGACATCTGCGGCCAGCCGCAGGGTCGCCGACTTCGTTGTCTTCAACCAGAATTCGCGGCGTTCCAGCACTGCCGGGTGGGTTGCAAGCCCGGCGCACCGCTGCGACCACTCGGTCCATCCGACCCCGACGGGCTGCAGCTCGATATCGTTGCCGCCGAGCTTCTGGCCGAACGCGGTGAAGATGTCCGTGACCAGGATGTCGCGGGAGGCCTCGTCGCCGACGGTTGCGTGCAGGCTCAGCGCGAGGTAACACAAGTCACCCGAGGCGCCGCGGATGTAGAGCGCGGTCAGCGGGGGGCTGGACAGATTCTGGTCGCGGATGTGCTCGCCCAGCAGCGTACGCACCGCGTCGCGTTCAGCTGTCATGCCTTCAGGCAGCGAGTGGGTGCTGATCTCCCCGAACTCGCCGGGCTCGACGATCCGCTGCTCCCAGGTACCGGCTCGCTCGGTGATGCGCAACCGTAGTGCGTCGTGGTGGTTGACCACCGCGGTCAACACGGTTTTGACGTCGTCGACCGAGACGTCGGGCCGCAGCCGCAGGATCAACGGGATACGCCAGCGACCGTGTTCGCGGACGCCGTTTTCCAGGAAGTAGGTGATGTTCGGGGGAACCGGCGGGTGCTCCACCTCGCCGAGCGACTGGCGGCCCAGCCCGCCGGCGGCGTAGCGGGCGGTCAGTGCTTTGGCCAGCGCCGCGACCGTCGGGTTGTCGTAGAGGTCCTGCGGGGTGAGGTCCAGTCCCTCGTGCGAGGCGGCCATGGCGACGCTGATCGCCACCAGCGAGTCGCCGCCGACATCGAAGAAGTTGGCGGTGCGCTCGACTGAGCCGACCCCTAGGCAGACCGCCCAGATCCGTTGCAGCGTCGCTTCCATCGATTCGCCGCCGCCGGCACCGTCGCCGCCGCTTTGCCCGCCCGCGGAACCGCCCGCGGCGCCGGGGCCGGACACCCAGGTGGCGCCGGTATTGTGCTCAAGCCAATGCCGTTGGCGCTCAAAGGGGTAGCCGGGAATAGTGACCCGCTTGGGCTGGTAGTCGCCGCGCAACGGCGACCAGTCCACCTCGACACCGGCAGCCCACAGTTGGCCAAGCGCCAGCAGGAAGGTGTCGCGGTCGTCGCGGTTCTGGGCGTGGTGGCGCATCAGCCGGACGGCCCGATGTCCATTTGCGAACTTGGGGTTGCGGGCCGCCGACGCGGTCAGCGTGGCGCCCGGGCCGACCTCGACCAGGACTCGGTGCGGGTCACCCAGCACGGTGTCGATCTCGTCGGCGAACCGTACGGTGGCCCGCACGCTGCGCGCCCACGTCGCCGGGTTGGTCGCCTCGCTGGGCGCCAGCCAGGTGCCGGTCAGGTTCGACAACAATGGGATCTGCGGTTCGTTCAGCGTCTGCCGAGACAGGAACGCGGTGAACTCCGAGATCATCGAGTCCATCAGGCGGGAGTGGAACGCATGCGAGGTCCGCACCCGGCGCGCGTTGATCCCGGCCTGCTTGAGCGCGTCGGAGAACGCGCGGATGTCGGCTTCGGTTCCGGCGACGACGCAGCCGTCCGGGTCGTTGACCGCGGCCAGGTCCACATCACCGGTCAGGTAAGCACCGACCGCGTCGGCACTGATCGGGACGGCCACCATGACACCGCGCGGTGCTGCGTGCATCAACCGGGCCCGCATCGCCACCACCTTGATCGCGGTGTCGAGGTCGAAGACACCGGCGACGGTGGCTGCGGCATATTCGCCGATGCTGTGGCCGACCAGAGCCGCCGGCCGCACACCGTAACTCTCGACCAGCTTCGCCAGCGCGTATTCCACGGTGAACAGGGCCGGCTGGGTGCGGTCGGTGCGCTCGAGGTCACGCGAGGTGCCCTCGAAGATCAACGTGCGCAGGTCGTAGCCCAGCTCCGCCTCGAAGCCCGCGACGCAGCGATCGAAGTACTCCGCGAACACCGGCTCGTTGTCGTAGAGCCCGCGGGCCATCCCGATGTGCTGGGCGCCCTGTCCCGGGAACAGGAACACCACCCGGTCGGCGGCGTCGTATCCCACCTCTTTGAGGTCCACGCCCTCGCCGATGAAGACGTTCTCGCTCTCCTCGGCGCCCAGTACCGACGCTGCGTCGGTGCGATCGGCGACCACCGCAGCCAGCCGCAGGTTGTCCGGGTGCCGGTTGGCCAGCGTGTAGGCCACATCGGGCAGGTTGGGCGCGTCGTCGCCGCCGGACAGCTCAGCGGCCAGATCGATGCGTCCCTGCGCCAGTGCCTCGGCGGTACGCGCCGACAGCAACAGCACCTCGGGGCCGGGCTTGGGTGCGGCGCCGGCGGTCTCCTCTTGCGGCCACTCCTCGACGATGACGTGGGCGTTGGTGCCGCCGACGCCGAACGAGCTGACCCCGGCGCGCCGGATGCCGTCGGCTTCCCACGGCCCGTACTCGCCGCGGATCCGGAAGGGCCCGTCCTCGAGGTGCAGTTCGGGGTTCGGGCTGGTGTAGTGCAGGGTGCCGGGAATCGCCCGGTGCTTGAGGCACAGGATGGTCTTGATCAGGCTGGCGATACCGGCTGCCGACTCCAGGTGCCCGATGTTGGACTTGACCGAGCCCACATAACAGGGGCCGGACCGCTGTTCCTCGGAGACCGCGAAGGCCTGTCGCAGGCCCTCGATTTCGATCGGGTCACCTAGCGGCGTGGCGGTGCCGTGCGACTCGATGTAGCTGATGGTTGACGCGTCGACCTCGGCGACCGCGTGCGCCTCGGCGATCACGTCTGCCTGGCCGGCAGCGGTGGGCGCGGCGTAGGTCATCTTGGTGCCGCCGTCGTTGTTCAGCGCCGAACCCCGGATCACCGCGTGGATCTGGTCGCCGTCATCGACGGCCGCATCCAGCGACTTGAGCACCACCACACCGACACCGCTGGAGAAGATGGTGCCGTCGGCCCGCACGTCGAACGGCCGACAGTGCCCGCTCGCGGAGACCATCGAGCCCGGCTCGTGCCAGTACCCGACGTGGTGCGGGACCCGCAGCGACGCCCCACCGGCCAGCGCCATGTCGCATTCCCCGTTGAGGATGCTCTGGCAGGCCAGGTGCAGTGCGACCAACGCCGACGAGCAGGCCGTCTGTACCGACAGCGCCGGGCCGTGCAGGTTGAGCTGGTGGGCCACCCGGGTGGCCAGATAGTCCTTGTCGTTCTGCAACGACAGGTTGACCATCTCGAAGCTGACGCCCTGCCCGATGATCAGGTTCGGGTCGTAGTGCGACATCAGGTTGTGCAGCAGGTAGCCACTGGTGGTGCTGGTCCCGTAGACGCCGACCGATCCCTCGATCTCGCCGGGCCGGTAGCCGGCGTCCTCCAAAGCGTGCCAGGCGGTCTGCAGGAACAGCCGGTGCTGCGGGTCCATGGTGCGGGCAGCCAGCGGGGTGAAGCCGAAGAAGCCCGCATCGAACTCGTCGATACCCTCCAGCAACGCAGCCCGCCGCACATAGTTGTGGTTCGCCAGCGCCTTGTCGCTGACGCCGCTGGCGCGCAGCTCGTCCTCGGACAGCGTGACGATGGATTCAGTGCCGTTGCGCAGGTTGTTCCAGAATCCGGTCAGCGTGCGGGCACCCGGAAAGCGCCCCGCCATGCCGACGACCGCGATCGCGTTGGGCGGCACTTCGTTGTTGGTCACGAACGATCTCCTACTTTTCGCCGTGCCGCGGCCCGCTGACGTGCCGCGGCACGCTGCTGGGCCCGGCCTCGAACACCCCCGACGTCGGCAGCGCCGTCGGCCCCCTCCGGCTCGGCGAGGCCGAGTTGGCGGGCCAGGTCGGCGGCCAGGTCGGTCAGGGAAGCACCCTGCAACAGCAGTGCCACCGGGGGCTCCGCGCCGAAGTCGCCACGAACAGTGTTGCGGATGCGCACCGCCATCAGCGAATCCATGCCGAGCTCGGTCAACGGCCGAGCAGGATCGATGACACTGCCCTTGGGGTAGCCCATGATGGCCATGATCCGCGAACCCAACCGTGCAACAACGGCTGTGGTGGCCTCGGCAGCGCTGAGCTGCTTCAATCCCTCTGGACCGGGCCAGTCGTCGTCCTCGTCGTCGAGGTCGAGTTCTTCGGCCAGTGTCGCGAAGTACCCGAGTTGCTGCAGTTCCGGGAAGGCCGCGGCCACCCGGTCCAGGCGCAACCGCGCAACGCCGATCCGGGAGAGGTCGCCGCCGAGAATCGCGTCCAGGGCCTCCATGCCTTCATCGGGGTTGATCGGGTCCAGCGCACTGAACTTGAGCTCTTGGGCGACACCGACCCCGGACCACTGGCCCCAGTTGATGGTGATCGCCGGCAGCCCGGCTGCCCGCCGCCACGCCACCAGACCGTCCAGCCAGGCGCTGGCCGCGGCGTAGGACGCCTGACCGGGTGCCCCCAGCAGCGAGGAGGTCGAGGAGAACCCGACCCACCAATCCAGCTCTTTGCCGACGGTCGCGACATGCAGGCGCAGCGCCGCCGCCGCCTTGGGCGCCCACACCCGGCCGAGCGT
This sequence comes from Mycobacterium sp. SVM_VP21, assembly GCA_024758765.1. Classification (NCBI taxonomy): domain Bacteria; kingdom Bacillati; phylum Actinomycetota; class Actinomycetes; order Mycobacteriales; family Mycobacteriaceae; genus Mycobacterium; species Mycobacterium cavoris. The sequence goes on from CP101406.1 coordinate 4,207,207, forward strand.
CTCTTTGTCGATACCGACCACGATCTGGTCATCGATGACCGCGGCACCGTGGATGACACCGCGCAGCGTCAGCCCAGTCTGTTCGGCGGCGGCGACCAGGCTCTCGGCCACACCCGGTGTGGCGAGATCGCCCGAGACGACCGCGATCTGGGCCCGCGCCTCGAGTTCGGCCAAGACGGCACGCTGATCCTCGGAGGGCTGCGAGCGGCTGTTGAGCACGATCCGCGCGGCACCGTGCTCGATCAGCCACCGGGCGACGACCAGCCCGATACCGCCCAGGCCACCGGTCAAGACGTAGGCGCCGTCGCGCCGGACGGTCGGGACTCCGTTCGGTGTCAAGGTCGCGCGCTTGAGCCGTTCGGCGTAGCGATTCTCCCCGCGCCAAGCGACCACGTCGTCGGTGCTCGCCAGCCCCAGCTCGGTGATCAGGGCTGCCGCCGGGTCGGCCGAAGCGTCCAGGTCGACCACTCCGGTGTGCAGGTCCGGGTGCTCGTAGGCCAGCACCCGCACCAGCCCCTTGAGGGCGCTGATCGACGGGTCGCCGTGCTCGCCGTCCTTGACGGTCAGACCATTGCGACCGACCAGCCACAACCGCGGCGCGGTGCCGTGCCAGCCGCCGACAATGGTGCGCACCGTGGCGGCAACCGACCAGGCCAGGTCGCGACCCCGTGCCGGCGCGTCACCGGTCTCGGTCCCGTCAAAGGCACTGCGGGCGGCCAACACAATCACCCCGACCGGAGGCCGGTCCGGGTCGTCGGCGGTCTGTGCGAACGCCTCCCGCACCGCGGGTTCACTGGTCAGATCCGCGGTGATCACCCGGCGGCTGTCCGAGCCGAAACGAGCGGCGAAATCGGCTGCCAGCGCTTCGGTTTCGGAGCCGTCGGTCAGCACCAGCCAGCTGCCGTCGGCGGCCGCCGACGGTTGGGCGGGAGCCGAGGCGTCGACCCATTCGGTGTCGAAGATCTTCTGGGTCAACGGCAGCGGCACGGTGCGGCGCTGCACCCGCTGCAGATAGATCCCGGACAGCTCGGCGGTGACCGTCCCGGTCTCGTCGGTCAGGGTGACCCGGCCCAGGATCCCGCCGTCGTCGTGGCTGACCAGCTCGGCGTGCCCGCGGGCCCGGCGGCCGACGTCGCCGAAGATCCGGATGTTCTCGACCGCCACCGGAAGATAGGTCGCCTCTTCCATCCCGGCCGAGCCCATCAACGACTCGTCGGGCAGCGCCGCAGCCAGGCACTGCAGGGCGGCGTCGAGCATCACCGGGTGGATGCGATAACCGCGGTGCGCGGTCGCCTCATCCGGCAGCACGATCTCGGCTTCCGAGGCGCCGCCGGGTTTGCGCACGATCCGGGTCAGTGCGGCGAACGCCGGCCCGTGCTGCAGACCGGTGCGGCGCAGCGCCGTGTACAGGTCCGCCGGTGAGAGCGCGGTACCGCCTCCAGTGGGGGCCGGGCGTTGCGGTTCCGCGGCCTGGGCCGCCGCGGCCCGGGCCACGGCGTGCCGAGACCAGCTGCCGCCGGCCGGGCGGGAATGGATCTCGATGCGCAGTTCGTCGGATCCGTCGGCGTCGTGCAGCAGCCGGGTGGTGACCTCGGTCCGCTCGTCGACGCGCAGCATCTGCTCGACCTCGACCCGGTCCACAGCAACAGCCGAGGGCGGCAGCCCCAAAGCCTCACCGGCGGCGGCCAGCGCCATCTCGGCGAATCCGGTGGCGGGCATCACAACCTGACCGTGCACCTTGTGGTGCGCCATCCACGCGACGAGGTCGGTGCCCACGTCGGCCTGCCAGACGTGGCCATGCCCCGACGGCAGCTCGACATGAATGCCCAACAGCGGATGCGCATCGACCGAGGCGCGGCTGGCGGCGGTCGGTGCCGCCCAGTACCGGACGTGCTGCCACGGCCGTGGCGGCAGATCGGCGCGGCCGATCCCGCCGTCGGGTTGCGACGAGTCGGACGCCGGCGGCGCGACGGTCGCCAGATTGGTGTGGAAGCTCAGCGCTTCCGGCTGGTCGCGCAGCAACGTACCGGTCACAACGCTGTCGCCGGCGGGCCGCGCCGTTTCCAGGTTGCCGTTGATCGCGTGGCTGAGCAGCGGATGCGGGCTGACCTCGATGAAGGTCGCGTGTCCAGCGGCGGCCGCGGTCACGGCTTGGGCGAACCGCACCGGGTTGCGCAGGTTGTGCACCCAGTAGTCGGCGTCGAACGCCGATGTGTCGCTGCCGGTTTGACCGACGGTGCTGATCAGCGGGATCTTCGGCGGTGACGGCTTCAGGTCGGCCAGCGCGGTCCGCAGGTCGCCCAGGATCGGGTCGACGGTGGGGTGATGCGACGCCACGTCCACCTCGACACGCCGGGCCAGCTTGCCCTGGGCGTCGACGATCGCGACCACCGCATCGACCTGGTCGGGCGGGCCAGCAATCACGGTCTGCTGCGGCGCTGCGTAGACCGCCACAGTGATGTCGGGGTGCTCGGCGACCAGCTTCTCAGCGGCGTCGGCATCTAGCTCCAGCAGTGCCATCGCACCCTGGCCACTCAATCGGGCCATCAGCTTCGACCGGGTGGCGATCACCTTCAGGCCGTCCGCGGGGCTCAGTGCGCCGGCCACCACGGCCGCGGCCACCTCCCCCATCGAATGCCCGATCACCGCGTCCGGCTCAACGCCGTGGGATCGCCACAGCGCCGTCAATGCCAGCTGCATGCCCACCAACACCGGCTGGATTCGGTCGATGCCGACCACCGGCTCGCCGGATTCGAGGACCTGACGCAGCGAAAATCCGACCTGCGCAACGAAATCGGGCTCCAGCTCGTCGACCGCGGCGGCGAACGCCGGCTCATCGACCAGCAGTTGACGGCCCATGCCGGCCCACTGGGATCCCTGACCCGAGTACAGGAAGACGGTTCCTTTGCCACGCACTGCGGTGTGTATACCCACCACGCCGGGGGCCGGGTAACCGCCGGCGACCGCCCGCAGCCCGGCCAACGCCTGCTCGGTGTCGCGGGCGCAGACGGTGGCGAACTTGGCATAGCGGCTGCGGCGGTGATTGAGGGTGTGGGCAATGTCGGTCAGCGGTACAGCGGCGCCCGGCCCGGCGAGCCAGTCGGCCAGGGTGGCAGCCCAATCCGCCACTCGCTGCTCGGTTTTACCCGAAATCACCAGGGTGGCCACCGGGTCGGCCGAAGCCGGCGCGGGGACCGGGTCGGGGCCCTGTTCGAGCACCACGTGCGCGTTGGTTCCGCCCAGCCCGAACGATGACACCGCGGCACGCCGCGGTCCCTCGGCCGCCGGCCACGGCGTCATCTCGGTGGGGACGAACAGCCGCGTCGGGGACGGGTCGATCGCCGCGTTCCACTTGGAGAAGTGCAGATTCGGCGGGATCTGTCCGCGTTGCACAGACAACGCAGCCTTGATGAAGCCGGCGATCCCGGCGGCCGCCTCAAGGTGGCCGATGTTGGTCTTGACCGCACCCAGCGCACACTTGTCAGCGCCGCGCCCGTACACGTCGGCGAGCGCCTCGAACTCGATCGGGTCGCCCAAAGCTGTTCCGGTGCCGTGAGTTTCGATCAGGTTCACCGAGTTCGCGGCGACGTCGGCGCTGCGCAAGGCCCGGCTGATCGCGTCGATCTGGGCAATGGTGTTCGGCGCGGTAAGCCCGTTGGACTTGCCGTCCTGATTGATCGCCGAACCGCGCACCACCGCCAGCACTCGGTCGCCGTCGCGGATGGCGTCGGTGAGGCGCTTGAGTACGACGATCCCGGCGCCCTCGCCGCGCACGAATCCGTCTGCGCCGGCGTCGAAGGTGTGGCATCGGCCGCGCGGTGACAGCATGCCCCACTTGGCCATGGCGATCTGGGTTTCCGGCCGCAGGATGAGGCTGACGCCGCCGGCCAGAGCCAGGTCGCTTTCGCGCATGCGCAGGCTCTGGCAGGCCATGTGGATGGTGACCAGCGATGACGAGCAGGCCGAGTCCATCGCGACCGCGGGACCGCGCAGACCCAGCAGGTAGGCGATCCGGCCGACAGCGACGGCGTGGGCGTTACCGGTGGCCGAGTAGCCGTCGATCGCGTCGGGGTTGGCCGCCGAAATCCCTTGGTATTCGGTGTAATACACACCCATCATTACCGCGGACCGAATGCCTGTCAGGGTTTCCGGCGACAGTCCGGCGTGTTCGAGAGCCTCCCAGGCGACCTCGAGCATCAGCCGCTGTTGCGGGTCCATGGCCTCGGCTTCGCGCGGCGAGATCCCGAAGAAGTCGGCGTCGAATCCTGCGACATCGGAGATGAAACCGCCCCACTTCGATGACATCCGGCCTGGGGCGAGCGGGTCCGGGTCGTAGTACTCGTCGGCGTCCCAACGATCCGAGGGGATCTCGGTGATGGCGTCGCGCCCTGTCTCCAACAGTTCCCAGTAGGCGTCCGGGCCGGAGGCGCCACCCGGGAAGCGGCAGCCGATTCCGACGACCGCGATCGGTTCGGCGGCGGCGATCCGCGACGCCTTGTCGAACTGCTCGGTCAGCGCCCCCCGTTTGTCGGCGCCCATGGCCGACATCCTGTTGAAGATCGACGTCGTGGAGGTTCCCGTCATCAATAAATACCGCTCTCGCTACCGGTCGAAGCCGACTCGACCTGATCGAACAACTCATCCAGCACGCCGCCGGATGAGCCGAACCCCAAATCATCGTCGTCTTGCCCCGCGGTGCTGTCCGGCTCGGCGTAACGCGACGCCAGCAGTCCCACCAGGTGCGTCGTCAACGCTGAGATGCTGGGGTGATTCCACAGCATTGATGCCGACAAATCCACCCCCACCAACTGTTGTGTCTCTTTCAGAACTGTCATCGCGATCATGGAATCGAGGCCCATCTCTGGGAAGGGCTGATCCACGTCGACCGCTGACGCCGATGTCCGAAGTTCGCGGGCCAGGATAGCTTGCAGCCGGACCACCAGCTCCTCGCGCCGCTGATCGGCGGGGATGGTCGCCCAGTCCGGCACGCCGCCCGCCGACGCTGCAGCACCGGCTTGCTCACCGGTCGCAGCAGCACCGACCGTCACTCCGGCCTCAGAGGCCTCACCGACGAGGTCTTCGAAGAAGGTCAGATCCCGGAACTCCGGCGAGGTGGCGACCGCACGGTCGATGCGCAGTCGTCCCACCCCGATCCGAGCGCCGATCAGGCCGGAGTCCGCACCAAGCACGGCGTCCAGCGCCTCGATGCCTTCGTCCGGGCTGATCGGGTCGAGGACGCTCAGCGTCATCGACCGGCCCAGACCCACGTCCGACCACTGACCCCAGTTGATGGCGGTAGCGGGCAGGCCCGACGCATGCCGCCACGCCATCAGTGCGTCCAGCCAGGCGTTGGAGGTGGCATATCCGAGCTGGCCGGGCAGGCCCAGCAGCGCGGCCATCGAGGAGAAACCCACCCACCAGTCGAGCTGGGCGGCTGCGGTGGCGGCATGCAGCCGCGCGGCGCCGACGGCCTTGGCCGACCAGACGCTCTCCAGGCTCTCGCGAGTCACGGCCGTCACCAGGCCGTCGCCCAGCACACCGGCGGCGTGCACGACACCGCGCAGCGGCTTTCCGGTCTCCTGCGCGGCGGCCACCAGACGGTCGGCCACCCCCGGCGAGCTGATATCGCCGGCGACAAAGACCACTTCGGCGGCGGCAGCCAACTCGTCGAGGACGGCGCGCTGCTGCTCGGCGGGCTCGCTGCGGCCGTTGAGCACGATGCGCCCCGCGCCGCGGGCCACCAGCCACCGGGCCACCACGATGCCCAGTCCGCCTAGACCTCCAGTGAGCAGGTAGGAGCCGTCGGCGCGGACCTCGGCTTGCGGAGCCGGGACCGTGCCTGCGGCACCGTCGAGGGTCGCCCGGGTGAGGCGTTCGGTGTAGCGCTGTCTACCGCGCCAGGCGATCACGTCGTCGCGCAGCGGCGCGCCCAGTTCGGCCAGCAGGGCATCGGCCAGGGCCACGGTGTCCGCCGAGGCGTCCAGGTCGACCAGGGTGGCGCCCAGGTCGGGCTCGTCGGCGAGCACCCGGGCGAGTTCGCCGGGGAACCGCCAGGTGCGGACCACGCCCTTGAGCGCACCGACAGCCGGGTCGCCGGGCTCATGCGGCTCGTCGCTGCCGAAGGCCAGCCCACCCCGACTGACCAGCCACAGCCGCGGCTTGGTCGTCCCGGATACGCCGGACCAACCGTCGACTGCGGCCCGGGCCGTCGACGAAGCGGTCCAGATGAGCTCGCGGGCGCGAGCCAGTGCACCATCGGGGTCCGTTCCGTCGAATTCATGCCGGTCCAGGAAGACGACGATGCCGGCCGGCGGGTGCGCGGGGTCGGCGGCGGCACGGGCCACCGCCTCGGCCAGGGCCGGTTCGTCGGCGAACGGGCCGGTCACGACCTTGCGATTCGGCCCGGCCAGGCGTGCCCCGAACTGCGCGGCAAGATCACCGCCAGACGGCTCGGAAAGCACCAGCCAGCTGCCGGGGGCCGCTCCGGCGGCATCCGGCGTAGGCGACAGCGCCCACTCGGTGGCGAAGAGCTTCTGGTCCAGCGGCACCCGCAGGGCGCGGGGGTCGAGCGGACGCAGCTCGACGCCGGTGAGTTCGGCGACGGCGGCGCCCGAGTCGTCGGTCAGGACGACCCGGCCAACGGCCACCTTGTCTTCGTGACTGCTGACCTCGGTGTGGCAACGCACCTGGAGCCCGACCGGGGCGAACACCCGCACCGCGGCCACCGCCGCCGGCACGTAACCGCCGTGCTCGGCGTCATCGGCTTCGATACCCGCCGCAAGCTGCCGCAGCGCGGCATCGAGCAAGGCCGGGTGTAGGCGGTACGCGGGATGGGTGGCCACATTCTCGGGCAGGGTGAGCACACTGTGCTCGGCCCCCTCGTCATACTCCGAGGCCGACTGCTCCGTCGGCGCCGCTGCGATGTCGGCGACCGCATAACGGGTCCAGGCTTCGCCGGTCGGGCGGGCATGGATCTCGACCCGGGTCTGGCCGTCGGCCCCGCTGAGCTGGGTGGTGACCTGCATCCCACTGTCGAACACCAGCGGCTCTTCGATCTGCAAGCCGGTCACCGCGATCGACTCGGCGGGTCTGCCGAGGGCCTGGCTGCCTGCCGCCACCGCCATCTCGATCAGTGCCGCCGCGGACGCGACGGCCTGGCCGTGCACCGGCTGATCGGCCAGCCACGGCATGGCGTCCGCACGAAGGTCGTTCTGCCACATATGGTCGCCGCCGGTGAGCATCTCGACGTGGACGCCGAGCAGCGGATGCACGTCCGGTGCCTGGCCGGCCCGTCCGGGCACGTGGAGCCAATGCCGGCTGTGTTGCCAGGGGGTGCTGGGCAGTTCGGCGAATCCGCCGGCCTTAGCGGTCCCGGTGCCGCTGTGCTGCCCGCCGAGTTCGGTGAGCTGAACATGGAAGCTCAGGGTCTCGTCGTCACCCCTGCGCAGGGTCGAGGCCACAGTCACCGGTTCGGCGGCGGCAGCTTCGACCGTCTCGATGATCGAGTGGGTCAACAGCGGGTGGGGGCTGACCTCGATGAACGTGTCGTGGTCCGCCGCCGCCACGGTCACGGCCTGGCTCACCAACGCGGGCTTGCGGACATTGGCCACCCAGTAATCCGCGTCCAATCGTGGCGTGGGCCCGGTGGGATCCACCGCCGTCGAAATGAACGGGATTTGTGGCATTTGTGGGGTGATGTCGGCTAGTTCGGCGCGCAGCTCGTCAAGGATCGGATCCATGAACGCAGTATGGGAAGCCACTTCCATATTCACCCGCCGCGCAAACCGCTCCTGGGCAGCCACCGCAGCAATCACCGCATCCACATCCGCCGGCGTACCAGCCACCACCGTCTGCCGCGGCGACAAATACCCCGCCACCTCAACACCGGGATAACCCGCCAACAACTCACCGGCAGCAACGGCATCCAACTCCAACAACGCCACCGCACCCTGACCAGCCTGCCGCGACATCAAGGCCGACCGCACCCCGATCACCTTCAAACCCTGCTCGGGCGTCAGCGCCCCGGCCACCACCGCCGCAGACACCTCCCCCATCGAATGCCCAATCACCGCATCCGGAACAACCCCATAGGAACGCCACAACGCAGCCAACGCCAACTGCAACCCCATGATCACCGGCTGCACCTGCGCATCACCGGAAATCTCCACACCGTCAGCAATCACCTCACGCAGCGAAAAACCCACCTGCGCAACAAAAACCGGCTCCAACTCAGCAACAGCCGCAGCAAACACCGGCTCATCGGCCAACAACCGACGACCCATCCCCACCCAATGTGAACCCTGACCCGAAAACACAAACACCGGCCGAGATGTCGCCGGCCGCGGCCGGGGCTCGGTAACGCCGGGGGCGGACTCGCCGGCAGCGAGTGCGGTCAGTCCGGCCACCGCGGCGGCGTGGTCGCGAGCGGATACGCCCGCGGTGTACTTGAAGCGGCTTCGGTTCTCCCGCAGGGTCTCTGCGACATCGGCGAGGGCCACACCAGCGCCGTCGTTCTGCAGCCATTGTGCGAGCACCCCGGCGGTGGCCGCGATACGCGCCGGCGACTTCCCCGAAACCACCAACGTACTCACCGGCACCGCAGCAGCCGCCGCCACCACCTCAACATCGGGAGCCTGCTCCACAATCACATGCGCATTAGTGCCCGACACCCCAAACGAAGACACCCCCGCCCGACGCGGACGCGACACCACCGGCCACTCCATCGCCTGCGCCGCAACCACAAACTTCGACGCCCCCACACCCGCATTCGGCGTCAACTCCGAAAAATTCAAATGCCGCGGAATAAAACCCCGCTGCACCGACAACACCGTCTTGATAAACCCCGCCACACCCGAAGCCGACTCAAGGTGCCCCAGATTAGTCTTCACCGACCCCAACACCAACGGCGCCGACGACCCACGCTCACCAAACACCGCCGACAAGGCATCCAACTCAATCGGATCACCCAACGCCGTCCCAGTCCCATGCGCCTCGACATAATCAATATCCGCCGGGGACAACCGCGCCGACGCCAACGCCGCCCGCACCACCCGCTGCTGCGCCGGACCCGACGGCACCGTCTGACCCGACGACGGCCCATCCTGATTCACCGCCGAACCCCGCACCACCGCCAAAACCCGGTCACCATCACGCTGCGCATCCGAAAGCCGCTTGAGCACCACCACCCCAGCACCCTCAGACCGCACATAACCATCAGCAGCCGCATCAAACGTCTTGCACTGCCCATCCGGCGCCAACATCCCCCACCGCGACGTCGCAATGCTGTTCTGCGGAGTCAACATCAAATTCACCCCAGCAGCCAACGCCTGATCCGACTCCCGACGCCGCAAACTCGCACACGCCAAATGAATCGTCACCAACGACGACGAACACGCCGTATCCAACCCTCATCAAGGGAGTGTCAAGGATCAACCGAAGCAACTGTCAAGCCTCAGCCGAAACACCGTCAAGCATCACCCGACACCGAAATGTCAAGCATCAACCGAGGTCATACACACACATGAGTGCCCCCGGCAGGATTCGAACCTGCGACACCGGCTTTAGGAGAGCCGTGCTCTATCCCCTGAGCTACGGGGGCGGCGAACCTAGCGATGTAGGTACTGGAACCCATAGGGACAGCTCATGGTAGTCGGCGAGCTGGCGTTGCACGTATGGGGCTCGCGACTTTCCTTCGGAGTTCACTCGCCGGTCGTGGTCCTGCTCCGCTGGTAGTGCCGGCGTGCTTTCATGCGGTTGCCGCAGATGGCCATCGAGCACCACCGGGCAGTGTTGGGCTTGCTGCGATCGATCAGGAACAGCTGGCATTCGGAGTTGGCGCAGGGGCGCAGCCGGCTGGGACTGGAGATCCGTAACGCGTCCCAGGCGAGTATCACGCGCGCGACGGCTTGGGAGGTCTTGCTCGCGGACAGGGTCCAGGCGATGCCATCGTCAGACAGGACGGGGGTCAGCTCAACGCCGTTGAGGAATGGCTGCAAGGTCTGCGGGGCCAGCTCGCCACGCACCACCGCCTGCAGCGCGGCCCGGACGTCACGAAGTTCCTCAAGCTGCGCCCCGGCGAGGGCGATGCCGTGCGCATTCAGCCACGCCTGCGTGCTGGCCGGATCTTCGAGCTCGTCGTGTGGCACGCCATCGATGACCGGAGTGGTGTTGAGCAGGTCTAGCAGCAGGGCCTCGTCGGCGGGCCCGGTCGCAATAATTTCCATATAACCTCCAAAATGCTATTGACAGGTTACACCACGAGTGTTTGACTCCTAACTATCAACAGTTATTTAAGGGGTTAGCTATGGTTACTTCTGTCCGGTACCAGTACGCCACCGTCGCCTGGCGACGCTTGTTCTATCGGGAGGCCGGAAGCCCTGATGCGCCGGCGATCGTGCTGCTGCACGGCTTTCCGACCAGCTCGTACATGTTCCGGGACCTCATCACTCGCCTGGCGGATGACTATCACGTGATCGCTCCCGATCACCTCGGCTTCGGCTACTCGGACATGCCGCTGGTGACCGAGTTCGACTACACCTTCGACAATCTCGCCACACTCACCCAGGGGCTACTGGATCACCTCGGGCTCCAGCGTTACGCGATCTACGTCCAGGACTACGGGGCGCCGATCGGTTGGCGGCTGGTGCTGAACCGGCCCGAATCCATCAGCGCGATCATCACGCAGAGCGGCAACGGCTACGACGAGGGCTTCGTCGAAACCTTCTGGAAAACCGTCTGGGACTACCAGCGTGAGCAGACTGCGGTGACGGAGGCGGCCATCCGCACGGCGCTCGATGTCGAGTCGATCAAATGGCAGTACCTGACCGGCGTGCCGGACGAGTCGCTGGTCAGCCCGGATACCTGGACCCTGGACGCTGCGCTGCTGGCTCGCCCCGGCAATGACGAGATTCAGCTCAAGCTGTTCCGGGACTACGCCACCAATCCGCCGATGTACCCCGCTCTGCACGAGTACCTGCGCACCAGCGGAGTTCCGGTGCTGGCCGTCTGGGGACAAGGGGACCCGATCTTTGGGCCGGCGGGCGCCCAGGCCTTCGGCAGGGACGCGCGCAATGCTGAGATTCACCTGCTCGACGGCGGCCACTTCTTGCTGGAGACCGCCGCCGGTGAAGTCGCCGAACTGGTCAAAGACTTCTTGCGCCGGGTCGGCGGCTGCCGGTGACCGGCATGGTCGGCGAAACGCGCCCCGCGGTGCTGGTCTTCGACGTCAACGAAACGCTCCTCGACATTGAGGCGTTAGAGCCCCTTTTCGCGAGGCTTTTCGAGCGCCCCGGCGTGCTGCGAGAGTGGTTCGGCCAACTGATCACCTATTCGATGACCGTGACCCTGTCGAGGTGTTACGCAGACTTCTTTGCCCTGGGGCGGGCCACGCTGCGGATGCTCGCCGAAATACACCGGGTTCCGCTGAGTGATGACGATGTGGCCACCGTGGCTCGCGCGCTGGCCACCATGCCGGCGCACCCCGACGTCGCGCAAGGCCTTTCGCGTCTACGCGACGACGGATACCGGTTGGCGGCGCTGACCAACTCGCCGAACTCGCCTGGTCGGCCAACGCCGTTGGCACATACGGGACTGGCCGGCTATTTCGAGCGGCAGTTCAGCGTCGACGAGCTTGAGGTCTTCAAACCGGCAACGGCGCTGTATCGGCACACCGCAGACGGGCTGGGGGTACCGCCCTATGCCTGCATGATGGTCGCCGCGCACGCCTGGGACACCATCGGTGCGCAGGCTGCCGGGTTCGGTGCTGCCCTCATCACCCGACCCGGCAACGCGCCGTTGCGAATCGAGGGAGTACACCAGCCCGACTTCATCGCGCCCGACTTGCTCGATCTTGCGCGACAAATGGCGGAAGCGTTCGAAAAGTAATTCGTATCAGCACTAGTCAAAGGAGCAGACCATGGGTGCAAAAAGCACGCCGGACCTTCCTGTTGCGCCCGCAGTGGTGCGCGAAGTTCCAGGCGGCCCAACCATGCGGGCGATCATTCTCGACGGGTTCGGCGACCTGGACGTCTTGACCTACACCGACATTCCCAAGCCGCTGCCGAAGCGTGGCGAGGTGGTGATCAGGGTCAAGGGATTCGGCATTAATCACGCCGAAATGCACATGCGTCGAGGCGAGTGGGCGCAGGCCGCCGAGGTCAGTGGTATCGAATGCGTCGGCGTCGTCGACGCCTGCCCGGGCGGAGAATTCCCCGTCGGCGCCAAAGTCGCGGCCCTGATGGGTGGACTGGGCCGCACCATCAACGGCAGCTACGCCCAATTCACCCGGGTGCGGGCCGAGAACGTTGCGCTGATAGAGACGGACCTGTCGTGGGATCAGCTGGCCGCGTTGCCGGAAACCTACGCCACCGCATGGACCTGTCTGTTTCGCAACCTCGACCTGACCGCCGGGCAGACCATCGTGATCCGCGGGGCGACATCGTCTTTCGGTCAGGCGGCCGTGAAGCTGGCCGTGGAGGCCGGTGCACGGGTGATCGCCACCACCCGCGCCCGGGCACGGTTCGGTCTGCTGACCTCGCTCGGCGCCGAACGGGTCGAGCTCGAGATCCCCGATCTGAGTGCACACATCGCCGAGGCCCAGCACATCGACGCCGTTCTCGACCTCGTGGGCAACAGCACGATCCTGGATTCCCTGAACATGCTGCGCCGGGGCGGCACTGCGTGCTTGGCGGGCTGGCTCGGAGGACTGGACCCGATCGCTGACTTCAACCCGCTGTTGCAGATGCCCAGCGGCGTCAATCTCAGCTTCTTCGGCAGCTTCGTGTTCGGTACACCCGGCTTTGCGCTGTCGGATGTTCCGCTGCAGGACATCGCCGACAAGGTTCGTGCGGGATGCCTCGAAGCCGCGCCCTCCCATGTCTTCTCCTTTGATCAGATCGGTGATGCGCATCGCGTCATGGAAGCAGGAGACGCGGGCGGCAAGATGGTGGTGTTGGTCGACTGATCCAGACCAGGAGGGAACACCAATGAAGATCGCGGTTGCCGGCGGTACCGGCAAGACCGGCCGTAAAGTGGTCGAGCATCTCCACGTCCAGGGGCACCAGCCGGTGATCCTTGCCCGCGCGCACGGGGTTGACCTGATCCAGAACACCGGAATCGACGCCGCGCTCGACGGTGCCGAGGCCATCATCGACGTCTCCGACTTCGCGACCATGAACGCCAAGAAGGCACGGGCCTGCTTCGGCACAGCGACCACGAATCTGCTGGCCGCCGCGCAGCGCAGTGGAGTTCGCCATCATGTCGCGCTGTCGATCATCGGCATCGACCGGGCGACCAGCGGCTACTACCAAGGCAAGCTGCGGCAAGAGGAATTGGTGCAGACCGGCGCCGTCCCGTGGACGATCCTGCGGGCCGCCCAGTTTCACGAATTCGCCGACCAAGTCCTGGCGCAGGTTCCCGGCCCCATCGCACTGGTCCCGAAAATGCAGTCGCAACCCATCGCGGTCACCGAAGTCGCCGCTCATCTGTGCGGCCTGGCCACCGCCGAACCCCAGCAGATGGCACCCGAACTCGCCGGCCCCCGCGTGGAATCGGTCGTCGACATGGTTCGGCAGCTGATCCGGCGGCGCGGGCAGCACCGGCCGGTCATCGGACTGCGGATTCCTGGGGCGGCCGGAAAGGGCATGGCCAATGGCGCGTTGCTGCCCACCGGTCCCGGCCCGAGGGGACGGCAAACCTATGCCGAGTGGCTGGCTGAGCTGACACCGGACGGCATGTGAGTGCCCACGATGTCACAAACTCGTTCGCTGCGCCGTCTACCGGGCATGAACCTCATCGTGCATCGGCTGTGCCTGCTCCTGTTGACCATCGTGGGCTTTGGCCTGGGACTGTGGGCGTATTTCGCTCCGCTGCACTGGTACAGCACGTTTCCCGGTATGGGCATGTCCTGGTTGCCGGTGCTCGGCCCGTACAACGAGCATTTCGTGAAGGATGTCGGCGCCATGTTCCTGGCGCTCGGGGCGCTCAGCGCCATGGCGGTGTACCACCTGGGCAACCGTGCCGTCGTCGTGATCACCGCGACGGCCTGGTCGATTTTTAATGCGCTGCACCTGATTTACCACGTCGGGATGCTGCACATGTATGGCGCGCGTGACGCGGTCCTCAACGCGGTCAGCCTCAGCTCGCTTCTGGTGGTCTCGCTGCTGCTGTTCCTGCCCGGCCGCCGCCACAACGGGGGATAGCGCCACAGCCCGGGGCGGCGGGAAGGCAAAGCGGTGCGCGAGCCGTCGACGACGTGCTTCACTACGCCATACGATCGCGCCCGCGCGGGCGAACGCACCAGGAGCCCGAAGTGACATATGACTACGACGTTGTGGTGATCGGCTCGGGATTCGGCGGCAGCGTGGCCGCGCTGCGCCTGACCGAGAAGGGCTATCGCGTCGGCGTGTTGGACATGGGCCGGCGCTGGACCCCCACCGACTTCCCGCCCAACAACTGGCACGTCCGCAAGGCGATGTGGGCACCGAAACTGGGCTGCTTCGGTCCGCAACGACTGACCGTGCTGGGTAAGACATTCATCGCCAGCGCCGTCGGGGTCGGCGGCGGGTCGTTGATCTACGGCAACACCCTCTACGAGCCGCTGGAACGGTTCTTTCATGACCCGCAGTGGGCCCACATCACCGACTGGAAGTCCGAGCTGGCCCCGTACTACGAACAGGCCCGCCGGATGCTCGGGGTGACGTCCACCCCGCACACCACGCCGGCAGATGAGGTGTTGCTGGCGGTGGCCCGCGATCTGGGGGTCGAGGACACCTATCACCCCACCAATGTCGGAGTCTTCTTCGGTGATGAGCCCGGCCAGACCGTCCCGGATCCATTCTTCGGCGGGGCAGGCCCCGACCGCGCCGGCTGTATCGGCTGCGCGCAGTGCTTCACCGGTTGCCCGCACAACGCGAAGAACACCACCGAGACCAACTACCTGTATCTGGCCGAGCACGCCGGCGCCCAGATCCATCCGATGACGATGGTCACCGATGTGCGCCCCGACGGCGACGGCTATGTGGTCAGCACGGTGCGCACCGGCCGGTGGGTGCGCAAACATAGGCGGGACTTCACCGCGAGCCAGGTGGTGTTCGCCGCGGCCTCGCTGGGCACCCAGCGGTTGCTGCACCGGCTGCGCGACACCGGATCACTGCCGAATCTCTCGCCGCGGCTGGGTGAGCTGACCCGCACCAATTCCGAAGAGGTGCCGGTGGTGTTCGCTCCAGATCGTGACGACTTCGCCCAAGGCGTCGCGATCACCTCATCGATCCATCCGGAGGCCAACACCCACGTCGAGGTGTGCCGCTATGGCAAGGGATCCAACCTGTTGTCCATGATGGGCACTCATCTGATCGACGGCGGGCCGTGGCGCTTCGCCCGGCTGATGCTGACCATCGCGCGCCACCCGGCGATGATGCTGCACAGCATGTTCCCCCGCAACGCCTCGTCGCATTCGATCATCGTGCTGGTGATGCAGTCGCTGGACAATTCGCTGACCACCTATCGCAAGCGTGGCCTGTTCGGCACCCGAATGACGGCGAAACAGGGTGTGGGAGAGCCCAATCCAGACTGGATCCCGACCGCCCACGATGTGGCGCGCCGGATAGCCGAAAAGGTCGGCGGGATGGCCGGTGGCACCTACCTCGATGCGCTCAATATCCCGTTGACGGCGCATTTCATCGGCGGCTGCCCGATCGGTGAATCCGCGGATACCGGGGTCATCGACCCCTATCAGCGTGCCTACGGGCATCCCGGTGTGCACGTGGTCGACGGGTCGGCGATCACCGCCAACCTGGGCGTGAACCCGTCGTTCACCATCACCGCGCAGGCCGAGCGGGCGATGTCGTTGTGGCCCAACAACGGTGAGGCCGACTCCCGCCCGCCGCTTGGCCAGCCGTATCGGCGCATCGCGCCGGTGGCACCGCACCACCCGACGGTTCCGACGGGTGCCCCCGGTGCGCTGCGGTTGCCGCTGTCGCCGGCCTGACCGCAGCGATATCGTTATCAACCGTCATGAAACCGGATAAGGATGCTGTTGGCCGAGCCGCGCTGGAGTCGTTGATATCTGCCGATATGCGCGAGCTGGCCGCCGAATCCGAACAGATCGGCCAGCGGTTCGCCGGCGCCAACAACGTGCGCCAGACCGATTTCCGCGCCTTGCTGCACATCATGGTCGCTGAGACTGCAGGAACCCCGATCAGTCCCAGTGAGCTGCGTCAACGTATGGGATTGTCGGGTGCGGCCATCACCTATCTCGTCGATCGTCTCATCGAGTCCGGCCACGTGCGGCGCGAAGCGCACGCCTCGGATCGACGCAAGGTTGCGTTGCGGTACTCCGAACTCGGCTTGGACACCGCCAGAGCGTTTTTCACCCCGCTGCAGAGTCACACCCAGCGTGCCCTGGCGCAGTTCTCCGACGCCGACCTGCAGACTACGCATTGGGTCTTGGCTGCCGTGATCTCCGCCATGCGACAGTTCGATTCCGAGCTGGAGAAGTAGTGCCGGTCCTGCTGTGGTACCGCCGCGACCTGCGGGTCGACGACTTGCCGGCCTTGACGGCCGCGCTCGCTGAAGGCCCCGAGGTGTTGGCCTGCTTCGTGCTGGACCCGCAGCTGGAGACCTCGGCTGGGCAGCGTCGACTGCAGTTCTTGGGCCAGTCTCTGCGGCGGCTGCGCGATGACCTCGACGGCCGGTTGCTGATCACGCGCGGACGTCCAGAGGAGCGGATCCCGGCGATCGCCGCCGCTATCAGCGCGTCGGCCGTGCATGTGTCAGAGGATTTCGCCCCTTACGGGTGCCGGCGTGACGAGCGGGTTCGCGCCGCGCTCGGTGACATACCGCTGGTGGCCACCGGCTCTCCGTACCTGGTCTCTCCCGGACGAGTTGTCAAAGACGATGGGACTCCCTACCGGGTCTTCACCCCGTTTTTTCGCCGGTGGCGGGAGCACGGCTGGCGGCGTCCGGCGAACTCCCGGCCGGACTCGGCGCACTGGATCGATCCTCTCGATGTACCCGACGAGTCCGGTCAACCGGTGGACATCCCTGACTTCGGTGGTCGACCCGAGTTGCCCGCAGGGGAAGCTGCGGCGCTCGAGCACTGGCGGGGGTTCGTCAGCGGCGGGCTGGAGCGCTACGAGCAGGACCGCGACCGAGCCGATCTCGAAGGTGGGAGCCGGATGTCGGTCTACCTGAAATTCGGCAACATTCATCCGCGCACTATGGCTGCCGACCTTGATCTCCAGCAGCCGGGTGCCGCGTCGTATCTGCGGCAACTGGCCTTTCGGGATTTCTATGCCGCCGTACTGCACTTCTGGCCCCGCAGTGCCTGGCGCAATTGGAACCAGGATTTCGACTCCATCCAGATGGACACCGATGCCGACGCGTGGAGCCGCTTTGAGCGTTGGAAGGCCGGGGAGACCGGTTTTCCGATCGTGGACGCCGGCATGCGTGAACTGCGCCAAACGGGCTTCATGCACAACCGGGTGCGCATGATCGCCGCATCGTTCTTGGTCAAGGACCTGCATCTGCCGTGGCAGTGGGGGGCTCGCTGGTTCTTGGAGCAGCTGATCGACGGCGATGTGGCCAACAACCAGCACGGTTGGCAGTGGTGCGCGGGGTGCGGGACCGACGCGGCCCCTTACTTCCGGGTTTTCAACCCGACGTTGCAGGGCAGCAAATTCGACCCCGAAGGCTGTTACGTGCGTCGCTGGGTTCCAGAACTGGCCGACCTCCCCGACGCACATCTCCGCCGGGCTGCGCCGCCGCCGGGATACCCCCGGCCCATGGTGGACCACGGGCGCGAACGTGCCGAGGCGCTACGTCGCTACCGGTACCTGAGTAATTCAATAAATGAATGATTCATTTATTGAATGTACTTCCCCGATCGGTCTACTGTCGTTGGTCAGGCGATAGCACGGGCGGTGGAGGGCGAGCATGAGCGGAATCCTCTCGGCGGCAGGGGCCGCCGTTGCGGCCGTCGGGTCAGTGGTCGGTGTGCGTAACGGAACCGAAGAGCCTCCTTTCACGGTGCAGCGGCGAACGCGCGATGTGGAGATTCGCCGCTATGCCGAACGCGTGGCGGCGGAAACCGTGGTTGACGGTGATGAGGAGAGCGCGCGCAGCGCGGGCTTTCGGCGCCTGGCCGGCTACATCTTCGGCGGCAATAACTCGCGTACCAAGTACGCCATGACCGCTCCCGTCGCTCAGGACCCCGCCGCTCCGGCGGGTGAGCAGATCTCCATGACCGCGCCGGTCGCCCAGCAATCCGGCACTGAAGGCCAATGGTTGATTCGTTTCTTCATGCCGACCGGTATCGGCCTGGAATCGCTGCCGGAGCCTGACAACGCCAAAGTGCAATTGGTGCGGGTGCCGGCTGAAACCGTCGCGGTGCACACCTTCTCCGGAGATCGTGGCCGTCGTGCTGTTGAAATGCACACCGCGACGCTGCTCAATGCCCTCAAAGAACTGCAGTGCGAGCCAGTCCGGGTACCGCAGGCGTGGTTCTACGATCCGCCATGGACCCTGCCGATGTTTCGCCGCAACGAGATTGCGGTAACTGTCACCCAGAACGATTGACCTACAAGGAGTCACGTGCGCATCTCAACCCTGCTCGGCACCGGGTCCGCCGTCACCGCGGCAGCCGTCACGGGAGGTCTCGCCACCACCCCCGCGGTCCAATCTGACTGGTACGAAGGGCTGGTCAAGCCCGCATACCAGCCACCGCGACAAGCCTTTCCGATAGTGTGGCCTGCGCTCTACGCCGACATCGCCGCGGTGTCGGCGGCCACTATCGATGAACTCAGCGACCGCGGGGAGGTCGCGCAGCGCCGCAACTACATAGCGGCGCTGGTGCTCAACCTCGTCCTCAACGCGGGCTGGTCGTGGCTGTTCTTCAACCGCCGCCGTCTCGGCCCGGCCACTGCGGTCAGCGTGGCGCTGGCGACCAGCAGTGCTGACCTGGCGCGCCGGGCCGTCGCCGTTCGGGGTGCGCGGGCGGTGCCCCTGGTGCTGTATCCGCTGTGGGTCACCTTTGCCACCGTGTTGTGCGGACACGTCGCGATACTCAACCCCCGCCGGTGAGACTCACTGCGGTCCCGTACGCCCCAACAGGTGGCGCAGCAGCGGCTCGAGTTCGGGCATGCGGAACGGGTGACCAGCGTCGTTGAGGCGGCCGGGCAGCGCGCGCTGACTGGCGCACGCGAGTTCACGAGCACCTTGCGCGCCGAGCAACAGTCGCGGGCCCAGGCTCGGTACCGGCAGTGCGGTCGGTCGATGTAGCACGCGACCCAGCGCCTTGGTGTAGTCGACGTTGCGCGACGGGTTCGGGGCGACCGCGTTCACCGGTCCGCGCAGCCCGGTGTCCCACAGCGCTCGGTGATAGATGTCGATCAGGTCATCGATGCCGATCCACGGCAGCCACTGCCGTCCACTCCCGAGCCGGCCACCGAGCCCCGCCGCGAACAATGGCCGCATCAGGCGCAACGTCCCGCCGCGCGGGGACTGCACGATGCCCGTGCGTACCCGCACCACGCGGGTCCCGGACTGTTCTGCCGGCGTGAGCGCGCCCTCCCAGTCGGCTACGACGTCGGCCAGAAAGCCGTCACCGCGTTCGGCGTCTTCGGTCAGTACGTCGTCACCGCGGTCATACCCGTAATAGCCGACTGCCGAGGCGCAGATCAGCACGCTCGGTCCCGCGGGCGTGCCGGCGACCAGCTCGGCGAGCTTGCGGGTGGGCCCGATTCTGCTGTCACGGATCTGGCGGCGGTGCTCGGCGGTGAATCGGCCGGCGATCGACGCGCCGGCCAGATGGATCACGGCGTCTATTCCGGTCAGCAGATCAGGGTCGGGATGGTCGGGATTCCACTGCCGCTCATCAGGATTGTCCGCGGCATGGCGCACCAGGCGAATCACCCGGTGCCCGCCGGTGCTCAGGAACGCCGCCAAAGCCGAACCGACCAGCCCGGTCGCGCCGCTGATCGCCACGGTCAGCGGTGTAAGGCCTGCCTGCTGAGCACGCCGATGCGCTGCGGTGTCATCGGCGAGTTGGCGATGCCGGTAGACGAACATCGGCCGCAGCAGGGCCCCAGGGATGGGGGTTTCGACGTGGTCGATAACCCGCGTCCGCCCGTCGCCCAGATCCTCGAACTCGTGAGTGTGCGTCCAACTGAGCGTGGCCCGGGTGGGAAGTGATGCCAGGCCGTGCCCGCCGAGCGCGTCGACGAATCGCGCCGGCGGGTCGTAGCCGTCGGGCTGGTGTTCGGCGACCCACCGGAGTCCACCGGGAAGGGCTAAGACGGCCGTCCCGTCGCGGAGCGAATGGGCCTCGCTGACCAGGTTCATCGGCTGCCACGGCGGACTCAGCCGGGTGAACGCACCCGGCCTCTCATGCCATGCGAAGACCTCCGCGCGCGGCGCGGCAACTGTGCTGGAGAAGTCCACGCTCATGCCCCGACGCTACTTGGCGAATTCGGTTGTGCAAGAGGCGTCGGCACGCTGCCCGCGGACACCGACCACCGCGCCTTCGGTTCCGAATCACTGTCACAGCCACGACGTCAGGCCGGAGGAGCAGTCATGATCACCATGCAGCGTGAGGTGAGCAGTGACGTCGCGCAGGATGTGGCTTTTGTCTACCTCGCCGATTTCACCACCACGCAGCAGTGGGACCCGGGGACCATCACGACGGTGCGCGTCTCGGGCGATGGCGGGGTGGGAACTCACTACGAGAACACCTCCCGGTTCGCCGGACGGGTGAGCACGATCGACTATGTGGTGACCGCGCTGCGGCCGGGCCGGTCGATCGACCTGCGCGGAGAGAACGCCTCCGTCATCGTCTGCGACACCATCACGGTCGCCGCGCGGCAGTCCGGCTGCGTGATCACCTATCGGGTGCGGTTCGCCTTTCAGGGGTGGTTGAAGTGGATCGAGCCCCTGCTGCGCCCAGCCGTGATTCGGTTGCTCGACGACGGCGTCCGCGGACTTCGGGAGGAGCTGCGGCGCCTCGGCGACCAGGAGTGCTGACCGGCCCCGGGGATCGGCGAGGGCAAGGGCTGCGGACCGGTCCAAAGTTGGTTGTCGGTCGAACCCGACCCGCGGCGGTGCGGCTCCGAATAACTCCGATGTATGCCGTACCGAACTCTGCAGCGCCTGTCCCTGGCGACGAATCCTCGGCCCGGATCCTGATCGTCGTTCCAACGTCGCACCCGGTAGCGGAGATCACCCACACGTTCTTCTCGCACGAGAACGACGACACCACCCGGCGCATGGAAGTGGGAAGTTCCTCCTTCGCGCCACAGGTGACGGGCCCTACGGTAATGATCACCTGGGTAACAGACACGGGTCGGCCCAACCCGCTGCGGCACGTTCAGAACAGACCCCACCACCGTCGAAAGGGAAGTCACATGCGCGCTTTCACGCCTAGTCGTATCACCGCCGTTGTTGCCGCCACCGGTCTGACTGCCGGCGCGCTGGCGGACCTGCCTGTCGCATCGGCGACTTCGGTGGCGCCCATCGAGGTTGCGCTGACTGCCGGGGGATCGCTCGGTGACGGGACCGCTTTGATCATGGGTGGCACCAGCATTCCGCAACCGAACCAGCTCTACCTGGACGCGGCCAACCAGCTCTATCTCGAGCAACTCGGGTTCGGGGGAACCCTTCAATCGCTGTTCACCCCCGAGAACATCAGCTCGACCTCGCAGGCACGCGGCATGCAGATTCTCGATTCCACCATTCTGCAGAAGATCGCCAGCGGCGACGTCAGCGCCGAGAACCCGCTGGTGGTGTTCGGCTATTCGCAGAGCGCGGCGATCTCCTCGGCGGTCATGCGGCAGCTCGCCGGGCAGGATGTTCCGAGCGATTTCGTGCGCTTCGTCCTGATCGGCAATCCGGACAACCCGGTTGGCGGCATGACGGTGGAGACCAGCGGCCTCTACCCGCAATACCTGGCCGACAACGTTGCCACGCCGAACAATCTCTACCCGACTGACGTCTACACCCATGAGTACGACGGAGTCGCCGATTTTCCGACGTATCCACTCAACCTGCTGTCGGTCCTCAACGCCGCGATGGGCTTCATCTATTCGCACGGCACCTACTTGAGCCTGACTCCCGAACAGATCAGCAATGCCGTCCTGTTGCCCACCTCCGACAGCGACACGCTGGTCAACTACTACATGATTCCGTCCGAGAGCCTGCCGCTGCTCAACCCGTTGCGTTTGATCCCCATTGCCGGGCAACCCCTGTATGACCTGCTCGAACCCGTGACTCGAATTCTGGTCAACCTCGGCTACGGCAACATCGAACACGGCTGGTCGCCCGCCGACGCCGACGTCGTCACCGGCCCCGGCCTGTTTCCGACCGACCTGAATCTCGGCGATGTGGTGGCGGCACTGGGCAACGGACTGCAGCAGGGAATCAACGACTTCGTCGAGACCCTCTTCGATCCGGCCACCTACCAGATCACGCCGCTGCTGGACAACCCCTCGCTGACCGATCTCGAGGTGGCCGGCTACCTCTTCGGCTTCCTGCCCTCACCGAACCCTACGGGGGCAGAGGCGCTGCAGGGAATCAGCGAGTTGTTTCAGGCCTTCAGTGCTATGACCTGAGGTGGTTGCCCCGACGTGGCGGGCGGGGCACCAGGCGTGGCACGCGGTCGATCACATGCTGGTATTCGGGCCGGCGCTGCAGGCTGCGCTCCTCCATCATCGGAATGCTGGCGCCCAAGAACATCGCTACCATCGCCAGCACACCGAAGAACATCCACCACGCCTGAGCCGGTGCGGCGGCGACCCCGAACAGCGCGCACGCAAACCAGAAGCTGATCTCACCGAAGTAGTTGGGATGCCGTGACCAGCCCCATATCCCGCGATCCATCGCCGTGCCCGGCGCTCGATCCCGCACGAACCGGTGTAACTGCACGTCCGCCACCAGTTCCAGCAGCACCGCGGAAATGCCGATGGCAAACGCGACAACAGAAAGCCAGACCAGGCCCCGGTCCGGCCGTGTCACGGCGACATAGACCGGCACCAGGCCGACGAACACCTGCAGGGTGGGTACCAGGTGAATGGCGAACAGGTCCGCGACGAACTCCCAGCGTCCCGCGCGTTCGCGCAGCAGCGGATACCGCCAATCCTCATGGTGCATACCGGGAAATCCCCACACCCAGTTGGCGGTAAGCCGCACCGCCCACAGCCCCACCACCAGAGCGATCAATACGCAACGCGCGGTATCGACGTGAGGAAGCGACTGAAACCACCAATAGGCCACCAACAGGGGCGGAATGGCGCTCCAATAGGCGTCGTAGAAGCTGGAGTTGCCGAAGCACCTACTGAAGACGAAGACCACCACGGTGGCCAATACATCAGCGATCAACGTATCCAGCCAGAGCCGCCCGGTGCCCGGCCCCCAGCCCAGCCACGCGCCGGCGACGCCGACCGCGACGAGGTAGGCCGCGCCGATCAGCGACAGTGACGCGGTCTTCCCCATCGTCGGCCTCACCATGTGTTCACGCGGCTTGGTCTGTGTGTGTCAGCGGATACATGAGCCTTCATCTCGAAGTGGGGGTGCCGGCAGTTCTCGACGCTACCGGGAGACCGAGGCGGCGCAACCTGTTTCGATCGGCTTGTCGCCAAGTCCCGACCACGGCGCTCGCGGCTCCGAATAACTCCCATGCACAGTGCACCGCAGCGAGCGCGGTCGATAGCCGTGGTCGGCAGCGGCATAGCGGGCCTGACGGCGGCCTACATCCTTTCCCGCCACAACCGGGTCACGCTCTATGAGGCCGACTCTCGATTGGGCGGGCATGCCCACACCCACCTGCTCGAGGCTGATGACGGCAGCGCCCTCGCCGTCGACTCGGCCTTCTTGGTCTACAACGATCGGACCTACCCGACGCTGTGTCGGCTGTTCGGAGAACTCGGTGTGCACGGCACCGAGACCGAGATGTCCCTATCGGTGCGCAACGATGCCACCGGCTTGGAATACGCCGGGGCACGAGGAATAGGAGGCCTATTCGCCTCGCCGCGGACGCTGCATCCTCGCAACCTGCTGATGCTGGCCGAGATCCGGCGCTTCCACGCGGCGGCCAACGCGGTGCTGCAGCAATCGGGCGTCGAAGAGCTGGAAACCCTCGAAGCCTTCTTGCTGCGCCACGACTTCTCCGCCTACTTCAGAACCAACTTCATCGCGCCGTTGGTGGCGGCAGTGTGGTCCTGCCAAGCCAATGACGCGCTGAGCTACCCCGCCCGCTACCTGTTCACATTTCTCGAGCACCACGGCATGCTCTCGGTGTTCGGATCCCCGAAGTGGCGCACTGTGACCGGCGGCTCGATCACCTACGTGCAACGCATCGCCGCGAACCTTGACGAGGTACTGACCAGCGCCGCCGTGCGCTCAGTGCGCCGGGTGTCCGATGGAGTCCTGGTAGACGTGCGTGGATCGCAGCAGCGGCATTTCGATGCTGCCGTGGTGGCTGTCCACCCCGATCAGGCCCTGCGCCTACTCGATGGACCCACGGCCCAAGAACGTGCCGTGCTCGGGGCTATGCCCTATTCGACCAACCACGCTCAACTGCACACCGACGAATCGATGCTGCCCCGCCACCCCAGAGCCCGGGCGTCGTGGAACTACCGAGTCGCCCCGGACCGCCCGGCAGTGCTGGTCACCTACGACGTGAGCCGGCTGATGCGAATCCACTCCCGCCGGCGCTTCCTGGTCACCCTGGGCGGATCAGATCTGATCGACCCGCGCGCGGTGCTGTCCGAGATGACCTACCACCACCCGCTTTTCACTCAGGAGTCTGTCGCCGCCCAGCGGCGGATTCCCGAGCTCGGCGATGACCGCATCGCATTTGCCGGCGCCTACTACGGCTGGGGCTTCCACGAAGATGGTGCGGTCTCCGGAGTGCGGGCGGCGTGGCGGCTGGGCGCGGACTGGACGCCAACCGCCGCCCGCGGTGAGGCGTGCGCATGCTGACCCCAGCGATCTACCGCACCACTGTCACGCACCGCAGAAGGACTCCGGTGGTCCACCAATTCGCTTACCCCAGCTACAGCTGGTACGTCGACATCGATGAGCCGCCCCGGCTGCCCTGGTGGTTGAGACCGTTCGCCGTGTTCGACGCGAGTGATCACCTGGTGGGCAGCAGCGGTGACACCTTGCGCCAGCGCGTGGAGCGATTTCTTGCCCAACGCGGCGTTCCTGCACCCGCAGGCCGCATCTACGCCTTGCTGCAGGCGCGAGTTCTGGGCTACGTGTTCAACCCGATCAGTCTGTTCTGGTGCCACGACCGTGACGAGCAGCTGCAGCACGTGATCGCCGAGGTGCACAACACCTACGGAGAACGCCACGCCTACCTGCTGCCGCCGGCCGAGACGCCGGTCCAGGTGGCCAAACAGTTCTATGTCTCGCCGTTCAATCCCGTTGACGGCCACTATTTGGTCCGGGCTCCCCGTCCCGGTGCGGACGTCGACGTCAGCATCGCGTTGTACCGTGCCGAGGAGCCGGTGTTCGACGCGACGATGCGCGGCATCGGATACCCGGCCACCGACCGCCGCGTCGCCCGCATGCAACTCATCGCGCCGTTGTCGCCGCTGCTGGTCGCGGCGCGTATTCGCCTGCAGGGCACCACGTTGTGGTTGCGACGCGTTCCGGTGGTGAAGAAATGAGTACCGCATCAGATCTGCGTCCGGCGGTGCCGGTCGATCCGAACCAGTGGCCGCAGCTGGCGCACGTCCCCTCGGGTCCGCTGGCGGCCGCATCCGCTGCGGTAGTGCACGCGTTGCTGCGACGCACCGCCGGGCGTCTGCCGGTCCGACTGGTCTATCCCGGGGGCGATCGCTACGGCGCGCTCGACCCCCACGCCCCGGAGCTGGTGATCCGTGATCCGGACCGCATGGCCAGGCGCATCGGAAGATCCGGATTGATCGGCTTCGGCGAGGCGTACATGGCCGGCGAGTGGGATTCGCCGGACGCGGTGGCGCTGCTCAGCGTCTTGGCCGGCTCGATGGGCGAGCTGGTCCCCGCGGTCTTGCAGCGGTTACGGCCTCTGGTGCTGGCCCGGCAACCACGGTCGCGCAATACCGTCACGCGTGCCCGCCGCAACGTATCGGCACATTACGACCTGTCCAACGAGCTGTTCGCGCTCTTCCTCGATGAGACCATGACGTACTCCAGCGCGCTGTTCGACCAGCTCCCCGGATCCTCCGAAGACCTCGCGGAGGCCCAGCGCCGCAAGATCGATCGCCTTCTGGACACGGCCGCCGTCGGTCCTGGGACCCGGGTCCTCGAAATCGGCACCGGCTGGGGCGAGCTCTGCCTGCGCGCGGCGGCCCGCGGCGCATCCGTGCGTTCCCTCACGCTGTCGCGGGAGCAGAAGCTGCTCGCCCGGCAGCGGGTGGCGGCCGCGGGCCTCGCCGACCGGGTCGAGATCGAGCTCCGGGACTACCGCGAAGTTACCGGCAGCTATGACGCGGTGGTTTCGGTGGAGATGATCGAGGCGGTCGGCTATCGCGGTTGGCCAGGCTACTTCCGGGCACTGGAACGCCTGACCGCACCTGGCGGCCGGGTGGCGATCCAGGCGATCACGATGCCGCACGACCGGATGATGGCCAGTCGCCACACCCTGACCTGGATTCAGAAGTACATCTTCCCCGGCGGACTGCTGCCTTCCACCCAGGCGATCATGGACATCACGGGGTATCACACGGGCCTGCGTACGGTCGACATGCGGTCGCTGGGCCCGCACTATGCAGACACGCTGCAGCTGTGGCGGGAACGCTTCCGGCGCAACAGTGCCGCCGTCGCGGCCCTGGGCTTCGACGAGGTGTTCTCTCGGATGTGGAATCTTTACCTGGCCTACTCCGAAGCGGGCTTCCGCTCGGGATATCTGGATGTCTACCAATGGACATTCGCCACATCGGACCAACGGCAGCAGTGAGGCGACGTCGATGCCTGCCGTCTCCGAACCCCTCGATGACTGGTTCCCAACCGCCCCACCTGGGACGGGGCGGCGGCTAGGCTGTCGTCCGATGAATCAGATCGCGGATTCCTCCGAGCTGGATGCGGTACTCCACCGGGTGGCGGGGGGAAGTCTCGCCGACTTCGCGACGCTCTATGACCGCACTGCCTCGCGGGTGTACGGCTTGGTGCTGCGGGTCCTGCGTGACACCGGCTACAGCGAGGAGACCACTCAAGAGGTCTACCTGGAGGTGTGGCGTAACGCCGGCAAGTATGACCCGGCCAAGGGGTCGGCGCTCGCGTGGCTGCTGGCCATGGCGCACCGCCGCGCCGTGGACCGCGTTCGCGCCGAACACGCTGCCGGACTGCGGGAATCACGCTACGGCGCCGCCAGCGCTGAACCGGCCGCCGACGTTGTCGTCGATGCGGTGATCGTCGGCGACGAACATCAGCGCGTCGTCGAGTGCCTGGGCGGTCTGCCCGAGAAGCACCGGGAGTGCGTCGAGCTGACCTACTACACCGGCTTGACCTATCGCGAGGTTTCGGAACGGCTTTCGGTCGCCACATCCACGATCAAAACGCGGATGCAGGACGCATTGCGCCGCCTGCGTGAATGTTTGGGCATGTCATGACCGAGCCGCACGGCTTCGACCTGCTCGCACTGGCGACGCCGTATGCGCTCGACGCCGTCTCCGACACCGAGCGGCGCGAGGTCGAGCGAGGTGTCGCCGGCGCACCGACGGCTGTCGCGCAGGCCTTCGGAGCCGAGGTTTCGGCGGTGCAGGAGACCATGGCAGCCATCGCGGAGACCACCGCCGCGAAGCCGTCGCCGGCGCTGCGTGAATCGATTCTGAGCCGAGCCGCGAAGCTCTCCGCCGCCCGTTCTCGATGGCGTACCGCGGCTGTTGCCGCGGCGGCAGCCATCGTGGTGGGACTAGCGGCGTTCGGGTTCGGAATCCAACTCAGACCCACCGGCCCACAGTCGGTCTCGGACCGCGTGCTCGCGGCGCCCGACGTGGAGAGTGTGACGACTCCGCTCGCCACCGGTACTGCGACGGTGCTCTTCTCCAGGGAACGCAGTGCCGGCGTCCTGGTGATGAACAATGTGCCCCCGCCCGAACCGGGCACGGTCTACCAGATGTGGCTGCTGAGTCCCAGCGGTGCGACGCTGGCCGGCACCATGGACGCCGCCGCTGTGTCGCCGTCGACCACCGCGGAGATTCCTGCCCTTGGCGACTCGACGGCGCTCGGGTTCACCGTGGAGCCCGATCCGGGGTCGCGCGAGCCCACCGGGCAGATGCTCGTTGAGATACCGCTGCGCTGAGACGAGGTCGGTCGGATGGGTCTGGGGTCGGTAGTCGATTCGGTGCTGGACCGTGCCGTTCTTCCCGGCTACAGCCGCCTGGGGTACCGGATTCGGGAGCACGCGTGGTCTGGTGATCCCGAGCCACAGGCACTGCGCGGCAAGACCGCGATGGTGACCGGGGCCAACAGCGGCATCGGGAAGGCCATCGCCGGGGGACTGGCGGCGCTGGGTGCCACGGTTGTGATGGTCAGCCGAAACCTCGAACGTGTCGAAGGTGCCCGAGCCGAGCTGATTGCCGAGCACCCGGATGCCGACCTGCGCGCAGAGGTCTGTGATGTGGCGGACTTGTCGGCGGTGCGATGGTTCGTCGCCGATCTCGGCGCTCGTCTGCCCAGCCTCGACGTGGTGATCCACAACGCCGGGTTGCTGCCGGCAGCGCGGGCCGAGACCGCTGACGGACACGAGATCACCCTGGCCACGCATGTGCTGGGCCCGGTGCTGATGACCGAACTACTTGTCCCCGTCTTGGCCGCATCCCAGGACCCTCGGGTCATCTTGATGTCCTCGGGCGGCATGTACACCCAGGGGCTGGCTGTCGACGACCCCGAATACCGGGTCGGACGTTACCGCGGTGCCACCGCCTATGCCCGAACCAAGCGGATGCAGGTGGCGCTGACCCCGGTGCTGGCCGAACGCTGGAAGGCGGCCGGAATCTCGGTGTACTGCATGCACCCGGGTTGGGCTGACACACCGGGAGTGGTTACGTCGCTGCCGACTTTCCAGAAACTGACCAAGCCGCTGCTGCGCACGGCATCGCAAGGTGCCGATACCGCGGTCTGGTTGGCCGCAACGCAGCCCGCGCCGCCGACCGGCCGGTTCTGGCACGACCGGCGGCAGCGCCCCGAGCACTATCTGCCGTTCACCCGAGAAAGCGGTGCGGACCGTGAGCGAATCTGGCGATACTGCGCACGAGCCATCGGACTGCGCGACAGCTGAATTCGGCAGCGCTCCGTTGCCTAGCCGTACTGCTTGCGCAGTTGCGGCTTGACCACCTTGCCGCTGGCATTGCGGGGCAATGCGTCGATCAGCACCAGTTCTTTCGGGTGCTTGTAGCGGGCCAGGCGCTCGTTGAGGAAGGGTTCGAGGTCCTCCAGCGTCAGCGGCGCCTCGCCGGCCGCTACCGCCACTATGGCCACCGGAACCTCGCCCCACTTGTCGTGGGCACGCCCGATCACGGCGGCCTCCTGGATCAGTGGGTGCTCGAACAGTACGTTCTCCACCTCGGCGCAGTAGATGTTCTCGCCGCCGGAGATGATCATGTCCTTCTTGCGGTCGACGACGTAGACGAAGCCCTCGTCGTCGACGCGGACCAGATCCCCGGAGTGGAACCACTCGCCGGCGAACGCTTCGGCTGTCGCCTCGGGCTTGTTCCAGTAGCCCTGCATCATGGTTGGCCCGCGGTAGACGATCTCGCCGATCTCACCGGGTGCCACGTCGTTCATGTTCTCGTCGACGACTCGTGCCGCGATGGTCGGGATCACCTTGCCCACCGAGCCGAGTTTGCGGATCGCGTCCTTGCCCTGGAGCACGCAGGTGACCGGTGACATCTCGGTCTGGCCGAACACCGCGACGTTGAGCGCGTCCGGGAACGTCTCCGCCATGGCCCGCAGCACCGTGTCGGACGCCGGCGCCGCCCCCCAGCTGATCACCTCGAGCGCCAGGTCACGTTGCCGCACAGTCGGATCCGCGCAGATGACCTGCCACTGCGCCGGCACCAGGAACACCGACGTGGCGCGCTCGCGCTCCCAGGCGTCGAGGGTGTCGGCGGCGTTGAACGCACCGAGCGGGTGAATCACCGTCTTGGTGCCGAGCATCAGGTTGGGCGCGATACTGCCCAGGCCGGCGATGTGGAACATCGGCGCGGCGCAGAAGTACACGCTGTCCGGGCTGATCTGCAGCGCCTGAATGCAGGTCAGCGACTGGGCCAGCAGGTTCGAGTGGGACAGGATGGCGCCCTTGGGACTTCCGGTGGTTCCCGAGGTGTACATGATCAGCGCCGGGGTGTCTTCGGGAACATCCGCGCCGGGGTGCGGGTCGCCGGGTTCGGCGATCAGCGACTCGTAGTCATCGCCGAGTACCACGGCCACGTCGAGTCCGGGGGTGTTCTTGCGGACGGCCTCTATCAGCGGTGCAAGCAGCTGATCGGTGATGACGCCCTTGGCTCCGCTGTCGGTGACGATGTAGCTGATCTCGGGGTCGGTGAGGCGGAAGTTGACCGGTACGGCGATGGCACCCAGGGCGTTGATCGCCAAGGTCGCCTCGATGTATTCGGTGTGGTTGAGCATCACGATCAGCACGCGATCGCCGAAGGAGATGCCGCGCCGGCACAGTGCCCCGGCCAGGCGCTGCGAGCGATCGTGCAGTTCTTGCCAGGTGGTGTCGTTGCCACGACAGCGGAAGGCAACGGCATCGGGACGCATTTCGGCGTGGGTTGCCACCTGATTCATCCAGTGGTTGCGGCGAGACCGCAGTGGCTGAGCGATCATTCGCCGAACACCGCCTTGCGCTTCTGCAGCATCGCGGCGGCGCCCTCGAAGAAGTCGGGGGAGCCCAGCAACTCCACCTGACCGGCCTTCTCGCGGGCCAGCGCGGCATCCAGTGCGGCGAGGTTGGTGGCGTTGAGCGCGCGTTTGGTCAATTCGATGGCGCGACGCGGTCCGTGGGCCAGCTTCTCGGCGGCCTCATTCACCCGGGCATCCAACTCCGCCTCGCCGAGCACCGCGTTGATCAGGCCGGCATCCCGGGCGGCCGTCGCCGATAGGCGTTCACCGAGCAGGGCCATCTCGTTGGCCACGGCCCGTCCGGCGGCCGCTGCGATCAGGGCGGTGGTGCCGCCGTCGGGCATCAGGCCGATGTTGGTGAACGAGAGCAGGAAGTAGGCACTCTCGGCGGCGTAGATCAGATCCGCGGCCAGCGCCAGACCCACGCCGACGCCGGCGGCCGGACCGTTGATCCGCGCGATCACCGGCACCGGGGTCTGCGCGACCGAGTTGACCAGCCGGGAGGCGCAGTCCATCACCTCCTCGGGGCCGACGCCGCCGGCCGTGGCCGACAGGTCGGCGCCGGTGCAGAAGGCCTTGCCTTCCCCGGTGATCACGATGGCCCGCACGCCCGGGTCGTCGGCCGCGCCGGCGATGACGTCACCCAGGCCCGCCATGGTGGCGTAGTCGATCGCGTTGAGCCGGGCGGGATTGGTGATCGTCACCCGCAGCACCCGGCCGTCGCGCGTCGCGGTGAGTTTGGCGGAGCTGGCGTTCTCGGACACGGTCAGACCCACCCTTCGATGAACCGGGATTGCAGCACGTCACTTCCTCCGTGGATGAAAATGTAAATTGTGGTTAACGTATGGGCGTCGGGTCCAACAGTCAACACGGGGGTGAAAATGGCCGCGTCCATGGCTGCGGGATCGGTCACTGCGGTGCAGCGGCGCCCCAAAGACCGCAAGGCGCAGATCGTCCGCGCGGCGGCCCGTGCGTTCAGCGAGCGCGGCTACCACGCGGTCGGGGTTGACGAGATCGCCGCCGAGGTGGGGATCTCCGGACCTGCGCTGTATCGGCACTTCGCGAACAAGTACGCGCTGCTGGTCGCGACCGCCCAGTACACGGCGGGGGTGCTGGTGAACGCCGCGCGCTCCGCCGACGATCCGGGCCGACCGGCGCCGGAGCGGTTGCGCGCGATCACCGCCGCGCTGATCGAGACCACGATCGGGACGCGACGCGAGGGCGCGTTCTACCGGTGGGAACGGCGCTACCTGCAGCTGCCGGATCGTAAAGACATCCGAGCCGGCTACGACGCGCTCAACGCCACGATCGCCGAACCACTGGCGGTGCTGCGCCCGGACCTTCCCGAAGCCGACACCGCGATCCTGGCCGCTGCGGCCCTGAGCGTCATCGGCAGCATCTCGGCGCACCGAACGCGACTGCCTGCCGCCGCACTTCAGGAACTGCTCGCTGAGCTGTGCTGGTCGGTGCTCACCGTCGAGCTGCCCCCGGCGCCTTCGGGTCCGCCGCCGCGGCGACCGGCGCGGGGCCTGCCCAGCGCATCAAAGCGTGAACGGCTGCTCGCCGAGGCCATCCGCATGTTCGGCCAGCGCGGCTTCTACGAGGTCAGCATCGAGGAGATCGGCACCGCCGCCGGACTCAACGGCTCCAGCGCCTATCGCTACTACCCGAGTAAGGCGGCCCTGCTGGCCGTCGCCTTCCATCGGGCCAGCGCCCGGGTGCTGATGGCCATCACCGACTCCCTGGCCGAGTCGACCAGTCCGCGGCAGGCTGCCCTGCGGATCGCCGAGCGCTACACCGCGCTGGCGTTCGCCGCGCCCGAGCTGATCAACATCTATTTCGCCGAGTTCGCCAACCTGCCCGAATCCGACCGGGTTGAACTGCGCCGTCTGCAGCGGCAGAACGTCGACGAATGGGCGCATCTGGTGAGCCAGGTCGGCGCGGCCGACACCGAAGCGGTGTTCCGTGTCCACGCGGCGCTTGCTCTGGTTGTCGATATAGGACGCCTGGTTAACTTTGATGATCGAGACGAACAACGGTCCCGGATCCATGCCTTGATGGCGGCCGTCCTTTTCGGCACCGGCGGCCGGTGACTGCAGGCGGCCACGCTGGCTACGATCGAGCGATGACTGCCGCACTGTCAGGACGCGAAGTGCCGTCACCGCTGCCCCCGAGGGTTCCGATGATCGTCGCGGCGTTGCGGGTGTGGCGCGCCGGCTAGGGGTGGCTTGATGAATGTGGTGGCCTAGATGGCCTACGTCAAGGCGTCCGAGCGCGAGGGTCAGATCGTCGCGGCCGCGATGCGCGTTCTCAGTGACGTCGGCGTGGCGGGCACGACATTGCGCGGGGTTGCCGCTGAAGCCGGGATCCCGCTGGGCACCTTGCACTATGTGTTTCCGTCCAAGGACCAGCTGCTGCGAGCGGTGATCGCCGCGGTCATGGACGACGTCGTGGACGCAGTGCGCGCCGATCTGAAGCCCGACCGGGGAGTGGCCCACGCGCTTCGCCAAGGCGTGACGAATTTCTGGAGCACGTTGGTCGAAAGCGACACCGGCCTGCAGATCATGCAATACGAGCTGGCCATGTACTCGGTGCGCAGCGAAGGCTCGGGCGGTCTGGCCCAGCTGCAGTATGAGCGCTACGCCGCGCTCGTCACTGAGTTCTGCGCCCAGGCCGCGCAGGCGGCGGAGGAGCGCTGCGCCGTCGATTTCGACAGTCTCGGGCGGCTCGCGCTCGCCCTGGTGGACGGGCTGATCGTGCAGTACGTGACAAGCCCGGACTCCGAGCGGGCCCGACGCGATCTTGACCGAGCCGTCGACATGGTCGTGCAATTCGCCGATCCGCAGCCCGTCGGCACACGCCCAAGCCACGCCGGCTGATTCCTTCGACCGCTGCCCGGTAAGCCGCCGGAGCCTTGACTCGGTCGGTTGACCGACTTAGATTGTCGAGCGTGCAGTCAGATGACGCGGCGGTGGCCACCACGGTGGCCGTAGTGGGCGCGGGGATGTCCGGGTTGACGGCTGCCCGCGATCTGCACCGGGCCGGCGTCGACGTGCTCGTTCTCGAGGCCGCGGAGCGACTCGGCGGACGGGCCATGACCGAGACCAGCGCGTTGGGGTCACGGGTCGACCTCGGCGGCCAGTGGATCGGCCACGACCACCACCGGATCAAGGCGCTGGCGTCCGAACTGGGCGCCACGCAGTTTCGGATGCACACCCGGCCGTTGCCCATCGTGGTCGACGGATCGCGTCGGCTGCGCGCCGCGGGACCGTCGATGCTGGTGGCCTTGCTCGTTCTCGTCGGCGTCGAAGCCTGGTCCCGTATCGCCAAGACGCAACGGTGCAATACCACGACGGTGCAGGCCCGGCTGCGCCGAGTGCCGGGGCGCGCTCGGCGGCTGCTCGAAGTGCTGGCCTACATCTCGTGGACGGCTGACCTTGATCGCTGCTCCCTTCACGCGATGGCGCAGAGCATCCGCCAGCAGGGCGGGCTGCGTACCATGCTGGCGACGGCCGGGGGCGCTCAGGAGTCCTTGGTGGCCGAAGGGATCGGCACGCTGATCGAGGGCCTTGCCGCCGAACTCGGTTCGCGTGTGCTCCCGGGTCGCCGGGTCACCTCGATCGTGTGCGGCGCGAACGGCGTCACCATCGACACCACCGCGGGTGCGATCCATGCCGCGAAAGTCATTGTGACGGTTCCGCCGCCGCTCACCGGACGAATCACCTACGACCCGCCGCTCCCGCCCAGCCGTGCCGCATTGGCGTCCGACACCTATATGGGCTCGGTGTACAAGGGCGTGGCGGTCTATCCGCGCCCGTTCTGGAGGGATCGAGCCGGCGGCGAGTTCCTGGTTCTCGACAAACCCGGACGGGCGGTGTTCGACACCGGCGCGCCGGGCGGTCCGGGCCACCTGTGTGTGCTGGTGGGCGGACCAGAGGCGCGTGAGCTCGACCGGCTCGATGCAGCCGAGCGGCGCAACGCGGTGCTCGGTGCGCTGGCCCGCTACGTCGGTCCCGACGTTCTCGAACCGGCGAGTTGGCATGAAAAGTCCTGGCATCTCGATGAATATGTCGGCGGCGGCTATATCTCGTTAGCCCTTCCCGGAACCACCGACGGCATCCCGCCGATTGATTGCACGCCGACCGGTGACATTCATTGGGCTGGTACCGAGACGGCGCGTGACCACGCGGGGTATCTGGAGGGCGCCATCGAGTCGGGCACCCGGGTTGCGCGTGAGGTGATCGAGGTGCTGTCTCCTACCCAGTGACGCTGGGCGAGTTTAGATCTGGCGTTGCCCGTAGCGGCGGCGGAATTTCTCGACCTGCCCGGCGGAGTCGACGATCCGGCTGTTGCCGGTCCAAAACGGATGTGACGCAGCGCTGATCTCCACGATCACCAGCGGGTAGCTGCGCGTGCCCGTCGGGGTGGGCCACTCGATGGTGCGGTCGCTGGTGACGGTGGAACGGGTCAGGAACGTCTGGCCGGTGGTGGCGTCCTGGAAGACGACGGGGTGGTAGTCGGGGTGGATGCCGAGTTTCATCGTTGGTCTCCTTCTTGGGAGCGGTACAGGGAAATATCTGCCGTGGCCGTGGGGGTCTCGTCGCACGGTTCTTGGTGGTGGTCGCCGAACGGGTCGGGGTAGCCGGCCCACTGGTGCGGGCTGCGCAACTCGACGTCGGTGAGCAGTGCGGCCGACAAGGCCTCGCGGATCTGCTCGGGGCGGGCGCCGCAGACCAGGATCACCACCGAGGTGTGCCGGTCTCCGTAGCGGTGGTCCCAGATCAGATCCGCGAACGCGTGTCGCTCCGGGGACACGCGGGCGGCCTCCTCGGCTGTCATCGCGGCCAGCCACTTGCCCACCGCGGCGGTATGCAACCCGCCGCCCGCCGACTCCAGCCAGATCGCTCGCTCGCCCCGGTTGGCCAGCCACAGCCGCCCGCGCGCCCGGATCACGCCGTCGAGCAGGGCATCGAGGGCCGAGTGCAGACGCTGCGGGTGAAACGGTCGGCGGGCGTGGAATTCGATCAGCTCAACCGGGCCCTCGGCCCGCAACGGCGGTTGACCAGCCAGCAGCGGGGCGTGCGGATCATCGGCTCGACCGCGGCGGGCGCCGTCATCGAGGTGGGTCACCGCCTGTTCAAGGCGAGCGGTGCCGGCGGTGATGCGCGCCAGCGGAGCCAACCGGCGCAGTACCGCCAACGCCGTCGGGTCGGGGGCGTAAACCACCAGGGCGTCGGCGGATTCAGCCTGGCCGACCACCACCTGGGCGATGGTGCGGCCGTCATCGAGTTCGTCGTCACCGAGCGCTTGCGGCAGCCACGCCGTGGCGTCGAGACAGGTGATGACCGCGGCGACCACCACGTCGCGGCCGGCTGGGCCGTCGATGTATCCCGGTCCAACGCGGACTCGCACGTTGCGGATCGCCCAGCAGATGGGCTGCGGCTCCAGCCAATTGGGCAACTGCACGACGATGCGCTCAACGCCGGCCCGGCGATGCAGCCGGCGCAGCAGCACCAGCAGGTCGTTGCGCAGCGTGCAGGACACGCAGCCGTGCGCCAACTCCAGGGCCAACGTCGTGGCAACCGCTGTCGTGCTGGTGGTTTCCCGCACCACCACGTGACCATCCAGTCCGTAGGCGACGGTCACCGTGCCCGCCTTGGCCTGCAAGGCTTTGGTCGCTGCGTCGGTGCCGTACTGCCCGGCCACCAGGATCACCGGAGTCCGCATCACCCTCCTAATGAAAATCATTGTCATTAATGCCGTCCCTACGGTAGCCTCCAGTCGGTCGCTTGTCGACAATGATTTTCAATAAGACCGTCATGAAGGAGAGTTCCGTTGTCTGCACGCTGCCAAGTCACCGGCCGGGTGCCCGGATTCGGGAATGCGGTGTCGCACTCGCATCGCCGCACCCGGCGCCGCTGGTCGCCGAATATCCAGGTCCGGACCTACTATCTGCCGTCACAGGACCGCCGGATCCGGCTTCGGGTCAGCGCGAAGGGCATCAAGGTCATCGACCGTGACGGCATCGAGGCCGTGGTGGCCCGACTGCGGCGCGAAGGTGAGCGGATCTGATGGCGCGCACCGACATCCGCCCCATCGTCAAACTGCGCTCCACGGCGGGCACCGGCTACACCTACGTCACCCGCAAGAACCGGCGCAACGATCCCGACCGCCTGGTGCTGCGTAAATACGACCCCGTCGTCCGTCGCCATGTCGACTTTCGCGAGGAGCGCTGAATCGTGGCTAAGAAGTCCAAGATCGTCAAGAACGAGCAGCGCCGAGAGCTGGTGGCCCGCTACGCCGAACGGCGCGCTGAGCTCAAGGAGATCATTCGTTCGACGTCGAGCAGTCCGGAACAGCGATGGGCCGCCCAGCGCGCGTTGGCTCGCCAACCCCGTGATGCCAGCCCGGTCCGGCTGCGCAACCGCGACAGTGTCGACGGGCGTCCCCGCGGCCACCTGCGCAAATTCGGGCTGTCACGGGTGCGTGTGCGTCAGCTTGCGCACGACGGCCACCTGCCCGGCGTCCGGAAAGCGAGCTGGTAGATGGCGATCAAACCCAAAGATTCGCGGCGTGTTTCGCGGAGCGGAGCCAGGTCCGCCAAGCCGAACCTGCTCGCCAAACTGGGCCTGGCGGTCGTCGACTACAAAGACACCGCCACGCTGCGCGTCTTCATCTCCCCGCGCGGCAAGATCCGCTCGCGTGACGTCACCGGACTCAGCGTGCGGCAACAGCGCCAGGTGGCCACAGCCATCAAGAACGCCCGGGAAATGGCACTCCTGCCGTATCCGGGGCCCACGGTCGACGGCTGACGACGCCGGGTCGGTCGTGGACCACGATCGGCCACCAGAACCAGCGACCGGCCAGGGTCGCGACGGCTGGAATGACCAGGGACCGGATGAGCAGCGTGTCCAGCAACAGCCCCAGACCGACGGCAGTGCCGGTCTGGGCGATGTTGTGTGCGTAGCCGGCCAGCATGGCGAACATGGTGAACCCGAACACCAATCCGGCGGTGGTGACCACCCCGCCGGTGTTGACCATGGCGCGGATGATTCCAGTCTTGATGCCGGCCCCGATCTCCTCCTTGAATCGCGCAACCAGCAGCATGTTGTAGTCGGCGCCCACCGCGACCAGAAACACGAAGGAGACCGGGGCCACCGACCAGTGCAGCGGGTTGCCGATCAGGTCCTGCCAGACGAAGGCGGTCAATCCCAGCGCCGCCAGATAGGACAGGGCTACGGTCCCGATCACCGCGATCGCTGCGACCAGACTGCGGAGCAGGATCAGGATCACGCAGAACACGAACGCGAACGCGGCTATCGCACTGGTGATGAAGTCTTCCCGCGCGAAGGCCTCGATATTGAGCAAGGTGCCGCCGGGGCCGCCGAGGCTCACCGTGCTTCCGGCCAGCGAGGTGCCTTTGATCGCCTGCAGTGCGGTCGGGATGACCTTGGCGCTGACATCCATCGCTTCGCGGCTGAACCCCTCCATCTCGGGGGTGACAACCATCCGAGTCATCGTCCCGTCGGGGGAGAAGAAGTACGGCATCGCATTCTTGAACAGCGGATTGTCGAAAGCCTGGCTGGGCAGGAAGAAGGCGCCGTTGGGATCGCCTCCCGCGAAGCTCTGGCTGAGTTCCTCGGTGAACGTGGTGATTTCGGTGATCTGGGGAACCAACGTCTGCAGGGTGGCGCGCAACGGTACGGTCGCGGCGTGGACCTGGACCGCGAAGTCCTTCACGTTGTCGAGTTGTGCGGACAGTTCGGGCAGGGTGTGAGCGACCGCGTGGGTTCCGCCGGCCAACCGGTCCACCAGGCCGTCGAAACGATGAAGGTCTTCGAACAGAGATAAGCTGGTGAGTGCCGCCCGGCAGGGTTCGTTGTCCCGGCAGTTGGGGATGGAATCGATGAACGTGCGGGCGGGTGCGGTGGCGTCGCGCAGCGAATCCATCTTCGTCACGACGCCGCTCAGTGCGGATTGGAGTTCGGTTGCGCTGCCGTCGATCTCATCGCTGCCGGCGCGCCCGCTATGCAGGGCCTGCTCAATCCCGGCGATGGTGAGTTGGAGTCGTCCCACCTCGCCGTCGAGGATCAGCAGGTCATCGGCTCGTTGGCTGAGCACATCGGTCATCTGCGTCAGTCGTTGCCCCAGGTAGCCGGCCTGGGAAGTCAGCGTGCCCTGCTGTAGCGGCGCGCCCAGCGGGCGGGTGATGCCTTGAACGTTGGAGACTCCGGGAATGGCCAGTACCGCGTTGGCGAGCTTGGCCAGGGCGATCATGTCCGACGGATTGCGCATGTCGTGATCGGATTCAACCAGAAAAACGCTGGGAGCCATGATATTCGGCGGAAGGTGGCGGTCGGCCGCGGCGATGCCCAAGTTGGCCGGTGAGTCACTGGGCTGGGCGATGCGTTCGTTGTAGCTGGGATGAAACGTCGGCAGGATCAACAGAGCCAGGCTCAACACCGCCAGCGAACCCACCAGGACCGGGCCTGGCCAACGCACCACGGAGGTGGCGATCCGACGCCAGCGACGCAGCGACTTCTGATCGCGGCCTTTGTGCGGCTCGAAGAACCCCAACCGGCTGCCGACCGCGAGGACGGCCGGCCCCAGCGTCAGTGCCGCGGCCAGGGTGATGACGACCGCGATGGTGCACGGCAACCCGGAGGTGCTGAAGATCGCCAGTCGGGTGAACGTCATGCATGCGGTCGCCCCGGCGATGGTCAGGCCCGAGGCGATGATGATGTGTTGCACACCGCGCAGCGCCGCGTAGTACGCGGCGGTCGGGTCCGCTCCGGCCCGGCGTGCCTCCTGGTAGCGGCCCAAAAGAAAGATGCCGTAATCGATTCCCGCGCCCAGAACCATGACCGCCATCAATGCCGAGGCGAAGATGGAGACGCCGATGATCTGGTGGTTGCCCAGCAGCGCGACCACCGGTCGTCCCACGCCGAGCCCTGCTCCGGCGACCAGCATCGGCATTGCCACCGTGATCGGTGAGCGGTAGACCCAGAACAGAATGGCGCCGACGAGCGCACCGCAGGCGATGAGCAGCAGCAGGATCGAGTCGTTAATCGACACGAGTTCGTCGTTGACCACCGCTGACGGCCCGGTCAGGTGTGCGGTGACTCCCGGCGGGGCCTCGGTGTTGGCGATGATGTCGCGAACGGCCTGGGTCGAGGCCATCGCCAGCGCGGTGCCCATGTTGCCGCTCAGGTTGAGCAAGACGTAGGCGGCATGACCGTCGGCGCTCTCGTTTGCCGCGGCGAACTGGGGATCGGACCACAGGTCCATTGCAGAGTTGACGTGTGCGGTGTCGGCAGTGATCCGATCCAGCAATGTCGAGTAGTACCGGTGGGCGTCGGGGCCCAGGGGTTCTTCGCCTTCGAGGAGGAGGTAGACGAAGTTGTTGGTGCCGGCGCCGCCGAAGTGTTCGCCGAGCTTCACGATGGCCTGCACCGACGCGGCATCGTCGGGCAGAAACGACTTCGCGTGCTCGGTGATGACCGTTTCCAATTGCGGGACGGCGAGATTGAGCGCGCCGGCGGCGCCCACCCACAGCACGATGATGGGCATTGCGAACCTGTAGAGCAGCCGTGCGATTAGGGGCCGGCCGGCCGGCGCGGTCATGCGACCGGCTCCTGGCATGCCACCGCCGAGGACGTGGACGATTGCTCGTCGCGGACCTGTCCGTCGATGACGACGCGACAGGACAACGGCTCGTTCTCGGTTTGTGCCATCACCCCGGTGGGCACGGTGATGCGCTGGGTGCGCAGGGTGGTCTGCCAGGGCAAGGTCGTCGATACCTGGCGCACCGAGCCGTCGACGTCGAGATAGGACGCGAAGACCGGAGTGCCTGCCGGACCGTCCACCCGGTATTCGACGACCTTCTCTGTGAGTCGGCCGACCGCCGGTGGGCGCGGTGAGTGGCCGACCGCGGGGTCGGGGATCTCGCTGAGCCTCAGATGGGCGATGAACACCCCAGTGGCGCATAGCGTTGCCGCGGCGACCAGATACACCCAGGCGGAACGCATCTCACACGGCACCGTCGGTGAAGGTGATGCGCACCGAGACCGGCGTGCTCGCGAGCGCACGAAACGTGGCCGCGGCCAAGCCTGCGAAGACGGGCCGGGACGCGAAGCTGCGCGCGCGGGCCGTCACGTCGTCGTCGGGTTGGAACTGCGCGACGCCGCTGCGCCACCGCGAGCCCTGGCGTATGCGGACTTGGGGATTGGCGGTGATGTTGGCTCCCCACCCCGACCGTGCCCCGTGCTGGGAGATCACCCAGGCGCCGCCGTCGTCGAAACAGGCGGCGACCGGAACGTGCCGCGTCTTTCCTGTCTTGCGGCCGGTGGTCTGTAGTTCGGTGGCCAGTGTGGTGCTGACACCCAGGCGGGCCAGCGCCGATACCAGGGGGTTGGCGAGATAGCGCCCGACTCGGCGTTCGACGCGGAACTTGCGTAGGGCTTGTTCGTCGCTTCGTGTCATGGCTGCTCCCCATCCCCTGCGCCGATCGATGAACCAGTCCGGCGACCGCGGTATACCGATTGGTCTACTCGCGTGCTGCGAGGCTAGTAGACTGATCGGTATATCGCAAACAGTCGGGGTCGGGAAAGGTGATGGTGATGGCGGCGCGTGACCGGCTCATCAACAGTGCAATCGCACTACTGCAGCGCAAGGGTGTTGCGGGTACCGGGATTTCCGAACTGCTCGCCCATAGTGGGATCGCGCGCCGCTCGGTCTATCTCAACTTTCCTGGCGGCAAAGCCGAACTCGTCGCCAATGCGGCCAGAGCCGC
The DNA here is from genome assembly GCA_024758765.1 of Mycobacterium sp. SVM_VP21. Lineage (NCBI taxonomy): Bacteria > Bacillati > Actinomycetota > Actinomycetes > Mycobacteriales > Mycobacteriaceae > Mycobacterium > Mycobacterium cavoris. The sequence continues at coordinate 4,248,815 of CP101406.1, forward strand.
GGGGCGGACCACCTCGGACATGATCGGGCGGTTGCTGGCCGAAGCGGACGCAGTGACGGCCGTCGAGACGTTCATTGCGGTGTGGAAGGACGCCTTGACCGGCAGCGAGTTTCGTGCGGGCTGTCCGATCGTCGCCGCAGCGTTGGGACGCTCCGAAGCGCCCGATGCCGCCGATGTCGCCGGCGCAGTGTTCGCCGACTGGGAACGCCTGCTGGCCGATCGGTTGGAAGAAGCCGACGTCGCGCCCGAGACCGCTGAACAGCTGGCCACCACCACCATCGCGGCGGTTGAAGGCGCGGTGATCATGTCGCTGGCTGCGAAATCGGCGGCGCCATTGCAGCGCACCGGACGGCTGCTGAAAGAGCTTGTCGCGCAGCACACCCGGTCTTAGTGGTCGACGGAACTTCAGCCGATGTGGAACACGACCTCCAGGGTCAGGAATCCGAAGACGAGCAGTCCGAGGATCCCGGCGAGCACCGGCAGAACAAGCACTGGATCTTTCATGGATCGAGACGTTATACAGCCCCCGGTTGTAAAAAACTGAAGTGTGCTGCCAGTCACCGGATCTCGGGACTTTCGTCCGTGACCGGCGTCACGTTCGTGGCGGGTCGGGTGCCAGGCTGCCGTCCGGGGCGATGTGGGCGAAGATCTGCTGGAGCAGTGTCAAGATGTGCGGGTCATCGACGGTGTAGATGTGGTGACGCCCGTCGCGCCGTGCGTTGATCAGGCCGGCCAGCCGCAGCTTGGTCAAGTGCTGGCTCATGGTGGCGACATTGACGCCGGCCCGCCGGGCCAGGGTTGTCACGTCGTAGGCATCCTGGGCGGCCAGCCACATCACGTGCAGGCGCGCCGGACTGCTGAGCAGCGCGAACGTGCTCGCGGCGGAAGCTAGTTGGGGTTGGGTCGGTTCATCGGGCCGGCCACCTGAACTGATTTCTTCGGGCGGCCGTTCTTCATCTTTAGCCATGGCGGCATTCATTTTGTCCCAACTCCCATGACGGGATTCGCCGAACGTCACATTCGCATAGTTGCGCAATCGCCAAAGTATCGCCAGAATTGGGCCGTTCACGCGGCGCATTGGCCGCCCGGCGGGCGCCGTCCAGGCCCGCTCTCAGACCACAGGATGGGTTGCTGCCGAATTGATTCCGACATCGTTGCTGCTGCGCCCGGCCACCCTGGGCATCCGTGCGGCATCAGCCGTCGTCGACGCGGCCGCTCGCAGTGCATCGGCCACCACCGAGGCCGTCGGTGCCATCGCCTCGGCCGGACTGCAGGTCGCCGCGCTGCCAGTTCGGGAAGCCAGCCGGATGCTGTCCGGCGAAGCCACCACGGCGACGCTGACCCGCAGGTGCTGGCGCGGGGAGAACCGCGCCTGGATCGAGGTCCGCGGCCTGACTGAATCCGCCGAACTGGGGCAGCGGGTGCTCGACACGCTGGTCGCCGAACCCGCCGTGGTGTCGGCGCGACTGAACCGCCCGCTGTCTCGAGTCGTGGTGGAACTCGCGGTCGATGGTGAGCAGGTATCACTGAATGACCTGTGCCGCCTGATTACCGGGGTCGAACGCGGCTACCGCCGGTCCGAAGGCACGGCAGCTCAGACCAGTGCCGCACCGCCTACGGTCCTGCCCGGCGACGGGTTGCTGCTGATGGCCCGGGGCCTGATGGTCGGCGTCAACGCCGCCGGGCTGGCCATCGCGGTCGCCGGGCGCGCGCTGCGGCTGCCGCAGGCGCCGATCACCGTCGACGCCGTCGCGGCGCTGGCGAACTACCAGCCGTGGCTGCGCCAGCAACTGGCCGAGCGAATCGGCCGGGGTCCGGCCGACACGGTGCTGTCGCTGATCTCCACCGGGGCGCGCATCGCCACCTTGTCGCCGGCCACGCTGGCAGTGGACTTGGCGTTGCAAGGCGTCAAGGCCGCCGAATCGCAGGCCGCGGCGCAGGCCTGGATCCGCCACGAGCCGCACCTGGCCCGGCACGCCGACCAGGCGCAGGTACACGTGTCGTCGCGGCCGGTGCCCCTGCCGGAGGGGGCGATCGACCGGCACGGACGGCGAGCGGGCTACGTCCAGCTGTTCGGGGCCGGCCTGGTGGGCGTGCTGTCCCGCAATGTCACCACAGCCGCCACCGCGGCCGTGGTCGCCGGCCCGAAAGCCATGCGCACCACGACCGAATCCTTCGCGGCCACCCTGAGTCGGTCGTTGGTCGAACAGCACTCGGCGCTGCCGTTGCGCCCGGAGGGGGTGCGCCGACTCGATCGCGTCGACTCCGTCCTCATCGATCCGCGGCTGCTCTGCACCGTGAACGCACGCCACCCACTGGCCGCGGCGCTGCTGGCCGAGGCGCGGGCGTCCGGCGCCGAACTGGTCACCCTCGACGTGGAGGCCCTCGGGGAACTGCGTCCCGCCTTCGACGAACTGGCGCCGGTCGACATCGCCGCCGACGACGAACAACTCGACCAGGCGCTGTCCGCTGTGTTGACCGAACGTCAGCGAGACGGCCGCACCGTTACGGTGCTGACGTCGACCGGCGCGCAGGCACTGGCCGGCGCCGACGTGGGCCTGGGGATCATGCCCGACGATGAGCAGACGCCGCCGCCGTGGGAAGCGGATCTTCTGCTGGCAGACCTGGCCGGCGCCTGGCGGGTGCTGCACGCGATACCGGCGGCGCGCGCGGCCGCTCAGCGCGGCATCTCGCTGTCCACCGGCGCCTCGACACTCGGTGCACTGCTGATGGTTCCCGGCGTGCGCGCCGGCCGAGGCAGAGGAGGTCCCGGGCCGGTCACCGCCGGGGCAGCCACCGGGCTGCTCTCGGGATACCTGCTGGCTCGCCAGGTCGCTCGGACGCCGGCGCCGCGACCCGCACCTTCTTACGAGTGGCATGCGATGTCGCTCGACGAGGTCCGCGCGATCTTGTCGGCCCCCGGCGTCGCCTGCGCCGCTGCCGAACTCGACGCCGCGCCGCCGCACATGGCCTGGCAGTTCATCAAGGCGGTGCGCGCCGAATTGTCGGATCCGCTGATGCCGGTGCTGGCGCTTAGCTCGGTGGCGACCGCAATGCTGGGCTCGCCGGTAGACGCGATGATGGTCAGCACGGTGCTGATCGGCAACTGCATGCTCGCGGCAGCCCAGCAACTGCAGGCCGAGAACCGGCTGAACCGGCTGCTGGCCCAACAGACCCCACCGGCCCGCACCGTCGAGCCGGGCAGCGACCGCTACGCCGAGATCGTCGCGGACCGCCTGATCCCCGGCACCGTGATCGAGGTCCGCAGCAACGAGGTCGTACCCGCCGACGCGCGGTTGATCGAGGCCAGCGATCTCGAGGTCGACGAATCCTCGCTCACCGGCGAATCACTGTCGGTGGACAAGCAGACCGCGGCCGTGCTGCCCGGTGCTGAACTCGCCGAACGGCGCTGCATGCTCTACGCCGGCACGACGGTTGTCGCCGGCACCGCGCGGGCGGTGGTGACCGCCGTCGGCGCCGACACCCAGGCCCGTCGTGCCGCCGAACTGGCCGCCGGGGATCTGCCGGTGGTCGGCCTGCAGCATCAGCTCAGTCAGCTGATGAGCCGCGCGTTCCCGGCCAGCGCCGGCGGCGGCCTGATGGTCGGCCTGCTGGGGATGCTGCGCGGCGGTGGGTTGCGGCTGGCGCTGGGCAACGCGATCGCGGTCGCCGTCGCCGCGGTGCCCGAGGGTATGCCGCTGATGGCGACCCTGGCCCAACACGCCTCGGCCCAACGCTTGACCGATTCCGGTGCGCTGGTGCGCATTCCCCGCTCGGTCGAGGCGCTGGGCCGCGTCGAGGTGGTCTGCTTCGACAAGACCGGAACGCTGAGCGAGAACCGGCTGAGGGTCACCCGGGTGTACCCGGTCTCCGGCCACAGGCACGACGACGTGCTGCGCTGCGCGGCCAACGCCGCGCCCGCACCCGAGGGCGACCCGCACGCGCATGCCACCGACCAGGCCGTCACCGAGGCCGCCGCCGGGATATCCGACGGCGGGGCACCCCTGTGGACCACCCCGGACGCGCACCTGCCGTTCCGCTCCGGCCGGGCATTCTCGGCATCGGTGTTGGGCAGGGAGCTGATGATCAAGGGGGCTCCGGAAGTGGTGCTGGCCGCCTGCACCGGCCTCGGTCCGGACAGCGACGCGCCCGTCGCCGAACTCGCGGGCGGCGGGTTGCGAGTGATCGCGGTGGCGCAGCGTCGGCTCACGGCCGCACAGGTGAAGTCTTTGGCCGACGACCCGGACGCCCTCGCCAGGCTGTGCCAGACCGGGGTGATGCTCACCGGCTTTCTCGGCATCTCCGACACCCCACGCGCCGAAGCGCCGCAACTGCTCGCCGCCCTCGCGGACCGGGGCGTCGGGATCCGGCTGATCACCGGTGATCACCCCGTCACCGCCACCGCGATCGCCGCGGAACTGGGGGTACCGGTCGCCGCCGATCAGGTCATCACCGGAGCCCAGTGGAACGCGCTGTCGCGCAAGGATCAAGAACGCGCGGTCGGAGAGCGGGTGATCTTCGCCCGGATGTCGCCGGAGAACAAGGTGCAGGTCGTGCAGACCCTCGAACGCAGCGGACGGGTCTGCGCCATGGTCGGCGACGGTGCCAACGATGCGGCGGCGATCCGCGCCGCCAGCGTGGGCCTCGGTGTGGTCGCGCGCGGCAGCGACTCGGCGCACCTCACCGCGGACATCGTGTTGACCGACGGGCGCATCGGTGCCCTGGTGGATGCCATCGATGAGGGCCAGCGACTGTGGCGCGGCGTGCAGTTGGCGGTGACCGGCTTGCTCGGCGGCAACGTCGGCGAGGTGATCTTCGGAGTCATCGGCACCGCGCTGTCGGGAACCTCGCCGCTGAACAATCGCCAGCTGCTGCTGATGAACATGCTGACCGACGCGCTGCCGGCCACCGCGGTCGCGGTCAGCACCCCCGCGGGCTCCTCACACCGGGTGGTGCACGGCATCGACGAACGCAGCCTGATGCGCGCCGTCGCGGTCCGCGGGGCGATCACAGGCGCCGCGGCCAGCGTAGCCTGGGGGATGGCTCGCCTTTCTGTTGTACCGGGCGCCCGCCAGCGCGCCGCCACCGTCGCATTGATCACCCTGGTCACCACCGAGCTGGCCCAGACCCTGGTCGACTCCCACGCACCGTTGGTGTTGCTCACCGCAGCCGGTTCGTTCGCGGCGTTCGCGGCGATGATCAGCCTGCCCGGAATCAGTCAGCTGCTGGGTTGTGTCCCAGTGGGGCCGCTGGGCTGGTCGAAGGCCCTGGGCGCCAGCGGCGCCGCAGTCCTGGCGATCGCCGCGGCGCCGCACGTGTTGCCGGCCGGGCGGGGAGAGTCGGCGGAGGCCAGCGCCGCGACCGAGTCCGGCCCGATGGCCACCGTGGCTGTACTCCGGCCGGTAGGCGACGAGGGCTCCTCGGCCGCGAGCGTCGGTGGGTCTACCGTGAGGGTCAGCCGTACCAACTGACCAGCGGAGGCGTGGCATGCACCCATTCCGGCAAGCCGTCGAGGCCGGGGACGCCGCGGCCATCGAGGCGCTGCTGTCCGATGATGTCGTTTTCACCAGCCCCGTGGCGTTCAAGCCCTACCCGGGCAAGCCGGTCACCGCGGCGATCCTGCGCGCGGTGATGCGGGTTTTCTCCGACTTCCACTACGTGCGCGAGATCGCTGACCCGTCGGGGCGCGACCACGCCCTGATCTTCGAGGCGTCGGTCGACGGTAAACGGCTCACGGGATGCGACTTCCTGCATTTCGACGACGACGGCAAGATCGACGATTTCGTCGTGATGGTCCGGCCGCTGTCGGCGGCTACCGCACTGGCCGACGCCATGGCGCAGCAGTTCGAGCAGATAACGCGTGAGGCGGCGGCGGACGGTGGTCGTTCTGCGGCGCCGTGATTGGCGCGCAGTCTGATACTTCGCTTGCCGTTTTCCCCCGCGTTCCGGTGAGTTGCTGCGTGCAGGGTTGCCGAAGCTTATAGTTGGCGACGGTGATGAGGATCGCCATAACCGCCGACTCGGCTGATGGCTTCTACCCAACTGAATGACCATGGGCGAAGGCTGGGGGCCTGGAATGGTTTTGCGGAACATCACGGTTGACCATCCCGAACCGCGTAATCTCGTTGATCTGCCGCGGTGCGGACAGCGGCGCAGCGCCGACGTCCCCCGAGACTGTCTCCATCGTAACAATGCACCCGCGGGCGACCATGCCGCTGTTCCGGTATGGGCTTGCTGCCCAACCCTTCCCAGGCAACGTCTGCTGGTCCATGTCAGCTCGGCCAAAGCCAAAGCCATGGTGCCACGCCAGGGAACCCATTACGCCCGCAGGCCGGTGAGAGATTCAGCGCCGGCAGCTCCGCGTGTATTCGCCTGGAGCACAAACGGGTACCCCCGAAACGCCGCCGCTGGTAGGTAGCAGGCGGCCAGCGGTGCCGAACGGAAGGCGGGCGATATGGATTTTGGAGCGTTGCCACCCGAACTCAATTCCGCGCGGATGTATTCCGGACCTGGAGCCGGGCCGATGTTGGCGGCCGCCGCTGCCTGGGATGCGGTGTCGGCAGAACTCAGCTCCACGGCATCTGCCTACGACTCGGAAGTGTCTGGTCTGGCCAACGAATGGGCCGGCTCGTCCTCGAACGCGATGGTTGCAGCCGCTGCGCCCTATGTGATGTGGATGTCGAGAACCGCCGGGCATGCCGCACGTACTGCTGCGGGCGCTAGGGCCGCGGCCACGGCGTATGAGGCGGCGTTCGCGGCCACGGTTCCTCCCGCGGTGATCGCGGCCAATCGCAGCTTGCTGGCGACCCTGATAGCTACCAATATCCTGGGACAAAACACCATTGCGATCGCGGCGACCGAAGCTCACTACGCCGAAATGTGGGCACAGGACGCAGCCGCAATGTACGGCTACGCAGGCGCTGCTGCCGCTGCCGCGCGGGTGGCGCCCTTCGGTGAGCCCCCGCAGACGACCAACCCGGCCGGTGCGACGACTCAAGTTGCGTCCGTCTTCCAAGCCACCGCAACGTCGGCCACATCGCACTCGCAGGTTCTACCGCAGCTGCTCACGGCGCTTCCGGAGTCGCTCAATGGCCTTGCCGCGCCGGTCTCGGCGGCTGCCAGTCCTGCCGCAGCGGGTGATTTGGGGGCACTGCTAACCGCCCTCAACTCGTTTATCGTCGGCCCGCTGTCGCCGGCGTCCTTGTTCACCATTGCCGGGGTGCCGGGGCTACTGGGAGTTCAGTCCTATCTCCTTCCCCAAGCCGCCGCCAACCTGACGAGCAGCGCGGAGAAGGTATCCAAACTTCCCTACGACGTCGTTGGCGAACCCTTGGCAGGAGCGCTGGGAATGAAGCCACCGACGCTGACCTCGACGGCACTTCCTGGGGTAGCTGCGCAGACTGCAGGCGCCGGTCGACTTGCGGGCATGTCGGTACCGTCGGGCTGGTTCTCGGCTGCGCCCGAGATCAAGACAGTGGCAGCGATGTTGCCCGAAAGCAATTTCGCGACTGCGCCGACAGCCCTTGCAGCGGAAAGTGATTCAGCGATGCTAAACAACATTGCCGTCTCCGGCTTGGTCGGCCGGGGCATGGTCGGAACCGGCGAGAGCGCTTCCCGGCAGATGACTGCGGCGAGTCCGCCGTCGACCAAGGAATTCGCCCCCGCCACCGACTTTGTCACGTCGGTGAACATCTTCGTGCTTCGCGAGGGTGACTGATGTCGTTCTGCAGTGATCGAGGAGCCTAGCCATGGATTTCGCAACTCTGCCTCCAGAAATCAACTCGGCGCGTATGTATGCCGGTCCAGGTCCGGAATCGCTGCAGGCTGCCGCGGCGGCATGGGACCTCCTTGCCTCCGACCTACGCGCGGCGGCAAGTTCGTATTCGTCGGTGATCTCCGCGCTGACCGCGGCCTGGACTGGACCGTCATCGGTGAGTATGTCGGTCGCTGCCGCTCCCTATGTGTCCTGGCTGGTCACCGCGTCGGCGCGCGCCGAGCAGACCGCCGGCCAGGCCAGGGTCGCGACCGCTGCCTACGAAGCCGCCTACGCGGCCATGATCCCGCCGCAGGTGATTGCAGCGAACCGGACTGTCCTAGCAGAACTGATCGCCGCCAACATCTTTGGCCAGAACGCCATGTCGATTGCCGCTACCGAAGCCCAGTACGCGAGCATGTGGGCACAGGACGCGGCCGCGATGTACAGCTACGCCGGCGCGTCCGCGGCTGCGACCAGGATGGCGCCCTTCACCCAGCCCGCACAGAACTCCAATCCGGCAGCTATGGAGAATCAGGCGGCCGCGACGGCGGCCGGCCTCGGAAATGGCTCCACGTCCAGCACTTCCGCCGTGTTGTCGCAAGCGATGTCGGGGGCTCCGGCGGTGTTGCAGAACCTTGCATCGCCAGCGGCGGCTAGCGACCCGATCTCCGCGTTGACTGATTTGTTGAACGCCATCAATGCATCCCCGTTGGCGCCGGTGGCCGCGCAAGTCGAACTGTTGCCGAAGTTGATCCTCCCGGCCAACGATGTCCTCATCAGCACCATCATGGGTGTGGTGATCGGCGGGAGAGCATTGTCGGACGTCGCCGTTGGGGCAGCGGCGGCCGCGACTGCCGCGCCCGCGGTCGCCTCGACAGCAGCGGCGCCGGCGGTTGTGGCGAGCGTTGGACAGGCGGGAATGGTCGGAGCGCTGGCGACCCCACCGACCTGGGCGGCGGCCACCCCAGCGATCAGGACCGTGGCCGCGGTGTTGTCCTCCTCCGGCCATGCGGTTTCTGCCGCGGCGGTGAGCGAGGGGGGTCTCTTGAGCGACGCCGCCCTCGCCGGCATGGTGGCGGGGGCAGCGGGTACCGCCGCCACCCGCGGCCTGGTGGGGGGAAACGCCGGCCGATCTGTGATGAGTAAAGACGTCAAGGCCGTCAAAGATCTGCAGGACCGGCGGTCGTCGCCGGGGCTGCAGCGTCTGGTGGCCGAAATGGCTGAGCGGCCGGACAGCGTGCAACATTGGCACACCGATTCCGAGCACCTCGACTCCCTGTTGGCCGAACTGGAACACAAGCCCGGCATCCACGCTGTGCACGTGGGCAAAGTTGACAAATCTGGGAACGTTCTACCAAATTCACAGCCTCGGTAGGCGCCCGTACCGGTACCGCCGCACTTCGTCACCTCCTCGTGTGGGACGCGTCGCTGTCGTGCTACCCGTGAGGCGCGTCCGGAACGACTCCGCTAGCCGGCGTTGGGCATTGGGGTTGCCCTTACGGGCCCCTTGGAGTGAGTCATGTCGAGGTGGCCCAGCCGTATGGCGCCACGTCGGCGCGGCGAACTGACTCGACGCAACATGCCAGTGACCCGCCAACTGGTCGACAGGGAGCCTCCAGCTCGATGGGGGAGCATTAAAAATCAGCATGAGTAAAACTCTGGCGTGATCAGAGTGTCCGTGTCGCCCGACTCAGGGGCGGGCCACGGATTGCTGGGTGATATTTCGGCGGGTTCTGCGGCGGACTACATCGGTCCGCGAGGCCGGATCCACATGCGCATTCGAAGGAGCGTTGATCATGGAGAAACAAATGGTCGCCCCGCAGAGGGTCCTCCGGGACTACCTCTCGGATTCGACCGTGTGGTTGGGCTTCTTGGCGCAGGGTGGTTTCGTCGAGGGCGATATCGTTGTTGCGGACCCGTTCAAGGCGGGGACCACGTGGACTCAACGAATCCTGCAGCAGATTCTGCACAACGGGGAGGAAAGGGACGGCGGGCTGTCGGATACGTCGCCCTGGCTGGACTCGAGTTGGGGGAATCACGCCGAGATGCTCCGGACCTTGAGGGAGCAGCGCGAGGCCGGAATGCGGCGCGTAATGAAGTCCCATCTGCCGGCGGATGCGCTCCCGATCGCTCCGGAACCGCGCTACGTATTTGTGGGCCGCAACGGCAAGGACCTTGGCATTAGCTTCCACAATTATCTCAAGAACTTCTCGGCCGCGACGATGTCGGAGATCAATCGGATATATGCCGTGTGGTCGGTCAATTCAACACCACTTGTGATCCCGGAAGATATGCAAAAGTTCTTCGATCTGTGGCTCGACAACGATGGCTACGAGTGTTGCGATCTGCTGGGCATCATGGCGTCGTGGTGGAAGCTCAGGGATGAACCCAACGTGCTGTTGGTTCACTACCGGCAGCTGAAAGACGACTTGCCGAGTCAGGTCGTCCGTATCGCCGAGTTCTTGACCATCGACCCGGGAACGCTGCGGCTGGACGACATCCTCCGGCACTCTTCGTTTGAGTACATGAAGGGCCGTGCGGAAAAGATGGCACCGTTTGGCGGTGAGCACATGTCGAGCGCCAAGGCGTTCTTTCACAAGGGCCCGAAGCGTGATTTTCGCACCGAACTGACGTCCGAGCAGATCGAACGATTCGACCGCAAAGCCTTGGAAAGGCTCGGGCCGGCGTGCAGTCGTTGGCTGGAGACCGGCGACACCGCCTAGCGGCGGTGGAAGCAGCCCTGGGGGGTGATGCTGTGGTCCGACCACAGGTCCGGCGCCACGGGACGTTCGTTTCGGCTATGTCCCGTGGTGCCGCTTCCGGGCTGGTGAATCTTATGTCCAGCCAGATCGTGGTAGGTCGAGATCGCCTCCTTGTGGTGGGCGCAGTGCTGCTGTATGTCGCCGTGATCGCACTCGGTGCAGGGTTCGGCCGCGGCTACTTCGTACTGTTCCCTGGGTTGGTGGCGGTCGCCTACGAAGTGTTGATGCGACCGTGGGGTCGCTGGGCAAGCCAGCGGTGGCGGCTTGTCGTTGCACCGGCTTCGGCTGCCGTTATCGGCACGGCGATCACCATTGCCTATGGGTACAGTCCTATGAGCGTGCTTCTCGATGTTGGTCTATGCCTGTTGGTGCTCATCGTTTTTCGAGCCAGCATCTCCGCGGCGATGCCGGCAGGCCTGCTGCCACTCGTCTTGGAAATCAAGACCTGGTGGTACCCGGTTTCGGTAGCGCTCGGCTTGGTCGTGCTGATCTGTGTTCTGGTGCCTTGGCGGCGGCGGTGTCTGCAACGGTATCGAGAAACTGGACAGGATGCGGCCGATGGAGCTCAAATGCCGAGTGACGCACCGTCCTTCCGGCGACCTGGTACCTGGCTCTTTGCGCTATTCATTGCCCTGATGACGTTCGGCACCGGGGCATCGGGTCTCCGGTTCATGTTGTTCCCCCCGCTTCTCGTGCTGACTTACGAAATGTTTTTGCGTCCTACGAGTTGTCCCTGGGCAGGCCGACCGGGCGCTCTGATCGCGACATGCTCGCTGAGCGCTTTGGTGGGGTGGCTTTCGGCGAGCTTGGTAGGACACAGTGCCATCGCTGCAGTCGGCGCGGCCGGCTTCGGGATTCTCGTCCTGAGGGCACCGCAGATTCACGTGCCGCCGGTGCTGACGATTGGGATATTGCCAGGCCTGATCGCTTCGCCCGGCATCGCCTATCCCATATCCGTGATGGTGGGGACTGGAGCGCTGTGCCTAGCTTTTCTGCTTTGCCGTCCATGGTTGATCGCGGCGAGTGAAGCCGAACCAAGAGTTTTTGCGATATGAGGAGCCCACAGTGCCAAATTCTCAATTGACGGCGGTGCTGTTCGTCCTGCTACTGCTGGTCGGACTGGCGCAAATAATCGGTTATATTTTCGTCAAGTTTCGCCAACCAAAAATGATTGAAGAAATCCCGGCCGGTGTTGTCGTCGGCCCCTCAGTTTTCGGCCAGGATTCCGTGCGTGGCGCATGTAGTCGCCACCGCCACTGGGGCCGGGATGACCCTTATGATGCGCAAAAGCTTCTCGAGCAGTATCGGGAGAAGTTGTCTATCAAGCCGGTATTCCTCCGGGAAAACTGGTACCGCACGGCATGTCTGGAAGTGACGAATTCGGCATTATGCGGGCATGACTCGATGGCGCAGAGCTTTAGTGGCAGTCTCATTCGGAGCATTCTCACGGGTGAGGTCCAGCCTGCCCAGCGGGTCAGAGGCGCGAGGTCTTCGAAATTGTGATGGAGGCTGCGGGAAATACGGTATGAGTTCGCCGTTCGTCACTGATGAATACCTGGAGGGCCGGTTGCCGATCTTTGAGCTGGATCAGCTGGAAAGGAATTAGGATATGGCTAGGAATGCCGCGGGAATAACAATAAACGTGTGGATCAACGATGAACGTCTGAAGGCCTTGCAGGAAGCGGGGATGGAGCAGATGGCGAAAGATGCGTTCGCCGGGATGAAGCTGCTCTCGATCGAAGTTACGGAGGCGCAGAAGGATTCGCTCCTCGAGCGCTATGCTTCCGCGAAGTATGATTCGTCCACCACCGGGTCGATCGAACTGCTACCTAAGCGGGCGAAAGATGAGTTGTTAGAACTTGCAATCCGCATGCATTCGACAGGGTACGACGTTACTGAGCAGTTTATCGAGAGTGCATAGTCCCCGCACCGTTATTGTTAGCGCATAGCCTCCGACAAATCGATCTTGAAAGGCGCCGTGAAAGATGCAATTCGACGTGACCATCGAAATCCCCAAGGGTCAGCGCAACAAGTACGAGGTTGACCACGCCACCGGGCGGGTCAAGCTCGACCGCTACCTGTACACGCCGATGGGCTACCCGACCGACTACGGCTTCATTGAGGACACCCTCGGCGAGGACGGCGACCCGCTGGACGCGATGGTGTTGCTGCCGCAGTCGGTGTTCCCCGGTGTGCTGGTAGAGGCGCGTCCGGTCGGGATGTTCCAGATGACCGACGAGGCCGGCGGCGACGCCAAGGTGCTGTGCGTGCCGGCCGGCGACCACCGGTGGGACCACATCCAGGACATCAGCGACGTGCCCGCCTACGAGCTGGACGCGATCAAGCACTTCTTCGTGCACTACAAGGACCTGGAGCCGGGCAAGTTCGTCAAGGCCGCCGACTGGGTGGGCCGCGCCGAAGCCGAGGCCGAGATCACCCGGTCGATCGAGCGGTTCAATAAAGCGGGGCACTGAATTCTGGCGTCTGACCCTCCGGCTCGCTCGTATCGGGTGGGACAGGCATGGGTGTCTGGGCTGTTGTGAGTGACCCAGCACCCGTCCGGCACGGTAGACAGGGCGTCTTCGATCGCGGTCCGTTGCCCCTGGCCGCCGCTGGACGTCACTGACGTGCACACCCCGCGGTGATTTTTCAGCTACTTAGTTGAGCGATTGCAATCGCCATATCAATGGTGCAGGGGCGGCCGAAAGAACAGTTTTCGTTGATATCAATGTGGGCGAGGCCACACAGAACATCTTCAGCTAGCTGCGACAATAGCTCCAGCTAGGTATCCCGATGCAGGAGTACTTTGGCAATGGGCGATGAGGCTCGCCATAACCGCCGGGCTCGGCTGATGGCCTCTATCCGGTAAGCGATCGGGTAGGGGGCCGTCGGACAGATGCTGGATTCGCTAGCCAACAAACCTCGCACAACTGTCGGCTGTAGGCCGCGGGCACTGCGGGCGCCATTATCGGGGAGTCGTGTTAGCCGGACCGTGCGGACCGTCAGCCGCTCCGCCGGCCAGCCCGCCCGCCCCTCCTCATTTGAGATCCTTTGCCGCCATGAACCTCGCCCAGGACTAACCGATCTGTTGCCGTCCAAAGGCGGCATCGCTGCGCGACCTCTGGATAGAAGAAATGCCACTATTCGCGCGGTAACAGGTCGCAGTGATGTATCGCGCACTCGAGAAGCCGATAACCCATGACACCGAGTTCTGTAGTGCTGCCCGAGAAAGGAATAACTGATGATTGATTTCGCGGAATTGCCGCCCGAGGTTAACTCGGGGAGGATGTATTCGGGGCCGGGGTCGCGATCGTTGATGATCGCTGCGACAGCGTGGAATACGCTGGCTGGCCAACTGGAGTCGGTCTCGCGCGACTACGAGGCAGTAGTTTTGGGGCTGCAGGGCGAGGTCTGGTCGGGGGCTACGTCGGAAGCGATGGCCGCTGCGGCCGCTCCGTACGTCGCGTGGCTGGCCGCAACTGGCGCGCACGCCGGGCAGGTGGCTAGCCGTGCTCGGACAGCGGCCAGCGCGTATGAGACGGCGTTGGCAGTAATCGTGCCGCCAACAGTGGTCGCGGCGAATCGCGTTCAGCTGATGAACTTGATCGCGAACAACATCTTGGGACAGAACGCAACGGCGATCGCGGCTACCGAAGCTGACTACGCCGAAATGTGGGCGCAAGATGCCCACGCGATGTACGGCTATGCCGCTTCCTCATCGGCGGCCACGCAGCTGACACCGTTCAGCCAACCGCCGGAGACCACGAATCCGGCTGGGCAGTCCGGCCAGGCTGCCGCGGTCCACCAAGCTGCGGGCTCCTCGGCGGTGTCGCAGTCACAGTCGACTCTGTCGCGGTTGATGTCGCTGGTTCCACAACAGTTGCAATCGCTGGCGTCGGGCACTTCGGCCGGCTCGACGGCGGCGAGTCCGGCGACGGTATCGGCGGCGGCGGATCCGTCGGTATTGGACGCCTTCGGTGCGTTCAACACCGTCACCAATCCGGTCAACTTCGGCGACGGGATCAGCCGCACAATCACCTCCGGGGGTAGCTTCGGGTCCGGGCTCTACCGGATCGGCTTACAGGAGGCCAGCGCTACCCCACCCGCGCTGAGTCCTGCGGTCCCACAACTGCCCTCTCAAGTCCTTTCCTCTGTCGAGCGCGGCCCGGTGCTTGCCGCCGTGGGACAGGCGGCACCGATCGGCGGCCTGTCTGCTCCTCCGGCGTGGGCCTCGGCGACCCCGGTGGCCAGCGTCAGCGAGGATCCGTACTGGCTGTCGGAGATGGAGTTCGCGGCCACCGCGTCGCCGGAAGGTGCCGTGGCGAGCGCGGCCGAGGCGGCGCCGATGGCGGGCCTAGGGCCGATGGCAGGTATGGCCGCGGGAGCGGCGGCGCGTTCCACGGTCAGCAGCATGCTGCGCGTCCAACCCCGCCGATTCAAGATGCCTCGCCCGTCTCTGGGCGGATAGCCGCTGGTCGTCTGTCCTTGGCGCCCGCAGTCGCCCGAGGCGAGTGGGTTCGCGGGAGCATCGTGATGAGAGGAACGCTGATGCTTGATTTCGGGGCATTGCCGCCCGAGGTCAACTCCGCTCGGATGTATACCGGCCCTGGAGCGGGGCCGATGATGGCTGCTGCATCCGGCTGGGATGCACTTGCCACGCAACTGGATTCGTTTGCGGCAGGATATTCCTCCACGCTCGCCGATCTGCAGGGCCAGAATTGGTCTGGTGCTACGGCAACGGCCATGGCCAGCGCAGCCGCACCCTATATCGCATGGGCGACCACGGTGGCAGCGCAGGCCGAGGATGCTGCCACCCAGGCACGGGCGGCCGCGGTCGCCTACGAGGCCGCGTTCTCCGCAACGGTACCGCCGCCAGTGGTTGCGGCTAACCGCATCCAGTTAGCAACGCTGGTCGCAACCAACTTCTTTGGGCAGAACACGCCGACGATAGCGGCCACTGAGGCGGCCTATGCCGAGATGTGGGCACAAGACGCATCCGCGATGTATGTCTACGCTGCAGCCTCATCGGCCGCGTCCCTGTTGACGCCGCTCGACCAGCCGCCGCAGACCACCAACCCCGCCGGGCAGTCGGGTCAGGCCGCTGCCGTTGTCCACGCCCTCAGCAACTCGACGATGGGTCAGTCACAAGCGACGCTGTCGCAACTGATGTCGGCGTTGCCCCAACAGCTGCAAGCACTCGGGTTAGGCCAAACCGCCGCCGCAGCAGACCCGACCGCAGCAGCGTCGTCAACGCCGGTACTTACGGCTTTCAGTACCTTGGCCACGCTCTACGGACCACTGAACCCGGTTTGGCAGACCGCGTACGCGGTGTTCCAGGCCGGTGCATTCGGGACGGGGACGCGCCTGGCTCAAATCCAGGCAGGCAAGCTCGCCGCCAAAGGGATCAAGCCAGCCTTCACTATCGGAACTCCCACTACGCCGGAGACGGAATGCGTTCGCGGTGGGGTGCTGGTGAGTGTGAACACCTCCGACCGAGTCGGCAATCTGTCTGTTCCGCCGAGGTGGACGACGGCGGCGCCGACGTCCGACCCCGCCGCTGAATCGGTGGCCGCGAAGACAACACGTTTCCGCGCCTTGCCGGCGTGGGCATCGAACGCGTCGACGAATATGCCAGCAGCTGCACCGACTTTCGGGCCGATCAGCAACCCCCCCGACCGTGCCACCGGCAACAAGATGTTCCGTATGAGAGACCGCCGATTCAGAATGCCACGCCCTCCCGCAGGTGGCTAGTGTGCCACTTCCGTCCAGTTCAGCACTGTGCGTAGGAAAGTGGCGGCAATGGAACGAAGCCGCCGCATTTGTCGGTAACGGACATGGGATACCCCAGGAGACACCGGGATTATTGAGTTCAGGGCTGGGTGGCGCCGCCAAAGGGGCGGGGTGCGGAGCCGTCGGGGTAGACGGCTACGACGAGGTTCACGAATACTACGGCTACCGGATGCCTATCCTGAGCCATGCCGACACGAGGATCTGACGTGAACACCAGTCCAGGACTGTTCGTTCGGCGCCGGCAGTCCGTGGCGGTACGAGAGCAGGCGCCGGTGGTTGCGGCGGTGGCCGTTGGCGGTGCGATCGGCGCCTGCGCCCGCCACGGTATCGAACTGGCGTGGCCGACCCCGACGGCTGGCTTTCCCTGGACCATACTCGCCGTCAATGTGAGCGGGTCTGCGCTAATGGGGGCATTAATGGTGGCGATCACCGAACTGTGGGTCGGGCATCGCCTGCTGCGGCCGCTGCTGGGCACCGGTGTGCTGGGGGGGTACACGACGTTTTCCGCGTTTGCCGGTGATGTCGACGCCCTTGTCGGTGCGGGCCATCCGGCCCGCGCGTTGCTCTATCTGTTCACTACGCCGATTCTGGTCCTGATCACCGCGTGGGCGGCGGCGGCCCTCACTCGACGTCTGATCCTCAGGAGGAGAACATGACCCAACTCACCGGATCCGCGCTGCGTATGACGGTGTTGGTGGGCGAGAGTGACACCTGGCATCGTAAGCCGCTGTTCAGCGAGATCGTTCATCGAGCGCGTCGGGCCGGACTGGCCGGGGCGACGGTGTTTCGCGGCGTCGAGGGCTACGGTGCCTCCTCGACCATTCACACCACCCGGCTGTTATCGCTGTCGGAGGATCTGCCGGTGTCGATCATCATCGTCGACACCGCCGAGCGGATCCGCGCCTTCCTGCCGGAACTCGACGAGTTGGTCGCCGAAGGGCTGATAATGCTCGACGAAGTCGAGGTCGTCAGATACGTCGGCCGAACCGCCGATGGCCAGTGAACTGGCTGCTGGTGATGGCCGGCGCCGCGGTGGGAGCATCACTGCGGTACCTGACCGACCGCTTCATCCAAGCCCGGCACAACACCACCTTCGCCTGGGGCACGTTCACGGCCAACGTGCTCGGCAGCCTGGTCCTGGGCCTACTCGTCGGGGCGGTGGGCACCGGCGACGAGCGGCTGCAGATGTTGATCGGCACCGGCTTCTGCGGAGCGTTGACCACGTATTCGACCTTCTCCTACGAGACGGTCCAGCTGGCCGCCGCCGGTGCCAGGTTCTACGCGGTCGCCAATCTGGTGCTCACCTTGACCTGTGGTCTCGGTGCCTACTACGCCGGCTATGTTGCCGCACAAGCCATCTGGGCGTGACACCGAAATGCCTGCCGGAATGAATCCGCCCTGCCACGCGTTCGCGGCCCATCGGCTGACATGACGCTGGCGAAGTTGCCGCGGTCGATCATCTCGCACCACTTATCCGGCCGCCGGCGACCGCGGTATCACACTGGGCCGCCGTAGTTTGGCCGCGGCGTTGTTGGCGCCACGTCCGGCCAAGGTGCCCAGCATGGCCTCGCCGAACACGCCCGGAGGTGGGGTCGAGGAGATCGGCGGCGCCGCCGGAGCTGTCGCGTTGGCCGCTGGGGCGGCCGCAGCAGGTCCGGTTGCCGTGGATTCGACAGCTGCCCAGCCCTGCGGCACCGACAGTGCACCGACCAGGCTGGCCCGACCGGCGAAAGCTGAAACCGGCGGTGTGGCAATGCCACCCAGCCCGGGCGTGGCCGACGAACGACGCGCGCTCGCGATGAAGGGCCCGATGCCCTGGTGTTCGTCGCGCATCGCGTTGACCGCCAGGGCGTGATTGGTGGTCTGGATGGCGACGCCTGAGAACGTTGAACTCGTCGTCGAAGCGGCCGCACTGGTCAGCGCCGGGACATCCAGCGCAATCGAGAGCAGCGAGGACGGGTCAACCGCTGCCGGTTGCGCCGCGGCGGCTGATGCGGGCGCGGCCACGGTAGGTGGGGCGGCGAACGGCGTCAGCGTGGCAGCGTTGGACGCCGACGCGGCATAGCCGTGCATCGTGGCGGCGTCCTGGGCCCACATCCGCTCGTAGTCGGCTTCGGTCGCGGCGATCGCCGGGCTGTTCTGCCCGAAGAAGTTGGTGGCGATCAGCGTCGTCAGGTGCAGTCGGTTGGCGGCGATCAGCGGAGGTGAGACCATGCCCGCCCAGGCCGTCTGGTAGGCCGCGGCGGCGGCCTTGACTTGCACGGAGGTCTGTTCGGCCTGCCCGGCAGTCGCATGCAACCAGCTCAGGTAGCGACTGGCCGCGCCGGCCATCATCGCCGACGAGGGGCCTTGCCAGCCGTCGGTGGCCAACCCGGCAACCACCGAGCGGTAGGACTCCTCCGCTACATTCAACTCACGGGCGAGCTGTTCCCAGGCTGTGGCCGCTGCCAGCAGCGGACCGCTGCCGGGCCCGGCGTACATGCGTGCCGAGTTGATCTCCGGTGGCAGTGCACCGAAATCCATATCAAAGTCCATGGCGTGGGATTCCTTTCCTGATCGGTTCCGGCGTTGGTGTGCGCTAACCGGCGGCCGGGGAGCGCACGATGATCGGTTTGCTTTTCGCCCGTGAGGGCCGCCGTTCGTCGCGCGACAGCGTGCCCAGTGCCGACTGGCTGAAGACGTTGCCGCCGCCGGAGTCGGCGGACGCGGCGGGGGCGGCCGTGACAACCGAATCCGTCAGAGCCAATGCAGTCGGCCGTACCTCGGGTGCCGAGGTGAACCAGCAGGGCGGCGCCGAGAGGCTGCCGATCAGGCCGGATCTACCCCAGGCAGCAGTGACCCGAGGTGGTGCGGTGCCTCCGGTTGCCGTGATCAAGGTCGGCCGCGGGCCCAAGGGAAGCGTCGACTGAGCCTGGGCGGCGAGTCGCATGTTGATGGTGTAGATACCGCGTCCGGAGGTGACGGCGTTCGCAGCGGACAGCACGGAGTTCGTCACGTTCGGGACGTGTTCGAGGATCTGAACCAGTGGTGATGACAGCGTCGTTTGAAGTTGCTGGGTCGCGCTGTCGGCGGCCGCGCCCGCCTGGGCGGCCGGATCGGCCGTTCGCGGTGGCTGGCCGAAGGACGGCAAGGTGGATGCGAGCGCCGAAGACTCGGCATAGTGGTACATCGCGGTGGAATCCTGGAGCCACATCTGCGCGTAGTACGCCTCAGTGGCGGCGATGGCTGCGGCGTTCTGACCAAAGAAATTGGTGGCGACCAGCGCCAGCAGCAGGCTGCGGTTGGCGGCGATCACCGGCGGCGGAACCGTCATTGAGAAGGCCAACTCGTAGGCGGCGGCCGCCGCACGGGCGTGGCCGGCGATCTCGGCTGCAGTTTCAGCCGTCTGACTCAGCCATGTCATGAACGGTGTCGCCGCCGCAGCCATCGCCACCGATGTCGGACCCAACCAGGCGCTGCCCGTCAGCCCGGAGATGACCGAGGTGTAGCCGCTTGCGGCGATGGACAATTCGGTGGCAAGCGCATCCCAGGCGGCCGAGGCGGCCACCATTGGAGCAGAACCTGGCCCGAGATACATTCGCCCGGAATTGATTTCCGGTGGCAACGCGGCGAAAGCCAGTCCGATCGGGGCGGAAGTGATGTTGCCGTAAGTCATCCGGTACCGCCTTCTACCACGAAGATCGGGGTAGAAGCTATTAGCCGGGTGCGGCGGTTAAGGCGGGCTTCATCGCCTATCGGAATGCTACACCGACAGTGTCAGCGAAACGACGGTGATTTGCCGGGGCGTCAGCCCGCGGTGCGGTTGCGGGCATCCACGGCCGCAGGGGCGGCTCGCATTGCCTGAGCAGCGCTTGGTTGAACGCATCAGGGGTGCCACAATCGAGCAGGCCGTGTGCCGCGAAGCCCACTCATGACCTTTCCAGGAGTAGCCATGTCGTTCTCGGTAGAGCTCAGCGATGACGTGATCGAGGTACGGGACTGGGTGCACCGGTTCGCCGCTGAGGTTGTCCGCCCGGCTGCCGCCGAATGGGATGAGCGGGAGGAGACGCCGTGGCCGATCATCGCCGAGGCTGCCAAGATCGGCCTGTACTCGCCGGAACTGTTCGCGACCCAGGCCGCCGAGCCCAGCGGGATCGGCATGTTGACGGTGTTCGAGGAGCTGTTCTGGGGTGACGCCGGCATCGCGCTGTCGATTCTGGGCACCGGCCTGGCGGCAGCAGCCCTGGCGGGCAACGGAACTCCCGAACAGCTGGGCCAGTGGCTGCCGGAGATGTTCGGCACCGCGGATGATCCCAAGCTGGGGGCGTTCTGCTCTTCGGAGCCCGATGCCGGTTCCGACGTCGGCGCGATCCGGACTCGTGCCCGCTTCGACGAAGGGACTCGCGAGTGGGTGCTCAACGGCACCAAGACCTGGGCCACCAACGGCGGCATCGCCAACGTGCACATCGTGGTCGCCTCGGTCTATCCCGAACTCGGCTCGCGCGGACAGACCAGCTTCGTGATCCCACCCGGCACTCCGGGCCTGGCGCAGGGACAGAAGTTCAAGAAACACGGCATCCGGGCGTCGCACACCGCGGAGATCGTGCTCGACAACGTGCGGTTGCCCGAGGACATGATCCTTGGTGGCCGAGAGAAGTTCGAGGAGCGCGTCGCTCGGGTCAAATCCGGTGCGTCGGCCGGGGGACAGGCCGCGATGAAGACCTTCGAGCGGACCCGACCGACCGTCGGTGCGATGGCGGTCGGAGTGGCCCGCGCCGCCTACGAGTACGCCCTCGAATACGCTTGCCAGCGTGAACAGTTCGGTCGCAAGATCGGGGAGTTCCAAGCGGTGGCGTTCAAGCTGGCAGACATGAAGAGCCGCATCGACGCCGCCCGGCTCATGGTGTGGCGGGCCGGCTGGATGGGACGCAACAACAAGGCTTTCGACAACGCGGAGGGCTCGATGGCCAAGTTGTTCGCCAGCGAGACCGCGGTCTATGTCACCGACGAGGCGATCCAGATCCTCGGCGGCAACGGCTACACCCGCGACTACCCGGTCGAGCGAATGCACCGCGACGCGAAGATCTTCACCATCTTCGAAGGCACCAGTGAGATCCAGCGGCTGGTCATCGCCCGGGCAGTGACGGGCCTGCCGCTGCGCTGATCGGCGACATCGGTCAGAAGACGAAGCGGGTGCAGTCGGTTGGGAACGCGAACCAGGCCAGTGCCCGCCGCGGGATGATCATGCGAAGCCCGCCGCCGTCCTGCCCCGCCCAGGCATCGGGGCCCGGAGCGTACTGCGGGTGGTATTTCTCAAACGCGGTCGCCAGCCGGGCTCCGAGACCGTCCGGGTCTGCCGAGGTTGCAGTGGAGATTCCTTCGACGATCACCACCTGCGTACCGCTTTCCAGGGTCAGGGTGCACGCCGGGTTGTCCTGGAGGTTGCGCGCATGGCGGGTGGTTGGCGCGCCGTCGTAATAGAACCGACCGTCGAGCCACACGCCCCAACGCGGCACGGAGTGCGGGGTGCCGTCCGGGCGCACCGTGGTCAGCCAATAGTGCTGGGACGCGGTCAATCGCTGTTTGACTTCTGACCAGCTCAACAAACCTTCTGCTGAACTTGGCAACCCGTAACCCTCTGGCAGGACGGGACGAGTCGCAGTAGGGCCCGGTTTCGGTTCCATGGTTGGCACGCTAATTCAGACATCCGACCGGGGGCGACACAGCTGCTGCCGCAGGGCGTCCTACCCGGCGGTTTTCCCGTTGTCAGTCATATAGACCGCGCCGTGCACCGCGGCAGCGGAGTCGCTGGCCAGAAACGCGATCACTTCGGCGACGTCGCTCGGTGCGCTCATCCCGCGCGGCGAGGCCACCCGCATGACGAGATTGACGTCGGCGCCCTCGGGAAGTTGGAAGTTGGTCACCTGCGGGGTCAGCATCCCGCCCGGGCACACCGCGTTGACCCGCAACGTCTCCGCGGTGAACTCCACGGCCAACGACCGGGTGAGCCCGACGAGCCCGTGCTTGGCCGCGCAGTAGCCCGCGGAGTAGGCCTGGCCCTCCACCCCGGCGATCGAGGCGACGTTGACGATATTGCCGGCGGTCTCCAACAGGTGCGGCAGCGCCGCGCGGCATAGGAAGAACGGTCCGTTGAGGTTGACCGCGAGATCGTGGGCCCACTCGTCGTCTGTGACGGCCAGCGTGTGGCGCATCTGATGGGCGCCCGCGACGTTGACCAGAACGTCGAGTCGGCCGAACTGGGCGATGCATTGCTCGACCGCCGCCGCGCAGGCCGCCGCGGTGCTGATGTCGGTGGGGGCGTACTTCCCGCCGGGTACGTCGGCGAACACCGTGGCCAGTCGCTCGGCATCGCGCGCCAACCCGAACACCGTCGCGCCACGGGCGGCGAACAGTTGGGCCGTCGCCGCGCCCAAGCCGGACGACGCGCCGGTCACCAGCGCCACTTTGCCTGACAGATCGGTCATTTCGACTCTCCGCATCACCCAGTCGACCGGCACTGATGCGCAGCCGTCTACCGTCCAGTTATGGCCTCAGTATCAGTGATCACCGGCGGCGCGGGCGGGATGGGTCTGGCGACGGCCAAGATCCTGGGCCGAGACCACACCGTGGTGTTGTGCGATGTTCGGCAGGAGCGGCTCGACTCCGCGCAGGCCGGGCTCTCCGAGCTCGGTATCGCCGCGACCGCCGTCAACTGCGATGTCACCGATCGTGACGCGGTGACCCGGCTGTTCGACACCGCGGCAGGTCTCGGGACACTGGCCTCGGTGATCCACACCGCCGGGGTCAGCCCGAGCATGGGCGACGCTGAATTCGTCATGCGGATCAACGCGTTCGGCACCCTCGTCGTCAACGAGGTGTTCTACGACGTCGCGCCCGACGGCGCGGTGATCGTCAACGTTGCTTCGATGGCCGCGCAGCTGCTGCCCGACAAGGCGTACCCCACCAAGCAGTTCCCGTTGGCGCTGGACGACGGCGACGCCTTCGTGGCCGCGA